>NZ_ALOU01000081.1 GCF_000292345.1 Cupriavidus sp. BIS7
GCTCGGCTGTTCTTTAACAATATGGGATGTAGTAAAGGTGTCACGGAGCGTTGATGAGACGCTCATGTAGTTTAACGTGATACCGGGTTGTGATTGTATCAACCAAAATGTATTTAAGTGATCGAAAGATGACTTGGAATACGGCACAAACGCGAGAACTCAGACCTGTGACAGGTGTGTTGTGAGACACACTCGTTATAGGGTCAAGCGAACAAGTGCATGTGGTGGATGCCTTGGCGATTACAGGCGATGAAGGACGCGGTAGCCTGCGAAAAGCTTCGGGGAGCTGGCAAACGAGCTTTGATCCGGAGATGTCCGAATGGGGAAACCCGGCCCGAATGGGTCATCCCTGACTGAATACATAGGTCAGGGAAGCGAACGCGGCGAACTGAAACATCTAAGTAGCTGCAGGAACAGAAATCAACCGAGATTCCCAAAGTAGTGGCGAACGAAATGGGAAGAGCCTTGTACTCTTTAGCAGAATTGTTAGCAGAACGGGATGGAAAGCCCGGCCATAGCAGGTGATAGCCCTGTATGCGAAAACAGTTTTGTGGAACTAGGTGTACGACAAGTAGGGCGGGACACGTGAAATCCTGTCTGAAGATGGGGGGACCATCCTCCAAGGCTAAATACTCGTAATCGACCGATAGTGAACCAGTACCGTGAGGGAAAGGCGAAAAGAACCCCGGGAGGGGAGTGAAATAGATCCTGAAACCGCATGCATACAAACAGTCGGAGCCTGGCAACGGGTGACGGCGTACCTTTTGTATAATGGGTCAGCGACTTACATTCAGTGGCAAGCTTAACCGATTAGGGAAGGCGTAGCGAAAGCGAGTCCGAATAGGGCGTTGAGTCGCTGGGTGTAGACCCGAAACCAGATGATCTATCCATGGCCAGGTTGAAGGTGCGGTAACACGTACTGGAGGACCGAACCCACTAACGTTGAAAAGTTAGGGGATGAGCTGTGGATAGGGGTGAAAGGCTAAACAAATCTGGAAATAGCTGGTTCTCTCCGAAAACTATTTAGGTAGTGCCTCGTGTCTCACCTTCGGGGGTAGAGCACTGTCATGGTTGGGGGGTCTATTGCTGATTACCCCGCCATAGCAAACTCCGAATACCGAAGAGTGCAATCACGGGAGACAGACATCGGGTGCTAACGTCCGGTGTCAAGAGGGAAACAACCCAGACCGCCAGCTAAGGTCCCCAAATATAGCTAAGTGGGAAACGAAGTGGGAAGGCTAAAACAGTCAGGAGGTTGGCTTAGAAGCAGCCACCCTTTAAAGAAAGCGTAATAGCTCACTGATCGAGTCGTCCTGCGCGGAAGATGTAACGGGGCTAAGCTATATACCGAAGCTGCGGACGCACGCAAGTGCGTGGTAGGAGAGCGTTCTGTAAGCCTGTGAAGGTGTCTTGTAAAGGATGCTGGAGGTATCAGAAGTGCGAATGCTGACATGAGTAGCGATAAAGGGGGTGAAAGGCCCCCTCGCCGTAAGCCCAAGGTTTCCTACGCAACGTTCATCGGCGTAGGGTGAGTCGGCCCCTAAGGCGAGGCAGAGATGCGTAGCTGATGGGAAGCAGGTTAATATTCCTGCACCGTCGTATGATGCGATGGGGGGACGGATCGCGGAAGGTTGTCCGGGTGTTGGAAGTCCCGGTCCCTGCATTGGAGAAGGCGCTTAGGCAAATCCGGGCGCGGAATTCAAGAGTGTGGGGCGAGCGGCCTAGTGCTGCGAAGCAATTGGAAGTGGTTCCAAGAAAAGCCTCTAAGCTTCAGTCATACGAGACCGTACCGCAAACCGACACAGGTGGGCGAGATGAGTATTCTAAGGCGCTTGAGAGAACTCGGGAGAAGGAACTCGGCAAATTGGTACCGTAACTTCGGGATAAGGTACGCCCTGGTAGCTTGACTGGCCTGCGCCAGAAGGGTGAAGGGGTTGCAATAAAATGGTGGCTGCGACTGTTTAATAAAAACACAGCACTCTGCAAACACGAAAGTGGACGTATAGGGTGTGACGCCTGCCCGGTGCCGGAAGATTAAATGATGGGGTGCAAGCTCTTGATTGAAGTCCCGGTAAACGGCGGCCGTAACTATAACGGTCCTAAGGTAGCGAAATTCCTTGTCGGGTAAGTTCCGACCTGCACGAATGGCGTAACGATGGCCACACTGTCTCCTCCCGAGACTCAGCGAAGTTGAAGTGTTTGTGATGATGCAATCTCCCCGCGGCTAGACGGAAAGACCCCATGAACCTTTACTGTAGCTTTGCATTGGACTTTGAACCGATCTGTGTAGGATAGGTGGGAGGCTTTGAAGCGTGGACGCTAGTTCACGTGGAGCCGTCCTTGAAATACCACCCTGGTTTGTTTGAGGTTCTAACCTTGGCCCGTGAATCCGGGTCGGGGACAGTGCATGGTAGGCAGTTTGACTGGGGCGGTCTCCTCCCAAAGTGTAACGGAGGAGTTCGAAGGTACGCTTGGTACGGTCGGACATCGTACCTAAAGTGCAATGGCAAAAGCGTGCTTAACTGCGAGACCGACAAGTCGAGCAGGTGCGAAAGCAGGACATAGTGATCCGGTGGTTCTGAATGGAAGGGCCATCGCTCAACGGATAAAAGGTACTCTGGGGATAACAGGCTGATACCGCCCAAGAGTTCATATCGACGGCGGTGTTTGGCACCTCGATGTCGGCTCATCTCATCCTGGGGCTGTAGCCGGTCCCAAGGGTATGGCTGTTCGCCATTTAAAGAGGTACGTGAGCTGGGTTTAAAACGTCGTGAGACAGTTTGGTCCCTATCTGCCGTGGGCGTTGGAATCTTGACGGGGGCTGCTCCTAGTACGAGAGGACCGGAGTGGACGTACCGCTGGTGTACCTGTTGTCTCGCCAGAGGCATCGCAGGGTAGCTATGTACGGAAGAGATAACCGCTGAAAGCATCTAAGCGGGAAACTCGCCTGAAGATGAGGATTCCCTGGAGGCTTGACCTCCTTGAAGGGTCGTTCGAGACCAGGACGTTGATAGGCTGGGTGTGGAAGCGCAGTAATGCGTTAAGCTAACCAGTACTAATTGCCCGTAAGGCTTGATCCTATAACCAGTGTGTTTTACCTGGTGTTCCGCTGTGCCACTTGGCATACAGCACAACCCAATCTTTACTACACCCCGATTTGCCAGGTTGACGCAGCGCGTCAGCCCGGCTACCCCTCATGCCTGGTGACCATAGCAAGTTGGAACCACCCCTTCCCATCCCGAACAGGACCGTGAAACGACTTCGCGCCGATGATAGTGCGGACTACCCGTGTGAAAGTAGGTCATCGCCAGGCTCTTATCCCCAAAACCCCCAGCCC
>NZ_ALOU01000082.1 GCF_000292345.1 Cupriavidus sp. BIS7
TCCCGCGCGCGGGAGAGGGGAGCAGTAAGAGTGGTAAGCAAGTCGCGGTAAAGCAGTTCCAATAAAAAGCCGTATGCAGTAAGCCGTATGGCCGCTCGCCCGATACGCGGGGTTGAGGACGGGTGGCCTGCGGTCCCTAATTTTCTGGTGCCAGATGCTGAATTACTTCCTCAAACGATTCCTGGGCGTCATCCCCACCATGCTGATCGTGATGGTGCTGGTGTTCCTGTTCGTCCATCTGCTGCCCGGCGATCCGGCGCGGCTGGCCGCGGGCCCGGAAGCGGATCAGGCCACCGTGGAGCTTGTGCGCAAGGACCTGGGGCTCGATCGCCCGATGCACGAGCAGTTCGTGCATTTCTTCACCAATGCGCTGCAGGGTGAGTTCGGCATGTCGCTGCGCACCAAGCGCCCCGTTTCCGACGAGATCGGCGAGCGCTTCCTGCCCACGCTCTACCTGACGATCGCCTCGATGGTCTGGGCCGTGGTCTTCGGCATGACCATCGGCATCTGCTCGGCCGTGTGGCGCAACAAATGGCCGGACCGCCTGGGCATGACGCTGGCCGTGTCGGGCATCTCGTTCCCCGCGTTCGCGCTGGGCATGCTGCTGATGGAGGTGTTCTCGGTGCAGCTTGGCTGGCTGCCGTCCATTGGTGCCGATAGCTGGAAGCACTACATCCTGCCGTCGCTGACGCTCGGCGCCGCCGTGGCCGCCGTGATGGCGCGGTTTACGCGGGCGTCGTTCATCGAAGTGCTGCAGGAAGATTTCGTTCGCACCGCCCGCGCCAAGGGCGTGCGCGAGACCGTGGTGGTGGCCAAGCACACGCTGCGCAACGCGATGATTCCCGTGGTGACGATGATGGGCCTGCAGTTCGGCTTCCTGCTGGGCGGCTCGATCCTCGTCGAAAAGGTGTTCAACTGGCCCGGCCTGGGCCGCCTGCTGGTCGATGCCGTGGAGATGCGCGACTACCCGGTCATCCAGGCCGAGGTGCTGCTGTTCTCGCTCGAATTCATCCTGATCAACCTGGTGGTGGACATCCTGTACACCGTGATCAACCCCGCCATTCGCTACAAATAAGGAGGCCGGCATGTCTGATCTTTCCGCACCCGCCGCGCCCGAGGCCGCACCCACCAACGTTCCCGAGGCAGTCCGCACGCCCTGGAGCGAGTTCTGGCGCAAGTTCCGCAAGCAGCATCTGGCGCTGGCCGCCGGTGCGTTCGTGCTGTTGCTCGTGGTGATCGCGATCCTGGCGCCGCATATCGTGCCGTACGACCCCGAGAACTTCTTTGACTATGACGCGCTCAACGCGGGGCCGTCCGTCGCGCACTGGATGGGCGTTGACTCGCTCGGGCGCGATATCTTCAGCCGCATCCTGGCCGGCACGCGCATTTCGCTGGCCGCGGGCTTCTTCTCGGTGATCATCGGCGCCATCATCGGCACAATGCTGGGCCTGCTGGCCGGCTACTATGAAGGCTGGTGGGACCGCATCGTCACGCGTATCTGCGACGTGCTGTTCGCGTTCCCGGGCATCCTGCTGGCGATTGCGATCGTGGCCATTCTCGGCAACGGCATGGTCAACGTGATCTTCGCCGTGGCGATCTTCAGCATTCCGGCCTTCGCGCGGCTCGTGCGCGGCAATACGCTGATGCTCAAGCGCCTGACCTACGTGGAAGCCGCACGCAGTATCGGCGCGTCCGACTGGACCATCCTGATGCGCCATATCCTGCCTGGCACCGTGTCGTCGATCGTGGTGTACTTCTCGATGCGGATCGGTACGTCGATCATCACGGCCGCCGGCCTGTCGTTCCTCGGGCTCGGCGCCCAGCCGCCCACGCCCGAGTGGGGCGCGATGCTCAACGAGGCCCGCGCCGACATGGTGACCGCCCCCCACGTGGCGCTCTTCCCGAGCCTGGCGATCTTCCTGACCGTGCTGGCGTTCAACCTGCTCGGTGACGGCCTGCGCGACGCGCTCGATCCGAAGATCGATCGCCGCTGAAGTAATGACGAACGCTCCCGTCGTCGGCACGCTGCCGGCCGGCCCGCGCAACGCAATCACCGATGTGGCCGGCGTGACGGTCGGCCATTGCACGCTGGCCGATGGCGCCTGCCAGACCGGCGTGACGGTGATCCGCCCGCACGCGGGCAATGTCTATGTCGACAAGGTGCCCGCCGCGGCCACCGTGCTGAACGGCTTCGGCAAGAGCATCGGCCTGGTGCAGGTTGACGAGCTTGGCGTGATGGAAACGCCGATCGCACTGACGAATACATTCTCGGTCGGCGCGCTGGCCCAGGCGCAGATCCGCGCGGCCATTGCCGCCAATCCCGAGATCGGCCGCGCCTGGCCAACCGTCAATCCGCTCGTGTTCGAGTGCAATGACGGCTATCTGAACGATATCCAGGCGATGGCCGTGCAGCCGCTGCACTATGACCACGCGCTGGCCGTCGCCAGCGAGGACGTTGAACAGGGCGCGGTCGGGGCGGGGCGTGGGATGTCGTCGTTTGGCGTCAAGGGCGGCATCGGCACGGCGTCGCGCATCGGGGGCGACTACACCGTCGGTGCGCTGGTGCTCTCGAACTTCGGTACGCCGGAATCGTTGATCTATGCCGGCCAATCGCTCGGTGAGGTGCTGGCCGGGCGGCTGGCACAGGCCGTTGCGCCGGAAAAAGGGTCGATCATCATGATCGTGGCCACCGATGCGCCGCTCGATGCGCGCCAACTCAGGCGCCTGTCGCTGCGGGCCGGTGCCGGGCTTGCGCGAACGGGTTCCGTGTTCGGCCATGGTTCTGGTGATATCGCGCTGGCATTCTCCACGGCCTATACCGTGCCGCACCTGACCGATGTGCCGATGCCGGCTGTTTCCATGATGCATGAGTCCAGGCTGGACCCGCTGTTCCGCGCGGCGGCGGATAGCGTGGAACAGGCCATCGTGCATGCACTCTGGTACGCGGAGACCGTCCATGGCCGCGATGGCCACACGCGCCGCGCACTGCGTGAACTGTTGCAAGAGCTGACTGCATGAAGATCCTGATTTCCACCGACATCGAAGGCGTGGCGGGCGTATTTCACGCCGAGCAGACGCGTCCCGGCAATGGTGAATACGAGCGTGCCCGCGCGTGGATGACGGCCGAGGCCAATGCCGCCGTGCAGGGCGCGTTCGCCGGCGGCGCCACAGAGGTGCTCGTCAACGATTCGCACGGCGGCTTCCGCAACCTGCTGCCCGACCAGATAGACCCGCGTGCGCAACTCGTGCTTGGCAAGCCGCGTTACCTGAGCATGGTGGCCGGTGTCGAGCAGGATTGCGACGGTGTGTTCATGATCGGCTACCACAGCCGTGCACAAGGCCGTGGCGTGCTGGCCCATACGATCAACAGTGGCGCGTTCGCGCGTGTCTGGCTGAACGGGCTGGAACTTGGAGAGGCCGGCATCTACGCGGCGCTGGCCGGTGAGTTCGATGTGCCGGTGCTGCTGGCCAGCGGCGACGACGTATTCATTGCCGAAACACAGCCGCTGATGCCCTGGGTGCGCTACGTCCAGACCAAGACGGCGGGGGGGCAGGGCAGCGGCACTACGCTTTCCCCGGCGGCAGCGCGCGAAGCTATTGCGGAGGCTGCGGCAGCCGTAACGCGTAGCGCGATTGCGCGGCCCGAAGCGCGCTGCTTCGAACTGCGCGGTCCGGTGACGTGCCGCCTGCAGACGATGACGACGGCGCACGCCGACCTGTTCTGCCAATGGCCTGACTTCGAACGCATCGACGGCGTGACGCTGTCGTTCACGGCCCCTTCGGTGCAGGCCGCCGTCAGGATGCTGAACTGCTGCTCCGCGATGTCGTTCATGCTGAAGTGACGCTGCTTCGGATGCTGATGGTTTGCTCCCCTCTCCCATGACATGGGAGAGGGGCCGGGGGAGAGGGCGCTGCGGTGCAAACTGCGATATCACTTCGCACGAACCACTGGCCCTCTCCCCCAACCCCTCTCCCGCCGAGCGGGAGAGGGGAGCAAGTAAGGCGCGTGCCGGAGAAGCAAGCCTGAAACAGTGGGACAATACCGTCCGTTTCCCCACCCGCAACAACCAATGACCCCAACCATGCACGGGAGCTGGACCCCCGTTCGCAAGGACTTTGTCGATCCGGCCACCGCACGCTGCCACGCGCGCAGCGCGAAGGGCGGCCGTCACCACGGCTTCCCGGAGGGGCACGCCTACATCCTGCGCGGTCCGGATGGCCACGAATATCCATTCGGCCTGGAATGCGCACGGGCAATTCTTGTGGTGCCTGATTCACTGGAGCAGGTTCCCGACTACACCGAGCGCGACGCGCTCAAGCGTATCGAGGCGGATTTGCCGGCGCCGCCGCGCCGCAAGCCCACCGCGGCCGAGCTGGAGCTGGAGCGCCGCAATGCCGCCACGCGCTATGTGGTGCTGCGCATGGAGAAGGTTGCCGCAGTGCCGCGCGTGCAGCCAACCGTCCGCTTTCCCGCACTCGACGACCTGTACCGGCAGATCGCCGCCGGCGGCACGCTGTCATCGGCGCAAGTGCAGCGCGTGCTGGCGATCGAGCGCAGCCATGCCACGCCGCCCAAGCTCAAGAGCATCAACCTGCTCGACGTCTACACGGCCCACGTCAAGCTCGAATGGCTGATCGCCGCAGCGAACCGCGTGGACCGCATACGTTTCCTGCGCAGCCTGCATGACTGGCTCGCCAGGCATCTTGTGCTGTCCGCCGCACAAATCGAGGCCGCCGGCATCGTCATGCATCCACATGCGTTCCGCTCGGCCTGGCCGTCGGAAGGTGGCCCTGCTGAACTGTTCTAGCCACTCGTAATCGGGCTGGCTATCGACTACCTTTCAGGGAATATTCGGAACTGCTGATAGTGACTATCGGCCGCGCCGGGTTGAGGTGGGGGGCGGCTTGCCCGACAATCTCGCCGGCGTGCCGCATCGTCCGGTTGCGGCGCGCCATGACAGCACAGCACAAGAAACAGGCGTCGTTGCCCAGCCCCCATTCCTCAGCCGCCGCAGACAATCGCGCGCCGGCAGCTCCCGCGTGGTCCGTGATCCGCGCCGGTCGACAGGACCGGCTGGCAGCATTCGCCCGTCGTACTCCTCGAGAGAATCTCCCATGCCCAGTTTCAATCCATCGCGCCGTACGTTCCTGAAGACGGGCGTTGTGGCGGGGGTATCGGTTTGCATCGTGCCCCTCGCTGACAAGGCGGCCCTGGCCGCATTGTTCGAGGACAAGCACCTGACGCCGGTGCAAACCGATCCTGCCAGCGGTGCGCCGCGCTTTCGCATTGACGGTGTCGCCAAGGTCAATGGCGAAAAGGTTTTCGCCCGCGATATCCGCTCGCGCGACATGCCGCACTGGCCCGCACAGCAATCGCACGCGTTCATCGTTCGCGCCACCCGTGCGGACCGTACCTTCGAAGGCATCGACCTGAGCCTGCTTGGTGACGACCTCAAGCCCGACGTGGTGGTGACGGCGGCAGACCTCGCACGTGATGGCGTGGTCTTCCCGAAGTTCTACGGCGACGACATGCTCCTTCCGGCGGGAAAGACCCCGGCCTATCTGGGGCATGCGGTGGCCATCCTGATCTATCACGACTTCGCGCGGTTCCGCTTCGCGAAGGACAAGCTCAAGTTCCGCGACGAAGTGGTGCGCTACGGCGCGCAGACCGGCGCGCTCGAACGCGATCCGTGGGGCACGTTCCGCTTTGTGCGGGTGGGTGGCGCCACGCCGTTCGATGATGACGTGTTCTCGAGCCTGAAGTTTGCGCCGGTGTTCCCGAGTTCGATGCGCAAGCATCAACCGGTTTGGCCCGATGGCAAGGACCATGGCCAGGTGGGCGAGCAGGGCATGGCCCACGCGAAGACGATCCGCGACGAACTGGCCAGCCCGCCGGCCAACTGGCTGGTGCTCGATCGCGAATACAACACGCAGTCGATCGACACGGCCGCACTGGAGCCCGATAACGCAAACTGCTGGTACGACAGCGACAACCAGACGCTGCACATGGTGGTGCCGACGCAGTCGCCTTACGAAGTGGGCGAGTCCGCCGCCGAGCTGCTGGCGGGCTGCAAGGGCGCGTTCCCGGTCAAGCAGGTGGTGCTGCATCCCACCTACACGGTCGGCTACGGATCGAAGGACCACTACAACTTCCCGTTCTACGGTCTGGTGACGGCGCTCTACGCGGGCAGCAAGCCCGTGCGGCTGGCAAACGACCGCTACGAGCAGTTCCAGACTGCAATCAAGCGCCATGCGTTCAAGATGCACTACCGCATCGCCGTGGACAAGGAAACCGGGCTGCTGCAGTCGTTCCAGGGCGATTTCGAAGCCAATGGCGGTGGCCGCATGAACTTCTCCCCGTCGGTGGCCATGGTGGGCGCCACGGCGGCGCAGTCGATCTATTACTTCCCGAAGAACGACCTGGCCACGGTGGCAATTGCCTCCCGCGCGATCGATGCCGGTTCCGCGCGTGGCTACGGCACGCTGCAGAGCATGGCGGCGACGGAGATGATGATCGACGAGTTCGCCGAACAGCTCAAACTCGACCCGATCGAATTCCGGCTGAAGAACGCGCTGCGCTCGGGCATGAAGAACACACAGGGCGCGATTCCGGCCGGCGCGATCCGCGTGGACGAAGTGCTGGAGGCCGCGCGCAAGCATCCGCTGTGGACCAACCGCGCGAAGAAGAAGGCCGAGTATGAGGCGGCCCATCCGGGCCACCGCTACGGCGTTGGCTTTGCGTGTGTGCAGAAGGACTTCGGCACGGGTGCGGAAACGTCGTTCGCGCGCGTCGAGATCGATCCCGAAGGCCGCATTTCGCTGCATCACTCAGGCGCCGAGATTGGCACCGGCATGTCGACGTCGCAGGCCACGGCCGTGGCGCGCTGGCTCAGCCGCGCGGCTACCCAGGTGCAGACGTCGATCACCGAATGGCCCGATCTGCCGGTGGTCACCAGCGGCGATCCGTACCTGATGAGTCAGGCCGACCAGGACAGGCTGTCGCAGAACCCGCGCTGGTCGCCAGGCTATGCGTCGCCCGCCAGCGCAACGAACTCCGCCTACTACTTCACGCACAGCACGCGCGAAGCGGCGCGCGTGGTGTTCATGCACGGCCTGTGGCCGGCGGCGATGGCGATCTGGGGCCAGGGCATCGGCGGCGGACAGGCGACTTCGCTGGTGGTGCGCGTCGAGGATGCGCGCTGGGTGGACGGCAAGCTCACCGCAGGCGGCCTGCAGGCGCTGCCGTACGAACAACTCGTCAAGAAGGCCCACGAACTGGGCCTGGTTACTGGCGCCACGGTGCACGTGTTCAACCGCTGGCAATGGACCGAAGCGGATTTCGTCGTCAATGGCCAGGCCGTGCGGCTGCCGGTGGACGGTCTTTCTGTGCGCATGGGTGCCGGCGAGGCCAATGGCAAGCGCACGACCAATGGCTACGACGTGCTCGATCGCCGGAAGGTCTACATCGCCCCGGTCCAGCGCAACAACGCGGCCGTGACGTACTACAGCGCGGTTGGCACGCTGGTCGAGCTGTCGGTGCACGAGGCCAGCGGCAAGGTCAGCCTGCTTGCGCACCACTCGATCATGGAATGCGGTACGCAGATTTCGCCCGACCTGGTGTCCGGGCAACTGCAGGGCGGCACCGCGATGGGCATCGGCCATGCGCTGCACGAATTCCTGCCGCTCTATGAGGACGGCCCCGGCAACGGCACATGGAACTTCAACCGTTACCACCTGCCGCGCGCCAGCGACGTGGCCGTGTGGACGCAGACCGGCTCCGTCCTGCCGCCCATTTCCGAAACCGATCCGCCGAAGGGCATTGCCGAGGTGGTGATGATTCCGGTGGTCGGCGCCATCGTCAACGGACTTGCCCACGCCATCGGGCATCGCTTCACCGATTTGCCGGTTACGGCCGAAAAGATTCAGGAGGTACTGGCATGATCGCCACGCAAGCACTGTCAATGAACATCAACGGCAAGGACGTCGGTCCGATCGACGTGCCCGTAGGGCTGATGATGATCGACTTCCTCCACGAATACGTGAACCTGACCGGCTCGCGGCTGGGCTGTGGCCAGGGCATATGCCATGCCTGCGTGGCCATCCTGGACCATCCGGACGGCAGCAGCGAAACCATCCGCACGTGCATCACGGGCGCGCACTTCTTCCAGGGCAAGCGCATCCGCACCGTGGAAGGCCACGGCAAGCGCAACGAGAAGGGCGAAATCGTCGAGATGACGCCCGTGCAGCAGGCCTTCCTCAAGCACTTCAGCTTCCAGTGCGGCTACTGCACGCCGGGGTTCGTGAACGGCGCGACCGTACTCGTCGAAAAGCTCAAGCGCCAACCGGTGGCGGCGGACAAGGTCGACGAGACCATCACGGCGGCCATGGACGAGCATATCTGCCGCTGCACCGGCTATGTACGCTACTACGAGGCAATCAAGGACGTGGTCAGCAGCACGCCGGGCCTTGTGAAGGGGAAGGGCGCGCAATGATGAAAATCCGATGGATTTCCGCGCTGGCTGCTGGCGCGGCGCTGCTGCTGGCCGGCTGCGGGTCGGGCACGTCGGACGTGCCGCAGGCTGCCGATCTGGCGCCGGCCACCAAGCTGACCCCGGCCCAGCAGATCGAACGTGGCCGCTACCTCGTGCGTGCGGCAGACTGTGCCGCCTGTCATACCGCACCGAATGGCGCGCCGTTTGCCGGCGGTGTGGAACTGGCTTCGCCGTTCGGCAAGTTCTACGGCACCAACATCACGCCGGACAAGGATCACGGCATCGGCAAATGGAGCGCCGACGATTTCTACAAGGCGCTCCATGACGGCGTGACGCCCGACAAGCGGCTGTATCCGGCAATGCCGTACACGTCGTACCGTGGCCTGTCGCGCACGGATACCGATGCGATGTACGCGTACCTGATGCAGCTCAAGCCTGTAGCCGCGCCGAATCGCGAACCGGACCTGAGCTTCCCGTACAACGTGCGGCAGGCGCTGGCTGGCTGGAACTTGCTGTTCCGCAAGGACGTGCTGCCCGATGCCTCGAAGGGCGAGTCGCCGGCATGGATACGCGGCCGCTACCTGAGCAATGCGCTCGGCCACTGCGCCGAGTGCCACACGCCGCGCGGAAAGTTCGGCCAGATGGATGGCGGCAAGCCGCTGGCGGGTTCGACCCTGGCGCGCATCGGTGCCCCCGATATCTCGCCGGCCGGCCTGGCGGCGCGCGGCTGGACCGCGGCTGACCTGCAGACGTTCTTCACCAAAGGCATTGCGCCGCAAGGTTCGGCATATGGCGAGATGTTCCCGGTGGTGCATCTGAGCAGCCGCTATCTGAACCAGGCCGATGTTGGTGCGATGGCCACGTACCTGCTTGGCGACAAGCCGCCGGTGCCGCAGCCGGTAAAACCCGTCAACGCCGATGCGGGCGCGATGTCCACGGGCCGCCAGCACTATCTGGCGGTATGCGCGGGGTGTCATGGCCGCGAAGGCGAGGGCAAGCCGCACGTCGCCGTGGCCATGCTCGGCAACTCGACCGTGCGCAACGCCGATCCGCGCAACCTGATCGTCTCGATGCTCGATGGCATCGAGCGCCAGGACTTCCCGGGGCTGGAAAGCATGCAGGAAATGCCCGGCTTTGCCTCCCGCATGAGCGACGCGGAACTGGCCGCGCTGGCCAACTACCTGCGTGCCAGCTACGGCGGCCAGCCGGCCGACGTAACGCCTGACGGGGTCAAGGCGCTGCGCGGGCCACAGGGTCATTAGGCAAGGAGTGGCGTTTGCCGCACCGCAAGTGCGGCAAAACTACTGTTTTCTCCGTAATAGCAACTAAGCTTCATGGGGATTGCCCGACTCTGGAGCAGTTCTGAGTTCCATCTGTGAGGAGATCACGATGAAAACGAAGATGCTAATACCCGTCGCCCTGGCGGCCGCCGGCTTGCTGGCTGCGCCATTTGCTCTTGCTCAGCAGGAACAGATGCCAACGCAGGACCAGATGCCGAAACAGGACCAGATGCCCAAGCAGGGCACGAAGCACAAGCATTCTGGTTCGATGAAGTCCTCCGGGTCTTCTGAGTCCTCTGGAGCGATGTCGTCATCGCCATCGTCATCGGGTTCGATGCCGATGGGTGCCGCGTCGCCCTACACGCCACAAAAGTGGAATAAGGGCGACAAGCTGCCGACCGAGTTCCGTGACCGCCAGTATGTGATCGACAAGTACAAGGAATACAACCTCCCAGCGCCGAAGAAGGGCTATCACTGGGTAGGCATTGGTGCCGACTACTATCAGGTCTCGTCCAACGGGACGGTGTACTCGGTGGGGCCGGGAGGCTGATAGGCCCTGATAGGCCGTTTGCTTGTCAGTCGTCGAGATTTGAGATGCGCCGTGAGAAATCACGGCGTTTTTTTGTGCTCGGCGGGGAAGGCGGGTCCTGGTCAGGAATCAAACGGCATCGGGAAAGAACACGTCCTTCACTGCCGCCTCGATGGCATCGAATGCTTCGGGTTGCACGCGCGCCCCGAGTTGCTTCCGCCAGCGGTTTGACACGCGCCCTTTCTCGCGGAAACAGCTTGATACGAGCGTGGCAAGGTCGTGGTTGCGGATGTCGAACTCCGCTTCGACACGCCTGACCACTTCGTCGTAGCCCTGCAGGAACTGTGTTTCGGCCTGCAGGTCGTGTTCAAGCGCCTCCTTGACCATGCGCACGCCGAATTCGACGCATGGTGTGGCATCCCAGTAGCGATAGGGCGTGGAGCCCGCTTCGGTCCGGCAGTCAAATTTGTGCTCGCCCAGGGCCCACACGCGCCACAAGGCGCGCACCGGTTTCGAGAAACTTTCCAGCGCCGCCAGATAGTCCGACTCGTGACGCTTGATCGCCACGGAGACCGGCAGCAGGAAGCCCTGCGCCATCTTGCCGGAACGGCATAGCGCGTGGTGGATCAGGAAACGGGACAGGCGGCCGTTGCCATCCATGAACGGATGGATGAAGACGAACCAGAACGAGACGATGCTGGCCGCGATCAGGGGATCGAGGTTGCGGGGCGGGTTATTGGCAAACGCTTCGAGCTCCTGCATGAGCGCCGGCACGTCGTCGGGTCGGGGCGGCACGTAGGTGACCGATGCCGCGCCATGGCCGCCGCGGCGCAGCCAGTTCTGCTCGATCCGGTACTGCATGGCCTGGTCGAGCGGATTCGCGATGATGTCGTTTTGCAGTTCCGTCAGGTAGTTCTCGTCCAGTGGCCTGCGCTCGTGCGCGTGGCGCAACAACTGGACGAAACGTTCTGCCTTGTCCTGCGTGGGGCGTTCGCGTTCGATCTCGAACGAGCTCTCGGTTTCGCTGAGATAGGCCCAGTTGAGCGCGCGGTCCAGGATGTCCTTGCCGACCGTGGCGATGAATTCGTCCATGCGCGCGAAAACGTCCATGTCCAGGATCGACTGGATCGATTCGATGCGGAGCACGGTCACGCACTGGTCGAGCGTGCCGAGGCCGTTGAAGCGCACGCGCCAGCGCGGATATAGCTGGCCCGGTTCCGCCGTGTAGTAGCGCCCGGGATCGAACAGGTTGACGTAGGGCACCTTGTCCGATAGCCGTGGCGTCAGCGTGCCGCCGGTGAAATGCTCCCAGAGCAGGGCGGCTACGCGGATGTAGCGGCTGGTGGGGTGCGTGTCGAGTTCGTGTTGGAGGTCGGCCTGGGCGATGCGGGGCAGCGCGCCGGCCAGGATTGCAAGGTTGATGCCCTCGTGCTTGAGCGCAAACAGCAGGTGGGTCAGGTCCGAGGCATCCTCGGCCGGCGCCACCTTGCGTGGAAACAGCACGGCATCCGCCGTTTCCAGGATGCGGGTAGTTGCACCCGCGCGTGCTTCACGAGTGACCGGGACAGCGAGGAGATCCAGCCGTTCGCGCAGCCGGGCGTATCCAACCAGACGCATGTTTTGCACGGCGCCCCCTGAAAGTGACGTTAGGGGCGCAACCTTTTTTTAGCTAAGCGAAGAATTTTTATATTTCTTGCTGCTTTCGTCTACTTTTTATTAGGGAGTGCATGAAAAGGCACGGTCATGCGCTTTGGAACTGCCATTCTGCACACCAAATTCGCGCTGCGCGAACTTTTCTTATATTTCGCCTCGAAACACCACACAAAATCTTAGGGAGATGTGACGAGGCGGAGACTTGCGATTGCTGCGGTTGCCTTAACCCGGCAAGGCGTCGTACGTGACCAGGAACACCTGCTCGTCGCCGGCGCTGACCGATAGCCAGACGATGTCCAGGTCCGGGAAGGCTGCCTCGACGTTGTCGTGCTCATTGCCGATCTCGACCACCAGCACGCCGCCCGGATTCAGGCGCTTCTTCGCGCCGGCAATGATCCTGCGCACGACATCCATGCCATCGTCCCCACCGGCCAGCGCAATGCGCGGTTCGGCCAGGTACTCGGGAGGCAGTTCGCGCATCGAGTTTTCGTTCACGTACGGCGGATTTGTCAGGATCACGTCGTACGTGGCGTTTGGCGGCAGTGGCGCGTAGAGATCGCCTTCAAAGAGCGAGATGCGATTCTCGAACTTGTAGTCGGCCACATTGCGGCGTGCCACGGCCAGTGCGTCCGGGGAGATGTCTACCGCATCGATCTGCGCGTTCGGCCAGACGTGCGCGGCCAGGATAGGCAGGCAGCCGGAGCCCGTGCACAGTTCCAGCACCGGGCCGATCTGTTCGGTTTCGCCAAGCCAGGGCTCCAGCCCTTCCTGCAGCAATTCGCCGATAAAGCTTCGCGGCACGATCACGCGCGAATCCACATAGAAGCGCAGGCCGTGCATATACGCTTCGTGCGTGATGTAGGCAGCTGGCACACGTTCGGTCGCGCGGCGCTCGATGACCTTGAGCACGGCATCGACTTCCTCGGGCAGCAGACGGGCGTCAAGGAACGGGTCGAGCGTATCCAGCGGCAGGTTCAGCGTGTGCAGCACCAGGTAGGCGGCTTCGTCATAGGCATTGGCGCTGCCGTGGCCGAACGAGAGCTTTGCAGCGGTAAAGCGGGAAACGGCCAGGCGAAGCAGGTCGCGGACGGTCTTGAGAGGGGAATTGGTGGCCATGGCGATCAGGCAATCAGGCGTTCCAGCACGCCGCGGTAAACGTTCTTGAGTGGTTCGATAAAGCGGACTTCCACGTGCTCGTCGATCTTGTGGATGCTGGCATTCGGCGGCCCGAACTCGATGACCTGCGGGCAGATCTTCGCGATAAACCGGCCGTCGGACGTGCCGCCCGTGGTCGACAGTTCCGTCGTGACCCCCATTTCTGCGGAGATCGCCGCGGCAAGCGCCTCGGACAGATCGCCGCGCGGCGTCAGGAACGGCTCGCCGCCGAGCGTCCAGTCGAGCGTGTAGTCAAGCCCGTGCTGGTCGAGGATGGCATGCACGCGCGATTTCAGGCCCTCCGGCGTGCTTGCCGTCGAGAAGCGGAAGTTGAAATCGATCGTCACGTGGCCCGGAATCACGTTGGTCGCACCGGTACCGGCGTGGATGTTCGACATCTGCCAGGTGGTGGGCGGGAAGTACTCGTTGCCCTGGTCCCAGACCTCGCCCACCAGCGCGGTCAGTGCCGGCGCGGCAAGGTGGATCGGGTTGCGTGCCAGGTGCGGATAGGCGATATGGCCTTGCACGCCCTTGACGGTGAGCTTGCCCGACAGCGAGCCGCGGCGGCCGTTCTTGACCATGTCGCCAAGCGTATCGACCGAAGTCGGTTCGCCCACCACGCAATAGTCGAGGCGCTCGCCGCGCGCCTTGAGCGCTTCGATGACCTTCACGGTGCCGTCGTGCGCCGGGCCTTCTTCATCGCTGGTGATCAGGAACGCGATCGAACCGTTGTGCTCGGGGTGCTTCGCCACGAATTCCTCCACGGCCACCACGAAGCCGGCGATCGACGTCTTCATGTCGGCGGCGCCACGGCCGTAGAGCTTGCCGTCGCGATGGGTCGGCTCGAACGGGTCCGACGACCATTGGTCGAGCGGGCCGGTAGGCACCACATCGGTATGGCCGGCGAAGGCCAGCAGCTTGCCTGCCGTGCCCTGCGTGCCGCGTTTGACCGCCCACAGGTTGGTGACGCGGAAATCGTCAGGTCCGCTGACGATGTTCTCGCAGGCAAAGCCAAGCGCCTTGAGGCGGGCCTCCAGCACGGCCTGGCAGCCTTCGTCGGCAGGGGTGACCGAACGGCGGCGGATCAGGTCTTCGGTCAGGGCAAGGGTCGGATTCATGGGGCAGGGTACAAAAAATCGTTAGAACTGCGCGGCGTAGCTGTCAGCGGAAAATCCCACGCTGACATTGCCGTCGCGGTCCAGCACAGGGCGCTTGATCAGCGAAGGGCTGACCTGCATCAGCGCAATGGCGCCGGCTTCCGTTTCGGCGCGCGTCTTGTCCGCATCGGACAGCGCGCGGTACGTGGTGCCTTTCTTGTTCAGCAGCGTGGTCAGCGGCACGTGCTTGAGCCAGGCGCGCAACATCTTCTCGTCGACGCCTTGCTTCTTGAAATCGTGGAACGTGTAGTCGACGCCGTTCGATTCCAGCCACGTACGGGCACGCTTGACGGTGTCGCAGTTGGGGATGCCGTAGAGGATGGTCATGGTATCTGGTTGGGTTCAGCGGAACAGCAGGTTGAGCGCGATGACGAGTCCGCCCAGTCCCAGCGCCACGCCTGCCATGGCCACGGCGGTCATCAGGCGCAGTCGGCGGTCCAGGCGCGCGGCTTCGCGGCGCAGCGCCTCGATCGTGATCGCGTGCTGCTCGGCCAGCAGCTTGACCGCTTCGGCCTGCTGCACGGCGGCGGCTTCCAGTTCCGCAATGCGCGCCGCAGGGTCGCGCGCTTCCGCGGAGTCAGGGTGCGCGTCGTCCTTCTTCTTGCCTTTCTTGAGCTTCTCGATGGTCTTGTTGGCCTGTTCGAGGATGGTGGGCAGAAGGGAGAGGACGGTGCTGACGGTGGCGGGGTCGAGGGCCATGAGTCGCTTGCGGAGGGATGGCATCGGCGGTGTTTCGCGCCGCCGGGGCGGGCCCGGCGGCGGTGCGATCAGTGCGCGATCAGTCGCGCAGCAGGTCGTTCAGGCTGGTCTTGGCGCGAGTTTGCGCGTCCACCTTCTTGACGATCACGGCGCAGTACAGGCTGTACTTGCCATCCTTCGACGGCAGGTTGCCGGCAACCACCACCGAGCCGGCCGGCACGCGGCCGTAGTGGATCTCGCCCGTTTCGCGGTCGTAGATCTTGGTCGACTGGCCCAGGTACACGCCCATCGAGATGACCGAGTTTTCCTCGACGATCACGCCTTCCACGACCTCCGAGCGGGCGCCGATAAAGCAGTTGTCCTCGATGATGACCGGGTTGGCCTGCAGCGGCTCGAGCACGCCGCCGATGCCGACGCCGCCCGACAGGTGCACGTTTTTGCCGATCTGGGCGCACGAACCGACGGTGGCCCACGTGTCGACCATCGTGCCTTCATCGACATAGGCGCCGATGTTCACGTACGACGGCATCAGCACGGCGTTCTTCGCGATGAACGAACCACGGCGGGCCACGGCCGGCGGCACCACGCGGAAGCCGGCCTTTGCGAAATCGTCCTGGCTCCAGTTGGCGAACTTGGTCGGCACCTTGTCGTAGAACTGGGCGAAGCCGCCGGCGCTCATCGGCGCGTTGTCTTCCAGGCGGAACGACAGCAGCACGGCCTTCTTGATCCACTGGTTGACGATCCAGTCCTTGCCTTGCTTCTCGGCCACGCGCAGCGAGCCGGCGTCCAGTTGCGAGATCACGTTGGCCACGGCTTCGCGGATGTCGTTCGGCGCGGACTTCGGCGACAGGCTGGTGCGGTCTTCCCAGGCCTGGTCGATCAGGGCTTGCAGTGCTTGCGTCATGGTTCTGTACTCAATGGTGAATGGTGTAAGGGGAGCGATGCCGGGCAATGCGGTCCCGGCATCGGGGTGTTCGGTGATTCAGGGTGAAGCGTTCGCGCCGGTCAGCCCAGCGACTTGCAGAATTCGACGATCCGGCGAGCGCCTTCAAGGCATTCGTCGGGCGTGGCCACCAGGGCCATGCGCACCCGGTTTGCGCCCGGGTTCACGCCATGGGCGTCGCGCGCCAGGTAGCTGCCCGGCAGCACGGCCACGTTTTGCTCGGCCAGCAGGCGCACGGCGAACTCGGTATCCGACAGGCCCGTGCGCGACACATCGGCCCACAGGTAGAACGCCGCATCGGGCAGCGCCACGTCGAGCACCTCGGCCAGCATCGGCGTGACCTCGGCGAACTTGCGCACATAGGCGGCGCGGTTCTCGCGCACGTGCGTCTCATCGGCCCAGGCAGCCGCACTGGCGGCTTGCACGGCCGGGTTCATCGCGGCGCCGTGGTAGGTACGGTATAGCAGGAATTTCTTCAGGATCGCGGGGTCGCCCGCGACGAAGCCCGAGCGCAGGCCCGGCACGTTCGAGCGCTTGGACAGGCTCGAGAACATCACCAGCCGTTCCAGCCCGCGGCCAAGCTTGTGGGCCGCTTCCAGCGCACCCAGCGGCGGCGTGGCTTCGTCGAAATAGATCTCGGAGTAGCACTCGTCCGAGGCAATCACGAATCCATGGCGGTCGGACAGTTCGAACAGCTGCTTCCAGTCTTCCAGCGACAGCACGGCACCGGTCGGATTGCCGGGCGAGCAGACGTACAGCAGTTGCACGTGCTGCCAGACATCGTCGCCAATCTGGTCGAACGCCGGCGCGAAGTTGCGTGCCGGATCGCTGTTGGCGAACACCGGCCGCGCGCCGGCCAGCAGCGCGGCGCCTTCATAGATCTGATAGAACGGGTTCGGGCACAGCACCAGCGGGTTGGGCTTGCTGCTGTCGACCACGGTCTGGGCAAACGCGAACAGTGCCTCGCGCGAGCCGGTGACGGGCAGCACCTCGGTGGCGGCGTCTACCTTGGGCAGGTTGTAGCGGCGTTCGAGCCAGCTTGCAATGCCCTGGCGCAGCGCCTCGCTGCCAGCCGTGGTCGGGTAATTGGCCAGGCCCGCCAGCGACGCCGTCATGGCCTCCTTGATGAAGGCCGGGGTCGGGTGCTTGGGCTCGCCGATGCCAAAACTGATCGCCGGCTTGTCGGCAGGTTTCACGTCGGCCACCAGCACACGCAGTTTCTCGAAGGGATAGGTCTGGAGCAGGTCGAGGCGCGGATTCACGGTGGCAGCGGCGGGGCGGTTGAAACGCAGCAGTATATCGCGGCCGCCTCATCCTACGGTAGAACAAGGGCTTGCGGGCGGTCCAAGAGGCACCGGAGGTACAGGGCAGAGGTGCATGGTGGCACACAGACCGCAGCCCATCAGGGCATCCCCTAACGTCCCAAGGCGTAAAGCGTTTGTCCCTGACGGCAAAACGCATGCCGATACGGTTGCCTATCCTTGCAGGCTAACCGGAGTACGCATCATGTCGATCATCAAATCAGGAATCTTCTCTCTGCTGCTGTTTGTCGCCTTTGCTGCCATTGGCGGCACTGCACATGCGCAAGGTGTCGACTACGCACGGACCGCAATGGCAAGCGCAGCTTGACCGTCCAACTGTGCGATCAACTGGAGTAACTGACGTGATTTTTATTGGACGCCTTATCGGCGGGACGTTTCTTGCCTACATTGTTGCCCAACTATTGCCGAGCATTCTCAGGGCAATTCGCTGGAGCGTGGCCGGGGCAGCCGCTTGTTTCTCTTGCCTTGAACCGTATTCGGTAGCAAAGGGGCGCCTGGTGGACGCCATGCAGGCGGGCGCTGTAAACCGGGACTCGGTGCGGTAGGCGTGCCGCCGCTGCATTTAGGCAAAGAGAGGGCGCTATATGCGCCTTTTTTCTTGGGCAAATATCTGATGCGTCAAGTATGTTTGGGCGGGCACTGTACGTAGTCGAATGGCCTGGGTGGCTTCAGGCTCGCCACGGCATGCGCGCGAGGGGCGCGGAGGGCGGCTCGGACGGCGCTTGTCCGGAGGGGGCTCCGGGATCACGCCGGCATACTTCGAGCCTAGCACTAACCCTGAGAAGTTTCCTGGCGAACCGGCCACGTCCGGTCTGCCGGGCGTATTCGCCAAACAACGCCGGGTACCTAGAAAATGCTTGCAGCAAGCCTGGCAACTGACGGAAATACAAGGCTTTTCCGGGCCAGAAACCCGGCGCTTCAAGGCCCGCGCAAGCGCACATAAAGCGGCCGGACGAGATATTGGCGATGGTATGATTAGCGCCAATCTATCGGGCACCGGGGGCAGGATGCGGCGCAGGCGTCACGCTTGGGCGGCGGGCTCCGGTATGGCCCGGCTTTTCCAATTGCGTATCGCCCAAACCACACGACAACCGTGCGACTGTCCTCGATCAAGCTGGCGGGCTTCAAGTCCTTCGTCGATCCCACCAATTTTCAAGTGCCCGGCCAACTGGTCGGCATCGTAGGTCCAAACGGCTGCGGCAAATCCAACATCATCGACGCGGTACGCTGGGTGCTCGGTGAGTCACGTGCTTCGGAGTTGCGTGGCGAATCGATGCAGGACGTGATCTTCAACGGTTCCACGGCCCGCAAGCCGGCCGGCCGCGCCAGCGTCGAACTGGTGTTCGACAACGCCGAAGGCCGGGCCGCCGGGCAGTGGAGCCAATACGCCGAAGTGGCCGTCAAGCGCGTGCTGACGCGCGACGGCACGTCTTCCTACTACATCAATAACCAGCCGGTACGCCGCAAGGACATCCAGGACATCTTCCTCGGTACCGGCCTGGGGCCCCGCGCCTACGCCATCATCGGGCAGGGCATGATCTCGCGGATCATCGAGGCAAAGCCCGACGACATGCGGATCTTCCTGGAAGAGGCCGCCGGTGTGTCCAAGTACAAGGAACGCCGCCGCGAGACCGAAAACCGCCTGGGCGACACGCGCGAAAACCTGACACGCGTGGAAGACATCCTGCGCGAACTCGGCAACAACCTCGACAAGCTCGAGGGCCAGGCCGAAGTGGCGCAGCGTTTCAAGCATCTGCAGGCCGAAGGCGAGGAAAAGCAGCACCTGCTGTGGCTGCTGCGCAAGCGCGAGGCCCAGGCCGAGCAGGAGCGCCACGCGAGGGCCATCGACCAGGCGCAGATCGATCTGGAAGCCCAGACCGCGCAACTGCGCCACGTCGAAGCCGAACTGGAAACGATGCGTGCCGCGCACTATGCGGCATCGGATGGCATGCATGCGGCCCAGGGCGCGCTCTACGAGGCCAATTCCGAAGTCAGCAAGCTCGAAGCCGAGATCCGCTATGTCGTCGAATCGCGCAATCGCCTGCAGGCCCAGATCGCCGCGCTGAGCACCCAGCGCGAGCAATGGCAGGGGAAGGCCGACCAGGCCAACGAGGACATCGCCCAGGCCGAGGAAGACCTGGCGCTGGCCGAGGCGCGCACGATCGAGGCGCAGGAAACCGTTGCGCAGCGCAGCGATGAACTGCCGACGCTGGAAGCGCAATGGCGCGACGCCCAGCAGACACTGAACGAGCAGCGCGGCGGCATCATGCAGGCCGAGCAGGCGTTGAAGCTGGAGGCCGCGCAGCAGCGCAACGCCAACCAGATGCTGCAGCAGTTCGAGCAGCGCAAGGAACGCCTGCAGGGCGAGGAAAAGGGACTGGATCGCCCGGACGAAGTGCGCCTGGAAGAATTGCGCATGGACCTGACCGAACAGGAGGCTACGCTGGAAGAAGCGCAGGCCACGCTGATGGATGCTGAAGAAGCGGTGCCGCGCCTTGATGCGGAACGCCGCGCCGCGCAGGAGCGCGTGCAGCGCGAGGCCGCCGCGATCGCATCGCTGGACGCACGTCTGGCCGCGCTGCGCCAGTTGCAGGAAAACGTCCAGACCGATGGCAAGGTGCAACCGTGGCTTGAGCGCCATGGGCTGGCAGAACTGCCGCGCCTCTGGAAGAAGGTGCATATCGAACAGGGCTGGGAAAACGCGCTGGAATCGGTGCTGCGCGAGAAGCTTGCGGCGCTGGAGGTGTCGAACCTCGACTGGGTCAAGGCATTCCTGTCCGATGCGCCCCCGGCCAAGCTGGCGTTCTACGCGCCGCCGGCCGCCGCGCGCCCGGTCGATGCACCGGCTGGCCTGAGCCCGCTGATGTCGCTCGTGCAGATCACCGAGCCGGGTATTCGCGCCGTGATGCAGGACTGGCTGGCTGACGTCTACACGGCCTCGAACATGGAGCAGGCGCTGGCCGCACGCGGCACGCTGCCCGAAGGCGCGCAGTTCGTGGTCGCCGAGGGCCACCTCGTCGGCCGCAACGCGATCCAGATCTATGCAGCCGATTCCGAGCAGGCCGGCATGTTGGCACGCGAGCAGGAGATCGAAAACCTGCAGAAGCAGTCGCGCGCGCAGATGCTGTTGTCCGATGAAGCCAGATCGCAATCGGTGCGCGCCGAGACCGCGTACACGCACGCCAGCACGCAGCTGATCGAAGCGCGCGCGCGGGCGGAGCAGGCCACGCGCCGCGTGCATGCGCTGCAGATGGATGTGCTGAAGCTGTCCCAGGCGATGGAGCGTTTCTCGGCGCGTAGCAACCAGATTCGCGAGGAACTGTCTGAAATCGACGCGCAGATCGACGAGCAGCGTGCGATCCGCGCGGAATCCGAAGCCGCGTTCGAGCAGCACGATACGCAGCTGGCCGAACTGCAGGCATCGCACGAAGACCAGCAGATTGCGTTCGACGCGATGGACGCGAAGCTGACCGCGGCCCGCCAGCAGTTGCGCGATCTCGAGCGTGGCTCGCAGGAAGCGGTGTTTGCCGAGCGCAATCTCTCGGGCCGTATCGACGAGCTGCGCCGCAATATCCAGATGGCGGCAGACCAGAGCGAGCGGATTGCCGAATCGCTCGAGAATGCGCGCGCCGAGCTGGAGACGATCAACGAGCAGACCGCCAACACCGGCCTGCAGGAAGCGCTGGAAGTTCGCGCCGAGAAAGAGCAGAAGCTGTCCGCCGCGCGCATCGAACTCGATGCGCTATCGGCCCAGTTACGCCAGTTCGACGAACAGCGGCTGGCCGCCGAACGCAGCCTGCAGCCGCTGCGCGACCGCATCACCGAATGCCAGCTCAAGGAGCAGGCCGCCCGCCTGAACCAGGAGCAGTTCACCGAGCAACTGGCCACGGCCGAGGTCGATGAAGCCGCGCTGGCTGAAAAGCTGACCGGCGACCTGAAACCGTCCTATCTGCAGGGCGAAGTCACGCGCCTGAACAATGCCATCAACGCGCTGGGCCCCGTCAACATGGCGGCGCTCGACGAACTCGCCGCCGCACGCGAGCGCAAGACGTTCCTCGACGCGCAATCGGCCGACCTGACCGATGCGATCAACACGCTCGAGGACGCGATTGCCAAGATCGACCAGGAAACCCGCGCGCTGCTGCAAGGCACGTTCGACCAGGTCAATCACCATTTCGGCGAGCTGTTCCCGTCGCTGTTCGGTGGCGGCCAGGCACGCCTGATCATGACGGGCGAGGAAATTCTCGATGCCGGCGTGCAGGTGATGGCGCAGCCGCCGGGCAAGAAGAACTCGACCATTCACCTGTTGTCCGGTGGCGAGAAGGCGCTGACCGCGATTGCACTGGTGTTTGCGATGTTCCAGCTCAACCCGGCACCGTTCTGCTTGCTGGACGAGGTGGACGCGCCGCTGGACGACGCCAACACCGAGCGCTACGCCAACATGGTGGCGCGCATGTCGGACAAGACGCAGTTCGTATTCATTTCCCACAACAAGATTGCGATGGAGATGGCCCACCAGCTGATTGGCGTGACGATGCAGGAGCAAGGCGTCTCGCGTATCGTGGCGGTGGACATGGATGCAGCCGTATCTATGGCGGAGGCCGCTTAAGATGGAACTGCAGAACGCACTGATCATCGCCGGCATCGTATTGCTCCTGCTGCTGGTGGCTTATAACCGCTGGCAGATCCACAAGGCGCGCCGCGTGCGGCCCCTGATGCCCGAGGATGACCTGCCGCCGATGCGCGAGCCGGTTGTCGGCAAGACCACCCATCCGGAAACGGCTGCCAAGCTCAAGGAGACCCCGGCGCCTGAACATGTCACGCGCCGCGAGCCGACGCTTGGCGCGTCCGCGGCCGGTCTGGACCACGACGAAGAGAAGGACGTGGCCACCGTGGCCGCAGCGGCCCGCGCGGCCGCCAGTTCGGCGGACGCCGATGAGGCTGTGGCTGATGAAGTCGCGGTGGCGGCAGCGCCGGCAGCGTCAATGGCGTCTACAAGTGCGGCCGATGAAGCCGTGCCGGAGACCGACGGTCATCCGGAGGCCGCCGTGACGGTGCCCGCCCAGAAGGCCCCGCAGCCCGCCGAACCGGACGTGCTCGATGGCCAGCCCACGCCGGCCGTCATTGACCCATTGATCGACTGCATCGTGCCGATGCATCTGGAACGCAAGGCGTCCGGCGACCGCATCCTGCCGCTGACGGGCCGTCTGCGCCGCGCGGGCACCAAGCAGGTTCATATCGAGGGCCTGCGCGAGGAATCCAATGCCTGGGAGGCGGTGACAGCCGGTCACCAGTACGAGGACATCCAGGTGGCCGTGCAACTGGCCAATCGCAGCGGTCCGCTCAACGCGCTCGAATTCTCGGAGTTCGTCAACGCCGTGGAAGCGCTGGCCGAATCGCTCGACGCATCGGCGGATCTGCCCGACATGACCGAGACCGTGGCCAACGCTCGCGAGCTTGACGCGTTCGCGGCGGGCGCCGACGTGCAGCTTGGCGTAAACGTGATCTCCGACGGTGCCCCGTGGTCCGCCGCGTATGTGCAGACCGTGGCCACGCAGGACGGACTGGTGCTGTCGCGCGATGGCACGCGCTTCATCCGCTATGAGCCGGGCGCGGACGGCGTGCAGAAGCCGCTGTTCACGCTGCAGTTTGGCGAGACGAACTTCCTGCGTGACGACCTGACCGTGAGTGCAGGGCGCCAGATCACGCTGCTGCTGGACGTGCCCCAGGCGCCGCAGACGGTGAAGCCGTTCAAGACGGTGTGCGAGTACGGCTACAGCCTTGCGCAGCGCATGGGCGCCAAACTGGTCGACGACAATATGCGGCCGCTGAGCGAGGCCTCTTTCGTGGCCATCTTCACCCAGCTCGAGAAGCTCTACGAAAAGCTGGAAGCGCGTGGCATGCCCGCCGGATCGCCCGTCGCCGTCCGCTTGTTCAGCCTGTAACGGAGCTAGCCATGACCGCCAGGACCCAGGGCGCGCAGGCTCCGGCCTCCGCGCCGGCCCGCGTTTCGCCTGAAAAACTACCCGCCGACGCCTCTCCCTCAGCACGCGCGCAGTGGCTGCGCGACGAGCTGGAGCGCAACAGCTACCTGTATTACGTGCTCGATGCACCGACCATTCCGGATGCCGAGTACGACGCACTGTTCCGCGAACTCCAGGCACTGGAAGCCGAGCATCCCGAACTGTTGACCACAGACTCCCCAACGCAGCGCGTTGGCGGCGCGCCGTTGGCGGCATTCGATTCGGTGCGCCACCGCCTGCCGATGCTCTCGCTGAACAACGGCTTTGACGACGAGGACGTCGTCAATTTCGATCGGCGCTGCGCGCAGGGCCTCGGCCGCACCGCATCGGCCGCACCGGCTGATGACCTGTTCAGCGCGGCCGATGCCGCCGAAAACTCGGTCGAGTACGCATGCGAGCTGAAGTTTGACGGACTGGCGATGTCGCTGCGCTATGAAGACGGGCGGCTCGTGCAGGCCGCCACGCGCGGCGATGGCGAGACCGGCGAGGATGTCACCGCCAATGTCCGTACGATCAAGGCGATCCCGCTGAAGCTGCGCGGCAAGGCACCGGCCGTGCTGGAAGTGCGCGGCGAGGTGTTCATGTACCGCGCCGATTTCGACAGGCTCAACGCGCGTCAGGCCGAGGCCGGCGAGAAGACCTTCGTCAATCCGCGCAATGCGGCTGCCGGCAGCCTGCGCCAGCTCGATCCGCGCATCACGGCGAAGCGGCCGCTGTCGTTCTTTGCGTATGGCATTGGGGAACTGCAGGGCGCCGATCGTCCGGCCATGCACAGCGTGATGCTCGACGGCTTCGCCGAACTCGGCCTGCCGGTGTGTACCGAGCGCCGTGTGGTCAAGGGCGCGCAGGGTCTGCTGTCGTTCTACCGCGAGATTGGCGAGCGCCGCGACCAGTTGCCGTATGACATCGACGGCGTGGTTTACAAGGTCAATGCGATTGCCGAGCAGGAACAGCTCGGTTTCGTCTCGCGCGCGCCGCGCTTTGCGCTGGCGCACAAGTTCCCCGCCCAGGAAATGACCACGACGGTCGAGGACATCGAAGTCCAGGTGGGCCGTACGGGCGCCATCACGCCAGTTGCGCGGCTGGCGCCGGTGTTCGTTGGCGGCGTGACGGTGACCAACGCCACATTGCACAACGAGGACGAGATCCGGCGCAAGGACGTGCATATCGGCGACACCGTGATCGTGCGCCGGGCCGGTGACGTGATTCCGGAAGTGGTGGCCGTGGTGCTTGAGCGCCGCCCGGCCGATGCGCGTGCATTTGTGATGCCCACCGCCTGCCCGGTCTGTGGATCGCATATCGAGAAGCTCGAAGACGAGGCCATTGCGCGCTGCACAGGCGGGCTGATCTGCGCGGCGCAGCGCAAGCAGGCGTTGCTCCATTTCGCGCAGCGTCGTGCGATGGACATCGAGGGGCTTGGCGACAAGGTGGTGGACCAGCTTGTCGATCAAGGCATCGTGCGCACACCGGCCGATCTCTACAAGCTCGGCGTGGCCAAGCTGGCGGCGCTGGATCGCATGGCCGACAAGTCGGCAACGAACCTCATCGCGGCGATCGAGACATCGCGCGAAACCACGCTGAACCGCTTTATCTTCGCGCTTGGTATCCGCCACGTGGGCGAAGCCACCGCCAAGGATCTGGCCCGGCACTTTGGCAAGCTCGATAACCTCCTGGTGGCAGGCGAGGCAGCCCTGCTGGAAGTCAACGACGTGGGCCCCGTGGTGGCCCAGTCGATCGCCAACTTCCTGGGGGAATCCCACAACGTCGAGGTCATCGAACAGCTTCGCGCGGCGGGCGTACACTGGCCTGAGG
>NZ_ALOU01000083.1 GCF_000292345.1 Cupriavidus sp. BIS7
GGAAATTAGACCACCACACTCTCCCCCGACCCTTCTCCCGCAAGGCGGGAGAGGGGAGCAAACCAGCAGCCCCTGATACCCCCTCGGTGTTCTCCCCTCTCCCGCGAGCGGGAGAGGGGCGGGGGAGAGGGCAAAGCCTTTGCCTACCAAGTACGCCAAAAACAAAAACCCCCGGCCTCACGGCACGGGGGTTTTTTGTTTGGGATGACCGAAAGCCTTACTGCTTCACGCAATCCACGAAGTACGCCTTCTGGCCGTCGATCTCGTCTTCCACCAGGCCGTGGATGTCGGTCTCGAAGCCCGGGAAGAGCTTGTTGAACTCGCGTGCGAACTTCAGGTACTGCACGATCGTGCGGTTGAAGCGTTCGCCCGGGATCAGCAACGGAATGCCCGGCGGGTACGGCGTCAGCAGGATTGCCGTCACGCGGCCTTCCAGTTCGTCCACGGGCACGCGCTCGATCTCGCGGTGCGCCATCATCGCCCAGGCGTCCGACGGCTTCATCGCCGGTTCCATGTCCGACAGGTACATCTCGGTGGTCACGCGCGCCACGTCGTTGGCCTTGTAGACGCTGTGGATGGCATCGCACAGGTCGCGCAGGCCCATCCGCTCATACTGCGGATGCTTGCCCACGAACTCGGGCAGCACGCGCCACAGCGGCTGGTTCTGGTCGTAGTCGTCCTTGAACTGCTGCAACTCCGTCACCAGCGAGTTCCAGCGGCCCTTGGTGATGCCGATCGTGAACATGATGAAGAACGAGTACAGGCCCGTCTTCTCGATAATGATGCCGTGCTCGGCCAGGTACTTCGTGACGATGGCTGCCGGGATGCCGCGGTCGCTGAACTCGCCGTCCACGTCGAGGCCCGGGGTGATGATCGTTGCCTTGATCGGGTCCAGCAGATTGAAGCCGTCGGCCAGGTCGCCAAAGCCGTGCCAGCGCTCGTTGGCCTTCAGCATCCACTCCTCGCGGTCGGGGATGCCGTCCTCGGCCAGCGCGTCCGGACCCCACACCTTGAACCACCAGTCGCCATTGTTGGCCACATCGTAGTCGGCCTCCACCTTGCGCACGGCGCGGCGGAAGTCCAGCGCTTCCTGGATGCTTTCCTCGACCAGTGCGGTGCCGCCCGGCGCTTCCATCATTGCCGCGGCCACATCGCACGAGGCAATGATCGAGTACTGTGGGCTCGTCGAGGTATGCATCAGGTAGGCCTCGTTGAAGCGGTAGCGGTCCAGCTTGCGCGTCTCGGAGTCCTGCACGAGGATCTGCGATGCCTGCGACAGTCCGGCCAGCAGCTTGTGCGTGGACTGCGTGGCAAACACCAGCGCGTCCTTGCTGCGCGGGCGGCCGGGGCCGATGGCGTGCATGTTGTGATAGAACTCGTGGAACGCCGCGTGCGGCAGCCACGCTTCATCGAAGTGCAGCGTGTCGATCTCGGACGCGAGCATTTCCTTGATCTGCTCGGCGTTGTACAGCACGCCGTCGTACGTGCCCTGCGTGATCGTCAGGATGCGCGGCTTCTGGTTCTTCGCCTTGCTCGCAAACGGGTGCGTCTCGATCTTCCTGCGGATCGTCTCGGGATCGAACTCGCTCTTCGGGATCGGGCCGATGATGCCGTAGTGGTTGCGCGTCGGCATCAGGAACACCGGAATCGCGCCCGTCATCATGATCGCGTGCAGGATCGACTTGTGGCAGTTGCGGTCCACCACCACGATATCGCCCGGCGCCACGTTGGCGTGCCAGACCATCTTGTTCGACGTCGACGTGCCGTTGGTCACGAAGAACATGTGGTCGGAATTGAAGATGCGCGCGGCGTTGCGTTCCGACGCGGCCACGGGGCCGGTATGGTCCAGCAGCTGGCCCAATTCCTCCACGGCATTGCACACGTCGGCGCGCAGCATGTTCTCGCCGAAGAACTGGTGGAACACCTGGCCCACCGGGCTCTTCAGGAACGCCACGCCGCCCGAGTGGCCCGGGCAGTGCCACGAATACGAACTGTCCTGCGCGTAGTCGATCAGTGCCTTGAAGAACGGCGGAGCCAGCGAATCCAGGTAGACCTTGGCTTCGCGGATGATATGGCGCGCCACGAATTCGGGGGTGTCCTCGAACATGTGGATGAAGCCGTGCAGCTCGCGCAGGATGTCGTTCGGGATATGGCGCGAGGTGCGCGTCTCGCCGTACAGGAAGATCGGCAGGTCCGAGTTGCGGCGGCGCACTTCCGCCACGAACGCGCGCAGCTTTTCAATGGCCGCGGCTTCGGGCTGGTCGTCGGCGCGCACGAACTCGTCGTCGTCGATCGACACAATGAACGACGATGCCCGGCTCGACTGCTGGGCGAACGACGTCAGGTCGCCATAGCTGGTCAGACCCATCACTTCCATGCCTTCATTCTCGATGGCCTCGGCCAGCGCGCGAATGCCCGAGCCGGAAATGTTCTCGGAGCGGAAGTCTTCATCGATGATGATGACGGGAAAGCGGAATTTCATCGGGCATCCTTGATGAGCGTGCTTGGAAAGACTTGAGCCACATGGCCGTCGGGAAGTTCCCCGCAACGGCGGCATGTGGCTCTTTCGTCAGGTCTGGTGTCTGGCCGGTGCTTTGCCGGCCGCACCCCCGGCGACGGACGCCGGCATTGTAATGCGATCAGGTCTTCGGCAGTGTGACACCGTGCTGACCCTGGTACTTGCCGCCACGGTCGGCGTACGAGGTCTCGCAGATCTCGTCACTCTCGAAGAACAGCACCTGCGCGCAGCCCTCGCCGGCATAGATCTTGGCGGGCAGCGGCGTGGTGTTGGAGAACTCCAGCGTCACATAGCCTTCCCACTCGGGCTCGAACGGCGTCACATTGACGATGATGCCGCAGCGCGCGTAGGTGCTCTTGCCCAGGCAGATCGTCAGCACGCTGCGCGGAATCCGGAAGTACTCCATCGTGCGCGCCAGAGCGAACGAGTTCGGCGGGATGATGCAGACGTCGCCCTTGAAGTCCACGAACGACTTCTCGTCGAAGTTCTTCGGATCGACGATTGTGCTGTTGATGTTCGTGAAGATCTTGAATTCGTCGGCGCAGCGGATGTCGTAGCCGTAGCTCGATGTGCCGTAGGAGACGATCTTGCGGCCGTCCGCCTCCCGTACCTGGCCGGGCTCGAACGGTTCGATCATGCCGTGCTGGTCCGCCATGCGGCGGATCCACTTGTCGGATTTGATGCTCATAAAGGCGTGGGCGGAAATGACGGGCGGCGGGCTGCCGCTGGATTGGGGCGCATTGTACAACCAATCGCCCAACCAATCGCTTCTGACGCCATTGTTCTGGCATCTGTTGCCAACTATTGCGCCTGCCCGGCAATTTCCGGGCCAATTCCTGGCTCTATTCCTGCGCCGACTTCCGGGTCGATCCCTAGACCGCCGGCGCCAGCGCCTCCACCGGCATATGGTGGAACCGCTCGCGCCCCGTGTAGAGCAGGAAATGCTTGCCAGTGCAGCGCGCGAACAGCGTCATGCCGACGCGTTTTGCCATCTGGTAGCCCATCTGGGTCACACCCGAGCGCGACAGCAGGAACGGGATGCCCATCTGCGCGCCCTTGATGACCATCTCCGAGGTCAGCCGGCCCGTGGTGTAGAAGACCTTGTCGGCCCCGCTCATGTCCTCGAGCCACATCCAGCCGGCAATCGCATCCACCGCGTTGTGGCGGCCCACGTCCTCGACGAAGGTCAGCAGTTCGCTGCCGCGGAACAGCGCGCAGCCATGCACCGACCCGGCCTGCTTGTAGACCGACTGCTGCAGCCGGATCGTGTCGATGATCGCGTAGAGCGTCTGCTGATCGAGCTGGGCATCGGTGGACAGCGCGATGCTGTCCACCTCGTCCATCAGCGATCCGAACACGGTGCCCTGCCCGCAGCCCGTGGTCACCACGCGGCGCGCGGTGCGTTCCTCGATGCGGTCTACCCCCGAACGGGTGGTCACGGCGGCCGACTCGGTTTCCCAATCCACCTGGATCGCGGCGATTTCGTCGATCGATTCCACCAGCCGCTGGTTTCGCAGGTAGCCGAGCACCAGGTGCTCCGGCGCACCGCCTAGCGTCATCAGCGTGACCAGCTCGCGCTTGTCCAGATAGACCGTAAGCGGGCGCTCGCCGGGCAGCCAGGCCGGGCGCTCGCGGCCCTGTTCGTCAAGGACCGTCACCTCCTCGATCAGCGGTACGGAGGCATGGGTCAGTTCTGGGCGCAGGGACATGTCGGGGGCGGGAGGCCGGCCTGCCTGGCTTTTCAGCAGGGGCCGGCGCTACTACGGGAAACGTCAGGAAACTCAGGAGGCGGCGATCACACCGCAGGCAATCCGGCCACCTGAGTTACCGGTGGGCTGGGTATGGTAGTCGTCAGGGTCCTTGTGGACCACGACGGCACGCCCGACCACGCTGTTCGGCCCGGGCGAGACCGTCACGTCAGGCATCACAAACTGCACGCGCGCATTGCCGCTGGAGTCCGCAACGAGGTTGTTCATGTCGCCGGCATGATGGTCGGCCATCGTCATCTGGCCATGCGGCTTTCCGGTCGGGTTGAAGTGCCCGCCCGCGCTCATCGCGTCAGGCGCGGAACAGTCGCCCTTCTCGTGAATATGGAAACCGTGCATCGTGCCAGGGGGCAGGCCGGTCACCGAGACCACCACCATCACGCCACCGGCAGGCTGCTGGTCGAACGTGACGCTGCCACCGGTGCTGGTGCCGCTCTTGCCGCTGAGCGTCGCCGCGGCCTTGGTGGCGCCACTGGTGGCATTGGTCGATGCCGTGCTGGAACTGGAGGAGCCCCACCAGCTCGAGCATCCTGCCACCGCCAGGGTGGCTCCCATCGTCAGACCGAAAAGTACACGTTTCATGCCGATCCCTCCTCTTGCGGTTGATTGCCGGGGCGATTGTAACGCCGGACTGACACGCGCAACCGCCCGATTCGCACGGAGGATGTCCGAACGCTCACGCTTCACCGGGGCGCCGACGGGCGCGGTCCGCGTCCTCCGGCGGCTTGGAGCGCTGGGCCGGGATCTTGCCGGCCTTGATGTCGTCGTACCAGATCTCGTGGTGCTCCTGCGCCCAGGCTTCGTCCACGTATCCGTCGCGCATGGCACGGTAGGCACCCTCCATGCCGATCGTGCCCATGTAGATGTGGCCGCAGGCCATCGCGATCATCAGCACGGCGGCAATGGCGTGGATCACATTGGCAATCTGCATCGTGGCACGGTAGTAGTCCATGCCCGGCACGATCATGTCGAGTACCCAGCCGGACGCCGACAGGATCAGCCCGAACACCACCAGCCCGATCCAGAACCAGAGTTTCTCTCCGGCGTTGAAGCGGCGGCTCGGCACGTGGCTGCCGGTCACCAGCCCGCCTGCGCGCACGATCCACGTCAGGTCATCGCGGCTGGGCAGGTTGTCGCGCACGAAGAGCACGAACGCAACGACGATCGCCACCGTAAATACCGGACCCGTCAGGTTATGCAGGTTCTTGAGGATGTACGTGAGCCAGCCGAACAGCGTGTGGCCGAAGATCGGCAGCAGGAAGTGCTTGCCGAACAGGATCACGATGCCCGAGAGCGCGAGGATCGAGAACGAGATCGCCATGGTCCAGTGGACGATGCGTTCGAACGGCGTGAACCGCTCGATCATGCGGCCCGTACGCGGCGTCTTGAGCGGGATCGTGCCCCGCCACGCGAAGAACGCCAGGATCGCCAGCGGCACCACCACCACCAGCCAGCCGCCCCAGACCGTGATCACGCCATTGCGGAACAGGCGCCACTTCTGGCCCGTGCGCTGGATCAGCACGCCGGCCTCCTTGGCAGGCAGGCTGCTGTAGTGCGCCTGGTCGGAATTCACCTCGCGCCAGACCGGCGCGTTGTTGCCGGGCTGGGTCTTCGTGCGCTCCTGCTGGGCGCGCGCCTCCGCGGCAATATCGCGCCGCGGCACATTGAAGATGTTCTCGCTGACGATGCCGGCAAGCGGCTGCGCAGGATGCGTGGCGGGATTGTTGGTGTCCGCGTCGGTGGCCGGGGTGGCCGGGGCGGGCTGCGGCGTCGAAGCCGGCGCCTGCGCCAGCGCACAGGTCATCGCCAGCGCCATCAGGCTGCCGGCGATCCAATGCCCCGTATGTCGAACCGTACGTTGAAGCCGCGTCATAAGCCCTTCCTCCTGGCGCGAATGGCGCTCACGGCGTCTTGTTGTACTCGTTCTGATACTGGTTGCGCTGATGGATCTGGCGCACCCAGCTGTCCTTGTCGCCCTGGGTCCAGCCCTTGGCCACGAACGGGTCACCGGGCGCGCCCTGCCAGGCCGGCGTATCGGACTTCTTGTGCGAAGCCGTGGACGTTTGCACCTTCTCGCCGCAACCGGCGATCAGCAGGCCCGCGATGCTCAGGGCAATCAGCAGCGCGCGGTTCATGATGTCTGCTCCTGGCTGCCCGGCGTAACGGGGGCCGCAGCCGGTGCGCCCTGCACGGGCTGTTGCTGTTGCTGCTGTTGCTGTTGCTGCTGCTTGCCGCCGCCGTAGGCCGTGCCCCAGCCGAACACGTCGCCGCCCTTGCCGCGCTTGACCACGCGATTGCGCAGGATGTCGGCGATCACGTCGCCATCGCCACCGAGCAGCGCCTTTGTCGAGCACATTTCCGCACACAGCGGCAGCTTGCCTTCGGCAATGCGGTTACGTCCGTACTTCTCGAACTCTTCCTCGCTGCCGTTTGCCTCGGGGCCGCCGTTGCAGAACGTGCACTTGTCCATCTTGCCGCGCACGCCGAAGGTGCCCTCGCTCGGGAACTGCGGCGCGCCGAACGGGCACGCATACGAGCAGTAGCCGCAGCCGATGCAGACGTCCTTGTCATGCAGCACCACGCCGTCCTCGGTGCGATAGAAACAGTCGACCGGACAGACCGCCATGCACGGCGCATCGGAGCAATGCATGCAGGCCACCGAGATCGACTTCTCGGCACCGACCACGCCATCGTTGATCGTCACCACGCGGCGCCGGTTGACGCCCCAGGGCACCTCGTGCTCGTTCTTGCAGGCAGTGACGCAACTATTGCACTCAATGCAACGCTCGGCATCACAGATGAATTTCATGCGGGCCATGTGCGTCTCCGTCCTTATGCAAACCGCTCGATCTGACAGATCGTGGTCTTGGTTTCCTGCATCATCGTCACCGCGTCATAGCCGTAGGTGGTGGCCGTGTTGACCGCCTCGCCACGCACGATCGGCATGGCGCCCTCGGGGTAGAACGCCTTGAGGTCCTTGCCCTGCCACCAGCCCGAGAAATGGAACGGGATGAAGGCCGTGTCCACGCCAACGCGCTCGGTCACCAGTGCACGCACCTTGATCTGCGCGCCGGTCGGCGTCTTGACCCAGCAGTAGTCGCCATTGCGGATGCCGCGCTGGGACGCTGCCTTCGGATTGATCTCGACGAAGTTCTCCTGCTGCAGCTCGGCCAGCCACGGGTTCGAGCGCGTTTCCTCGCCGCCGCCTTCGAACTCCACCAGACGCCCCGAGGTCAGGATGATCGGGAATTTCTCGTAGACCTTGTTCTCGATATTGCGCTGCTGCACGGTCTTGTAGAGCGTGGGCAGGCGCCAGAACGCCATCTTGTCGTCGTGGGTCGGGTATTTGGCGACCATGTCCGGCCGCGTTGAGTACAGCGGTTCACGGTGCTGCGGAATCGGGTCCGGGAAGTTCCAGACCACGGCGCGCGCACGTGCGTTGCCAAATGGATGGCAGCCATGGTTCTTCAGCACCACGCGCTGGATGCCGCCCGACAGATCGGTCTTCCAGTTCTTGCCGTCGGCGGCCTTTTTCTCCGCGTCGGTCAGTTCGTCCCACCAGCCGAGCTTCTTGAGGAGCACCGAATCGAATTCCGGATAGCCGGTGGTGATCTCCGCGCCCAGCGAGTGCGATCCGTCGGCCGCCAGCAGGCTCACGCCATCGCGCTCCACGCCGAAGTTGGCGCGGAAGTTGCCGCCACCATCCATCACGTTCTTGCTGGTGTCGTAGAGGTTGGCCGAGCCCGGGTGCTTCAGTTCCGGCGTGCCGTAGCACGGCCACGGCAGGCCGAAGTAGTCGCCGGTCATGTCATAGCCGGTGACCGGGTCCTTGCCGCTCTTGCAGCGCAGCGTGCGCACATCGAACATGTGCATGTTGCGCATGTGGGCCTTCAGGCGTTCCGGGGACTGGCCCGTGTAGCCGATGGTCCAGTTGCTGGCGTTGATCTCGCGCAGGATCGATTCGGTCTCGGGCTCATGCCACGTGCGTCCCGCGCGCTTGACCTCCACCATCTTGTAGTTCTTCGACAGCTCGTTGCCGAAGCCCAGCTTCTCCGCAAAGGCCTGCATGATTGCGTGGTCGGGCATCGACTCGAACAGCGGCTCGATGACCCGCTCGCGCCATTGCAGCGACCGGTTCGACGCCGTGCACGAACCCGAGGTCTCGAACTGCGTGCAGGCCGGCAGCAGGTACACCGTGCGGTTCGGATTGACGGTGTCGCCCTCCGGCGCTGGCATATTGGCCATGGCGGCCGTGGCCGACGGATACGGATCGATGACGACCAGCAGGTCGAGCTTGTCCAGCGCGCGCTTCATTTCCAGGCCGCGCGTCTGCGAGTTCGGCGCATGGCCCCAGAAGAACACGCCGCGTACGTTGTTGTCCTGGTCGATCAGTTCCTTCTTCTCGGTAACGATGTCGATCCAGCGCGATACCGTGGTGCCGGACTTCTCCATCATCGCCTGCGAGGCGAACTGCTTCTTGATCCACTCGTAGTCCACGCCCCACACGGCCGCGTAGTGCTTCCACGCGCCGGCAGCCAGGCCGTAGTAGCCGGGCAGCGAATCGGGGTTCGGGCCCACGTCCGTGGCGCCCTGCACGTTGTCGTGGCCGCGGAAGATGTTGGCCCCGCCGCCCGACACGCCGATATTGCCGAGCGCAAGCTGCACGATGCACGACGCACGCACGATGGCGTTGCCAATGGTGTGCTGGGTCTGGCCCATGCACCAGACCAGCGTGGACGGGCGGTTCTTCGCCATGGTCTCGGCCACGAAGCGGACTTCCGCCTCTGGCACGCCGCAGACTTCCTCGACCTTGTCGGGTGCCCACTTGGCCAGCACTTCCTCCTTGACCTTGTCCATGCCGTAGACGCGGTCGGCGATATATTGCTTGTCTTCCCAGCCGTTCTGGAAGATGTGATACAGCACGCCGAACAGGAACGCGATGTCGGTGCCCGAGCGGATGCGAACGTAGTGGTCAGACTTGGCGGCCGTGCGCGTATAGCGCGGATCGACCACGATCACCTTGCAGCCGTTCTCCTTCGCGTGGAGCAGATGCAGCATCGACACCGGGTGCGCCTCGGCCGCATTCGAACCGATATACAGCGCCGCCTTCGCGTTCTGCATGTCGTTGTACGAATTGGTCATCGCCCCGTAGCCCCAGGTGTTGGCCACGCCGGCAACCGTGGTGGAGTGGCAGATGCGCGCCTGGTGATCGGTATTGTTGGTGCCGAAGAACGAGACCCACTTGCGCATCAGGTAGGACTGCTCGTTGCTGTGCTTGGACGAGCCGACGAAGAACATCGAATCGGGGCCGGTCTCCTGGCGGATCTGCTTGAGCTTCGCCGTGATTTCGTCGAGCGCCTGGTCCCACGAGATGCGTTGGTACTTGCCGTCGACCAGCTTCATCGGGTACTTGAGCCGGTATTCGCCATGGCCGTGCTCGCGCAGCGCGGCGCCCTTGGCGCAGTGCGCGCCGAGGTTGATCGGCGAATCGAACACGGGCTCCTGTCGCACCCAGACACCGTTCTGCACCACGGCATCGACCGCGCACCCAACCGAGCAGTGCCCGCAGACCGTGCGGCGCACCACGATATCGCCCTTCCCGCCCGCCGCACCGGCCTTGCCGTCGTCGGCATCGGCGCGGCGCATCATGGTTAGTTGCGTGGCAGCGAGCCCGGCACCAACGCCGATGCCCGAACGCTTGAGGAAGCTGCGGCGGTCCATGGTCGGCATGGCGCCGGCCAGCCCTGCGGCCAAACGCGCGGACAGGCGTCCAGACGGCTGGACCTGCGAAGTGGAATCGGCGAGCCGGCTGGTAAGCCGGTCGTTCTGGCCTTGGTCCGCACGGGGTTCCGTGCGTTTGCGGGTCAGGATCATGGCATGCCTCGATCAGAGCGGTTGGCGACAGGCGGACGGGGCACGCCAGCACGGCGCGCCAGATGCGCGTCGCCTAGATCAGCGTCGTTCGGTAGTACTTGCGGATATGGGCGGAGAGCCGGTAACCGTTGCTGTCTGGTGCGGGATCGGCAGTCTCGGCCTTGGGTGCGATGGCTTCGGTAAGCGCGGGTTGCCCGCGCGTGGCCACGACGGCAGCGCCAGCCGCGGCAACCACGCCGGCACCTGCGAGAAAGGTGCGACGTGCGACCCTGGATTGCTTATCTTCCATGAGGACTCCTCGGCTATGCAGTACCGATGGACGACTTATTTATGACTTGTTTTGCATATTCTAGATGCAACATCACCGATTGACCACGCATGCAATCGGAAAATCGTCAAAAATCGGACAAACCCCGACAGCGGCCTCGCCCGGCCCGCCGTCAGTTCATCTCCAGCGCAATGGCCTCGACGCTGCAGAATGCGCGCAGCAGTCCTGCGGCACTGCGGTAGAAACGTGCCTGTGGATGGCTTTCCAGCGCATCGCACAATTGCTCCACCCACGGGTTCAGATGCCTGGCGAAGAACCGCTGCTGCTCGCCGAGATTCGACACCGCCAGGTCGTCACCCGCCACGAGGTAGCGCATCACCTCGCACAGCGCCGCCACGTGGTCCTCGGTTTCGCTGATGTTGTCGTGGCGGGTCAGCCCGTAGCGGGCCAGATCGTCGCGCAGCGCCACCAGTGGCCGTTCGTTAAGAAAGCCGGCCTGGTAGTAAGAGCCGTAGAGAAAGATCTCCTGCTTGCCGACGCCGACAAACAGCGCCGCGTATTCGTCGGCTGCCTCCGCGGCGGTCGTGGTGGATGCTGCATCGCACAAGACATTCCACGCATGGCCCAGCACAGTGCCTGCATCGGCATCGGTCGCGCGATTGGCCGCGATGTGGTGCAGCAACGTGGCATCGGGCGCCTTGTAAAACAGCGTGGCCAGCAGACCGTACAGGTCGGCGCGCGCCGTGTCCTCGGGATCTGGCTCGCCGCGTGCGGGTGCCGGGGCGGTTAGCTGGATCGGCTGGAAATCGCTCATATCGTGATATGTCCCGTAAGTCCTACTTTTCAGCGCAACGTGGCCGCGTTACTGCAGCGTCGCGCCGGTGGCGGTGCCGCTGTCCTTTTCCATCATGTCGACGACACGGCAGTCGCTGCACATCTTCAGCCGCTCGGCCGCAGCGCCCGCAAATGCGGGGTGACCAGCCAGGCGGACCAGCATCGATTCAACCATCTGCGCGGTGCCGAACGGCTTGCCGCAGCGGATGCAGTGGAACGGCTGGGTCTCGTTGAGCGTCACGGGCCGGCGAGCGGCATCGCCGGCCAGCAGGCGCGGCACGAGTTGGATCGCGTCCTCCGGGCAGGTCTTTTCGCACAGGCCACATTGCACGCAGTTGCGCTCGACAAAAGCCAGCACGGGCCGCTCGGCGTTGTCGCGCAGCGCCTGTGACGGGCAGGCGCCCACGCACGCCATGCACAGCGTGCAGCGGCCGGTATCGACCTCGATGGCACCGAGCGGCGCGCCCTTCGGCAGCGGCACCGCTTCGACCGGCAGCGGCGCGTGGCGCGCCAGATGATCGATGGCGAAGTCGAGCGTCTCGCGCTTGACCTGCGCGGCACGGAAGCCTGCCGCTGCGAGCGCGGTTGCCGGTTCGGCCGATGTGGAGACGGCGGCCAGGCCCGCGTCGAGCGCGGCGACATCGCCCGCCTCCACCAGCGCCAGCCTTTGGCCACGGTAGCCAAATCCCTCAAGGATCGCGCGCGCCACGGCCATTTGCTCGACCAGTGCCTCGCGGTACTGCGGCGCCTCGTCGCCGGTCAGCAGCACGGCCACGCCGCCCGCTCCCCAGCACAACGCTGCCAGCCACAGTTCAATGCCGGCCGAAGCCGGGTGGAACAACGAGACCGGGATCACGTTGGGCGGCACGCCTTGCGCCTGACCGGCCCGCGCGGCACGGCCCAGCGCCAGAATCGCAGGCGTGCCATGTTCCTCGCCATGCAGCAGCAGCACGGCATCGCGGCCACCAGCGCCGTTGTACGTGCTCACCAGCGTACGCAGCCGCTCGCCGAGCGTTTCGGGACCGGGATAGCCGTAGCTGATCGCCCCGCTTGGACAGACCGTCGTGCACGCGCCGCAGCCCATGCACAGGTTCGGCGTCACCTCGATGCGGCCCTTGCCGTCACGCCAGTGCGAGCCGATGGCCTGCGTCGAGCAGATGTCGATGCAGGCCGTGCAGCCCGTGGTCTGGTTGCGGCCATGGGCGCAGAGACTCTCCTTGTACCGGAAGAATTTCGGCTTCTCGAATTCGCCAACGAGCTGCTGCACCGTCAACGCCAGCGCGTACTGGCGCGCCGCGTCGCCGCCCGCATGCAGGTAGCCCTGCGGCGGCTGGTGCATCGCGAAGGCCGGCTTGTCGTTGAGGTCGAACACGATGTCGAAGCGGCCCGTATCGGTGGCAACCGGGCGGTCGAAGTCGATGGCCGCAGCCGCACCGCACGCCTTCACGCAATCGCGATGGTCGCGGCACCGGTCCAGGTCGATTTGGTAGCTGAAGTCGATGGCCTGTTCGGGGCAGGCTTCAATGCAGGCATTGCAGCGCGTGCAGAGATCGAGGTCGATCGGATTGCTCTTGCCGGCGCCGGTCTCCCACGTGGCCGTGAACGCGCCAAGCCAGCCCTTGAGCGACTGCAGCGTGCCGCTATGGACCGGCCACGCGCGGCTGGGCGGATTCGCGTCGCTGCGCACGGCGCCGTCAGTCCCGCTCAGCAGGACGGTCACATCGAGCCCGGCTTCACTCAATCGGCCCGCCCACGGCAGCGCGCGCGCTGCGGGGCCCATCACCAGGACCGCGCCATCGGAGCGGTAATCGACGGTTGCCACGGGCTCGGGGTCGGGCAGCGCCGCCACCGCGAGCAGCGCGGCGATCTTCGCGTTGGCCGTGGCGGGATCGCGCCGGGCACCAGCCGACCAGCCGCCGGTTTCGCGAATATTGACGAAACGGACCGGCGCGGTCACTACGCCCTGCTCCCTGGCGGTGCGGGCAGCCACTTCGGTGAACAGCGGGCTCTCCTGGGTGCACGCGACGATCACGTCGTCGGTACCGTCAAGCGCCTGCCGGAAATCGCCGATCTCGCGTCGGCACAGCAGGCGATGGACCTTGAGTGGCCCCGGACCGGCGTCCTGCGTGGCATCCCGGTTGGCATTCGATAGTGCCGCGCCATCGAGCGGCATCGTGTCGTTGCAATTGCAGATCAGCGTCGGCATTTGACTGGCAATGCTGGCCGGCGGGCCCTTCTCGTTCTGGAAGGATTTTGGGCCGGCGAGTTTGTGGGGGTGGCCTATTCTAGGCCGCTACCGTGGCCGAGGGCTACGCGTGTTTGTCCGCAGCGGTATCGGGTGCGGCATCGGGTGCGGACTCGGCTTCGGATTCCGCAGAAGCCTCGGGAGCAGGCGCCGCGGCTTCGTCGGCTTGCTGCTTCGGCCCCGTCACCTGTCCCTGCTGCGGCTGCGAATCCGCCTCTGGCGCGGCGAACAGCCCCAGCGTTTCGGACTGCGTCAGCTTGCGCAGGACATCGAGCGGAATCGGGTCCGGTTTGGTGTAATCGTCGATATAGGTATCGAGCCCGTCCATCACGTTGAAGTGCGGATCGGCAAACAAGGTCTTCAACGCCGCACGTTTGACGGACTCGTCCACGCCTTGCGCCACGAAGCGGGCGATATTGTCGCCAGGACGCAGTTGAGCCACGTCGGCGAGCGTCGGCAACGGCAAGGACTCCGCAGCCGGCGCCACCGGTTCCTGCGCAGGCAGTGCCACATCATGCCGTGGCGGCACGGCGGGCGCCTGCGCCTCCTCGGGCACGGGCTTGCCCTCGCGATCCGCCGCCTTGCGGCGCGACCAGCGGGACAGGAACGAGGCGTCGGTGTCGCTCATCGTCACACCTCAGTAGCGCGCGCGCTCGTCGGGCGCCTTGAACGATTCAGGGCGGCGCCGCTTCTTCGGCTCCGGCCGATAGTGCTGGTCGGTGAAGGCCTGCAGCCAGTCCTGCTGCTCCGGCTCCAGCGGCACGTTCTCGACGTTCTCGCCAGCGTCCAGCCAGCGCCCGGCCTCGTTATAGGACAGACTCACCGTGACCGGCACCGGGCGGATTTCGCCCGCCATCGCGCCGTCCTCGTCGGGCGTTTCAGCCATGCGCCAGAGCACGAACCAGCACGGCGTGGTGGACGTCAGGTTCAGGTAGTAGCCTTCACCTTCGTCGCGATACAGCGTGACCGGATAGCCCGGGTAGACCCAGTGCGCGCCGTGTTCATCCGAATCGAGGCACATCGGCGCCGCGCCGTACTCGCCGAGATCCGGCAGCACCGCGTCAAGCTCCCACTTCCAGGGCTGCCAGCGGCTGGTCAGCGCCACGCGGCGCATGACCACGGCCATCGTCACGGACGGCCTGCCGGCAGGCGAGGTTTCCGGCGAGATTTCCGGGTCAGGAATATCGGATGGATCCACGGCGAGGCTCCGATACGTGTCAGGTGTCAGGTGTCAGGTGTTCTGGACGACGATGCTCGGGAACTTGTTGCTCATGTCGCGCGTCTTGTCGGCAACCTTGATCGCCACCTTGCGCGCAATTTCGCGATAGATCGCCGAGATAGGGCTGTCGGGCTCGGCCACCACGGTCGGGCGGCCCGAATCGGCCTGCTCACGGATCGACAGATTCAGCGGCAGGCTGCCAAGCACATCCACGCCGTACTCGCTGCTCATCTTCTCCGCACCGCCCGCGCCGAAGATATGCTCCACGTGGCCGCAGTTCGGGCAGCAGTAGACAGCCATGTTCTCGACGAGGCCGAGGATCGGAATGCCGACCTTCTCGAACATCTTCAGGCCCTTGCGAGCGTCCAGAAGCGCGATGTCCTGCGGCGTGGTGACGATCACGGCGCCGGTGACCGGCACCTTCTGCGACAGCGTGAGCTGAATGTCGCCGGTGCCCGGCGGCATATCGACGATCAGGTAATCGAGGTCGTGCCAGTTGGTCTGGCGCAGCAGTTGTTCGAGTGCCGACGTGACCATCGGGCCGCGCCAGACCATCGGGTTGTCCTGCTCGATCAGGAAGCCGATCGAATTGGCTTGCAGGCCGTGGCCTTCCAGCGGCTCCATGGTCTGGCCGTCGGACGATTCGGGACGGCCGTCGATGCCCAGCATCATCGGCAGGCTCGGGCCATAGATGTCGGCGTCCAGCATCCCGACGCGCGCACCTTCGGCGGCCAGCGCCAGCGCCAGGTTCACGGCCGTGGTGGACTTGCCCACCCCGCCCTTGCCCGAGGCCACCGCGATCACATTGCGCACACCGGGAAGCAGCTTGACACCGCGCTGCACCGCGTGGGCAACGATCTTCATCGACATGGCGACGCTGACATTGGTCACGCCCGGAAGATTGCGCAGCGCGCCGATCACGAGCTTGCGGATTGGCTCGAACTGGCTCTTGCCGGGGTAACCGAGCTCCACTTCCACGGAAACGTCGCCGCCATCGACACGCACGTTGCGCGCCGAGCGCGTGGACACGAGGTCGCGGCCCGTATTGGGGTCGATCACGGTCCTCAGGACTTCGGTTACCTGTTCAATGGTGAGACTCAAGACAGACTCCGCTTCTATATTCGGTAAGTGGGGGTGAGGCGCGCAATGTTAACAAAGTCGCTCACAAAGTATGACCCAACGTGGGTGCGCGGCGGGCCATTCGAACGCAAGCCCCCAGGCCATGTGTGGAATTACAGACAATTACATCTCTCACACTCTCGGGCTTGTGCACGCGCCGCCATATGCCTATTGTAGTGCGCCAATTCAGAGCCTCTTGCGCACTGCCGCGTCGTTCTGAGCGTTTTCAATTGCATGATGAAATTGTCTGTGCCATACACGGCATGTCGCCGCAGGCGTTAACATGCGGGATGCCGTTGGCAAAACTTTTACGGGAATACCAGAAGGAGAATGTATGAATTTCAAGCTCGTCACCGTCACGCTCGTCGCAGCCGCGGCCCTGGCGGGTTGTGCCACCGAGCAACAGACCAATACCGCGATCGGCACCGGGGCCGGTGCCGCCGTGGGTGCCGGACTCGGCAACCTGATTGGCGGTAACACCACGGGCACGCTGGTCGGCGCGGCCGTGGGCGGTGCACTTGGCGGCACTGCCGGCTACAACTGGAACGCGATCCGCGGCAAGCTGAACAAGGACACCGCCGGCACCGGCACGCAGATCACCGAGCAGCCGGACGGCTCGCTGAAGGTCAACATCCCGAGCCAGGTCACTTTCGATACCGATAGCGCCACGATCAAGCCGTCGTTCCGCAGCGTGCTGGACCAGGTGGCCCAGACGCTGAGCCAGCACCAGGACGTGTCGGCCAGCGTCGTCGGCCATACCGACAGCACTGGCAACCCGACGTACAACCTGCAGCTTTCGCAGCGTCGCGCCCAGAGCGTGGCGGGATACCTGGGTGACCGGGGCGTTGCTCGGAATCGCCTGACCGCCGAAGGCCGGGGCCAGACCCAGCCTGTTTCGGACAATTCGACCGAGACCGGACGGGCCCAGAATCGCCGCGTCGAAATTTTCTTGAAACCAATTTCTGGGTGACCAGTCATAGAGTTCAGGTACCGCTTGCCACCGTTGCTGGCTCGCGATTGGTGGCTGACCTCCCGGGCGGTGCCTGATTTCTCCTCCTTTTCCGTTGTGGAAAGCTGCGCCGGTACTAACCGGCGCTTTTTTTTGCCCGCTTTCGGCGAGATTCGCCTCAGATGGCCCCCAGATGTCCCCCAGTTCGGCTCCTGATCGGCCCCTGATCGCACGCCAATCGCGCATCGGCGCGGTCCAGTTGCTAAAATAGCCGCTTTCCCCGTGCCCCCCGGCCGGCCACCGCCGGCGCTCCTGGCACCGAACCCCCCTCTGAACGGCTCTTTTCATGACCGCACGCCGCATCCTCGTTACCTCTGCCCTGCCGTACGCCAACGGCCAGATCCATATCGGCCACCTGGTGGAGTACATCCAGACCGACATCTGGGTGCGCTTCCAGCGCATGATGGGTAATGAGGTCTATTACGTGGGCGCCGACGATACCCACGGCACGCCGGTCATGCTGCGCGCCGAGAAGGAAGGCATCACGCCGAAGCAGCTGATCGACCGCGTCTGGACCGAGCACAAGCGCGATTTCGACAGCTTCCTGGTGTCTTTCGACAACTACTACAGCACCGACGCCGAAGAAAACCGCCAGCTCTGCGAAAAGATCTACCTGGCCCTGAAGGCCGACGACCTGATTGCCGAGCGCGATGTCGAGCAGTTCTACGACCCGGTCAAGAACATGTTCCTGCCGGACCGCTTCATCAAGGGCGAGTGCCCGAAATGTGGCGCCAAGGACCAGTATGGCGATTCGTGTGAGGTATGCGGCACAACCTATGTGCCGACCGACCTGAAGAACCCGTACTCGGTGGTGTCCGGCGCCACGCCGGTGCGCAAGTCGTCGACGCACTTCTTCTTCAAACTGTCCGACCCGCGCTGCGAAACGTTCCTGCGCGAGTGGGTGGCCGACCTGGCCCAGCCCGAGGCCAGCAACAAGATGCAGGAATGGCTTGGTGCCGAAGGCGAAGCCTCGACGCTGTCCGACTGGGACATCTCGCGTGATGCCCCCTACTTCGGCTTCGAGATCCCGGGCGCTCCAGGCAAGTACTTCTACGTGTGGCTGGACGCCCCGATCGGTTACTACGCGAGCTTCAAGAACCTCGCCGAGAAGCGCGGCATCGATTTCGACGCCTGGGTGGGCCCGCACTCGACCGCCGAGCAATATCACTTCATCGGCAAGGACATCCTGTACTTCCACACGCTGTTCTGGCCGGCGATGCTCCGCTTCTCGGGCTATCGCACCCCGACCAACGTGTTCGCGCACGGTTTCCTGACCGTCGACGGCGCCAAGATGAGCAAGTCGCGCGGCACGTTCATCACCGCGCAGAGCTATATCGATACCGGCATGAACCCGGAATGGCTGCGCTACTACTTCGCCGCCAAGCTCAATGCGAGCATGGAAGACCTGGACCTGAACCTGGACGACTTCGTCGCCCGCGTGAACAGCGACCTGATCGGCAAGTACGTGAACATCGCCAGCCGCGCGGCGGGCTTCCTGGTCAAGCGCTTCGACGGCAAGGTCAACGAGGCCGCGCTGGCCAACCCGCTGCTGGAGCAACTTCGCCAGGCTGCACCGCAACTGGCCCAGTACTATGAAGGCCGCGAGTACAGCAAGGCGCTGCGCCTGGTGATGGAACTGACCGACGCGGTCAACGCGTTCGTCGATACCAACAAGCCGTGGGAACTGGCCAAGGACGAAAGCAAGCGCGATGCGCTGCACGCGGCGTGCTCGGTTTCGCTCGAAGCCTTCCGCCTGTTGACGGTCTACCTGAAGCCCGTGGTGCCGACCATGGCCGCCGGCGTCGAGCGCTTCCTGAACATCGAGCCGCTGGACTGGCGCTCGATCGACAAGCAGCTTTCTGCCGACCGCCCGGTGCAGCCGTACCAGCACCTGATGACGCGCGTGGACACGAAGCAGATCGATGCACTGCTGGCCGCGAATCGCGACTCGCTGCAGGCTGCCGCCCCGGCCGCCGAAGCTGCGGCTGGCGCCGACGCGATCGAGCCGGTTGCCGACACGATCACGATCGACGACTTCGCGAAGATCGACCTGCGCGTGGCAAAGATCGTCGCGTGCGACAAGGTCGAAGGGTCGAACAAGCTGCTGCAACTGACGCTGGACCTGGGCGAAGGCAAGACGCGCAACGTGTTCTCGGGCATCCAGTCGGCCTACACGCCGGAGCAACTGGTGGGCAAGCTGACCGTGGTGGTAGCCAACCTGGCGCCGCGCAAGATGAAGTTCGGCATGTCCGAAGGCATGGTGCTGGCCGCCTCGGCTGCCGATGAAAAGGCCAACCCGGGCCTGTACATCCTGGAGCCGCACAGCGGCGCGGTGCCGGGCATGCGCATTCGGTAAGCCTTTGCTCTATGTCCGCTCCCCTCTCCCACACCATGGGAGAGGGGTTGGGGGAGAGGGCCTGGCCGTTCAAGTTACGACAATCGCATCTTGAGACGCTTACCCTCTCCCCCGCCCCTCTCCCGCAACGCGGGAGAGGGGAGAAAACCGGCGGTGCATCAACCTCTACGCAGTGGGGCGGTGCCCGGCACGCGCATTCGCTGAGTCTCCCGCTCGGGTGACTGCTCCCCTCTCCCACACCGTGGGAGAGGGGTTGGGGGGAGAGGGCCTGGCCATTCAAGTTGCGACGATCGCATCTTGAGACGCTTACCCTCTCCCCCGACCCCTCTCCCGCTAGCGGGAGAGATGGAATGAAC
>NZ_ALOU01000084.1 GCF_000292345.1 Cupriavidus sp. BIS7
CCGGTACCGGCGTTGGCGTTGGCAGGCTGCGATTTGCTGGAGATCGGTTTGGGGCCGGGGCCTGGCGCCTGGCTGCGGTCGCAGCCGGTAAGGACGCCCAGGCCGAACATCATGCAGAACATCAGGCCGATGCTGCGCACAAGACGATACCGGCCGGACATGGTGCGAATCACGATAGCCTCCTGATATCCCGGCGTGTCGACAACCCAGCCGGCTGGTGTGCCTTGATCTACTCTAGCAGGTCGTCCCGGCGGCGCTTGCCCGCGCGCACTATGATGAACACACGCGCCGGATGCCGGGCGATGGAGACGTGCACCGCCTCACCGCACCGTTCCGCGCTATCGCGTGGCGCATTCTCCGCTTATGCTTGGCGACCCAGCACCAAGGACGAACGGCATGCCTCCTGAACATGTCCCGGAAGATTCCCAGCCGATCTCCCCGCAACGTGGAGCCCGGCGTTGGCTTCCAGACCGGCACACGGGTGGTCGCACCGTGCGCGTCTTGTCGGGCGCGCTCAAGGCATGGATCGAGCATCGCGCCGCCAGCAAGGGGGCGGCACTTTCGTTCTACATGCTGTTCTCGCTCGCGCCGATCCTGGTGCTGGTGATTTCCATCGCCGGGCTGTTCTTCGGGGCGGAAGCCGCACGTGGTGAGATCTTCGAGCAGATACAGGACCTCGTCGGCGCCAAGGGCGCCGCGGCGATCGAGGGCATCCTGGCTGCCACGCATCGCGCGGGCGGCAGTGGCGTGGCAACAGTGATTGCCTCGGGCATTCTGTTTGTCGGCGCCACCAGCGCGTTTGCAGAACTCAAGAGCAGCCTGGACGATATCTGGCATGCGCCGCCGCCGGCCGGTGCCGGGTGGATGCAGTTGCTGCGCGCGCGGCTGCTGTCGTTCAGCATCGTGCTGGTGCTGGCGTTCATGCTGCTGGTGTCGCTGATCGTGAACGCCGCACTCGCAGTGGTCGACCGTTTCTGGGGGCAGCTCTGGACGGCCTCATGGTTCGCGCCAGTGGCCGAAGGCCTTTCAACGCTCTTTTCGTTTGCCGTGGTCACGGCGCTGTTCGCAGTGATCTTCAAGATGCTGCCCAACGCGCGCATTGCATGGCGCGATGTGACGATGGGGGCGATCATCACGGCCCTGCTGTTTGCCGTGGGCAAGCGCCTGATCGGCCTGTACCTTGGAAACAGCGCCGTGGCGTCGTCGTACGGGGCCGCGGGTTCGGTCGTGGCGCTGATGTTGTGGATCTATTATTCGGCACAAATCTTCTTCTTCGGCGCCGAACTGACGCGCCAGTACGCGCTGCAATTCGGCAGTCTGCGCGGTCACGATCCCGCACGGGAGCGCGAACCGGTAAAATAGCGCCCCTGTCCGCCCCCCGGGCCAGCCGCGCCCAGGCGCCACGCGCCGCCGGGGCCTTTGCCACCACCAGATTTCACCTGCCAGGTTCCACCAGCCGTGAGTTCGCTCATTTCCGAAATTGCGCGTCGGCGCACGTTTGCCATCATCTCCCACCCGGACGCGGGTAAGACCACACTGACCGAGAAGCTGCTCTGGTTCGGCGGCGCGATCCAGGTGGCCGGCGAGGTGCGCGCGCGCAAGGCCGACCGCCACGCCACGTCCGACTGGATGGAGCTGGAAAAGCAGCGCGGCATCTCGGTGACGTCGTCGGTGATGCAGTTCCCGTATCAGCCGCGCGCGGACCTGCCCGAGAACATCGTGAACCTGCTCGACACCCCGGGCCACGAGGATTTCTCCGAAGACACGTATCGCACGCTGACCGCGGTTGACTCGGCCGTGATGGTGATCGACTCGGTCAACGGCGTGGAGGCGCAGACGATCAAGCTGCTCAACGTCTGCCGCCTGCGCGCCACGCCGATCCTCACGTTCATCAACAAGCTGGACCGCGAAGGCCGCTCGCCGATCGAACTGCTCGACGAGATCGAGGACGTGCTGCAGATCCAGTGCGCGCCAATGACCTGGCCGATCGGCATGGGCAAGGCGTTCCGCGGCGTGTATCACCTCATTGACGACAAGGTGCAGCTTTTCGACCCCAAGGGCGAAAAGGGCACGTCGGCGATCATCGATGGCATCGACAATCCCGAACTCGACCGTCTGCTGGGTTCGCAGGCCGAGGAACTGCGCATCGAGGTGGAGCTTGTGCGCGGTGCGTCGCACACGTTCGACAAGGAAGCATTCCTTGCCGGCAAGCAGTCGCCGGTCTACTTCGGCTCGGCCATCAACAACTTCGGCGTGCAGTCGCTGCTCAATGCGCTGTGCGAACTGTCGCCGCCGCCGCTGGCGCGCCAGTCCGAATCGCGCACCGTGGAGCCGCAGGAAGGCAAGTTCACGGGCTTCGTGTTCAAGATCCAGGCGAACATGGACCCGCGCCATCGTGACCGCATTGCGTTCGTGCGCGTCTGCTCGGGCCGCTTCGATCGCGGCATGAAGCTGCTGCACGTGTCGCAGGGCAAGACCGTGGCGATCAACAACGCCATCACGTTTATGGCGCAGGACCGCAACACGACCGAGGAAGCCTTCGCGGGCGACATCATCGGCGTGCCGAACCACGGCACGATCCGCCTGGGCGACGTGTTCACCGAAGGCGAACCGCTGCGCTTCACCGGCATTCCGTCGTTCGCGCCCGAGTTCTTCCGCCGCGCGCGCCTGAACAACCCTCTCAAGGTCAAGCAACTGCAGAAGGGTTTGCAGCAGCTTGCCGAGGAAGGCGCCACGCAGATGTTCCGGCCGCTGATGTCGAACGACCTCGTGCTCGGCGCGGTGGGCATGCTGCAGTTCGACGTGGTGGCCCACCGGCTTGAGCACGAATACGGCGTGGACGCGATCTTCGAATCGCACGAATGCGCCACGGCCCGCTGGCTCAAGGGCGACCCGGCCGAGATCGAGAAGCTGATCGACAAGAACGGCCACAACGTGGCGCTCGACGGTGCTGGCGATCACGTCTACCTGGCGCCCAGCATGGTCAACCTGCGCCTGACGCAGGAACGCTTCCCGAACATCAGGTTCCTGGAAACGCGCGAGATCGTCTGATCGGTTTTTTGCCCGGTAATGAAAATGGCCCGCGATGTGCGGGCCATTTTCATTGGCAAAGGTATCTCGTCAATACGCCAGCGACGCCTGGATATAGAACGTGCGCGGCATGCCCACGTACATCCCACGGTTGTTGTCGGTGGAGCGTGTGAAGTAGCGGCGATCGAACACGTTCTTGATGCCGACCGCCAGCTTCAGGTTCTGCGCGGCCTTGCCGAAGTCATAGCCCATGCGCATGTTCAGCAGCGCGTAGCCGGGGATGTCGCCCAGCGAGCCATCGGCTGATTGCTGCGTCTGGTAGACCGGGTTGTCACCGGCGGGGTCGCCCGGCGAGTGTTGCTTCGATTGCGCGAAGCCATCCACGTTCACCGACCAGCGATCCCGCGCATAGCGCATGCCCAGCGTGGCCACATGACGCGAGTAGAAGGGCAGGTCACGTCCGGCAAACGCGCCCTGCTGGTAGGTGGCGTCCGTGAACGTGTAGGTGGCGTAGGCAGTCAGGCCGGCCAATGTCTTCGACAGCGAGCCGAAGTCAAAGCGCAGGCCCGATTCAATGCCGCGATGTGTCGTCGCGCCGAGGTTCGTCCATGCATCCTGCGAGCCGTTGCGGCCGGCGCGCAACTGCAGTTCATCGTCGAAGTTGATGTTGAACAGCGTCAGTTCTCCGCCCCAACCGTTCACGTCATTGAAATGCGTGCCGATCTCGTAGGTCTTGGCCTGCTCCGGCGTCAGGCCGTTGGTGGTGCGGTTGATCTGAAAATACTGGACCGGCCCGAACGAAACGCCCGCATTGGCGAAGGCGGTCCAGTTGTCGGTGATGTGGTACATCACCGAGATCGACGGCAACGGCTCGTCTGCCGAATTGTCGGTGCGCTTGCCGGTGACGTTGTCCGTGATGTTCGAACGGATGAACTCGTAGCGCAGGCCGGGCGTGATGGTCCATTTGCCCCAGTTGATCGTGTCGTCGATGTAGACCGCGTTGGCCGTGGTGCCGCCGTCGCTGGACTGATACAGGCTGGCTGGCAGATCGGGCGCGTACACGCTGCCCGGCGTGTATAGCGCGGTACGTGTCGCACGCTCGGAGCTGGCTTCGCGCAGATAGCGGTAGCCGACGCTGATTTCGTTGCTGACGCTCCCGGTGCGGAACAACTGCGAGTAGCGCGGCTCGATCGCGAACACGTGATAGTTGCGCGGTGACTTCGTCAGGCGCAACTGGCTGCCGTTCGGCTGCTCCAGCGTGCTGCCGCGGAAGCTGTCCGTGTAGTACGTCAGGACTTCGAACTTGCGGTTGTTGTCGTTGTGCGCGTACTTCAGCGAGAAGTCCGAGCGGCGACCCGAGAAATCGTCAAACGGACGCGTCGACTGGAACGGATCGGCGGCGTACTGCTGCGGCGTCAGGCCGCCCGGCATGCCGGCGTGCGCCTCGTAGTAGTGGAAGGCGGCAGAGAGTTCGTCGGTCCTGGAGATCCGGTAGGCGCCCTTGAGCATCAGATCGTCGATATCGACGTTGTCATTGCTCTCGCGGTAGCCGTTGCCATGCACGCCCGAGTAGAGCAGGGCGCCGCCCAGGCCATTGTCGTTGGTGCCGCCAATGAACGCGGTGGGATTGGCCTTGGCATTGCCGCCGTGGCTGTAGATGTCGGTCGAGATCGAGGCATCGGCCGCGAACGTCTGCGGGATCGGGCGCGTCACGAAGTTGATGATGCCGCCGACGTTCTGCGGGCCGTAGCGTACCGAACCGGCACCACGCACCACATCGACCGCCGAGAGATTGCCCAGCGACGTGGGGGCCATCGACAGTTGCGGCTGGCCATAGGGCGCCACGGCCAGCGGCACGCCATCCATCAGGATGGTCGAACGCGGAGACAGTCGCGAGGTCAGCCCGCGCACGCCCACGTTCAGCGAAATATCGCTGCCGCCGGTGCCGTTGTTGTCCTGCACCTGTACGCCTGGCACGCGGCGCAGCACGTCGCGCACGTTGTTCGCGCCCGTCTCGACGATGGCTTCCCGGTCGACGATGGTCCGTGCGCCAGGGTGCTCAAGCACTTTTTCTTCGTTGGGCGCCTCCAGCCAGTTGCCGACCACGGTCACGGCGTTGAGCGTGGTCTCATTGGCCGGCGGGGTCTGGGATCGGGAAGCGAGCGGGAGGGTCAGCAGCGCGACGCCGGTCGCGCAAACGGTAAGTCGGAAAGCTGGCAGCACGGTGAATTTCCGGGGAAGGCAGTGACAGGTGCCTGAACGTGCGCAGTGCCGCCGAAAGCGGGCAATACGTCACAAGACCCCCGGAGTATAAATACGAATGATTCTCACAATCATTGTTAACGGGAAATTTTGTCCGATGTGTGGTTTAAATGCATCAAGATAGATACATGAAAGTGCCAGCGCTCCCATGCCGGAGCGATTAAAATCATCAGCTTGCTTTGTGTCCAAGTGCACGCATCCGTGCGCTTCCCGTCCCAGGCGTCCAGCGACGCACCGAAACGCCCCATGTCCACCGCCCCCGCGCAACCGGCCGTCGAGCCGCAATCCGTCTTTCGCGATCCCGCCTTTCGGCATTTCTGGTGTGCCCGGCTATGCACCACCATCGGCTATCAGATCTTCACCGTGGCAGTCGGCTGGCAGATGTATGACCTGACGCGCGATCCGTTCATGCTCGGCATGGTCGGCCTGGTGCAGTTCCTGCCGTCGATCATCCTGCTGCTGATGTCCGGCCATGTGGCGGACCGGTTCGACCGCCGCGTGGTGGTGCGCACCTGCCAGGCGCTGGAGGCGCTGATCGCCATCTCGATGGCCGTGGCCAGCTTCTCCGGCTGGGTGACGCGCGAGCACATCTTCCTGTTCGTCGCGGCGATCGGCGGCTGCCGGGCTTTCGAAACGCCCACGCTGCAGGCCCTGTTGCCAAGCGTGGTGGCGCCACGCCAACTGCCGCGTGCCGTGGCGCTGTCCAGTTCGGCCGGGCAGACCGCCATCATCATCGGCCCGGCGCTGGGCGGTTTCGCGTACGTGGCCGGCCCCGGCGTGGTCTATTCGATCAGCGCCGCGCTGTTTGCGATTGCCGCGGTGCTCGTGGCCACGCTGAAGCTTCGCCAGGCCGCCCAGCGCATGACCGCGCCTGCCAGCCTCAAGACGCTGTTTGCCGGGTTCTCCTATATCCGCGGCCATCAGGTGCTGCTGGGCGCGGTGTCTCTTGACCTGTTCGCGGTGCTGCTCGGCGGTGCCACGGCGCTGCTGCCGATCTATGCACGCGACATCCTCCACACCGGCCCGTGGGGCCTGGGCCTGCTGCGTTCGTCCCCCGCCATCGGTGCGCTGGCCACGGCGCTATGGCTGGCCCGGCATCCGCTGAACCGCCGCGTGGGACGCGTGATGTTCACCGCAGTGGCGATCTTCGGCACGGCGACGATGGTGTTCGGCATCTCGAAGTGGCTGCCGCTGTCGATGGCGGCGCTTATCGTGCTGGGGGCTTCGGACATGATCAGCGTGGTGGTGCGGCAGACGCTGGTCCAGCTTGATACGCCCGACGACATGCGCGGCCGCGTGGGCGCGGTCAATTCTGTGTTCATCGGCGCTTCGAATCAGCTTGGCGAGTTCGAGTCCGGGGTTACCGCGGCGTTGCTCGGGCCCGTTGGCGCGGTTCTGCTGGGTGGAATCGGCACGCTGGTCGTGGTGGCTGCATGGATGCGGCTGTTCCCGGCCCTGACCGAGCGCGACCGCCTTCACGATCACCCGGTCACGGCGGGCTGACCGGCCGGGCGAATTGCCGCTGGGCGCCCCTGCGGACCGAAAAGCGTACCCATTTCTGCGGAGCAGCAATCGAGCTATAGTCGCCCAATGCCGCACGCTCCGACACCGCTCGACGACAACGCCGTGTTCTCCGCGCTCACGCAATCGCGTGCGTCGCTCGAGCGCGCCTGCGTGCTGGGCGACGGTCTTGGTCTGGCGCTATGGCGCAATCGGCACGACGACACGGCCTACGCGCGGCCTGGCCACCACACGATGTCGGTCTACCTCGAAGGCGGCTTTTCCACGTTCCGGCGCGATGTGCCCGACCGCAAGGGCGCGCCGGACCGGCTCTGCCTGCTGCCTGCCGACCATGAATCGCGCTGGCACGTTGGCGGCACCCAGCGCTTTCTTCATCTCTATTTCCAGCCCGAACACCTGGCCTGGCACTGCGTGCGCGTGCTGGACATGGAGCCGCGTGCGCTGCAGCTGCAGGACCGGCTGTTTGCCGAGGACGATGTGCTGGTTGCGCTGACACGCCGGCTGGTTGCGCTGGACTGGGAGGCTCCCGATATGCGCATGGCAGGCAATGCCATGGCACATGAGGCGGTGACACGGCTGCTGCTGTCGCATGGCACGCGCAGGCCATCCGTCGACTGGCGCGGCGGTCTGTCCGCCAGCGCGCGGCGCCGCGTGATGGAGTGGGTCCATGCGCATCCGGCCGCCAACCCGACGCTGGGCGACCTGGCCCGGCTTGTCGATCTTTCCGAATACCACTTCGCGCGGATGTTCCGGGTCTCTTTCGGCATGCCGGCGCATGTCTGGATCATGCGCGAGCGGCTGGCGCGTGCCTGCACGTTGCTGGCCGATGCCCGGCTTTCGCTGCAGCAGGTGGCAGACCGTGCCGGTTTTGCGTCGGCCAGCCATTTCAGCAATCGATTCCGCGCTGCGTATGGCATAACGCCGGGGCGAGTACGTACTTCGGGGGAGATATTCCCCTCGGATACGGCACAAATAGAGACGTTATAAGCACTTCATCGGGTCGCGTCGTGCTGCGATGCATCACGCAGAAATGGGTACGCTTTTGGCTGGAAACGGTCTGGAACGCATGACCGTTGTGGCGGTCTACGGACTTTGCCCTGAAAGGAAGGAGCCGACGGATGGACCTGAAATTCATCGATCCCGCCAAACTGGAAGCCGCCTGGACCTACCTCGCGCAATATGCAATCAGCCAGGGGCTGAACCTGCTGGCCGCGCTGGCGATCCTGGTCGCCGGCTGGTGGCTGTCAGGCCGCGTGGGCCGGGCGCTGACGAAGGCGCTGCGGCGCACCTACGTCGACGACACGTTGCGGCCAATGCTGACCAGCGTGGCGCAGTGGGTGGTGCGCATCCTGACCATCGTGCTGGTGCTGTCGCAGTTTGGCGTGCAGACCGCCAGCATCATTGCCATGCTCGGTGCCGCTGGCCTGGCCATTGGCCTGGCGCTGCAGGGCACGCTACAGAACATCGCGGCCGGCATCATGCTGGTGCTGCTGCGGCCATTTCGGGTCGGCCAGTACATCGACGCACAAGGCGTGGCGGGCACGGTCCGCGAGACCGGGCTGTTCATGACCGAGCTGACGACGTTTGACGGCGTATGCCTGCGTGTGCCGAACGGCAAGCTCTGGGGCAGCGCCATCATGAACTACAGCGAGAACTCGACGCGCCGCATGGACATCGAGGCCATCGTCACGTTCGACAGCAAGATCCAGTCGGGGCTGGACGCGCTTGAGGCCATGATGGCCGCGGAGCCGCGCCTGCTGCCCGAACCGAAACCAGAGGTCATGGTCACGCGCTACCTTGAGCGTGGCGTCGCGCTGAATGCGCGCTACTGGACGACCAGCGCGGACTTCTGGAGCGTCCAGTTCGGCTTCTTCACGAAGTTGCAGCAAACGCTCGAGGACGCGGGCTGCCGGCTTGCCGTGCCCGTGCAGGAAGTGAAGGTGCCCGGTGGCGGAGACGCCCCGCAAGTGCCGCGATAAGTCACTCGGAAGCGGCACGCCGATGGCACGCGGACCGCACGCAGAAACGGGTACGCTTTTCCAGGCAGCCCCCCTTCAGCGCCCCCCATCAGCCCCATCAGCGCTCCTCCGCAAACAGTGAGCACGCGCCGGTTTCGGCAGTGCTCACATGCGCGCGGAAGCCGCCGAACAGGTCGCGGCCCACGCCATGCCGATTGCGTGTCAGATCGGGCTGGTCCACGGGCCGGGCCTTCCATTCCGCTTCGTCGACCTTGACCGTCAGCACGCCCGCCGGGGCGTCCACGCGCACGATGTCTCCGGTGCGTACCTTGCCGATATCGCCGCCCGAATGCGCCTCGGGGCAGACGTGGATGGCCGCCGGCACCTTGCCCGATGCGCCCGACATGCGGCCGTCTGTCACCATCGCCACGTGAAAGCCACGATCCTGCAGCAGCGTCAGCGTTGGCGTGAGCTTGTGCAGTTCGGGCATGCCGCATGCCGACGGGCCCTGCCACGGCAGCACGGCAACGAAGTCCCGTTCGAGTTCGCCGCGCTTGAACGCGGCCAGCAGATCGTCCTGACGATGGAAGACGATGGCCGGGGCTTCCACGACCTGATGCTCGGGTTTGACGGCCGAGGTCTTGATTACGCAGCGTCCGAGCACGCCGTCCAGCAGCTTGATGCCGCCATCGGCAGCGAACGGGTTGTCGGCGGTGCGCACGATGGTGTCGTCCAACGATTTCTCCGCGCCATCGATCCAGCTCAGCTTGCCGTCGCGCAGAACGGGCTCGCGCATGTAATTGGCCAGCCCGGTGCCAACGACCGTGTTGACGTCATCGTGCAGCAGCCCCAGCGACAGCAGTCCGCGTATCACCAGTTGCAGCCCGCCGGCCGCCTGGAACTGGTTCACGTCGGCCTTGCCGTTCGGGTACACGCGCGCCAGCAGCGGCACGGCGGCAGACAGTTCGTGGAAATCGTCCCACGTCAGCACGATGCCGGCCACGCGTGCCATGGCGATCAGGTGCAGCGTATGGTTGGTCGATCCACCGGTGGCCAGCAGCCCGACGATGCCATTCACGAACGCGCGTTCATCGAGCACTTCGCCAATCGGCATGTAGTGCGCGCCACCGTGCACGAGCCGCAGCGCCTGGCGTGCCGATTCACGCGTCAGGGCCTCGCGCAACGGCGTATTCGGATTGATGAATGCGGTGCCGGGCAGATGCAGGCCCATGATCTCCATGAGCATCTGGTTCGAATTGGCCGTGCCGTAGAACGTGCAGGTGCCGGGCCCGTGATAGGAACGCGTCTCGGCCTCCAGCAGTTCGTCGCGCCCGATCTTGCCTTCCGCGTAGAGCTGGCGGATACGGGCCTTCTCCTCGTTGCCCATGCCGGTGGTCATCGGCCCGCCGGGTACGAATATGGCAGGCAGATGGCCGAACGACAGCGCGCCCATCACAAGGCCCGGCACGATCTTGTCGCACACGCCAAGGCAAAGCACGCCATCGAACATCTGGTGCGACAACGCCACCGCCGTCGCCATGGCAATCACGTCGCGCGAGAACAGCGACAGATCCATGCCGTCCTGCCCCTGCGTCACGCCATCGCACATGGCGGGCGTGCCGCCCGCGAACTGCGCGGTGCCGCCGGCTTCCTGCGCGGCCTCCTTGATCCATTGCGGAAATGCGTTCAATGGTTGATGTGCCGACAGCATCTCGTTGTAGGCCGAGACGATGGCCAGGTTCGGCTGTTCGTGCGCCTTGAGCCGGATCTTCGCGTCGTCGGGCATCGCCGCCACGCCGTGGGCAAGGTTGGTGCAGGACAGGTTGGCGCGCTCGACCTTCTGCCCTGCCATGGCACGGGTGCGGTCGAGATAGGCCTGGCGGGTAGCGGCGCTGCGGGCCACGATGCGGGCCGTGACCGCATCGAGAACGGGGTGACGGGGCATGGAAGTCTCCTTAGGGCGCTATCAGCGTAGCCGAAATTCGTGGATGCATCGGGTTTGCCGCCGGGCGCCGTGGCAGGGCGCTCTGCAGGTGGGATCGGAGCAGCCCCGGGTTGTTCCGGCACGGGGATCGTGTCACGCAGAAATGGGTACGCTCCGGGTCCTGCTACGGTCCCACCCTGGTCCGATGTGCCGCGTGAATCATGCCCGCGCCGGCATCCCCCTGCCCAATCGCGGGCGAGTGACGTAACATGGCCGGAACCCACGCGCCGCCCGGCGCCTCTCAGTAGATGCCGGGGCGCCCCAATCCCCCGCAAGGAGCCAAGGGTGAGCTTGCCCGATTTCGACATGGTGCTGTTCGGCGGCACCGGAGACCTGGCGCGGCGCAAGCTGCTGCCAGCCCTTTTCGATGCACATCGCACGGGTACCCTGCACCCGGCGTCGCGCATTCTTGCCACCGGAAGTCATCCGCAAACCAGCGAGCAGTACAAGGCAATGCTCGAGGAGAGCGTGCGGCCCGGCCTGGAGCATGCGCCGCCCGAAGCCTGGACGTCGTTCCTCGCACGCATCTGCTATGTCCAGGCCGACGCGCGCCAGCCCGCGCACTTCGACGCGCTGGCCGAGAAGGTGCTTGCGCGCAAGCCGGAAGTGGTGGTGTGCTACCTGGCCACCGCGCCGCACATCTTTGTTCCGATCTGCGAGCAACTGGGGCGTACTGGCCTCAACACGCCCAATGTGCGCGTGGTGCTTGAAAAGCCGCTCGGGCACGACCTCGAATCGTCCGAGGCCATCAACACCGCCGTGGCGAAATCGTTCGGGGAGGACCAGATCTACCGGATCGACCATTACCTCGGCAAGGAATCGGTCCAGAACCTGATGGCCATCCGCTTCGCCAACGCGCTGTTCGAGCCGCTGTGGCGGCGTGAATGGGTGCAGGACGTGCAGATCACCATCGCCGAGGAACTCGGCGTGGAAACGCGCGGCGACTTCTACGACCGCACTGGCGCGCTGCGCGACATGGTGCAGAACCACCTGCTGCAGTTGCTGTGCATGGTGGCGATGGAGCCACCGGCCAGCCTCTCCGAAGACGCGATTCGCGACGAGAAGATCAAGATTCTCAAGGCGCTCAAGCCAATCGCTCCGCAGGACGTGGCCGAGAAGACCGTACGTGGCCAGTACCGCGCGGGCGCCGTGGCAGGAAAGCCGGTGGTGAGTTATGTCGACGAGCAGGGCATCGCGCCTGACAGCCGTACCGAGACCTTTGCCGCCATCAAGGCCGAGATCGCCAACTGGCGCTGGGAGGGCGTGCCGTTCTACCTGCGCACGGGGAAGCGCATGCAGTCGCGCGTGGCCGAGATCGTGATCCATTTCCGCGATGTGCCGCATGCGATCTTCCCGAAGCCGCTGACGCTGTCGCCCCAGAACCGGCTTGTGATCCAGCTTCAGCCGGAAGAAAGCATCCGCCTGTATTTCCTCGTCAAGCAGCCCGGCGATACGGTGGAGTTGACGCCGACATCGCTGGATCTCGACTTTGCCAACTCGTTCAAGATGCGCCGCGCGGGCGCCTACGAGCGTCTGCTGCTCGACGTGATTCGTGGCAAGCTCGGCCTGTTCGTGCGTCGCGACGAGCAGGTGCAGGCCTGGCGCTGGGTGGAGCCGATTCTCGAAACCTGGGACCAGAGCACCATGCCGCCCAAGCCGTACACGGCCGGCACCTGGGGGCCGGCCGCATCGTCCGCGCTGATGTCGCGCGACGGCGCGCTCTGGCACGAGGAAGTCTGAGGCGGGAAGTCTGAAGCGTTGTCGACCAAGGAGCCGCTCATGCGCCAGTTCGAACATCCCACGCTGATGGACCAGGCCGAGTCGCTGGCGATCTCGATCGGCCACGCGCTCGATCTCGTGATCAAGGCAAAAGGCTGGGCCGTGCTGGCCGTTTCCGGCGGCAAGTCGCCGCAGGCGATGTTCGAACGCCTGCGCTATCGGCCGATCCGATGGGATGCGGTGACGGTCACGCTGGTGGACGAGCGCGCAGTGCCGCCCGATCACGCCGACAGCAACGGCGCCATGGTGCGCAACAACCTGCTGCGCGAAGGCGCGGGCGTGGCCGCGTGGGCGCCATTGATTCGCGACGAGGCCGAAGCCGCGCATCCGCAGAGCGCCGTTACGCGGCTGAACGGGAGCTTCCAGCAGCCCGACGTGGTGGTGCTGGGCATGGGCGAAGACGGCCACACGGCTTCATTGTTTCCGGATGCGCCGGAGCTCCAGACCGCGCTCTCCGAGCCGGCCCCGGGGTATATCGTTACGCATCCGTCCGTGGCGCCGCACGCACGCATCACGCTGAACCTGGCTGCGTTGCTGGCAGCAGATCGCCTGTTCCTGGCGATCAGCGGCGAAAAGAAGGCGGCCGTGCTGGAGCAGGCGCTGAAGATCCCGACGCCGTCACTGCCCGTCAGCGTGGTACTGGCGCGGCACCGTCACGGCGTTGATGTCTTCCGAACGTGAGCTGATGATGGGCCAGGCGCTTTCGTATCCGCGGCTGCTTGCCGACGTGGGCGGCACCAATGTGCGCTTTGCCCTTGAAACGGCACCGATGCGGATCGGCGAGGTGACTGCGTACCAGGTGGCTGACCATCCGTCGCTGGAAGCCGCGATGCGCAGGTACATGCAGACGCTCGATGCCAATGCGCTGCCGCGCCATGCTGCCATCGGTCTGGCGAATCCAATCACGGGCGATCACGTCAAGCTGACCAACCACAACTGGGCGTTTTCGATCGAAGCCATGCGCATTGCGCTAGGGCTGGATACGCTCGTGGCCATCAACGATTTCACATCGTTGGCGCTGGCATTGCCTTACCTGCCCGCGGCCGGGCTTGTGCAGGTGCGCGCCGGCACGCCCGTGGCCACGGCGCCCCGCGCGCTTGTGGGGCCCGGTACGGGGCTGGGTGTATCGGGCCTGGTGCCCGCTCCGGGCGGCGGCGCAGTGGCGTTGGCGGGCGAGGGCGGCCATATCGAGATCATGCCGGCCACCGATGATGAATGGATCGCCTGGCGGGCCGCGCACGACCAGTTGGGACGCGTATCGGCCGAGCGGCTGTTGTCGGGCATGGGGCTATCGCATATCCACGCCGCGTTGTCCGCAGAAATGGGTACGCTTTTGGACACGCCGCTGTCTCCGGCGCAGGTGACAGACGGTGCCGTGCGGGCTGGCGATCCAATCTGCTGCCGTGCGTTCGAGGCATTCTGCGGCATGCTCGGCTCGGTAGCCGCCGATGTTGCGCTGGTGCTCGGTGCGCGTGGCGGCGTCTATATCGGCGGTGGTATCGTGCCGCGTTTTGTCGATGCGCTGCGTGCGTCATCGTTCGCCGATCGATTCGTCGCCAAGGGCCGCATGGGCAGCTTCCTGGCCGACGTGCCCGTGTACGTCATCACGGCTGACTATCCCGCCTTGCCGGGCCTGGCCCGCGCACTGGCGGACCGGCTGGGCGAAACGCGCCACACCGTGGCGCATCCATCCTGAAAGAACATGCGTGTATTGCTGGTGGAAGACGACGCCATGATTGGTGAAAGCGTGAAGGTTGCGCTGCGCCAGGAGGGCTTTACGGTTGACTGGGTGCGCGATGGCGACGCCGGTCTGGACGCGGCATCGGACCAGCACGGCCCGCGTGCCGATGGCGGCTACGACCTTGTGCTGCTCGACCTGGGCCTGCCGCGCCGCCCCGGCCTGGATGTGCTGAAGACGCTGCGCGCGCGCAATGTGCGCACGCCGGTGCTGATCCTGACCGCGCGCGATGCCGTGGCCGACCGCGTGGCGGGACTCAACGCGGGCGCCGACGACTATCTGATCAAGCCGTTCGACCTGCAGGAGCTTGCCGCGCGCATGCACGCGTTGGTACGCCGCGCGGAGGGCCGGGCGGAGCCGGTGCTGCGCTACGGCGATATCGTGCTCAATCCGGCCACGCGCGAGGCGACGGTGGCCGGCGCGCCGGTGCGGCTCTCGGCCCGCGAGTTTGCGCTGATGTCCGCGCTGATGGCGCGTCCCGGCAAGGTGTGGTCGGTGCCGCAACTGCAGGAACGGCTTTACGGCTGGGACGACGAGGTCGGCAGCAATACCGTCGAGGTCTATATCCACGCGCTGCGGCGCAAGTTCGGGGCCACGCTGATCCGCAATATTCGCGGCGTCGGCTACGTGATGCCGCAACTGGAAAATGCCGTGGTCGACGAGAGCAAGGGAGCCTCGCACTGATGCGCTCGATTCAACGTACGCTGCTCTGGTGGCTGGCCGCGGGGCTTGCCGCCGGCATTGCCGTGGCCACCGGGCTGATCTACGGCCAGGCCCGGCAGGAAGCCAACGCGCTGTTCGACTATCAGATGAAGCAGCTGGCCGCCGCGTTGCCGAGCCAGTTCTCCGCGCCGATCGCACCGCCATTCGACCCCGGCAGCGAAACCGGCGCCGAACTGCTGCACGCCGACGAAGACGTGGTGATTCATATCTGGGATGGCTCGGGCCGCAGCCTCTATCTGTCGCATTCGCATCCGGCGCTGCCGCCGCAAGCCGAACTGGGATTCTCGAACGCGCGGACCGATTCGGGAGAGTGGCGCATCTACAGCGTGCAGCTTGGGCCCGCCGTGGTCCAGATTGCCCAGCCAATGAGCGCACGCCGCACGCTTGCCGCACATATGGCGTTGCGCACGGTGGCGCCGCTGCTGCTGCTGTTGCCGCTGCTTGGCTGGCTGGTCTGGATGGCGGTGGGGCGCGGCCTGCGGCCATTGCGCGAGATCGCCAGCGAGGTCCAGTCGCGCGACGCCAATACGCTTGCGCCACTGGCCGTGCGTAATATGCCCGATGAGATCGCGCCGCTGTCCGATGCGCTGAATCAGCTGCTGGGGCGGCTGGCGCACGCGATCGACACGCAGCGTGCGTTCGTGGCCGATGCCGCGCACGCGCTGCGCACGCCGCTGGCGGCGCTGCAGTTGCAGGCGCAGCTTGTGGAACGTGCCACGAACGCCGAAGCGCGCCACGAAGCCGTGGGGCAGTTGCGGCAAGGGCTGGAACGGCTGACGCATCTCGTCGCGCAACTGCTGACGCTGGCGCGGCAGGAGCCAGGCGCCGCGCCGCCGCCGCACGAGCCTGTTGAGCTGCGAGCGCTGGCTTCGGATGTGGTGGCGGCCTTGTCCCAGGCCGCCATCAATCGCGATATCGACCTTGGCATGGACGATGCGGAACCGAACGCCACGGCCACCATACGCGGCGACGCCGATGCCCTGCGCATCCTGCTGACCAATCTGGTCGACAACGCGTTGCACTACATTCCACGCGGCGGGCGCATCGACGTGCGCGTGGCCCATACGGCGGCGGGCGTCGAGATGGCCGTGATCGACAACGGCCCGGGTATTCCGGCAGCCGAGCGCGCGCGCGTGTTCGACCGCTTCTATCGCGTACCCGATGCACCCACGGGCGGCAGCGGGCTTGGCCTGGCCATCGTGGCCGAGATCGCGCAGTCGCACGGCGCGCACGTCTTTCTGGAAGACGCGGCGCCGGGCCTGCGCGTGCGTGTGGTGTTTCCGGTGCTGGCCTGATCAGGCTACCGGCGCTACCAGTGGCTCGCCGGCGAAGTGCCGGCGCGCGTTCTCGATGAACTGGCTGACCGACGCGAACACGGCCTCGGGCGACCAGCCGCCCATGTGCGGGGTCAGCACGACGTTCGGGCAGTCGAACAGTTCAACGGGCGGCGCTGGCTCGCTTTCGTAGACGTCAAGGCCGGCACCGCCAAGTTCCCCCGCACGCAACGCCGCCGCCAGCGCTGCCGTGTTGACCACGCTGCCGCGCGCGATATTGACCAGAAAGCCTGCCGGCCCCAACGCACGCAGCACGGGCGTACCGACCATATGGCGCGTCTCCGGCCCCCCCGGTGTGGCGACGATCAGGTAGTCGGCCCACTGTGCCAGTGACATCAGGCTGTCGAAGTACTGGAACGGCACGTCGGTCCGGGCGCGGCGGTTGTGATAGCCGATTTCAAGATCGAACCCGAGCCCGCGCTGTGCGATGCGGCGGCCGATCGTGCCCAGCCCGATGATGCCCATGCGCTTGCCCGACAGGTGCGGCGGCAGCGGCAGCGCGGTGCGCCAGATGCCGTCGCGCGTGGCGCGGTCGAGCGACGGCACGCGGCGTACCGTGGCCAGCAGCAGGGCCATCGCCTGGTCGGCCACGCAACTGTCGTTGGTGCCGGCGCCGTTGCCCACGGCAATGCCGCGCGCCCGGCATCTGGCGATGTCGATGTTCTCGTATCCGGCACCCATCGCGCAGACCAGTTCAAGCGCGGGCATCGCGTCAATCTCGGCGGCCGTCAGGCCGATGCTGCCAAGGGTCAGCACCGCGCGAAACGTCTTTCCATGCGTGGCCACTTCGGCGGCGCGTTCGGCAGCAGTCGGCGCATAGCGGACGGCGTAGTGCTCGGCGACGAGCGCGAGGTGTGCGGGTTCAAGATGGTTGAGGACGAGCAGGGCGGGCTTCATGACGTAACGGCAAGGCGAGGGGGAGACATGTTTTTGAGCATCGGCATCGGTGGCCGACGCGCCATTTTATGCCTGCTTTCCGATGCCCGCCCGTGCTCGCCGAGGCACGCAGAAACGGGTACGCTTTGGGCATTTGGCGTACGCAGAAATGGGTACGCTTTTGG
>NZ_ALOU01000085.1 GCF_000292345.1 Cupriavidus sp. BIS7
GGCCTGGTCTGGCGCGTGCTGGACACGGGCGAGCCGATCTACGACCGCAAGCTCGGCGTGGCCGAACTGCAGGCGCGCATCGACCGCTACTACGTGCCCTACTATGCCCAGCTCCAGCGGCTGGCCGACCAGGCCATCGCTCGCCATGGCCGCGTGTGGCACATCAACTGCCATTCGATGCCGAGCGAGGCCGCGCAGTATGCGACCGAGCATCCCGGCCTGAAACACCCGGACTTCGTGGTGGGCGACCGCGACGGCAGCACGTGCGATACGCGCTTCACTGATCGCGTGGAAAGCGTGCTAAAGGAGATGGGCTACGACGTGTGGCGCAACCACCCCTACAAGGGCGTGGAGATCGTGCGCGTGGTGGGCCAGCCCCAGGCCAATCGCAACAGCCTGCAGCTCGAAGTCAATCGCAAGCTGTATATGGACGAAGTCGGCCTCACGCACAGCGCCGGATTCGACAAGCTCAAGCGCGACCTCAACACGCTGATGGACGAGTTGCTGCGCTTCGCGCGCACGATCTGATCGAAGGATCGGAAGGCAGCCTCGGGACACGCCGCATGCGTGTCTCGGGGTTCGCCTGAGTTGCGCGCGTCGGCAATTTTCTGCTATCGGACGGGCCCGAAATCGCGCGGATCGCTACGGTTGTGAGCAATTAGAACGAAGGGTAACAACATTTAGGAACTTTGCCGCAGGGGTTTCCTCTATCATGGCATTCCTTCACTCACCCTCCTTGCTTCACCGAGCAAAGACGATCCCGTGATCCGACGAATTTCCGAACTGTTCGGCAGCCAGCTTCGCATGCTGACTGCCGCAGTGGCAGGTGCAATCGCCCTCGCCGGTTGCGCCACCGCACCGACGGACGAGACCGCCGCCGGCCAGGCCAATGCGCCGGCCGCCACCGCCGCGGCCTCCGCGCCTGCCGCCAAACCGCCTGTTGCCAACGGCAAGAACTCACCCACCACCACTGTCACGTTGCCCGAGAAGGGGCGCGTGAGCCTGGCCGAGTATCGCGCGCAGATGCGCGATCAACTGATGAAATCCGAGAACGCGTCGGCCGACGTGGCTGACTGCGCGGCGCACGCAAGCTGGGTGGTGCCGCGATCGGCCACCTATGACGCGCTGAAGATCCCCACCGGGGCACTTGGCGACGGACAGGCCACCGAGGAACGCTGGGATGGCCGCTTCTCGTCGGGCAAGCAGGCTGTGCCGGTCAGTTCCGTGGTGACGTTTACGGCCAGCGCCCACAAGCGCGCCGGCGATGCCCAATGGCAGCCGGTCAAGGTCCGCTGCGGCTATGACAACGGCATGATGCTCGCGTACGAACTGCTCAACAGCAACGGCGACACGATCACCGAGCCGGCCGCCGCGCCAGCCGTGGCGACGTCGTCGCACTCGAAGAAGAAGGGCAAGAGCGGATCGAAGTCGTCGACGTCATCGTCGAAGTCCGGCAAGGCCAGCTCGACGTCCAAATCGACCTCGTCTTCGAAGAGCTCATCGTCCAAGACGACAACCAAGAAGAAGCAGCAATAAGGCCCGACGACGGCTCTTGAAGCGCTGGCCCTCTCCCCCTGCCCCTCTCCCGCGTCGCGGGAGAGGGGAGAACACCATGAGTTTTTGATCTGCCGGTGGTTTGCTCCCCTCTCCCGCAAAGCGGGAGAGGGGTCGGGGGAGAGGGCTCAGCGCATCAACCTCCGGTCAGGTCAGCCCAGATACTCCAGCACAGCCTGCAGCATCGCCGTGCCCAGCAGCGCGCTTTTGGCCCCGTTCCAGCCCACTGCAGGATCGGGCAGGTCGGCGTTGTCCTTGAACGGCATCTCCAGCGTCAGCGCCAGGCAGCCGAATGTATGGCCGATGTACTTCGAGGCCAGCTTCAGCGCGTCTGCGTTGTACTTGCTGGCGGCATAGCCGTGCACATCCTGAAAATCCGGCGTGGCACGCTTGAACGCCTCGATGAAGCGCGACTGCTGCTCGCGCTGGGCCGCGGTGAAGCCGGGCAGCATCTCGCTGCCGGCCACGAAGTTGTACGGCAGCGCTTCGTCGCCGTGGATGTCGAAGAACAGGTCGACGCCAGTGGTCTCGATTGCCCGGCGCACGTGGTACACCTCGGGGCTCGTCTCCAGGCTCGGCTGCATCCACTCGCGGTTCAGGTTGGCGCCCGCGGCGTTGGTGCGCAGGTTGCCGCGCGCCGAACCGTCCGGATTCATGTTCGGCACGATATGGAACACGACCCGGTCGAGCAGCTTGCGCGCGACCGGGTCGCCCGCCCACATGCCCGTGCCCGTCAGGCGCTGCAGCACGCCTTCGCAGAACCATTCGGCCATGCTCTCGCCCGGATGCTGGCGCGCGATCATCCAGACCGTCTTCTTGCCCGGCCCGGGCTTGCCCAGCGTCACGCACGTCAGGTCGCGGCCGTCGACCGTGCTGCCAAGCTGTGACAGCTTCGCCAGCGGCGAGCGCTGGCATGTGGCCAGCAGCGACAGGTGGCGCTCTTCGGGATACGGCTCGAAGTACGCAATCCACACGCTGTCGTGCTCGGGCGTGAACTCGACGGTCATCGTGGCGCCGTCATAGCGCGTCGGCACGCGGAACCAGTTCGCGCGATCGTACGACGCCACGGCGGCATAGTCGCGCCAGCCATCGGGGTACGTGCACTCGCCAGCATTGAGAAACTGGAGCCTGCACGCCTGCCCCGCCGCGCCCTGCAGGCGGAAGTGGAACCACTGGCGGAAGTCGGCATGGGAATCGGCGCGAATACGCAGCCGGATGTCGTCGGCGCGGTCGAGGGCTTCGACTTCAATCGCGCCCGAATCGAACATTGTGGAAACGTGTAGTGCCGAGATCATCAGGTTTATCCTTTGGTCTTAGAAGCTGTTTCAGAATGAAGCGAAGCGGCTTCTCAGTCTTCCAGTCGGCGGCGGAACACCCAGCGGGTGTCGTCGGACGCGGCCTTGTCGAAGGCGTAGCCATCTTCATTGAAGCGCTTCAGTTGCGCGGGATCGGTCACGCGATGCGTGACTGCATAACGGGCCATCGTTCCGCGCGCACGCTTGGCATGGAACGAGATGATCTTGTAGCGGCCACCCTTCCAGTCCTCGAACACCGGCGTGATCACGCGCGCGTCCAGCACCTTCGGGCGCACCACCTTGAAATACTCCTCGGACGCCAGGTTCACCAGTGTCGGCGAACCTTCGTGCTTGAGATCGGCCATGTCCTTGCAGATCAGCTTCGTCACGTCGTCGCCCCAGAACGCGTAGAGATCCTTGCCGGCGGCGGTGTCTAGCCGCGTGCCCATCTCAAGCCGGTAAGGCTGCATCCAGTCCATCGGCCGCAACACACCGTAGAGGCCGGACAGGATGCGGATGTGCTTCTGCGCAAAGGCCAGGTCATCCGTCGACAGCGTCCTGGCGTCAAGCCCGTCATAGACATCGCCATTGAAGGCCAGCACCGCCTGCTTGCTGTTGGCGGCCGTGAACTCGGGCGTCCAGTCCGCGTAGCGGGTGACGTTGAGCACCGCGAGCTTGTCGGAAATATCCATCAGGGACGCCACATCCTGCGGGGCCAGCTTGCGCAGGCGTTCGATCAGGACGGTCGATCGGTCGATAAAGCGCGGCAGCGTATGGGTCTTGACGCGCGGGGGTGTCTCGTAATCCAGGGACTTGGCAGGAGACAGGACGATGAGCATGGCAAAATTGCGGGCAGAAACAAAGTCCTGATTGTAGCGAATGCACACCGACCACACCGGCCACACCGGCCACAATGGCGCCGACGCCAGCGCCCTGGCCATCACATCCGCCCCACGGGTTGTCCTGGATTCCAATATCTGGGTAGACCTGCTGGTTTTCCGCGACCCCCATGTCGAGCCAATCCGCGCCGCGCTGGCGGCCGGCGCCATCGCCCCGGTGATCCGCGCCGATTGCCGCGAGGAACTGCGGCGTGTGCTGGCCTATCCGCAGTTCGCGCGCTTTGCCGTCGATATCGACGCAGCGCTGGCCGAGGTAGACCGCCTTGCCACGCTCGAGCCCACACCAGCCCAGGAAGATGCCGATGCGATCCGCCTGCCCAGGTGCAAGGACACCGACGACCAGAAATTCATCGAGCTTGCCCATTTCTCGCGTGCCGCGCTGCTGGTATCGAAGGACAAGGCCGTGCTGAAGCTGCGGAGCCGGCTGCGTCGCAGCAGTGGCGTCGAAGTGCTGCCGCCGCCGGCATTCGCCGGCTGGCTGGCCGCCTGGGTGGCGCCTGCCGAACGCGGCTAGAATGTCACTCTGAATCGCCCCCGCCCTACCAGTCTCACGCACCGTCATGGCCGAATCCACACTTGCCCCGCTGAATCCGCCGCTGTCACGCCTGCCCAAGGTGGGCACCACGATCTTCACCGTGATGTCGGCACTCGCCGCCGAAACGAACGCCGTCAATCTCGGCCAGGGGTTCCCGGATTTCGATTGCGATGCGCGCATCGTCGATGCCGTGACGCACGCGATGCGCGCGGGCCACAACCAGTATCCGCCGATGGCCGGTGTGCCGCAGTTGCGCCAGGCCCTCGCCGCCAAGATCGCGAAGCTGTATGGCCATGACTACGACTGGAACACCGAGATCACGATTACCGCGGGCGCCACGCAAGGCGTGCTGACCGCGATCCTGTGCGCCGTGCATCCGGGCGACGAAGTGATCGTGCTGGAGCCGTGCTACGACTGCTACCTGCCGGCCATCGAACTGGCGGGCGCCACGGCCGTGTCGGTAGCGCTGGAAGCGCCGCTGTTCCGCATCCCGTTCGACAAGCTGGCCGCCGCGATCACGCCGCGTACGCGCATGATCCTGATCAACACGCCGCACAACCCGACCGGCACGATCTGGCGCGCCGACGACATGCAGCAACTGGCCGACCTGCTGGCCGGCACCGACATCCTGCTGCTGTCCGACGAAGTCTACGAGCACATGGTCTATGACGGCCAACGGCACGAGTCCGTATCGCGCCATCCCGAACTTGCGCGGCGCAGCTTCGTCGTGTCGAGTTTCGGCAAGACCTTTCACGTGACGGGCTGGAAGATCGGCTATGTGGCGGCACCGGCAGCGCTATCGAGCGAATTCCGCAAGGTGCACCAGTTCAACGTGTTCACGGTGAACACGCCGATGCAGTACGGCCTGGCTGAATACCTGGCCGATCCGGCGCCGTACATGAACCTCCCCGCGTTCTACCAGGCCAAGCGCGACTATTTCCGGGCCGGCCTGGCCAATACGCGCTTCAAGCTGCTGCCTTCGGACGGCACCTATTTCCAGTGCGTCGATTACTCGGCGATTTCCGACATGAGCGAGGCCGATTTCTCGATGTGGCTCACGCGCGAGATCGGCGTGGCGGCAATCCCCGTTTCGGCGTTCTACTCGTCGCCGCGCGAATCGGGCCTGGTGCGATTCTGCTATGCAAAGAAGGAAGAGACGCTGAAACAGGCGCTGGAACGGCTGGCGAAGCTGTAAGCCGCTCTGCTCTCTCGATTTGGCTCCCCTCTCCCATGAAATGGGAGAGGGGCTGGGGGAGAGGGTGTTGAGGTTCAATTTGCAACTTGTCGTTGATTGACCCGCTTGCCCTCTCCCCCAACC
>NZ_ALOU01000086.1 GCF_000292345.1 Cupriavidus sp. BIS7
CGTTCTACTTCATGGAGATGAATACGCGCCTGCAGGTGGAGCACGCGGTGACCGAAGCGGTCATCGGCGAAGACCTCGTGGCGTGGCAATTGCGCGTGGCGCTGGGAGAGGCACTGCCGCTGACGCAGCACGATATCGACACCCGGCGCGCCAATGGCGGCCACGCGATTGAAGTGCGGTTGTGCGCGGAGGACCCGCTGCAGGGCTTTCTGCCACAGAGCGGCACCGTCGCGCGCTGGCAGGCGCCCGAAGACATCCGAGTCGACCATGCGCTGGCCGATGGCGTGACCGTATCGCCGTACTACGACTCGATGCTGGCCAAGCTGGTGGCCCACGGCACGGACCGCGAAGACGCGCGCCGGCGCCTGATGCGCGCGCTCGATACCTGCCTGCTGCTCGGCGTGAAGAGCAACCGCCGGTTCCTCGGCCAATGCATCGCGCATCCCGCATTCGCAGCAGGGCAGGCCACCACGGCATTTATCGAAGCCCATATGGGAGCTTCGCTGCACGCCTCGTCAAAGCCGAGTGCCATGGCGCGTCTGGTGGGTGCTGCGCTGCTGACATGGTTGCGCGGCCTTGCCGGTGCGGCCAGGTATCCGGCGGAACTGCATGGCTGGTCCAGCAGTGGCGCGTATCCGCACTGGTGCCGGCTGGTGCTCGACGGCGAAGCTGCGGCGCTGCAGGTGCACACGATCGGCGAGCGGCAATGGGCGCTGAGCGATGAGGGCCAGACCACGGTCGCCAGCATCGTTGGCCGCACCGACGCTGACGGCAGCCTGTCCCTGATGTTTGGCGGCCGGCCTTGCCAGATCCGCTACGCAGTCACGCAGGATGGCTGCCACTTCGTCCTCGACGGCGCCGAGCACATGGTGCGCGACGTCACTTACGCGCGGGCTGACCGCAACGGCGGGCAGGATGGCAACGGACGCATCAGCGCGCCGATGAACGGCCGGGTGGTCGCGTTGCACGTCGCACATGGCGACGCGGTGGTTGCCGGCCAGGTCTTGCTGGTGGTGGAGGCCATGAAGATGGAACACAGCATTGCCGCGCCGCTGGCGGGCGAGGTAAGGGGGCTGTTTACCGAAGTGGGCGCGCAGGTGGCGCCGGGCGGATTGCTGATCGAGATCGAAGCGGCCTGACGAAGTGGCCAGACCAAGTGGCCAGACCAAGCGGGCGGAGTCGCTGCACATACAACGCGGTACAACCGGGAGAATCCCATGTCGGAAGCCATGCCAGATGTCAGACTAGAGGCCAACCTGCTGAACCGCAATACGCTAGGCGACACGCTGCGCCGGAGCGCGCGCAGCTTCGGTGACGAAATCGCGCTGGTGGACGGCGGGCAGCGCATGAGCTACGCCTCGCTGGAAGCCGACAGCAACCGCTTCGCCCATCATCTGCTGGCCAGCGGCCTGAAGCCCGGTGACAAGGTGGCGATGGTCTGCGTCAATTCCATCGCGTTCCTCGTGGCCGCATACGGCATCCTGAAGGCGGGCATGGTCTGGGTGCCGGTCAACGCGATGCTGGCGCCCGAGGATGTGCGCTATATCGTCGAGCACGCCGAAGCCAGGCTGGTAGTGATGGACGGCCATCTCCACGGCAATCTGCAGCCGGCGCTGGAAAGCCTGGGCCTGCCTGTGCGGCTGGCAATGACGGCCGCGCCGGTGCCCGAGGTCGCCACGCTGGCCGAAGCGCTGTCTGGCATGCCCGATACCACTCCCGAGGTGCTGATCGAAGACGGCGACCTGGCGCTGATCATGTACACCAGCGGCACCACCGGGCGGCCAAAGGGCGCGATGCACTCGCACCGCTCCGTGCTGTCCGCCGTCGCTTCCAACATTGCGACACTTGCCATCGGCCCGGCGGACGTATTTTCCTGCCTGCTGCCGTTGTTCCACTGCGCGCAATTCGCCACCGCGGCGGCCTCGCTGATGGCCGGTGCGCGGCTGGTTATCCAGCGCGGTTTCGATCCGGTTGCATTGCTTGATACGCTGCACAACGAGCGCATTACGCTGATGTTCGGCCTGCCGCTGATGTATGCGGCGCTGCTGCAGCACCCGTTGCGCGCACAGCGCGATCTTTCGCCTCTGCGGCTGTGTCTGTACGCAATGGCACCAATGCCCGCGCCGCTGATCAAGCGGCTGATCGCGGAGATCTGCCCGAACTTCGCGCTTGGGTCAGGGCAGACCGAGATCTTCCCGATGACGCAGTATTTCGCGCCGGACCAGCAACTGCTACGCAGTGGCAACTGCTGGGGGCGACCCTGCATGGTCAACGAGACCGCAATCATGGACGACGAGGGCCGCTTGCTGGGCCCCGGCGAAATCGGCGAGATCGTGCACCGTGGCCCGAACGTCATGCTGGGGTACTACAAGGACCCGGTGGCCACGGCGCAGGCACGGCGCTTTGGCTGGCACCACACGGGCGACCTGGGCATGTGGGACGAGGCCGGTCAGTTGCAGTTCAAGGACCGCAAGAAGGACATGATCAAGACCGGCGGCGAAAACGTGCCATCGGTGAAGGTGGAGGAGGTGTTGCTGCGCCACCCGGCGGTGGCAAATGCCGCCGTGGTTGGCCTGCCGCATCTGCGCTGGGTGGAGGCCGTGGCGGCCTTTGTGTGCCTCAAGCCGGATGCCGTGTGCGATCTGGCCACGCTGCAGGCGCATTGCCGCGAGCATCTGGCAGGCTTTGAAGCGCCCAAGCACATCGCCATCCTGGACCAGTTGCCGATGACGGCAACCGGCAAGATCCAGAAGCACATCTTGCGTACTGCGAACCAGTCGCTGTTCGACGGCGCGGACCGCTAGGGTTCGGTCCGCCAACCTTCGCGCCGCCCCGCGCTGGCCGCTATCCGCTACTTTTCGTGGGTGGCCGCCGGGGTGCGCAGCATAAAGAGCACGGCCTGATCGGCCAGTTCGTCGATGCTCAGTCCGGCGCCGGTCTGGTACCACTGCGCTGACCAGTTCAGCGCGCCGAACATCATCAGGCGGTCCACGGCGGTGGGCTGCAACCATTCGCCGGAGCGCTGCAGGCGCTCGATTACGCGCGTCCACAGGCCTTCGTAACGATCCTTCAGGGCGATCACGCGCTCCTGCGCCGCGTGATCGAGCGATCGCCACTCGTACAGCATCACCGGAATAAAGTCCTGGTTAGGCGCCAGCAGCGTGTAGAGGTGCGCACGCACCAGTTGCCGGAACGCTTCACGCGGCGGCAGGCCGTCGATATCCACGGCTTCCAGGTCGGCCAGCCCGACGGACAGGCCGTGCTCCACTACCGCCAGCAGGATGTCCTGCTTGGTCTTGAAGTGATAGAACCAGCTGCCCGCGTGCACGCCCGCGGCCGCGGCGATATCGCGCACGGTGGTATTGCCATAGCCCTTCTCGCGGAAGAGCCGTGCGGACTGTTCGATCAGGGTACGGCGCAGCCCTTCGTTGGCGTCCTGGGCCGGTCGGCCGCGCTTCCTCGGGGGCGTGCCGGCAGGCGCATGCTCGGCGGATGCCGGGTCGACGCTGACTGGATTTGCCCCTGCACCTTCTGACATCGGGTCACCCTTGAGTTGGTCACTTCGGCGTCAGGATACCGTCATTCAGCGTGGCATTGTCGGAAAACTCGCGGCTTCCCGCGCCGCGAAACCGGGGACGTCTTGCTAGCTCTGGCCGGCCAGGCTCGCCTCACTTTCGATCTGCTTGCGCAGCATCGCAAAGCGCTGTTCGACGTGCTCCCCGAACAGCGGGTCGTCGCTCGCCGGAACGGCGGCGTCAACCTCGGCCCAATCCTCGGGCGTCAATAGCTGCGCAGCGCGGGGCATGACGTGCCGTTCTTCGGTCGAGAGATGATTGCGATAGTAGACAAGGTACATCGCTCCGGCGGCCTCAAGCGCCGAACGCGAACTGACCACATCTCCCTGAGCCTCTTCGAGCCGGTTCGACAGCGCCTCGCCCACAGTGGCAATCACGCGGTGTTCCTGCTGCAGCCGGTTCACGACGATTTCCATGCCGGGATCGCGCTCTACGAGCTTCGCGTACGCAACATCCTCACGGGGATGATGGACGCGATCGCCGAAACTTCGCATGTAATAGATGATAAGGCTCATCAGGCCGTAGTTTGGCCGCTCGCCCCGGTCAAAGAGGATTACCTGTTCTTCCAGAAGGTCCAGCAGGCGAGCGAAATGAATATGATCTTCGTGCCATACCGAAAGGGGGGTGGTCACGGCGTGCTCCTTGGATGGGTTAGGCCCGGATGCCCCGCGCGGCCAACCCGGATCGCCTTACTTGATACAGTATTCGCCGGTCCGGAAGCCGGCGTGACATAGATCAACAGATCGAAAATGATGCGGGTGAGCGCTGATGCCAGCCGGCCAATCGGTGCCGCTGGCGTCCTCCTGCGCAGCATCTAGTCGCGCTCGACGCTGTCCGCAAGCGCACGCAACAAGGCCGCACCGTCGCCGCGCCAGGCGCTGCCATGCATGCAGGCGAGAGTCGTCGGTTGCAGTGCAGCCAGGCGTTCCAGCATGGCCCGGGCGTTCCTGCTGTGGGAGAAGTAGTCCATCTTCCGGCGGAAGGCCTCGCTCGGTCCGAGGATGTCAGCCTCGGTAAGCGGCGGGTGATGGGACCCGCCCTGGGTAAACAAGTCGCCACAGAGCAGCGTTGCCGATGTGGTCTCCATGAGAAATCCACATTCCCAGGCGTGCGGCAGGTGCGGTGCATCAAGCCAGCGCACACTGTGACGACCGAGCGAGATCGCCTCGCCGTCATCCAGGGCGCGTGGCGGCCGATTTGCGTAATCGCCAACCGAAACCATGGCGGCGATCTGGCCACACAGCGGCTCCGCACGCGGAGCGGCAGCGAGGAACTCGTTCAGTGCGCCGCATTCGTCGGCTTCGAAATGCGAGAAGCCGATATAGCGCAAGCGATCGATCGGCATGATCCGCCCGACCGCCTCCCCAACGACGGGAAACAGCGCGCGCAGGCCGGTATGAAACAGCAGCGGCTCGTCGTCGTCGATCAGGTACTGGTTGAACGAGAATCCGCCCCCGCCAGGGATCTCGACCGGGGTGGCAATGCGATAGATGCGGTCAGCAATCTCATCGATCGTTGTACCGTTCGAAAGGGACAGGGTCGCCATGGTGGACTCCTTTCTTGGCAAACTGACATGGAAGACGGGTGCCCGGGCGAACTTGTACTCTTGGGCAGATCATGTAATACATAGAGTATTCCGCCCGTCGGCTCACGCAAAGGGGAGCAGCATGCATTTCCGGAAGCTATGGGTGGCCGCCGCGCTGGCCGGGGTGGCCGGCGTGGCGCTGGCCCAGCCTGAAACCAGTTCTCATGTTGCTTCCGGCGTAGGGGCCGTGATGGCGACCAAGACAACCAGGGCCACCGCCACCGTGGTCGGCATCGACGCTGCCACGCGTACGGTCTCGCTAAAGAACAGGCAGGGCAAGGTCACGGACTTGCACGTGGGCGACGACGTGCGCAATTTCGACCAGCTCCACAAGGGCGACGTGGTCTCCGTCGAGTACACGGAAGCCCTGTCGGTCAGCATGGTGCGCCAGAGCGGCATACGTTCGTCCATCGAGCGGGAAACCGCCGAACGGGCGCAGCCCGGTGACAAGCCGGGCGGCACCATCGGCCGCGAGGTGACCGTGACCGCCGATGTCGTGAAAGTCGATGCCAAATCGGGCACGGTGACGCTCAAGGGGCCCAAGGGCAAGCAGGTTGACGTGCACGTCAACGATCCGCAGCAATTGAAGGCAATCCGTCGCGGCGACCAGGTTCAGGCCGTTTATACGGAGGCGCTAGCGATTTCCGTGACGCCGAAGACAGGACATTAGGGCGTAGTCGCGTATGCACGGCGCCGAGCAAGCCAGGGACGTGGCCGCGAAAAACCTGACCCAGCCATCGCGCTTCTGGCTCCATCTGGTCTGTCTCACCACGCTTGTGTTTCCCTGCGTAGCGTCGGCGATGGACTTCAGGATCTACTACCAGCCGCAACTCAAGATCAAGATGATCATCGCGGAGGGGAAGATTCAGAGCGGTGATGTGCGGAAGTTCATTTCGATTGCCAAGCGGGCAGATCGTGATGGCGAAGGGCTCGTTACCGTCATTCTGAATAGCCCGGGTGGGAATGTCGAAGCTGCCTTTCGCATCGTCGATGCCATGGACAAGATCCGCGTCTATACGGCAGTCCCGAGCGGCGCCAGTTGTGCATCCGCCTGCGCTTCCATCCTGTTCGCATCAGGGGAACGCCGCAGTGTTCTGGGTACCGGCAAGCTCGGCTTTCACAGTTGCTACAGACGCGAAGGCGGCACGTACGAGGCGGACTCTCTCTGCAACGAGATCATCGCGGCAAACGCGATGCAAAGGGGCGTGACTCACGCCGGCATCAATCGCTTCGTCGAGGAATATGGCGCGCGAGACATGGCGTGGGTAGGGCGCGACATCGCTTGCAAGTCGCTGCAAGGGCTATGCAAGCCGGGGAATATGGAAACCACGGCTGATATGAGGGTTGCGCTGACCAATAGCCTCGAATGCAGCAAGCTCCCATCCCCGCAAGCGCAGCTTGTTTGCGGGGATGCCGAGCTAACTCGCGTCGACAGGCAACTGGCTGGAATCTACGAGCAAAAGCTGAAGACATCAGCCAACAAGGAACGCCTGCGATCAAGCCAACGCACATGGCTTCGCACCCGCAACGAGTGCGGCGACAAGGACTGCCTGCTGCGAAGCTACAACGCCCGCATCGATGAGCTGAAGCGGACGCCGTCGTAGCAATTGCCCGGCCGTCAGTGCGGCTTTGCCGGCATCTGCAGCGGTACCGGCTGGGTCAGCGTCTCTGGTCGCAGGATTCGATCAAGTTCTTCCTTCGACAACAACCCCTTGCGCAGCACGATCTCATAGACGCTGCCGCCGGTGGCGTGGGCTTCCTGCGCGACGGCGGTTGCGTTGGCGTAGCCGATGTACGGGTTGAGCGCGGTCACCACGCCGATCGAATTCTCCACGGTGGCGCGCAGCCTGTCCGCGTTGGCCGTGATGCCCCTGACGCAGCGCTCGGCCAGCGTCAGGCAGCCGTTGCGCAGGTGGCTGACGCTCTTGAACAGGCTATGCGCGATGATCGGTTCGAACGCGTTGAGTTGAAGCTGTCCGGCCTCGGCCGCAAAGCTGACGGTAACGTCGTTGCCGATGACCTCGAACGCGATCTGGTTCACCACTTCGGGAATCACCGGGTTCACCTTGCCAGGCATGATGCTGGAGCCGGCCTGCATGGGCGGCAGGTTGATCTCGCCAAGGCCCGCCCGTGGCCCGCTGGACAGCAGGCGCAGGTCGTTGCATGTCTTGGAGAGCTTCACGGCCACGCGCTTGAGCACGCCGGAAAGCTGCACGAAAGAGCCGCAGTCTTGCGTGGCCTCGATCAGGTTAGGGGCGGTTTCCAGCGGAATGCCCGTGATCTCGCGCAGCCGCTTGAGCACCAGCGGCGCATAGGCCGGATGTGCGGTGATGCCGGTTCCGATCGCCGTGGCGCCAAGGTTGATCTCGCAAATCAGCATCGAGGCCTCGCGCAGGCGCTGCTCGTCTTCGCCCAGCATGACCGCATAGGTGCTGAATTCCTGGCCCAGCGTCATCGGCACGGCGTCCTGCAACTGCGTACGGCCCATCTTGATGATGTGGGCGAACTCGTCGGCCTTCGCCTCGAAGGCCTGGCGCAGTACGGCCATGGCGTCCACGAGTCCGACGATACCGAACCATGTGGCCACCTTGAGCGCGGAGGGGTAGACGTCGTTGGTGCTCTGGCCGATATTGACGTGCTCGTTCGGATGCAGGTACTGATACTCGCCTTTCTTGTGGCCGAGCAGTTCGAGCGCTCGGTTGGCAATGACCTCGTTGGCATTCATGTTGGTCGAGGTGCCGGCGCCGCCCTGGATCACGTCGACGACGAACTGATCGTGAAGCGCGCCGGCCATCAGTTCCTTGCAGGCGCCCACGATTGCATCGCAGTGCGGCTGGTCCAGCAGGCCAAGCTCATGGTTGGCCAGCGCCGCTGCCTGCTTGATCGCGGCCAGTGCCTTGATCAGCTCGGGGTAGATGGAAATCGGGGTGCCCGTGATCGGGAAATTCTCGACGGCCCGCAGCGTATGGACGCCATAGTAGGCCTCGGCGGGGACTTCGCGGTCGCCAAGCAGGTCGTGTTCGCTTCTGAATTGTCCGGTGGTCATGGCTGCGCTCCTCGCGAGAACTGGTTTCGACGGTACGGCCAAAGTCTAGTGATTCGGCCATGCCGTCGCCAGAATCCATGCAAAGTTGGTATGGGCTGCTGCAGGCGACTGAAACTGTTATGCAAAAAACGTATAAAGCCGTTGCCGCTCGGTCGGTGCCAATGAAAACAAGGCCGGTCTTGCGACCGGCCCCATTCACTGCGGCCTGACACTGTGCCTGACACTGCGGCCTGACCGTCGGGCTGTCACCTGAGATCGAAGCGGTCCAGGTTCATCACCTTGTTCCACGCTGCCACGAAGGCCTGGACGAACTTCTCCTGGCCATCTGTGGCGCCGTAGACCTCGGAGACCGCGCGAAGCTCGGCGTTCGAACCGAAGATCAGGTCAACACGCGTGCCGGTCCATCTTGGCGCACCTGTCTTGCGGTCGCGTCCTTCAAACAGGTCCATGTCTTCCGATACGGGCTTCCATTCCGTAGCCATGTCGAGCAGATTCACGAAGAAGTCGTTGGTCAGCGCGCCAGGGCGATTCGTGAAGACACCATGCTGAGACTTGCCAAAATTGGCGTCGAGCGCGCGCATGCCGCCCACCAGTGCTGTCATCTCCGGCACCGTAAGCTTCAGCAACTGGGCCTTGTCCACCAGCAATGCCTCGGCGCGGATCGGGAGCTTCCCCTTCATGTAGTTGCGGAAGCCATCGGCGATTGGTTCGAGCACAACCATGGCGTCCAGATCGGTCTTCTCCTGCGACGCATCCATACGGCCGGGCGAAAACGGCACCGTGACGTTGTGGCCGCCATTCTTGGCCGCCTGCTCGACGCCAGCGCATCCGGCCAGCACGATCATGTCGGCCATCGAGACCTTCTTGCCGCCACTCTGGGCCTTGTTGAAATCGCCCTGGATGCCCTCCAGCGTGGCCAGCACCTTCGCAAGTTCCGGAGGCTGGTTGGCATCCCAGTCCTTCTGCGGTGCCAGGCGGATGCGCGCACCGTTGGCGCCGCCGCGCTTGTCCGAGCCACGGAAGGTCGATGCCGATGCCCACGCCGTCGACACCAGTTGCGGGACGGTCAGCCCCGACGCCAGCACCTTGGCCTTGAGCGCGGCCACATCCTGCGCGTCGATCAGCGGGTGATCTACGGCCGGGATCGGGTCTTGCCAGAGCAGTTCTTCCTTCGGAACATCCGGGCCAAGGTAGCGTGCGCGCGGCCCCATGTCGCGGTGGGTCAGCTTGAACCATGCGCGGGCAAACGCGTCGGCCATCTCCTGCGGATTCTCATAGAAGCGGCGCGAGATCTTCTCGTAGATCGGATCGAACCGCAGCGAGAGGTCGGTCGTCAGCATGGCCGGCGAACGGCGCTTGGACGGATCGGCCGGGTCGGGCACCGTGCCGGCGCCTGCGCCGCCCTTGGGTGTCCATTGATTTGCGCCAGCGGGGCTCTTCGTCAGTTCCCATTCGTATTCGAACAGGTGCTTGAAGTAGTCGTTGCTCCACTTCGTCGGCGTGGTGGTCCAGATGACCTCCAGTCCGCTGCCGATGGCGTCGCCGCCCTTGCCGGTGCCAAAACTGCTGCGCCAGCCAAGCCCCTGTTCCTCAAGGCCGGCAGCCTCGGGCTCGGGCCCCACATGGGACACGGGGCCGGCGCCGTGCGTCTTGCCGAACGCGTGGCCGCCCGCGATCAGCGCTACCGTCTCTTCGTCGTTCATCGCCATGCGGCGGAACGTCTCACGGATATCGATCGCTGCGGCAAGTGGGTCTGGATTGCCATTCGGGCCTTCCGGATTCACATAGATCAGGCCCATCTGGACTGCCGCCAGCGGATTTTCGAGGTCACGCTTGCCGCTGTAGCGCTTGTCCTCCAGCCACACGGATTCGTTCCCCCAATAGACAGACTCGTCCGACTCGTAGACGTCCTCGCGCCCGCCGCCATAGCCGAATGTCTTGAAACCCATCGACTCCAGCGCCACGTTGCCGGTCAGCACGATCAGGTCAGCCCACGAAATCTTACGGCCGTACTTCTGCTTGATCGGCCAGATCAGCCTGCGTGCCTTGTCCAGGCCGACGTTGTCCGGCCAGCTGCTGGTCGGTGCAAAGCGCTGCTGGCCTGCACCGGCGCCACCGCGCCCGTCGCCAATGCGATAGGTGCCTGCGGCATGCCATGCCATGCGGATGAACAACGGACCGTAGTGTCCAAAGTCTGCCGGCCACCACGGTTGAGAATCAGTCATCAACGCCTGCAGATCTTTCTTCACGGCGGCCAGGTCAAGGCTGTTGAACTCCTTCGCGTAGTCGAAGGCTTCGCCCATCGGATCGGACAATGAGGAGTTCTGGCGCAGAATGTGCAGATTCAGCCGCTCTGGCCACCACTCCTGGAGCGCCCGGCCGGCGCCTGCGGGATGAAGAAACGGGCACTTTGCTTCAGTTGTCATGCGAATCTCCTTTGGTCGCTTGAACTCAACGAAACACCATGCTGTAACCATTCGCCACGACGCGGGCCCATGTGAAGAAGCGCCTTTGGAGGCAAGTCCGAATCGGACGTCACAGTTGACCTAACCATGCTAGGACGTGATGCCGACGTACCGAAGGAATTAAAGCTGCCCGCGGCAATCTGGACGTACCCCGATTGCTCCGGATGGCTCTGTGGTCCGGCGAGACTTCTATAGTGAATAGCATTCGAACAACTGTCGCGATGAGCGCGTCGGAGGATGCAATCATGGCCGTGGCTACCACGCTGGCAAGATGCCTTCGCAACAAGCAAACCCGGTTTGAAACCGTACATCGCCCCGGCAGCCCGGGGAGCCCAGCCGCCGTGCCGGCCGAATACGTTCCCGGAGACCGGCTGGCCAGAACAGTCCTGCTGGAAGATCAGCGGGGATACGTTGCGGCGGTCATTCCCTCCACGCATCACCTGAAACTGGCGGAAATCTGCGCACAGACGGGCCGAAAGCTGACGCTCGCCCACGAATGCGGCGTGCGTGAAGTCTTCAGGGACTGCAGTCTTGGGGCGATCCCGCCGGTCTGCATGGCATATGGCACGCAGACCTGGCTAGACGACAGCCTGCTGACGCATTCCGACGTCTACTTCGAGGCAGGAGACCAGCAGGAACTCGTGCACATGAGCACCGATCAGTTCGCCGACCTGATGGCTGACGCGCGGCTTGGGCATTTTGCGCACCGGGACATGTAGCGCAGGGAAGGGGGGAGGTTGCCGGCGGCGCGTGATGGGGTGATGCGGGCGCCACGTTTTTGCGTGCACAGGGATTGCGGTATAGCTCGATGGCAGGGTGGGCGCCTTTTCCGGGCTGGGCCCACAATAGGCGGCATTCTGCCAAGGAGTGTCAAACCATGAGCACGCTGCGTCCAGACTTCACCATCGAGTCCATCCACGAACGCCAGCGGGGAATGCTGCCCGACTTGCTTGGCGTGCGCGTCCTCGCGCTCACACAAGGCACGCTGACCGCGGAGCTCCAAATTCGGCCCCAGTTGCTGGCGCCTAACGGATTTCTGCACGCGGCAACGGTGATCGGGCTTGCCGACACTAGCTGTGGCTACGCGTGCCTGGCCCACCTGTCAGACCAAACCCCCAACTTCACGACGATCGAACTCAAGAGCAACTTCCTCGGAACGTGTCGCGAGGGAACGATCCGGGCCGTCGCAACGGCCGTCCATCTGGGGCGAAGCACCCATGTCTGGGATGCCACGGTATTCGATCCCACCGGCCGTACGATGGCGCTGTTCCGTTGTACGCAGATGCTGCTGCGGTAGGGCTGCAAGGAGAATCCGCCCGTCAGTGTTTGTGATGCGGCCCGCCACTAGGCGGCACCCTGGGCCCGCTCACGCTCGACCCGCTCCGTGACATCCCGCGCAACGGCGACCGAGCCGACAGGTTTGCCGTTTGCATCGCTGACAAGCGCGAATGTCATCTCCACGAAACGCTTGCTTCCGTCCTTGTGGATGGCTTTCGTCAATGTCGGCTTGCCGGATAAGCGGGTCTTGCCTGACTGGATGGCCGCTTCAAACCCCCGCCAGTGTGCGGGCCGCAGACGCTCCGGGATGATCAGATCAAGACTCTGTCCCAACGCCTCGTCGGCCCGGTATCCAAACAGGTCCGCCGCCGCCTGGTTCCAGCCTCCAATGCGCCCATCCGTATCGGCAAATATGAGTGCATCGGCAAGCTGCTCAAGGATCAGCGCCGCCGAGTCCGTTGACATTGTCATGGTGGTATCCGCTCCGGAGGGTGAGCTTCGTGAGGGGGCTTCCATCGCCGGAAGCCCCTCATCATTTGGGGGATTCTGCCAGCTTTGCACCGTGAATCGTAGGCTTGGCGCTCATGTGAAATTAACGATCCATTCGTAAACAGTCAGCGCCACCATCGCGAGCAGTGGTGCAAAGCACAGCCGGCGACGCAATTTCCGCGCGGGATGCGTCCAGACAGCCCGGATCGCCAGGCTACACGCCACAATCCAAAGTCCTGCTCCAACAAGGTAGTTCCGCAGGCTGTCATACATCCAGAGGTTTGCCGCCGGTCCGGCCGCGCCAAACGGATAGCGTTGGGGAAATTCCCATGCTTCCCCTGCATCCATCGCCATGATCACAATTACCGCGAAAAGCGCGGCTGAGGCCGACCACTTCTTAATACATGACGACGAGGTCGATGTCTTTTGCATAATAAATGAACTCGCCAATGAAGCTGTCCATCGAGGCTGTCAGATCAATGCAACCGTGCGAGCCCGGCACCCAGCCACCATGGATCGAGAAATCTGAACGGCCATAGGTTCTTGTTCCCGGCAGCGGGTCCAGCCAGATACGGTGATGTCCCCACGCCATTGGACCCGATGGGAACGGGCCCATTTTTACGATTGCAAGAAGCTTCCGGATGAGAGTGACTTCGTCCCATCGTTCCATCCTGCCTTGGCGCGCCTTGTAGCGACCGGCCGGGATCGGACCTACGTTACGTTCCGCCTGATGTTCGGGGCCCGAATATCCTTTCTTGCCGGAGGTAGCAGGCCATTGGCGATAAACCTGCCCATTCTCCAGCCACACCAGGACTACGCCATTAAAAAGCAGGGAAGCTTCGCGCATGTCTATGCGCCGAGAGGTTTCCTCCAGATTTAGCATCCGGACCAAATTGCGAGTGGACAGATCGTACGTCCAGCTTGTTCGCATTTGCGCAACCGATCTTAGTTCGGACTGCAAACTCGGATCGCTATCAATCACGCTGCAGATTCGCTCAGCACTCATTCGCATGTTTTCCCCTGGTTGATGACGTCATGGTCAGCCCTCCAACGTTCGAGTGGCCCCGCCATTTGTGCATCACGCGCTACAAGGCGCAATCGGAGAACCTTGGATTTGCATGAGATTTATCTCAGCCCGGTTGCCCGTTGAGCGGTGCACATTGCAGCACTTACATTCCATTCGCTTGGAAACCACGTTTCACCGTTGCAATCGCGAATTTCAACATTGCAATATCTGCCGACCACGCGCTTTCGGAAAAAATCCTGCGAAATCAATGGGACAAGCCCGTCACGGTGACGTGGTCTGCTTTTTGCTCTTTCAGCCTCAACACGTGTGCGGGGAATTGCGCACGCAAATCCATTGCCGATCCCGCCATCGCCTTTTGCCGACGGCGAGAGACCACGGGTTGAACAGGAACGCTTGATGACGTACTACGGACAAAGCAAGACAGGCGCGGATGGCGCGTCTGGCGATGATGGGAACAAGCGGCATTTGCTCGATATGCCGAACCAGCGCGGGGATGGCGCCAAGCCGCTCCCGAAGCGTTCGAACTGGGCCTGGGCAGTTGGCAGGGCGCATTACGACTGGATGGAGGCGCACTCTCCATCTTCCAGCTACGACTGATTTCTGACTTCGCCGGCGGGGCAGAGCTTGCCTGACGCCGTATCTTTGACCTCGGGCCATGCCGTGTCTTTTCCGCGTGGCCCGTTAGCCTGGTTCGTACGCCCATGGATTTTGCCCCGATCAAATCGCTGCTGATTGCCAACCGTTCCGAGATCGCGATTCGCGTGATGCGGGCCGCCGCCGAGATGAGCATCCGCACGGTCGCCATCTACTCGAAGGAGGACCGGCTTGCGCTCCATCGCTTCAAGGCCGATGAGAGCTATCTGGTTGGCGACGGAAAGAAGCCGCTGGCGGCCTATCTCGATATCGACGACGTCCTGCGCATTGCCCGGCAAGCGAAGGTCGATGCGATTCACCCGGGGTATGGCTTTCTGTCCGAGAACCCGGATTTCGCCCAGGCGGTCATCGACGCCGGGATTCGCTGGATCGGCCCGTCGCCTGAAGTCATGCGCATGCTTGGCAACAAGGTGGCTGCGCGCAATGCCGCCATCGCAGCCGGCGTGCCGGTCATGCCGGCCACCGATCCGCTGCCGCTGGACCTGGACGAGTGCAAGCGTCAGGCCGCCGGCATCGGCTATCCGCTGATGCTCAAGGCAAGCTGGGGCGGCGGTGGACGCGGCATGCGCGTGCTGGAAACCGAACAGGACCTGGAGCCCGCGCTCGCAGCGGCCCGGCGCGAGGCGCTGGCCGCGTTCGGCAACGACGAGGTTTACCTGGAAAAGCTGGTGCGCAACGCGCGCCACGTCGAGGTACAGGTATTGGGCGACAAGCACGGCAATCTAGTGCATCTGCACGAGCGTGACTGCACGGTGCAGCGGCGCAACCAGAAGGTCATCGAGCGCGCACCCGCGCCATACCTGGACGCTGCCGGCCGTGCGTCGCTGTGCGATGCCGCGCTGCGGCTGATGGGCGCGGTCGGCTACACCCACGCCGGCACGGTCGAATTCCTGATGGATGCGGACTCCGGCCAGTTCTACTTCATCGAGGTCAATCCGCGCATTCAGGTCGAGCACACGGTCACGGAAATGATTACCGGGATCGACATCGTCAAGGCGCAGATCCGTGTCACCGAAGGCGGCCAGATCGGCATGACCGAAGACACGCTCGACGACAACGGTGACATCCGTGTGCGGGCCGCAGGTGTACCGCCGCAGCCGGAGATCCCGCTGAACGGCAATGCCCTGCAATGCCGCATCACCACCGAAGACCCCGAAAACGGCTTCCTGCCTGACTATGGCCGACTCACGGCCTATCGCAGCGCGGCGGGCTTCGGCGTGCGGCTGGACGCCGGCACGGCCTACGGCGGCGCGGTGATTACGCCGTACTACGATTCGCTGCTGGTCAAGGTCACCACGTGGGCGCCGACGGCGGCGGAGTCGATCCGGCGCATGGATCGCGCGCTGCGCGAGTTCCGTATCCGCGGCGTTTCTTCCAACCTGCAGTTTCTGGAAAACGTCATCAACCACCCGGCTTTCGGACGCGGTGACGTCACCACGCGCTTCATCGACCTGACGCCGGAACTGCTGGCGTTCACCAAGCGGCGCGACACCGCCACCAAGCTGCTCAGCTATCTGGGCGACGTAAGCGTCAACGGCAATAAGGAACTGAGCGGCCGCTCGTTGCCGTCGCTGCCGCTGCCAAAGCCCGTGCTGCCGGCCGTGGATACTACCGGCCCGCTGCCGTATGGCACGCGTGACCGTCTGCGCGACCTTGGCGCGGACAAGTTCGCGAAGTGGATGCTGGACCAGAAGCAGGTGCTGCTGACCGACACGACCATGCGCGATGCGCACCAGTCGCTGTTCGCCACGCGCATGCGCACCGCCGACATGCTGCCGATCGCGCCGTTCTACGCCAGCGAACTGTCGCAACTGTTCTCGATGGAATGCTGGGGCGGCGCCACGTTTGACGTGGCCCTGCGCTTCCTGAAGGAAGATCCGTGGCAACGCCTTGCGCAACTGCGCGAGCGAGTGCCCAACATCCTGTTCCAGATGCTGCTGCGCGGCTCGAACGCCGTTGGCTACACGAACTACTCGGACAACGTCGTGCAATTCTTCGTCCGCCAGGCAGCCAGCGCCGGCGTGGACGTGTTCCGCGTGTTCGATTCGCTGAACTGGGTGCGCAACATGCGCGTGGCCATCGACGCCGTACGCGAAAGCGGCGCGCTGTGCGAAGGCGCGATCTGCTACACGGGCGATCTGTTCGATGGCTCGCGCCCCAAGTACGACCTGAAGTACTACGTGGGCATCGCCCGCGAACTGCAAAGCGCCGGCGTGCACGTGCTGGGGATCAAGGACATGGCGGGCATCTGCCGTCCGCAAGCTGCCGCAGCGCTGGTCAAGGCGCTCAAGGAAGAGACCGGCCTGCCTGTGCATTTCCACACGCACGACACCAGCGGCATCTCGGCGGCCTCCGCACTGGCGGCGATCGAGGCGGGTTGCGATGCTGTCGATGGCGCGCTCGATGCGATGAGCGGACTTACCTCGCAGCCGAACCTGTCGAGCATCGTTGCAGCGCTGGCTGGCAGCGAACGTGATCCCGGCCTCAGTCTGGATCGGCTGCATGAGGCATCGATGTACTGGGAGGGCGTTCGTCGTTACTACGCGCCGTTCGAATCCGAGATTCGCGCTGGCACGGCCGACGTCTATCGTCACGAGATGCCCGGCGGCCAGTACACGAACTTGCGCGAACAGGCCCGCTCGCTTGGCATCGAGCATCGCTGGACCGAGGTTTCGCGTGCCTATGCAGACGTCAACCGCATGTTTGGTGACATCGTCAAGGTCACGCCCACGTCAAAGGTCGTTGGTGACATGGCGCTGATGATGGTGGCCAACGACATGACTGCCGCCGATGTGTGCGATCCCGCGAAGGAAGTCGCGTTCCCCGAATCGGTGGTCTCGCTGTTCAAGGGTGAACTGGGCTTCCCGCCCGATGGCTTCCCGGCCGAACTGTCGCGCAAGGTCCTCCGCAGCGAACCGCCCGCGCCTTACCGCCCCGGCGATCTGATCCCGGCCGTGGATCTGGAGGCCGCCCGCGCGGCAGGCGAGACCGCCTGCGAGCAGCCGCTCGATGACAGGCAGCTTGCGTCGTATCTGATGTATCCGAAGCAGACGGCCGAATATCACGCGCACGTACGCGCCTACAGCGACACGTCGGTGGTGCCGACTCCGGCCTTCCTGTACGGCTTGCAGCCGCAGGAGGAGGTGGCCGTCGATATCGCCGCAGGCAAGACGCTGCTTGTCTCGCTGCAGGGCACGCACCCCGACGCCGAAGAGGGCGTCATCAAGGTCCAGTTCGAGCTGAACGGGCAGTCGCGCACCGCGCTGGTGGAACAGCGCAGCACGGTGCAGGCCGGAACGGCACGCCAGAGCCGTCCGGTGGCCGATTCCGAGAATCCGCTGCACGTTGCCGCGCCGATGCCGGGCTCGATCGTGACCGTAGCGGTCCAGCCGGGGCAGAGCGTCTCGGCTGGCACCACGCTGCTTGCGCTGGAGGCCATGAAGATGGAAACCCACATTGCTGCCGACCGCGACTGCGTGATCGCGGCTGTGCATGTGAAGCAGGGTGACCGCGTGGCGGCAAAGGACTTGCTGATCGAGCTGAAAGGCGACTGACCTTCCAGCGAGTTTTGTGTCCCCGGGCGGGGCTCGCCTGTCCCGGGAATGCCGCGGCCGTGCCAACAGCATGGCCGCACGCTATTACAAGGGCCAACAGCAGCCAAATCCAGCCCCAGTGTACGTTTCCGCGCGAAACCGAGCAGTGGGGTCATTGACAGTTGCCAACCCCGAGGCACATCATTCGTCCCGAACAGATGCGCCTCCTGAGCTACTCGCGCCCCCGCTCGACGCCTGGAAGGTCGCCAGTCCTTTGGGAACGGGGTCATGAATTCATCACTACGCAAACTGGCGGGCGCTCTGGCGCTCGCCGCTCTCCTGTCCGCCTGCACGTCCACGCCGGATCGCTCGGCGGCGGCCGTCCCGGCGGCCGAGCAGCCGCCTTCCGACCAGGCGATGAAGACCCTGTCGGCCGAGGTGTTTACATATGGCTACCCGCTGGTGCTGATGGATGTCTCGCGCGAGGTGATGACCGCGAAGGTGCCGGTCAACACGTTCGGCCACAAGCGCAGCTTCCCGGATGCAACATTCAAGGACGTGGTCAGCCCGAATGCCGACACGCTGTACTCGTCGGCGTGGCTCGATCTGTCGAACGAACCGATGGTGTTGTCGGTGCCCGATACCGGCGGTCGCTACTATCTGATGCCGATTCTCGACGCCTGGACCAACGTATTCGCGTCGCCGGGCAAGCGTACGACAGGCACGAAGCGCGGAGCGTTCGCGATTGTCGGCCCGGACTGGCAAGGGCAGTTGCCGAAGGGGGTCAAGGAGATCCGCTCGCCCACCAACATGGCCTGGCTGATTGGCCGGATCCAGACCAACGGCAAACAGGACTATGCGGCAGTGCACCACCTGCAGGACCAGTTCCGCCTGGTGCCGCTGTCCGCCTGGCGCAAGGGGAGCCGCGCCGCGCCGCAGTCCGTGCCTCGCGCAAAGCTGATCGATACCGAGACGCCGCCGGCGGAGCAGGTGGCCGCCATGGATGCCCAGGCGTTCTTCAGCCGGCTGGCGAGCCTGCTGCAGGCTAATCCGCCCGCGCCCGAAGACGCCGCGATGGTCGAAAAGATGCAGCGCATGGGCCTCAAGGCCGGCCAGCCGTTCAAGACCACGGTGCTGGAACCGTCCACGGCGCGCGCCGTCCAGGAAGGCGCCTCTGCCGCACTGGCAATGATCAAGGCGGCTGGGCGCCAGAGCGCCGCCGGACACACGGGCTGGCGCGTCCAGCGCGAAATCGGCGTGTACGGCACCGACTACGGCCGCCGAGCCGTCGTGGCAATGTTCGGCCTTGGCGCCAACCTGCCCCAGGATTCGCTCTACCCAACTGCGCGCGCCGACGCCACCGGCCGACCATTCGATGGCGGCAGCCGCTACGTCCTGCACTTCGACAAGGGCCAGTTGCCGCCGGCAAAGGCGTTCTGGTCGCTGACGATGTACAACGACAAGCAGGCCTTCGTCAGCAACCCGATCCAGCGCTACGCCATCGGCAGCCGTGACCACTTGCGCTTCAACCGCGACGGATCGCTCGATATCTATATCCAGTACGAACGCCCTGAGGAACGCAAGGTATCCAACTGGCTGCCCGCGCCCCCGGACGCGTTCAACCTGATGCTGCGCGCCTACTGGCCTGACCAGGCGCTGCTTAACGGCAACTGGATGCCGCCTGCGGTGCAGCGCGTGAATTGAAGGGTGGGCTGACCGGGAACGGACCCGGCAGCATCGGCCACAATGGAAAAAGCCCTTCCGTCGCGAAACGGAAGGGCTTTTTTGGTTCATCGTCGATTTGAGGGGCCACTGAGAGTTGCAGAACGACCCACAAGGGACCTTCGATTCGCCCGACAGCGGTCGTTCAAAATCGAACCTCACTGACTCCCTGCCGGCGAGACAGGCGAGACTTCTGGGCGCGAAGATTGGAAGATTGCCCTGCTTGCCGAACTTGGGGCCGGTTGGCTTGATTAATCATCGCGTGTTGAGGTCATGCGTTGACGCTAAAGGAGACCGAGCCGCAACGATTGTCGACGATCTGGCCGGGGATGCGACAGGCAGCTCCTCGCCGACAATTGCCCCATGCGGGCGGCAGTCGTCGGCCGAGAGGGCAACCTACCCGCCGACGGCGACACGCTTCGTCATCGGCACGCAAGACAACTCCAGTCCACGCGAGGTACGGTACGTCGAAACCGAATCGCCCGACCAACCACAACGACGATAGAACGGTGCCGCGTTTAGCGTTGCATCGAGGCGCATTGCGGCAAGGCCGTGATCAGCGGCCAACACTTCAAGAAAATCCAGCATTTTGCGTCCGATGCCGCGCCCCATATGAGACGGTCGGACGAAGATCGCGTCGACTTGCCCGCTTGCGAATGTAAGCATCCCTGTTCCGACGATCGATCCCTGATCGACGGCAACATAGAAGTCAGATTCGACAACGCCGGCCCATTTGTCGGTCGGCGTGCCGTCAACCCACGCCGAAAGGGCTGCTTTGGGATAGTGCTCAGCGCATGCAGCATGCACCGACGTTTTACGGATATCCCATGCGTCGAACACGTCATCGCAGTTCGCTTTTCGTATCGTCAGCATGCTGTGCTCCTCGGCTCGATCTGCCAATTTGACACGTCAGCAACGTCACCAAGAACGGAAACACGTACTCTGTAATGCATGCATTCACTCCTATTCGCGCCAACGCAATTCGGAGCGGCTGAAAAGACACGGCCCCGTCATGACTGGCGGGGCCGTTGAGGAAGTCTGTGTACGGTGTATGAACGTCACAATTCCCACGACTCGCCATTGGCGGTCATGGTGCACATCATGGAATTGAGCGCGTCGTAGTTCATAAAAACATATTGCCTGCCGCAGAAATTGCCGTCAATGCCAACCCGCCGATCGTCAACGATCCAGGCGGTCGTGTCGAACGTCTCAAACTGGCCGGTCTCGGCCATCGGGCCATCGACCTTTTCCGGAAATCGGCGATTAACTTCTTATTGCCCTCGGCCATTGCCGAGGGCAGGGCGCACGCCTCAGAACCTGTACTTCACCCCCGCATAAAACGCCCGGCCGTTGCCCGGATAGAACACCGAGGTATTGGCCGTGCGCGCATCCGTCACCGTGCTGAAATCGCTGATATAGCGCTTGTCCGTCAGGTTGCGGGCATCCAGGAACAGTGTGACGCCGCGCTCGAATTCATAGCTGGCCTCGATGCCGAACAGCACGTAGCTGGGCACCTTGAGCGTGTTGGCGTAGTCCACCCAGGCGCCGGTCGGTACCCAGTCGATCGTGCCAGCCACGCGCAGCCGTGAATGCCGGCTGTACGCCAGCGTGGTGCGAAGCACGTGCTGCGGGACGCCCGCGATCCGGTTATTGCCGTAGACGGGATCGTTGTCGAAGCGGAAATCGCTGTAGTTCCAGATCTGCGAAATGCTGATCTTGTCGCCACTGCCGAACACATTGCGTACCACGTCCGCGCTGGCGCCAAGTTCCACGCCTTGCAGGATTGTCTTGTTGGCGTTGAATGTCGACGCGGGGATGTCCGGGCCTACCGTGTACTGCAGCAGCTGGTCGCGAACCAGCGACCGGTAGGCGGTGACGTCCCAGCCGAAGCGATCGAGCTGGCCGCGCGTGCCCAGTTCCAGCGTCCAGCCGTGCTGCGCCGCCAGCGGCACGAACTGCTGGGTCATGCCGATGGTCTGGTTCAGATCGGAGAAATCGGGAACGTCCGCGCTGCGGGTGACGTCGATAAAGGCCTGGACGTTCTTCTTCGGCTCCCATAGCACGCCAAATTTCGGATTCACGCCGCTATAGGTCGTGGCATCCGATTTCGGCGTCGGGTTGGTGGGCAGGCCGCCGTAGTCCTTGTACTCGCGCCGGTTGCGGTAGGCCTTGGCGCCTGCCATCAGCGCCACCGTAGGCACCACGTAGAGGCGGTCTTCGAGATAGGCCTCGTAGTTGTAGGCGTCCTGCGCCGCGTTCAGCGTCTGTGCGCCGCGGTTGCCATTGACGTTCACGTACTGGCGCGCATCGTTGTTGCCGCCGAAGAAGCGCATGCCCGCGATAAGCTGGTTGCGCATGCCGCCAAGCGCGAATTCGCCGGTGTAGCGCGGCGCAAAGCCGTACGTCCAATAGTCCTGGTCGACGACCTGGAAAATCGGGTGGTACAGGCTCTTGTGGATGGCCCAGGTCGAGAAGTCCAACTGGCCGCTGTCGAGCTTGACCGTCGTCACGTTGGCGATGCGCTCGGTGCGCGTGTTGCGCGCCTGATCGCCGGCCAGGGCGCTTGGCGATGCCATGCGCGGGTTGTTCAGCGCATCGTTGAGCGACAACGTGCCGGGCAGCAACTGATCGACGATATACGCGCCGAAGTAGAAGCGGGTTTCCACGGCCGGACTGAATCGGTAGCCAACGTTGGCGTTGATCTGCTCGTACTGGCCGCGCTCGTGGTTACGGTACCCGTCCGAGTGGCTGACCGTGGCGTTGACCAGGAAGTCCCACGCGCCGATCTGCCGCGACACCTGGCCGCTGCCGCGCACGGTGCCGAAGCTGCCGCCATCGAGGCGAAGCATATTCGGCGCGTCGGCGGTCAGCGCGGTGGGCGTGGTGAAATTGATCGCGCCGCCCAGTGTCGTGCTGCCATAGGCCAGGCCGTTGCCGCCCTTGTAGATCTCGGCGGCGGAAAGGCCGAGCGGATCGATCTGGTAGAAGTCGCCGCTACCGTCGGCGAAGTTGGTCGGCACGCCGTCCTGCAGGATTTCCAGGCCGCGCGTGTGGTAGCCGCGTGCGATGCCGGAGCCGCGAATCGACAGCCGCAGTTCCTGCCCATAGCGCTCCTGCACATAGACGCCCGGCGCGTCCTTGAGCACATCGCGCAGGTCGCTGGCGTAGGTATTGCTGTAGGAATTCGCGTCGACAAATCCGACCGAGCCCGCCGATTGGAACAGGGACTCGCGTTGCTGGGCGACACCCGGCGCGGTCAGTGAACCCGGAGCGGCAGCCGAGGCAGTGACGGTCGGGAGGGTCGGAAACTCGGCAGTGGAAATGGCCGGCGCGGTTTGCGCCAGCGCTGCGCCGGACAGTGCGGCAGCAGGAAGCACCGCTGTGCGGCGCCATTGTTTTTTTCGTTGCATTGCTTGTGGTCGAAAGACGCACGCCGGTGGTGGCTGGCGTGGTCCGGATGCTCTTGTTCTGGCTCGACCGCAAGGATACGGAGCGGAGTGCCCGTGCGCCATGCGACACAGCGACGCAACGGGCACTCGCCGCTTATTTCGACATCGACCTTATATTCGACTCTACGCCGATGGTTGTCCGCCGCAGCTTGCGTCGCACGCGGCGCCGTGCACATGCGCGGTTGCCAGATCGGCAATCGCGGGGCGCGCCACGCGCTTCCAGGTCACCGGTGCCTGGCTGGCCAGCTTGCCACGCAACTGCCGCGCTGCCGTCACCATATTGGCCAGCGCCGCCTCCGTTTCCGGCCAGCCTCGGGTCTTGAGGCCGCAGTCCGGATTGACCCACAGGCGCTCCGGCGGGATGACCTCGCACGCGCGTTCCAGCAGCCTTGTGATGGCTTCCACGGCCGGCACGCGCGGCGAGTGGATGTCGTAGACGCCGGGTCCGATCTCGTTCGGGTAGTCGAAATCGCCAAAGCCCTCCAGCAGTTCCATCGCAGAGCGCGAGGTTTCGATCGTGATCACGTCGGCATCCATCGCAGCGATTGCCGGCAGGATGTCGTTGAACTCGGCGTAGCACATATGGGTGTGGATCTGCGTCTGGTCCGAAACGCCAGCAGCGGAGAGGCGGAACGCGTTGACGGCCCAGTCGAGATACGCGGCCCAGTCGTCGCGCCGAAGCGGCAGGCCTTCGCGCAGCGCCGGTTCGTCGATCTGGATCACGCGGATACCGGCCGCCTCCAGATCGCACACCTCGTCGCGGATGGCCAGCGCCAATTGCCGTGCCGTGGTGGCGCGCGGCTGGTCGTCGCGTACGAACGACCACTGCAGCATCGTCACCGGGCCCGTGAGCATGCCCTTCATCGGCTTGTTGGTCAGCGACTGGGCGTAACGGGCGGTGTCCACGGTCATCGGCTCCGGCCGATAAACGTCGCCGAAAATGACCGGCGGCTTGACGCAGCGCGAGCCATAGCTCTGCACCCAGCCGTTCGCGGTGAATGCGTAGCCGCAGAGTTGCTCGCCGAAGTACTCGACCATGTCGTTGCGCTCGGCTTCGCCATGCACGAGCACATCAATGCCAAGCGCCTCCTGCTTGCGCACGGCCAGTTCAATCTCTGCGCGAATGCGTTGCAGGTATTCCAGCGCGCCAATCTCGCCGCGCTTGTAGGACGCACGCGTCTGACGGATGGCCGTGGTTTGCGGGAACGACCCGATCGTTGTGGTGGGCAGCGCCGGCAGTTTCAGCGCTTCGCGCTGGTGCTCGATACGGCTTTCAAAGCCGCTCGCACGGTTGGCCATCTCGGCGGTAACCGCTGCCAGGCGCTTCTGCACCTGCTGATTGACCACTCGGCGCGAAGTACGCCGCGATTCGCGAGCGGCATCCGATGCGGCAAGCTGCGCTGCCACTGCCGCCTCGCCCTGATTCAGCGCCGTGGCCAGCGTGTGGAGCTCGTCGAGCTTTTCCGTGGCAAACGCCAGCCACGATTTCAGTTCTGGATCAAGCCGCTGTTCGGCATCGAGCGACACCGGCACATGCAACAGCGAGCAGGACGGCGCGATCCACAGCCGGTCCCCAAGCTGAGCCTGAAGGGGCTTCAGCGTTGCCAGCGCCGCACGCAGATCCGATCGCCAGATATTGCGGCCGTCGATCACGCCGGCCGATAGCACTGCATCGGCCGGCAGCACCTGCAGCCACGTTGCCAGTTGCTGCGGGGCGCGCACGAGGTCGATGTGGAAGCCATCCACGGGCAGGGCGGCGATGCGCGCGGCGTGCGGTGCCGCCGTGTCGAAGTACGTAGCCAGCAGCAGCTTCAGGCCCGATTCGGCAAGGCCCGCATAGGCGCGGTCAACTGCCTCGAGCCAGTTGGTCTCGATATCCAGGCACAGCACCGGTTCATCAATCTGGACCCACTCGATGCCGCGCGACTGCAGTTGCGACAGGATGCGGCGATAAGCCTGCACCACCTTCGGCAACAGGCTCAGGTGATCGAAGCCCGGAGCGTGCGACTTTGACAGCCACAGGTACGTCACCGGGCCAATCAGCACCGGACGCGTGGGCAGGCCCAGCGCCAGCGCTTCGTCGATCTCGTCGAAGAACCACGACGGGCCGCCTTCAAAGCTGCTGTCCGCGTCCAGTTCCGGGACGATGTAGTGGTAGTTCGTGTCGAACCACTTGGTCATCTCCATGGCCGGCTGGGCCGCATTGCCGCGCGCGAGTTCGTAGTACTGGGCCAGTGTCAGCGACGCGGCGTCCAAGCCGAAGCGCTTTGGCAGGGCGCCCAGCAGGGCGGTCAGGCCAAGCATCTGGTCGTACCAGGCGAAATCTCCAGCTGCCACCGTCGCCAGACCTGCATCCACCTGCAGTTGCCAATGGCGGCTACGCAGCGCTGCGCCGGTTTCGCGCAGCGCTGGCTCGGGGGTTTCGCCGCGCCAGAACGCCTCCTGCGCGAACTTCAGCTCACGGTGTGCGCCGATGCGCGGAAAGCCGAGGGTATGTGTGCGTGCCATCTGTTGCTCCAATGTCTGATCTGGCGCACAGTTTCGGATCGCGAGTAAAATGAATCAAGCGACATGTTTTAAACAATGTATGAATGAATTTCATATCAAACGAGGAGTGCGGCAATGATCGAGGTCCGCCATTTCCGCTCGCTGGTGGCCATTGCCGAATCGGGCAAGCTTGCGACGGCGGCCGAGCGCGTGCACGTCAGCCAGTCGGCACTATCCCACCAGATCAAGGCCATCGAAGCCCATTACGAGATGCCGCTGTTCGATCGCACGCGGCAAGGCCTGCGCTTCACACCTGCCGGCGAACGCCTGCTGGCGCTGGCACGCGAGACGCTCGCGGCAATCAGCGCGGCCGAGCGTGATCTGCTGCGGCTGAAGGGGGATACGCGCGGCGAATTGCGCGTGGTGCTGGAATGCCATACCTGCTTCGACTGGCTGATGCCCGTGATGGACGAGTTCAGGCGCCGCTGGCCGGAGGTGGAGGTCGATCTGGTGGCGGGATTCCATGCCGATCCGCTCGCGCTGCTCAGCAATGGCAAGGCGGACATGGTGATCGGCTCCCGGCCCCCCGTAAAACGCGGCCTGACCGTGGCGCCATTGTTCCGGTTCGAAATTCTCGCGGTGATGGCCAACGAGCACCGGCTGCGCAATAAGCGGCGCATCGAGGCGGCCGACCTGTCAGGCGAAACGCTGATTACCTATCCGGTCCCGGAGCAGCGGATCGACCTGATCCGCGAGGTGCTGGAGCCCGCCGGCATTCACCTGCAGCGGCGGACGGCCGAGTTGACGGTGGCCGTGCTGCAGCTTGTGGCCAGCCGGCGCGGCGTGGCGGCGCTGCCGAACTGGGGCGTCAAGAACTACGTCGACCACGACTATGTGCTGGCCAAGCGCATCGGCGCAAAGGGCCTCTGGAGCGAACTCTATGCGATGGTGCCGTCAGCCATCGCAGACCGGCCGTACGTCGATGATTTCGTGTCGATCGTGCGCGATATCTGCGCGGCCGAGCTGGACGGTATCGAGTTGCTGGGGACGTCGGCGTAGCCGCTCAGGCGTGCACAGCCTCGGCATCGGCTTCGGAATCGGCCAGCACGGTGTCGATGTCCTCCGAGAATTCGGCGTCAAGGATCTCCACCTCGACCCCATAGCCGACCCGGCGCACGAACAGATGCAGCAGATCGGATGTCGGGGCGGAGCAGCACAGGCTGACCGCATGGGCCGGTTCCGAGATATTGAGCTGGCACAGCGCGAGCCCGGTCCGGCGGGCATTGGCAAGAACCCATTCCAGGCTGCCAAAGACATCGGCGCGATCAAGGCGGAGGGCAAGCTGGACGGTTGGTAGCGGCATGGCAGGGTCCGGAAGTGATGCGTGAGAGGTCCGGTTAATTTACCAGCGACGCCGGAAAATTGGCTTCTGAAATTTCTTCCGTGACGCGCTGAATGAAGAAGAATCCACCTTTTTGGTGTAGATTTCAGGATATTCCTTCCATCATCCACATCTCTCCGTGAGCAACCTTCCCAAGCTCGATGACATCGACCGCCGCATCCTGCGTGAACTGCGCCGCGACGGCCGGATTTCCAACGCGAAGCTGGCCGAACGTGTCGGCCTGTCCGCCACGCCGTGCTGGAACCGGGTCAAGGCGCTGGAGGACGCCGGTGTAATCGGCGGCTACGTGGCGCTGCTGAACCAGAAGGCGCTGGGGCTGCCTGACACCGTGCTGATCGAAGTCACGCTGGACAGGCATGACGACGACATGTTTCATCGCTTTGGCGAGGCGCTAGCGCAGTTGCCTGAAGTGCTGGAGGCCCATCTGCTGACGGGAGAGTACGACTACCTGATAAAGGTGGCGGTGGCGGGCACCGAGGGCTACGAGGAATTCCTGCGCCACAAGCTGTACAAGCTGCCAGGCCTGCGGCACAGCCATTCGACCTTCGTGCTGCGCACCCTGAAGCGCGAGCCGTCTGTCGAGCCTTAGAGGCGCTATCAAAATGATTCTGGCGTCGTTGTGGGGCCTTGCCGTACTACTTGTAGTGTCTGCGGCCCCACGCCTAGCCAGAACCGCTTCGCTTCATTTTGATAGCGCCTCTTAACGCCTCGTAGCGCGCTTATCGTGCCGCCAGCCTGCCAAGCCGCGGCGCCAGCGCGGTGGTGACGACGCCCATCCCGATCAGCGCCAGGCCGAGTGAGAGGTCGGCCGAGATTCGCTCATGCCAGGCCACTGACGACAGCACCAACCCGATCACCGGTACGCCAAGCATCGCGATGGAGGTGGCCGCTGGCGGCAGCGTCTGTGTGACATTGAGCACCACGATAAAGGTCAGCGCGGTGGCCAGCGGCCCGGTATAGGCGATCACCGGCCAGATATCGATCATCGTGGCCAGATCCGGCGCGCCGTCGCGCAGCCACGCCAGCACAATCAGCGGCACCGTAGCTACGGCGCATTCCCAGGGAATCATCTCCGCGCCGAGCCGCACGGCGCGATTTGCGCGCAATTGAATGATGCTGATCGACCAGGCCAGCGATGCGCCCAGCAACATCATCAGGCCCATGACCGTGTGCAATTCCCATCCGCCCAGGGCAGGCGCCACGATCACGGCGATTCCTGCGTAGCTGAACGCTGTGGCCAGCCACTGCAGCCGGGACGGCCGCTCTCCAAGGACAACCGACGAAAGCGGGATCACCCAGATCGCGGTTGCATAGGCCACCACGGACGCACGGCCCGGCGGCACATACTGCAACGCCCACAGCGCCAGTGCCGTGAATGCCCCCATCTGCAGAAGGCCCACGCCAATCACCAGCGGCCATTCGGCGCGAGACGGCAGACGCAACCGGCGCACCACACCGAGCACCAGGAAACTGACCAGCGCGGCAGAGCCGAAACGGCACGCAGCAAACCAGAGCGGGCTGACATGGGCGAGCCCCATTTTCATGATGGGCCAGTTGCCGCCCCAGATGACGACTGCGCCAATCAGCGGCAGGAAAGACTTGAAGCCGGATGCGGCCGGCGAGCGGGTGGTGGCAGGTGCGGACATGCGAAGCAGCGGGAAATCGGTTGCCGGCGGACGCCGGGCGGGTGTGGAAAGTCTACGACTCATCACGCCGCAGCATTGACCGGATCCCACTGCCTTGTCGTCTTGATACGGCATACAATGCCGTGATTGAAATAATTCAAAGCACACCATGCTGGACATCGATCTCGACGCCATCGACATCCGTATCCTCGGCGAACTGCAGCGCGACGGCAGCCTGACCAACGTGGAGCTAGCCAGCCGCGTCAACCTGTCGCCCTCGCCATGCCTGGCACGCGTCAAACGGCTTGAGAAGATCGGCGTGATCTCGCGCCGTGTGACCTTGCTCGACGCGCGCCGGTTGGGCCTGAAAGTGGTGGTGTTTATTTCGGTATCGCTCGACAAACAGCGCCGGGAGACGCTGGACACGTTCGAGCGCCGAATCGCCTCGCTGCCGCAGGTGATGGAGTGCTATCTGATGTCCGGCGATGCCGATTACCTGCTGCGGGTGGTGGTACCCGACGTTGAGGCGCTAGAGCGCCTGATCATCGACCAGATCACGCGAATCCCCGGGGTGGCCAGCATCCGCTCCAGCTTCGCGCTCAAGCAGGTGCTGTACAGCACGGCGCTGCCGCTGGGGTAGGCATCACCGGGCGCCGTATTGACGCCCCAGCGCCTACCTCACCCCAGCCTTCCGCGCACGGCCCGGCGCAGTTCCGGCAGCAATTCAGCTTCGAACCACGGGTTCCGGCGCATCCAGCCCACCACGCGCCACGACGGGTGGGGCAGCGGGAAGACGTTGGGGCCGAAGCGTCGGAAGTCCTGGACGATCTCGGTCATGGTGGCGCCTGCACGGCCGCCAAGATAGTGCGCCTGCGCGTAGCTGCCGACGAGCAGCGTGAGCCGGTCTGCCGGCAATACCCGCAGGATGGCTTCGTGCCACAGCGGCGCACATTCGCGGCGTGGCGGCAGGTCGCCGCTGGGGCCCTTGCCGGGATAACAGAACCCCATTGGCATGATTGCCACGCGTGTGGCGTCGTAGAACTCGTCTGCGGCCAGTCCCGTCCACTCGCGCAGGCGGTCGCCGCTGGGGTCGTCGAACGGAATCCCGCTAGCGTGCACGCGCGAGCCCGGCGCTTGGCCGATGATCAGGATGCGCGACGTGGCGCTGAACTGCACGACGGGCCGCGGACCCGCTGGCAGGTCCGGCGCACATTGGGTGCAGACAGCGATGTCGCGCTGCAACTGGAGGATGCTCTGGACGGACTTCATTCGTATAAGACACGCGCAGCGAGAGCCGCGCGAAGTGCGTATATTACGGGGCTCGACGCATTGCGATGTAATGGTGCAATGCAATGGACTGGAGTATGACAATGCAAACCGAAACCGCGATCCTTGCTGGCGGATGCTTCTGGGGCATGCAGGACCTGCTGCGCCGCTTTCCCGGCGTAGTCTCCACACGCGTGGGCTACACGGGCGGCGACGTCCCCAATGCAACCTATCGTAACCATGGCACGCATGCCGAAGGGCTCGAGATCGTCTTCGATCCCAGCAAGATCAGCTATCGCCAGATCCTCGAATTCTTCTTTCAGATTCACGATCCGACGACCCGCAACCGGCAGGGCAACGACGTAGGCACGAGCTATCGCTCCGCAATCTTCTATCTGAACGACGAACAGCGGCGCGTGGCGGAAGACACCGTTGCCGACGTCAACGTCTCGGACCTGTGGCCTGGCAAGGTCGTGACGGAGATTGCCGCCGCCGGTCCGTTCTGGGAAGCGGAACCGGAGCACCAGGATTACCTGGAGCGCTATCCAAACGGCTATACGTGCCACTTCATCCGGCCAAACTGGAAGCTGCCAAAGCGCGGCTGACGGGCCGTAAGCGCAGGGTGGGGCAGAGGCCCCACGTATCGTCTTTGCGTGCGCCTGGCAGGTCACCTTGGGAAGCTGGTTGCCAGCCCCGCTGCGGAAAGCGGTGGCCGATACGCCATCCAACGCACCGGGGAACGAATTCCAGCGCGCCGGCCTTGATTGCACGCAAGGATTTTAAGGATTTTCCTATGCACAATGGCGCGCATGAAATCTGTCCAAACTTCGTTGCATGAATCGCCGGATAGCCGGCGTCACGGTCTGTCGGGCCGCATCGCCCACACCGCGGCCACATTGGGTTCCTCGGTGCTTGGCGCCGCAAGCCTGATTCTTCTGGCACTGAACACCGTGTTCTGGTGTGGCCTGCTGTTCCCTTTCGCCTTGCTCAAGCTCGTCTTGCCGAAAGCGGTTGCGTTCCGGCGAATCAATCCGATACTCAACCGCATTGCCGATGCCTGGATTGCGAGCAACAACCTCTGGTTCGATCGAATCCAGCCGCAGCCCTGGGATATTGCCGGCGTTGACGGGCTGGCTTACGCCGAATGGTATCTGGTCAACTGCAACCATCAGTCCTGGGTAGATATCTTCGTGCTGCAGCGCGCGCTTGGCGGCCGGGTCCCCCTCCTGAAGTTCTTCCTGAAACAGCAGTTGATCTATGTGCCGGTCATCGGGCTGGCCTGGTGGGCGCTTGATTTCCCATTCATGAAGCGCCACAAGAAAACGCAACTGCGGCGCAATCCGGAGCTGCGTCGGCAGGATCAGGAAACGGCGCGGCGCGCGTGCGAAAAATTCTCGGCTGTGCCAACCAGCGTAATGGTCTTTGCCGAAGGTACGCGATTCACAGAGGCCAAACGCGATGCCCAGGGCTCGCCGTATCGCCACTTGCTCAAGCCCAAGGCCGGCGGCCTTGCCGTGACATTGAATACGATGGGCACGCGGTTCCGGTCGATGCTCGACGTCACGATTGCTTACCCCGACGGTGCGCCAAGCTTCTGGCGTTTTGCCTGTGGCCGGGCGGGCCGGGTCATCGTCCGCGTAAAGCAGTTGCCGATTCCCGAGAATTTCTGCACGGCGGACTACGGCTCGGATAGCGTCTTCCGCAAGCAGTTCCACCGGTGGCTGGCCCAGCAGTGGCAAGACAAGGACGAACAGATCTCGCTGCTGATCGACAGCGCGCACGGGCAGGAGCGCTCCGCGCGCTAGCCCCCAGCTGTCGTAATGGACTAACCTGGGGACTAACCTGGCGCTGCGATCTCTGCCAGCGCCAGCTTGACGGTCTGCCAGGTCGCGGCTTCCTCGGCCTCCGTGCAATCCCCGTGCTGCCGCTTTGTCGCGCCCAGCCTGTTCAGCACGAGGTGGCGCGTGGCGGTCACCCCGGCACGTTCAAGACAAGCCTTTACACATGAGAGCGGACAGCCGTCGAGCGCCAGGATCGGCCGGCCCGATTGCGCAACACGCGTGAGCGCCGGAACGCCTCCGCCCACCCCGCTGATACAGGACATCTCGGCCTGACCACCGCGGTCCAGCCGGATCGCGAACGTGTTGGCCAGTTGCGCCACACTCGAACAGCCCGAGCACGCGTAGACCAGCGGAAGTCTGGATGCGCCAGAGGTAGCCATTGTCGGGTTCTCCGAAATGACGGAATCAGGCCGCGACGCCGGCCAGCCGCAATTCCTGCCGCTGGGCTCGCTTGCATCCGTGGCTGGCCCGCAGCGCAAGAATAAACAGAACGATAGCGGCCGGATCATTCAACGGCAGGCAGGGCAACGTCGCATCCGTCGGCGCGTCGGTGGCCAGAGCGATGATCGACGGGTCCTGCAGATAGTACGGTTCACGCCCATGCGCGGGACGGTAGACCTCAATGCGCGGAATGGTGCCACTGCGGAAGCCCTCCACCAGCGTCAGGTCCGCAGGGGCCAATCGCGCAATCTGATCGGCCAGTGATGGCTCCGGCTCGTTGCGCAACTCGCGCACGATGGCGTAGCGATACGGCGATGCCACCATGACCTCGTTGGCGCCGGCGGCGCGAAAACGGGCACTGTCCTTGGTTGGCGGCTCCAGTTCAAGCGGATGGTGGCTGTGCTTGATGACGTTGACGGTCAGCCCGTGAGAACGAAACCACGGCAGCATCGCCGTGATGAGTGTGGTCTTGCCGCTGCCCGACGTG
>NZ_ALOU01000087.1 GCF_000292345.1 Cupriavidus sp. BIS7
TGATAGCCAGCGCGCCGACGATATCGGCGCGGCTGATGCCGATGTACGTGTCCGCGTGCGCGGGCCAGTACCCCGAAATCCGGCTGTTCGTGCGGGACAACGTCCAGGCTGATGGCCTGGAGCAGATCCGGGCCGGGGCGGTCGACTTTGGCGTGCTGATCGATCCGATGGCGCATGAAGGGCTGACGATCGCGCCGCTGGCAACCGATCCATTCTGCTTTGTCTGTCGGCGTGATCATCCGCTGGCCGATGCGGAGTCAGTCCCCTGGAGCGCGCTGCACGGCGAGCGCCTTGTGCTGCTGGACTTTGCGTCAGGCAGCCGGCCGCTGATCGACCGGATCTTCGCCCGGCACGGCGTGTCGCCGGAGGTGGTGCAGGAGCTTGGGCACTCGGCCAGTGTGTTCGGCATGGTGGAAGCGGGGATCGGCGCGTCGGTGCTGCCGTCGTTTTCGCTGCCATTGCCGGCGGCTTCCCCGCTGGTGTCCAGGCCGCTGACACCGCGCGAGGAACGCCGCATCGTGATGGTCCGCCGCGAGGACCGCTCACTCTCGCCGGCCGCGGCGGCCGTCTGGCACATGGTCCAGACGATGCCGATTCCGGCGGAAGCTGTCGCTTACTAAGCGCTTTAGCGGTGGATGGATGGGGCTACTCGCGGGGCGAGGCGGTGACCATCACGGCCTCCAGCGCGAAACTGCCATCGGGCTGCACGTGATAGCGGTCGCGAACTTCGGCCGGAGCCTTTTCCCACAGGTGGCGGATCGCGGCCACGGCCACCTCCGGCGTGCGCATGCGGGCGACCCAGCTACTGAATTCGATGTCGATGCGCCAGGCCGGCGATACCTCCACGTGGAATCCAGCCGTCTCGAACATCTCTGCCCAACGGGTCGGCGTGTAGTCGCGGATATGTGAAGGGTCTCGCAGCAATTCGACCGATTGCAGCCATGTGTCGCAAAGCGGGTCCTCGGCACCGACGATATCGATCAGCACCACCTTGCCGTTCGGCTTCACCACACGCCGGATCTCGCGCAGCGCGGCGGGAACGTCGCGCCAATGGTGGGCGCTCATGCGCGAGACCACGGCGCAGAAGCTGGCATCGTCGAATGGCAATTGCTCGGCCGTGCCCTGCTGCGTCCTGACGTTGGTCAGGCCGCGATCCCGGGCTGCGCCCGCCACAACGTCAAGCATCTCCGCCGACAGGTCGTAAGCCACCACTTCGTTGGCAACCGTTGCCGCGGCGAAGCTTGCGTGCCCGGCACCGCAGCCGAGGTCGAGCACGCGGCTATGCGCCACCGGCTTCAGGTGAGCCAGCGCTTGCTTGAGTTGTTCGAGATCGGCGCCCTGGGCATGAACGGCGCTGGTCAGGTAGGCATTGGCGGTGGCGCCGAACTGGGCGGCGACGAGTTCCTGTTGTTGCATGGGGTGCCTCGATTCTTGTCGGGGATGGTGGTGGGGATTGCCCGGGTCCGGGGGTTCACGTACTGTAGGCGGCGTGTTTTCCCGGTACAAGTCACAGATTTATCCTGGTATAAGAGCCACCAGCCATGCCAATCGATACTGCCCATGCCAGTCGTGAAACCGAACTTGGCGCGTTCCTGCGTAGCCATCGCGAGCGGCTGTTACCTGGCGATGTTGGTCTGCCGCCCGGTCGCAGGCGGCGCACGCCGGGATTGCGTCGCGAGGAAGTCGCGCAGCTTTCGGGGCTTAGCGCAACGTGGGTGACCTGGCTGGAGCAGGGGCGTCAGGTGGCGATGTCGGCGCGCGCGCTGGAGAGCCTGGCGCAGGCGTTGCGCCTGTCGCGTGCGGAACGGTCCTACCTGTTTGCACTGGCCGGCAAGCCCGAGCCGCGCCAGGATGCGGAACCGGCCGTGCCATCTGCATTGCTGGCCAGCGTTCAGGCGATCTCGGGGCCAGCCTATCTGCTGGATCGGCAATGGACTGCGAGAGCGTGGAATGATGCGGCGGCGGATCTGTTCGTCGGCTGGCTCGATGCGCCAACGGCGGAACGCAATCTGCTGCGCGCGATGTTTCTGTCGCCGGCGCTGCAGACCCTTGTGGAAGACTGGCCGCATCGTGCGGCGCGGCTCGTGGCGGAGTTCCGCGTCCATAGCCTGCGCCACGCCGAAGATCCGCCGACGCGCGCGCTGATCGAGCAGCTTATCGAGGACAGCCCGGCATTCGCGGCGGCATGGCGCTCGCAGGATGTGGAGGAGCGGCAGGGCGGCCGGCGCGGGTTTCATCACCCGGCGCACGGCCTGGTCTACTTCGAGCAACTCACGCTGGTGCCCCCGGCCGCGCCGGGAATGATGCTGGTGATGCTGCTGCCTGAATTTCGCTAAACGCGCGCTAAATGCGATTTACTTCGGCTGCATCCGGATTGCGCCGTCCAGGCGGATGACCTCGCCGTTCATCATCGTGTTGCCGATGATCGACTGAACCAGCTTCGCGTATTCGGCGGGGCGGCCCAGGCGCGGCGGGAACGGCACCATCTTGCCGAGCGCATCCTGTACCTCCGGAGGCATGCCGAGCAGCATTGGCGTTTCGAACAGGCCCGGGGCAATCGTCATGCAGCGCACGCCGTCGCGC
>NZ_ALOU01000088.1 GCF_000292345.1 Cupriavidus sp. BIS7
GTTGTAGTGCAGGTTGCCGTCGCCAAGATGGCCGAACGTGACCATGCGCGCGCCGGGGAACGCGTCCTGCAGCAGCGCATCGGTGGTTTCGATAAAGTCCGCCACGCGCGAGACCGGCACGGCGATATCGTGCTTGATGTTCTTGCCTTCCTCCACCTGCGCCAGCGGGATATGCTCGCGCAGGTTCCAGAAATCGCGCGACTGCTGGACCGATTCGGCCACCACGGCATCGATGACCACGCCCGCGTCGAACGCCGCTTCCATCATCGTCTCGAAGATCGCACGTGCGTGGTCCTCGCTTTCGCTGTCCGACAGTTCCAGCAGTACTAGCTGGGGATGATGCGCGCTGAACGGGTAGCGCAACTGCGGGAAGTGCTTTGTCACCAGATCCATGCACATGGCCGACATCAGCTCGAAACCGGTCAGCATGGCGCTGGCGTGGGATTGCGCAATAGCCAGCAGCGCCGTTGCGGCGCGCGGGCTCTGCACGGCCGCCAGCGCGGTCACGCGCGCACGCGGCGCGGGGAACAGTTTCATGACCGCTGCCGTGATGATGCCGAGCGTGCCTTCGGCACCGATGAACAGGTCGCGCAGGTCATAGCCAGTGTTGTCCTTGCGCAGGCCGCGCAGGCCGTCCCAGATCTCGCCCTTCACGTTCACGACTTCCAGCCCCAGGCACAGTTCGCGCGTGTTGCCGTAACGCAGCACGGCCGTGCCGCCCGCGTTGGTCGACAGATTGCCGCCAATCGTGCAACTGCCTTCGGCCGCCAGCGAAAGCGGGAACAACCGGCCGTGTGCCTGCGCAACTTCCTGCAACTGCTGCAGGATCACGCCGGCCTCCACGGTGATCGTGTTGTTGAGCGGATCAACCTGACGGACGCGATTCATGCGTTGCAGCGACAGCACCACCGTGCCGAGCGCGGCGGCATCCCCCGCACCAGGCGTGGCGCCGCCGCATAAGCCCGTATTGCCGCCCTGCGGCACCACGGCAAGCTTGTGCACATGGCACGCGCGCATCACGGCGGCCACTTCCTCGGTCGTGCCCGGGCGCAGCACGGCAAGCGCGTCGCCGGTATAGCGGCGGCGCCAGTCGGTCAGGTAGGGCGCCTTGTCGGCCGGATCGGTCAGTACGTTTTGCGGACCGATGGCTGCACGGCAAAGGTCGAGGAACGATTCGGAGTGCATGGGGGTCAGGATCTGGTTTGCGATTTGGCCTATTTGGCCGATTTGGCCGTCGACCGGGCTTGCCGCTTGTAGGGCCGCAGGTAAAGGATCGTGCTAAAGAAGAACAGCACCGTCAACGCGACTTCGCACCAGGCAAGCCACGAGGACGGGGCGCGGTCGCTGGTGGCGCGCACGATGCCTTCCGTGAAGTAGAGCAGGATCAGCATCGACGACCACTGCAGCGTGTAGCGGTTGCGCGTGAGCACGCCGCGCAGCACGGGCAGCAGCAGCAAGAACTTCAGGATCAGCCACGAACCGCCCGGACGCAACGGTGCCAGGAACCATTCCCACGCGATGCAAAGCAGCATCAGCGCTACCAGGCTGGCAAGACTGGTGCGCCAGAGCGTGGGGTTGTGCAGCGTATCCGGGGTGCTCATCGTGTCAGCTTCAATGCGGTTTCCGCCAGGCGGCGGCCCATCGCGGTGGCGAGCGACGCTTCGTGCTCGGTGACGGGGCCGTGATTGTCCACGTGGGCATGGTGGCTCGGGCCGTAGGGCGTGCCGCCGGCCGTGGTCGTCATCAGGCCCGGTTCGGAATAGGGCAGGCCAAGAATCAGCATGCCGTGGTGCAGCAGCGGCAGCATCATCGACAGCAGCGTGGTCTCCTGGCCGCCGTGCAGGCTGCCCGTCGACGTGAACACGCAGGCCGGCTTGCCCGTCAGCGCGCCAGACAGCCACTGGGCCACCGTGCCATCGAGGAAATACTTCATCGGCGCGGCCATGTTGCCGAAGCGCGTGGGGCTGCCGAGCGCCAGGCCCGCGCATTCCTCCAGGTCTCGCAGCTCCACATACGGGGCGCCTTCCGGCGGGATATCGGGCGCGGTGGCTTCGCAGACCGTGGAGACGGGCGGTACGGTGCGCAGCCGGGCCTGGGCGCCGGGAACGCTGTCAATGCCGCGGCCGATCAGTTCGGCGAGTTTGCGGGTGGCGCCGTGTCGGCTGTAATAGAGGACGAGGATGTCGGTCATGGGTAAGTAGGCGCGGCCGGCGCCAGAGCGTTGCGCGTATTATATTTGCCTGAGTTTGTCATCGCCCCATTCCTGCATTGTCCGTTGGGAGAAAAGGAGAAAGCCCCCGCATGTCCGCTGTCCGCATTGCCCGCCTGCGCAGGGAATGGAACCTGCAGAAGGTGCGCGCACTCGCCCGTTACGCGCTGCGCCGCGCCGGTGAGGACCGTCTGCCCCAGGTATCCGCCAGCCTGACCTTCACGACCGTGCTGGCCGTGGTGCCGGTGCTGACCGTCGCCTTTGCGCTGCTTGCCGCGTTTCCGGTGTTCCGCGAATTCCGCGGCCAGATCGAATCGTTCCTGTTCCAGAACCTGATCCCAGGCGGCAATATCAGCGATTCGGTTTCACGCTATATCGGCCAGTTTTCCAAGAGCGCGCGCGGGCTGACCGCATTGGGCCTGGGCGGGCTGATGGTGACGTCGGTGCTGACGATGCTGACGGTGGAGGACGCGCTCAACGCGATCTGGCGCGTCAAGCGGCGCCGGCCGTTCGCGCAGCGGGTGCTCGTGTTCTGGGCGGTGCTGACGCTTGGGCCCGTGCTGATCGGCGCGAGCCTGTCCGTCAGTTCGTACCTGATCTCGATCTCGATGGGCTACGTCGGCAACCTGCCATTCGGCGTGGGGATGCTGATCAGCGTGGTGCCGGTGCTGCTGTCCGCGCTGGCCTTCGCGTTCCTGTACATGGCCGTGCCCTATGCCTCCGTGGAGTGGCGCGATGCCATCGTCGCCGGTATCGTGGCCGCCGTGGCTTTCGAAATCGCCAAGCGCGGCTTCGGCTACTTCATCACCCATATTCCGACCTACACGGCCGTATATGGCACGTTTGCCGTGTTCCCGCTGTTCCTGCTGTGGATGTACGTGAGCTGGCTGGTGACGCTGCTCGGCGCCACCATCGCCGCCAACCTGCCTGTGGTCCGGCAAGGGCACTGGCGCCGCCGCACGTTCGCGGGCAGCGAGTTCTTCGATGCGCTGGGCATCCTCTATCTGCTTTACCGCGCGCGCGACGAGGTGCCGCGCAGCGTTGGCGAACTCGACATGGGCCGCAAGCTGCGGATGGAGGCCGACTACCTGGCCGGCCTGCTGGCCAGGCTCAAGGCGATGCATCTGGTGGGCAAGCTCCAGCAGGATCGTGGCCAGGCGCACTGGGCGCTGCTGTGCGATCCGTCGCAGGTCACGCTGCGCATGCTGCATGACCGGCTGGTGCTGAACATGGCCCGCCTGCCGCGCACGGCATTGGCGCAGCAGATGCAGGGCGTGGAGGTGCTGCGCGGCATCCTGGACAATCCGCAGCTCGATCAGACGCTGGACGCGGTGTTCCGGCAGCAGACGGCCGGGTCGGCCGCCAATGAGGAAGCAGGCCGCCAGCGCAAGGTGGTGGAGGTGGTGCCACCGGGGTGGCACGGGCAGGTTTGAAGCGGCGTTCTGCCGGATAGTCCCATTCGAGGTCATCGCCGCCATGGCCGCCACCTCCAGGGTGGGGCGGCCGGTGAGGATTTCGCTGATCTGCGATGTACCTGGGCGGTTGGTTTTCTATTCTGATGTCATCGGTACCAATTATTAGCAATCTGATTATTGGTGCCTCAGGTAATCGACTGACAACTGACTGGGTGACATCATGAAAATGCTTCGGAAAACTGCCGTGTTGACGCTGCTGGCTGCGGCATCCATCGCGGGGATGGCGGCGGAAACTGCGGATCTGAGTGTGAAGGGTGTGATCCGGCCCGCAGCCTGCCAGATCACGCTTGGCCACGATGGAACCGTCGATTACGGAACGATCTCCGCAACGACACTCAACCAATCCGCGCCCACGGTGCTGGGCGATCGCACGCTGCCATTAACCATCAGTTGCGACGCCGCTACCACATTCGGCGTGATCATTCCCGACGGCAGGCCGGGCACCGTTGCCGACGGCATGGAAACTGCCCTGAACAGTCAAAATCTGCACGGCCTTGGTGCCGTGGGCGGCAGGAGTCTTGGGGCCTTTACGCTGATGTTCTCGGCGCCGACCGTGGACGGCGCGACAGGCATCACGCTTGAGTCTCCAAACGGCACCACCTGGAGGGAGTACGACGGTGGGGTAACGCCCGGATTGCGGTACATGACCGCATGGGGAGTATCCGGCGCCACGACGCCATCGGCCATCAAGGATCTGACGACGGACATCCGTGTCAGGACCGGCGTGGCAGCCAAGGACGACCTGCCCGATCTTGCCGGTGGCGTTGCGCTCGACGGACTTGTCACGATCGAGCTGAGATATCTCTGACTTCAGATGCCTGAACGGGCGCGAGTCGAGAGTTTAAGGCTTTTGCGATTTTCGAGTTGGACCGAACTCCCGATACTTCAGGTGTTGGAACGCCAGGCAGCGGTTACGCAGACGGTTGTTCATATGACGTCCGATCCTTTCTGATCTTTTTGGGAGCAAATCATGACATTCGAAAAAAAGGCCGCGCTGGCGGCAATGCTGCTGGCAGTGGCATCGACAACTGCAGTGGCAGCGGAAACCGCGGATCTGGCCGTGACGGGCACGATCCGGCCGTCAGCGTGCAATGTTTCGCTGAGTGACAACGGTCAGGTGAATTACGGGACCATCTCCGGCGTGGGTCTGAATCAATCTGAAGCCACCCGTTTGCCGGAGCGGAATCTCACCATGACGATTTCGTGCGATGCGGCGACGCAGATTGGCATGCGGCTCAGCGACAGTCGGCCAAACACGCTTGCCACGGGACTTGGTTTGGTAAATGCTTACGGACTTGGTACCGTCAATGACACGCGAATCGGCGGCTTCCAGTTGACCCTCCAGGCTCCGACTCTGGATGGAACTCGGGGGATTAGTCTGGGGCGTGTCGGTACGACTTGGACAGCGTATGCCGCCGTTACTCCTGGACAAGGCTACGTGACGTCTTGGGGTGCCACCGGCACCACTACACCGGGAAGCTATTCCAACATTACCGTGCCGGTAAGCATCATCACTGCCATCGCCGCGAAGGACGACCTTCCCGAGTTGACCGGTGGCGTAGCACTGGATGGCTTGGCCACGTTCACCCTGGTCTATCTCTGATTCGGCGCACTCAGACCAGGCAGAAGCGGTGGGTTTTCCCACCGCTTTCCATTTCCTACACGGTGAGATTCAGAACCTGATCTTCCCGCGCAGTATGTCCGCATACATCACCCAGTCCCCCATCAGGCTGTAGAGCGGATGGCGGAACGTGGCCGGGCGGTTCTTCTCGAACCCGAAATGCCCGATCCACGCAAATGCATAGCCGGAGACCAGCGCCCCAGGCAGCCACCACGCATTGCCGGTGAGCAGCAGCGCCACCAGACATAGCAACGCCAACGTCGACCCGACGAAATGCAGGCGCCGGCAGGTCCGGTTTCTGTGCTCGTTCAGGTAGAACGGGTAGAAATCTGCAAAGCTGGCGAATTCCTTGGCGTGGAACTGGGCCATGGCTGTCTCTTACTTATTGGATTTTCCTAGCGGACGGTCTTCGCGAAATTGGCCAGCGCGTCGAGCACTTCGTCGGGCTTCTCGCCCATCATCGCGTGACCGCTTGGCACCGTGACAAGCCTCGCGTTCTTCATCTTGTCGGCCAGGGCCTGGGCCGCCTTGGGCGACGTCATCATGTCCTTCGTGCCCACCACGAACAGCGCGGGGCACGCCACTGCGGCAGCGGCTTCGTCGCCATGCGCATAGGCGTTGCACGCCGAGAAATCGTTGTGGAATACGTGCGCGTCCGGGTTGCGCGCCGAGACCCGTTCCATCAGCCGCTGGCTGCCGCCATGCATCCATGCACCCGGCCCGGGCGAGGACGGCTTGCTGGCCAGGCTCGAAATCGACCACTGGTTGACCATCGAAATGGCCTCGGCCTCGCGGTTCAGTGAGGCGTCGAGCAGGGCGTCCGAAACCTTCATCGGATACGCGGTGGCCAGCAGCCCGATGGCGCGCACGGCCTGCGGGTGCCGCGCCGCGCATTCGAGCGCAATCAGCGAACCCATGCTGTGGCCAAACACGATCGCAGGCGATTTGACGCCGGCCGCGGCGACCAGTGACATCACCCAGTCTGCCATCGCCTCGACCGATGTCAGCGGTGCGCCTTCGCTGCGGTTGTGGCCGGGCAGGTCGACGGCCAGCACCGAAAACCCATGGTTGGCGAACCAGCGCGTCTGCAGCCCCCAGACGCTGTGATCGTTCTGCGCACCGTGTACGAACACAGCGCAGGGCAGGGCGGGATCGAACGGCTTGCCGCCGGTGTACGCATAGGCCTTGTGGCCGGAGAGGTTCAGTTCCATCAGGCTTTGCCTCCCATGGCCTTTTCGGCGGCTTTCAATCCGCGCTTGAGGTCGTCGATCAGGTCGTCCGGGTCCTCGAGTCCGATCGACAGGCGGATCGTGCCTTCGCCGATGCCGGCAGCCTTCAATGCGGCGGCATCCATGCGGAAGTGCGTGGTCGAAGCAGGATGGATCACCAGCGAGCGCGCATCGCCCACGTTGGCCAGGTGCGAGAACAGCGACAGGCTTTCGATGAAGCGCTGGCCGGCGGTGCGGTCGGCCTTCAGGTTGAAACTGAACACCGCGCCGCAGCCGCGCGGCAGCAGGCGCTTGGCCAGTTCATAGTCCGGGTGCGATTCCAGTTCCGGATAGGCCACCGATTCGACCATCGGATGGCTGGCCAGGAACTGCACCACGCGCCGCGTATTGTCGACATGCCGGCTCATGCGCAGCGGTAGCGTCTCGATGCCCTGCAGCAGTTGCCAGGCGGCCATTGGATTCATGCAGGCGCCAAAGTCGCGCAGGCCCTCGCGCCGCGCACGCAGCAGGAATGGCGCAACCGTGCTTTCCTCGGTAAACACCATGTTGTGGAAGCCCTCGTACGGCTCGGACAATTCGGGGAAACGGCCCGAGGCGTCGAAATCGAACGTGCCGCCTTCCACCAGCACGCCACCGATCGTCGTGCCATGGCCGCCCAGGAACTTGGTGGCCGAGTGGTAGAGCAGGCCGGCGCCATGGTCGAACGGGCGCAGCAGGTACGGCGTGGTGAACGTGGAATCCACGAGTAGCGGAATCTTGTGCTCCTGGCCGATCTGGGCCACCGTGGCGATATCGAGCACATCGAGGCCCGGGTTGCCCAGCGTTTCGCCGAACAGCAGCTTCGTCTCGGGGCGGATGGCAGCGCGCCAGGCGTCGATATCGCGCGGATTGACGAAAGTGGTCTCGATGCCGAAGCGTCGCAGCGTGTAGTGCAGCAGGTTGTGCGAGCCGCCATACAGCGCGGTGGACGCCACGATATGCGAGCCTGCGCCCATCAGCGTGGCCACCGCCAGGTGCAGCGCGGCCTGGCCCGATGCGGTGCCGATGGCGCCGGCGCCGTTCTCCAGCGCGGCCACGCGCTCTTCGAACACGGCGACCGTGGGATTGCTGATGCGCGAGTAGACGTGCCCCGCGCGTTCCATATTGAATAGCGACGCGGCGTGCTCGCTGTCGCGGAACACAAAGGAAGTGGTCAGATGAATCGGTGTGGCGCGGGCCCCGGTGGCGGGGTCCGGCGCGGCGCCGGCGTGCAGGGCCAGCGTGTCGAAGCGGTTACCGGACATGTGGGATGGGGCTCGGTGAGCCGAGCCGCTGGTGGTTGTCTCCGATCGGCATCGTAGCACCATACGCCACTTGCGCCACCCGGAAATCCGCAGCCGGACGGGCGCTGGAAGCCGCGTTCGCTTTACTTGAGGCGGCGGTTTGGGCTAGCATCGGCCATCGGGCACGGCCCCAAGACAAAACAAGCCCGATTACCGGGCATGAGCGACAGAGCAGCGGAGACACCACCATGAAAGTCAGCGATATCCTGCAGATCAAGGGCAACACGCTCTTTACCGTCACGCCGGATACGCCACTGCTGCAGGCCATCCACGCGATGGCCGAGCACGATATCGGATCGCTGGTGGTCATGGAGTACGGCGACCTCGTCGGCATGCTGACCTTCCGCGAGATCATCGAAACGCTGGCTGCCAACAATGGCACGCTGGGCACCCACAGCATCCGCAAGGTCATGGACGACGCCCCGCTGACCTGCACCCCAGAGACCGACGTCAACGAAGTGCGCCGCATGATGCTGGAGCGCCACACCCGTTACCTGCCGGTGCTGGACAACCGCACGCTGATGGGCGTGATCTCGTTCTACGACGTGGCCAAGGCCGTGGTGGAGGAACAGAGCTTCGAGAACAAGATGCTCAAGGCCTATATCCGCGACTGGCCCGAAGAGAAGGACGAAGACAAGCGGGCCGGTTAAGCACGCTCAACCATTTTCCTGTGCCGCTGCGAGTAAGATAGCGGCGCCGCCGGCTGCGCTGGATGGCGGCGAACTGATGCCCTGGCGGGTCACCGGGGTCCACGAACGTTTGCCTTTCATGAGCCAACAAAGCCAGTTCCGCCTGCTTGGCGTGCGCCGTTTCGCCCCGTTCTTCTGGACGCAGTTCCTTGGGGCGATGAACGACAACGTCTTCAAGGTCGCCTTTACCTCGCTGGTCACCTACCATGCCACGCTGTTCGAGGGCGTAGATCCCCATAGCGCGGCGTTCCTGATTTCGGCGATCTTCATCGCGCCGTTCGTGCTGTTTTCCGCCACGAGCGGCCAGATTGCCGACAAGATCGAAAAATCGAAGCTGATCCGGCTGGTCAAGTCGCTCGAAATCGTGATCATGCTGATCGGGCTGGGCGGCTTTGTCTGGCACAGCGCCACGCTGCTTTACCTGGGCACGTTCCTGATGGGGCTGCATTCCACGCTGTTCGGCCCGGTCAAGTTCGCGTACCTGCCGCAGCACCTGGACCAGACCGAACTGGTGGGCGGCAATGGCCTGGTGGAGATGGGCACGTTCGTGGCGATCCTGCTGGGCACGTTGCTGGGCGGCGAAATGGCCGGTTATGTGGGCGGCGATGGCACGTTGGTCGGGCCGCTCTACGTCGGTATCGCCTGCGTGGCGCTTGCCGTGGCCGGACGGGTGGTGTCGCAGCGCGTGCCGATTTCGCCCGCGCCGCAGCCCGACCTGCGCATCAACTGGAATCCGTTTACCGAAACATGGCGCAACCTTGTGCTCGCGCGCGAGCGCCGCGTGGTGTTCCTGAGCCTGCTCGGCATCTCGTGGCTGTGGTTCCTGGGCGCCACGTTCCTGACCTCTTTCTTCAGCTTCGCCAAGGATGTGCTCGGCGGCGACCAGAACGTGGTTACTCTGCTGCTGGCCGTATTCTCGGTCGGCATCGGCACCGGGTCCCTGCTGTGCGAGCGGCTGTCCGGCCGCCATGTGGAAATCGGCCTCGTGCCGTTCGGCTCGATCGGCATGACCGTGTTTGCGGTCGACCTGTACCTGGCCACGCACGGCCACACCACCGGCGCCACGCTGAGCGGCGTCCCCGGCTTTATCGAGCAATCGGGCCACTGGCGTGTGCTGATCGACCTGTTCTGCGTGGCGATGTTCGGTGGCTTCTACAGCGTGCCGCTCTATGCACTGATCCAGAGCCGCTCGGCGCCCACCCACCGCGCGCGCATCATCGCCGCCAACAACATCCTGAACAGCTTCTTCATGATCGGCGCCTCGCTGCTGGGCGTGTTCATGACCCAGGCCGGCTACACGATCCCGCAACTGTTCCTGGTGGTGGGGCTGCTCAATGCCGTGGTGGCGATCTATATCTACACGCTGGTGCCCGAGTTCCTGCTGCGCTTCATCGCCTGGCTGCTGGTGCACACGATCTACCGCCTGCGCCGCATCAATGCCGAGCGTATTCCGGAGGAGGGCGCCGCAGTGCTGGTCTGCAACCACGTGAGCTTTGCAGATGCGGTGGTGCTGATGGCGGCCAGCCCGCGGCCGGTGCGTTTCGTGATGGATCACAACATCTTCAAGGTGCCGCTGCTGTCGTGGTTCTTCCGTCAGGCCAAGGCAATCCCGATTGCGCCGCTGCGCGAGGACCCGAAGATGCTCGAGCGCGCCTACGACACGGTGGCGGCAGCGCTGGCCGATGGCGATCTCGTCTGCATCTTCCCCGAGGGCAAGATCACGGCGACGGGTGACATCAACCCGTTCAAGAGTGGCGTGCAGCAGATCATCCAGCGCACGCCGGTGCCGGTGGTGCCGATGGCACTGCGCGGACTCTGGGGCAGCTTCTTTTCGCGCAAGGGCGCACCGGCGATGACCCGGCCGTTCCGGCGCGGCATCCTGAGCAAGCTCGAACTGGTGGTGGGCGAACCGGTGTCACCGGAAGCGGCCACGCCGGAGGGGCTTCAACAAATGGTGCTCGCGCTGCGCGGCGACTGGAAATAGCCATGATCACGCTCTACACGTTCGGCCCCGCGTTTGGCCTGCCCGATGCCAGCCCGTTCGTCATGAAGGCCGAGTTGCTGCTCAAGATGGCCGGCCTGCCGTATCAGGCCAGGCGCGGCAGCCTGCGGCGCGCACCCAAGGGCAAGCTGCCGTATCTGGACGACATGGGCCGTATCGTGGCCGACTCGACGCTAATCCGCTGGCATATCGAGAAGACCTACCACGTCGATTTCGACGAAGGCCTGGGCCCGGCCGAGCGCGGCACCGCGTGGGCCGTGGAAAAGCTGCTGGAAGACAACCTGTACTGGGCCGTGGCGCGCGTGCGCTGGACCGGGCGCGACAACTTCGAGCGCGGGCCCGCGCAGTTCTTCAACGTCGTGCCGGCGCCGCTGCGTGGGGCGGTCAAGGCGCTGGTGCGCCGCAAGGTGCGGCAGTCGCTGTGGGCCCAGGGGCTGGGCCGTCACAGCGAGGAAGACATGACGGCCATTGCGATCCAGGGGATCAGGTCGATCTGCGACATCCTCGGCGACAAGCCCTACCTGTTGGGCGATCGCCCGTGCGGCGCGGACGCCACGCTGTTTGCGTTTGCCGCCAGCCTGTTGTCGCCGGTCTTCGAGACCCCAATCCGCGCGGCGGCCGAGTCGCATCCGAACCTGATGGCCTATCTGGCGCGCATGCGGGCCCGTTATTACCCGGATTTTGTCGGCAGCGGCGTGTTCGCCCCGGCTTCGCCGGCAGCGGCAGGGCGGTCGGAGGCCGCTTTCAGCCCGCAATAGCCGTACAATGTAGGCCGTCCCCAATTCCTGTGCGGTTTCGATCATGTCTGGCAATACTCTCGGCCTGCTTTTCACAGTCACCACGTTCGGCGAATCGCATGGCCCCGCCATTGGCGCGGTAGTGGATGGCTGCCCGCCGGGAATGTCGCTGACGGAAGCCGATATCCAGATCGACCTGGACCGCCGCAAGCCCGGCACGTCGCGCCATGTGACGCAGCGCCAGGAAGCCGACCAGGTGGAAATCCTGTCTGGCGTGTTCGAAGGCAAGACCACGGGCACACCGATTTGCCTGCTGATCCGCAACACCGACCAGCGCAGCAAGGACTACGGCAATATCGTCGAGACATTCCGCCCGGGCCATGCCGACTACACCTATTGGCACAAGTACGGCATCCGCGACCATCGCGGCGGCGGCCGCTCGTCCGCACGCCTGACCGCTCCGGTGGTGGCCGCAGCGGCCGTGGCGAAGAAGTGGCTGCGCGAGCAGTACGGCACGGAAATCCATGGCTACATGTCGCAGTTGGGCGAGATCGAAGTGCCGTTTATCGACTGGAAGCATGTGCCGGAGAACCCGTTCTTCGCGCCGAATGCCGACATCGTGCCCGAGCTGGAGACCTATATGGATGCGCTGCGCAAGGACGGCGACTCCGTCGGCGCGCGTATCGAAGTGGTGGCCAGCAATGTGCCGGTGGGCCTGGGCGAACCGCTGTTCGACAAGCTCGACGCCGATATCGCCCACGCGATGATGGGCATCAACGCGGTCAAGGGTGTGGAAATTGGCGCCGGGTTTGACAGCGTGGCCCAGCGCGGCACCGTGCATGGCGACGAACTTACGCCGGAAGGTTTCCGCACGAACAATTCCGGCGGCGTGCTCGGCGGCATCTCGACGGGGCAGGACGTTACCGTTTCGCTGGCGATCAAGCCGACTTCGAGCATTCGCACCGCACGCGAGTCGATCGACAAGGCAGGCAACACGGCCAGCGTCGAGACCTTTGGCCGCCATGATCCGTGCGTGGGCATCCGTGCCACGCCGATTGCGGAAGCGATGCTGGCGCTGGTGCTGATGGATCACGCGCTGCGTCATCGCGCACAATGCGGCGACGTGCGCGTCGAGACACCGCGCATCGCGGCGCAGGCCAAATCCTGAGTACCACCACATTCCGGCCCGGGTCGATCGACCGGGCCACCTATCTCCGCTTCGGACTTTTCTACCTCGGCTATTACGGTTACGTCGGCGTGATTTCGCCGTACGTGAGCCTGTTCTTCGCCGATCGCGGCTTTTCGCCGGTACAGATCGGCGTGCTGATGGCGAGCTTCCAGTTGAGCCGTATCGTCGGCCCCTACCTCTGGGGCTGGCTGTCGGACGTCACGCATACGCGCGTGAAGCTGCTGAGGCTGGCCGCCATCACCGCGTTGCTGGCCTTCCTGGCCGTGCCCGGCATCCACAGCTACGGCGGCATGATGGCGATGATGGTCGGGCTCAACCTGATTACCAGCGCGATGTCACCGCTTGGTGACGCGTTGACGATCTCGACGCTGCGCCGCCACGGGGCCTTCGATCATCGCTATGGCCGCGTGCGGATGTTCGGGTCGGTCGGCTTTATCGTCGCGGTGCTGATGGGTGGCGCGCTGTTCGAACGCTTTGGCATGCCGGCGTTTCCGTGGCTGGCCAGCGCCATGCTGGCGCTGTTCTCACTGGTGGTGTTTGGCATGCGCGACGCGCCCGACGAGGGGCCGCGCGTGGCACCGCCGCCCGCGTTGCCGCTCCTGCGGCGCCCCGACGTGGCCTGGTTCCTGGCCTCGGCCTTCCTGATGATGTTCGCCCACGCGGCGCTCTACGTGTTCTATTCGCTGTACCTGGAGCAACTCGGATACAGCAAGTTCGCGATCGGCGTGATGTGGACCATCGGCGTGGTGGCGGAGATCGTGTTCTTCTTCTTCCAGGGCAGGCTGTTTGGCGCGCTGGCGCTGCGCACAATCCTGGCCGGTACGTTCGTGCTGGCCGCGCTGCGTTTTGGCCTGACCGGCTATTTCGCGAAGTACGTGTGGCTGATGGCGCTGGTGCAGGTGCTGCACGCCGCCACGTTCGGCGCGCACCACAGCGCCAGCCTCAAGCGCCTGCAACGCTGGTTTGCCGGCCCGCTGCAGGGCAGGGGGCAGGCACTGTACACCGGGATTTCCTACGGCGTAGGCGGCACGCTCGGCGGCCTGGCGATGGGCTGGACGTGGAAGACGCTCGCGCCGATGCACACGTTCGGGCTGGCCGCACTGGCCGCGCTGATTGGCGCTGTCTGCGCGGTAATGAGTTTTCGGCGGGAAGCTGACGTGGCTTGATGGCGTTGGCGTTTTGCCAGCGCCGGTGGCTATGCGCTCCCCTCGCCCACAAAGTGGGAGAGGGGTGGGGG
>NZ_ALOU01000089.1 GCF_000292345.1 Cupriavidus sp. BIS7
GCGTGGTCTTTCCCGCGCCCAGGTCTCCAGACAGTTGCAGATGTACCGTGCGCGGCGACATTGCGCGGACCGCGCCGGCCAGCGCGGCGCCGAACCGTTCGGTGGCGGCTTCGTCCGGCAGTGGCAGGATGCGTTCTTCAAGCAAGGGCATTGCGTACAATTCAGGAATGATCGACCGCGCAGTTCCCGCCCCCTCCCCCTCGAAAGACTCGTTCCCGGCGCCGCCAGTCCCGTCCTCGCCATCTGCGGAGGATCACCTGGCGTCGCTGGCGGCACAGATTCGTGCCTGGGGGAATGAACTCGGGTTCGATGCAATCCGCATCGCCGACGTCGATCTGCGGCACGCGGAGGCGGGCCTGTTGGCGTGGTTGCAGGCGGGCTACCACGGCGACATGGATTATATGGCCAACCACGGCACAAAGCGCGCCCGTCCGGCCGAACTTGTGCCCGGCACCGTGCGCGCCATCGTCGCGCGCATGCCGTATCTGCCGGCACAGGTTCCCGATGACTGGCGCCGCCATGAGCTTGCACGGCTCGGTGACCCGTCAACCGCCGTGATCTCGCTCTATGCGCGTGGACGCGACTATCACAAGGTCCTGCGCAACCGCCTGCAGCAGCTTGCAGCGCGCATCGAGACCGCCATTGGTGCTTTCGGCTATCGCGTGTTCACCGATTCGGCTCCGGTCATGGAGGTGGCGCTGGCCAGCCAGGGCGGCCTGGGCTGGCGCGGCAAGCACACGCTGCTGCTTGATCGCGAAGGCGGCTCGATGTTCTTCCTCGGCGAGATCCTCGTCGATATCCCGCTGCCGGCCGACCCGGCCGAGGCGCCGCACTGTGGCAATTGCCGCCGCTGCATCGACATCTGCCCGACCGGTGCGATCCTGGAACCGTACCGGCTGGATGCGCGGCGCTGCATCTCGTACCTGACGATCGAACACAAGGGCGCCATCCCTGAAGACCTGCGCGCGCCGATTGGCAATCGCGTGTACGGCTGCGACGATTGCCAGCTTGCCTGCCCGTGGAACAAGTTTGCCCATCGCGCCACGCTGCCCGACTTCGACGTGCGCAACGGCTTCGATGCGCCCGATATGGTGACGCTGTTCGAATGGAGTGAGGCCGAATTCAACCAGAAGCTCGAAGGCAGCCCGATCCGCCGTATCGGCCACGAACGCTGGCTGCGCAACCTGGCCGTGGGCCTTGGCAACAGCCTGCGCGCCGCCGCAGCAGCGACGACGGGCGACCCGGCGCTGGCCGCACGGATCCGCGCGGCGCTGCGGGCCAGGCTCGACACGGCCACACCGCTCGTGCGCGAGCACATCGAATGGGCCCTCGCCCAGGACCGGAACGCGCCTAGCTGACCATCGACAGCCAGACAGGCGTGGTGACGATCGCGGCAATCGTCATCGCGGAGATCGTTGCGGCCACCATCGGGCCATTGCCACCCATGCGCACGGCCAGGATGTAGGCGCTGGACGCCGTAGGCAACGACGCATAGACCACCACGATCTGGTACTGCAACGCGGTCAGCGGCAGATACCGGCCTGCCAGCCACGCAAAGCACGGCATCGCCAGCAGCTTGACACCGCTCCACCACGCCATCGGTCCGACCGTGCCTGTGGCCCCGCTCATCTGCAGGCCGGCGCCAACCGTCATCAGGCCCAGTGCCGTGGATGCGGAACCGAGCCGGCTCAGCGTCATCGCCACCACCTCGGGCGGATGCAGGCCAAGCAGGTTGGTCGCCAGCCCGGTGGCCGTGGCCAGGATCAGCGGATTGCGGGCCAGTTCGCGCAGTACGCGTGCCTCGCCGTGCTGCGCCAGTGCCCAGACGGCCACCACGTTGCACAGCGGCACGGTCACCCCTACCACCAGCGCCATCAGCGCCAGCCCCTCGCCGCCGCCAAGCCGCGCGGCCAGTGCCAGCCCGATATAGGAATTGAAACGGAACGCGGTCTGCAGGCCCGACGCGAAATCGACCGGGGACGGGCGCAATACCCACTTGACCATGTAGCCGGCGGCCATGCCGAAAACCATGGTCAGCAATGCCAGGCCCAGCATCGCGGACGTCGAGGAAAAGTCGAATTTCGCACTGTTCGTCGATTGCAGCAGCAGCGCGGGGAACAGGACGAAGTAGACCAGGCGCTCCACGCCGGCCCAGA
>NZ_ALOU01000090.1 GCF_000292345.1 Cupriavidus sp. BIS7
GTTCATTCCATCTCTCCCACGCGTGGGAGAGGGGAGCGAACCAGCCAGTGCTTCAAACGAAAAAGCCTCGCTTTCGCGAGGCTTTTTTCATTGCGTTGACCAGGAATCAGGCCAGCTTCTTCAGCAGATCGCGCAGCATGCCGATCATCTGGTCGATCTCTTCGCGCGTCACGTTCAGTGCCGGCATGAAGCGCAGCAGGTTGGGGCGCGGCGCGTTCAGCAGCAGGCCAGCCGGTCCCATTTCGCGCGCCTCTTCCACGATCTGCGGGCCGATGTCCTTGCCCAGCACCAGCGCGCGCAGCAGGCCTTCACCGCGTTCGCCACCCAGGCCGAACTCCTTCGTCAGCACCAGCAGTTGCTCGCGCAGGTATTCGCCCTTGGCCTTCACGTCGTCAAGGAAGCCCGGTGCGGTCAGTTGTTCGATGACCGAGCTGCCCACGGCCGTCATCAGCGGGTTGCCGTTGTACGTGCCGCCCTGGTCGCCGGCTTCGAAGCTGGCCGCTTCGGCCTTGCACAGCAGCGCGGACAGCGGCACGCCGCCGCCGATGCCCTTGCCCAGCGTCATGATGTCCGGCTCCACGCCCGACAGTTCGTACGCGAACAGCGTGCCGCAGCGGCCGCAGCCGGTCTGCACTTCATCCACGATGAACAGCAGCTTGTGCTTGTCGGCCAGCGCGCGCAGGCCCTGCATGAATTCGCGCGAGGCCGGGATCACGCCACCTTCGCCCTGCACGGGTTCCAGCATGATGCCCACGGTCTTGTCGGTGATCAGCTTTTCCACGGAGGCCAGGTCGTTCAGCTCGGCCTTCGGGAAGCCCGGCACCTGCGGCGCGAAGATCGTGTCCCAGCCGGCCTTGCCCGACGCGCTCATGGTCGCCAGCGTGCGGCCATGGAAGCTGTGGTCCATCGTGATGATCTCGTACGCGCCGTTCTTGTGCTTGCGGCCCCACTTGCGTGCCAGCTTGATCGCGCCTTCGTTGGCCTCGGCGCCGCTGTTGGCGAAGAAGACCTTGTCGAAGCAGCTATTGTCGGTGAGCTGACGGGCCAGCTTCAGCATCGGTTCGTTGTAGAACGCCGGGCTCGGGTTCAGCAGCTTGCGCGCCTGCTTTTCCAGCGCCGCGATCATGCCTTCGTTCGAATGGCCCAGTGCGTTCACCGCCCAGCCCTGCACGAAATCGAGATAGCGCTTGCCGTTATGGTCCGTCAGCCACGAGCCCTTGCCTTCGGTGAAGACCAGTTCGGGGCGGTTGGTGATGTACATCAGGGATTGGACGGGATACTCAGCAAATGCCATGGCGGACTCCTGGGGTCGGCATGAAACGGTAGACGGAGAAATGCAAAAAGCCACGGGGGTTGCCCGTGGCTTGTTGACCTGAACAGACTCTGTTGACGGTCAGCCGCGCGGCACCCCGAAAGGGAGCAACGTACGAGCGCGGCGTCGGATGAGTGCGGTGTTCATGGCGGCCAATATAAGACGCATGCGCCCGGGTGTCAAAGCGAAATTCGACGGGCCCGGGTGCCATTGTTGTGTCAGCGGAACGGCTGGCGGCAGACTGGGGGGCACCCTCAGGCCGCGCCGGCCGGGTGCATGTCGGCCTCGGACGTGAACGAATCGGCGAAGAACGCGTCCTCGTGCAGCTTGCACTGCGCCGTGAAATCGGTGCGCGCGGCGTTCACCATCACGGGCGCGCCGCAGGCGTAGACCTCATGGCCGGACAGGTCCGGATGGTCGGCCATCACGGCCTGGTGGACGAAGCCGGTGCGGCCGGTCCAGCCGTCTTCCGCCAGCGCATCGGACACCACCGGCACGTACTTGAAGTTCGGCAGGTCGCGCGCCCATTGCTCGCACAGCGTGTGCATGTACAGGTCGCGCGGACGGCGGCCGCCCCAGTACAGCGTCATCGGGCGCGTGATGCCGGTGTACGCGGCATGCTCGACGATGGCCTTGATCGGCGCGAAGCCGGTGCCGGAGGCCAGCAGGACGATCGGCTTGTCCGATTCCTCGCGCAGGAAGAAGCTGCCGAGCGGGCCTTCGAAGCGCAGGATGTCGCGTTCCTTCATGGCCGGGGCGCCTTCCTTGGCGCCGAACGCGTAGTCGGTGAACGCACCGCCGGGCATGTGGCGGATGTGCAGTTCGATCGGGCCTTCCTCGTGCGGCGGCGTGGCGATCGAGTAGCTGCGGCGCTTGCCGTCGCGCAGCAGGAATTCCACGTACTGGCCTGCCAGGTACTGCATGCGCTCGGTGGCGGGCAATTGCAGCTTGATGGCGATGACGTCGTCGGCCAGACGCTCGATCATGGCCACGCGGCACGGAATTTTCTTGATGGGAATGTCGCCGGCGCCATGCACCTCGCGGCATTCGATCGTGATGTCGGACGTGGCATTCGCGCAGCAGAACAGCGCGCGGCCTTCCGTCTTTTCCTGGGCCGTCAGGGCCGAGGCGGCGTGGTCGCCCTGGTTGATCGTGCCTTCGAGCACGCGTCCCTTGCAGGAGCCGCACGCACCGTTCTTGCAGCCGTAGGGCAGGCCGATGCTGTGGCGCAGGGCGGCGCCGAGGATGGTTTCGTCGGCGGCCACATCAAACTTGTGGCCGCTGGGCATTACGGTGACTTGATAAGCCATAATCGGATCTATGAGCCAAATTCTGTCGCCGCGAACGGCGTTGTCTTCCCCGCGGCGCGCACGGCGCCTGGGCCGTCCGCGCCTGCTAATCGTCGGCTGCGGCGATGTCGGCACGCGCGTCCTGCGCTTGCTGTCCGCGCGCATGCGCGTGTTCGCCGTTACATCGCAGCCAGCCCGCCGGGCCGAACTTCGCGCCGCCGGCGCGGTACCGCTGGTGGCCGATCTGGACCGGCCCGCCACACTGGCGCGCCTGTCCGGGCTGGCGGAGCGGGTGATCGATCTGGCGCCGCCTCCGGGGCAGGGTGAGGGCGATCCCCGCACGCATGCCTTGTTGGGCGCACTGCGTCGCACGGCCTGGCGTCGGGCACGCTTCACCCGTCTGCCCGCCGGTGCTGGCGAGGCCGCCATTCTACCCGAGCGGGGCTGGCACCGGGCGTTTCAGACGGCTCGGCGGCATCAGTCCGCAGGGGCGTTTGTCTATGCCAGTACCACTGGCGTCTATGGCGATCGCGGCGGCGCGCGCGTGCGGGAATTCGAAGCGGTCCGTCCGCAAACGGCGCGGGCCCGCCGCAGGGTCGTTGCGGAAGCGGCGATACGGCGTTTTGGCCGCGATGCGGGCTGGCGCGCCAGCATCGTGCGCATCCCCGGAATCTATGCCGAAGATCGCCTGCCGATTGCCCGGCTGCACAAGCGCACCCCGGCGCTGGCGCCGCAGGACGATGTCTACACGAGCCATATCCATGCCGACGACCTTGCGCGCACGATGATCGCGGCGTTGTGGCGCGGCCGCCCGCAGCGCGTGGTCCACGCCAGCGACGACACCGAACTGCGCATGGCCGATTATTTCGACCTCGTGGCGGACCGCAAGGGCCTGCCGCGCCCGCCACGCATTACGCGCCAGCAGGCTCGTGAAGTGATCGATCCGACGCTGCTGAGTTTCATGAGCGAATCGCGGCGAATCGACAACCGTCGGCTCAAGCGCGAACTGCGCCTGCGGCTGCGGTATCCCACAGTCGCATCGTTCTTCGACCGCTGACCCACGGTTGGCTCCGAGTGGCACACCAGCCTGTGTGTGCCTGTATGTGCTCTGGCTGTATATACAGCTATATGTACCCGTGATTTTCCACCTATGAAATGTGATCGATGACGGTGCGCTGCAACATGGCGATACACCGCTATCGCCGATGAATAGGCGGTTCCAGCGCTTCTGTCGGTACGCCGTCTCAGGTAAACCCCGGGTTTGACTTGTATATACAGCATTGCTAAATTGCCCGTCACGGCGGCAATGCAGCCAGCACCGCCCGATCCGGGAGACGGGTCCTGCCCCCACATTCGACCATTGCTGACTATTGGAGCCGACAGCATGAAGCTGCAACGCCACGCAGTCATCGCCATTCTTGCCATCGCAGCATCTGCCGCCGCTGCCACCGCACACGCAGAGAACACACCGGTCGCGCTCGGCATGAGCGGGTGGACCGGCTTTGCGCCGCTGACGCTGGCCGACAAGGCTGGCATCTTCAAGAAGCATGGCGTGGATGTGGACATCAAGATGATTCCGCAGAAGGACCGCCACCTGGCGCTGGCATCCGGCGCGATCCAGTGCGCGGCAACTACCGTGGAAACGCATGTGGCGTGGAATGCCAATGGCGTGCCGATCACGCAGATCGTGCAGCTCGACAAGTCCTACGGCGCCGACGGCCTGGCCGTGCGCGGTGACGTCAAGACGTTTGCCGACCTGAAGGGCAAGACGATCGGCGTGGACGCGCCGGGCACCGCGCCGTATTTCGGCCTGGCCTGGATGCTCAAGAAGAACGGCATGACGCTGAAGGACGTCAAGGTCACTACGCTGTCGCCGCAGGCGGCGGCGCAGGCGTTCGTCGCCGGCCAGAACGATGGCGCGATGACTTACGAGCCGTACCTGTCGACGGTGCGCGCCAATCCGGACAAGGGCAAGATCCTGGCCACCACGCTCGACTACCCGATGGTGACGGACACGCTCGGCTGCGCGCCGAAATGGCTCAAGGACAATCCGAAGGCTGCGCAGGCGCTGGTCGACAGCTACTTCGAAGCGCTCGAGATGATCCGCAAGGAGCCGGAGAAGGCCAACGAGATCATGGGCGCGGCGGTCAAACAGACCGGCGACCAGTTCGCAAAGTCATCGGCCTACCTGCGCTGGCAGGACAAGGATGCCAACCGCAAGTTCTTCGGCGGTGAGCTGGCCAGCTTCAGCAAGGAAGCGGCAGGCGTGCTGATGGATATCGGCGTGATCCGCCAGGTGCCGGATGTCACGGCGATCTATGACGCCCGCTACCTCAAGTAAGCCGGGGGCCGCAGCGATGTCGCAAGCTTCCACGCCAACCACCGCCGCCACCGGCGCGCCTGCGCCAATGGCGACGCAGGCCTCGCCTGCCCGGCGCGCCCGCCATCCGTGGATGTCGCCGCTGGTGCCGGTGTCGGCGCGCGCGCGCTGGCTGCTCGGCCTGTCGTTTTTCGTCGTGTTCTTCGCGGTGTGGGCCGTCGCCACGCTGGGCGGCTTTGTGTCGCGCACGTTCCTGGCCGATCCGCTGACCATGGCGCATGAAGGGTGGGTGCTGTTCACGCAGTACGGCTTCATCGGCGACATCGGCATGACGGTGTGGCGCGTGTTGGGCGGCTTTGTGCTGGCTGCGGTGCTGGCCGTGCCGCTCGGCATCTTCATGGGCGCGTACAAGGCGGCCGAGGCATTTTTCGAGCCGTTCGTCTCGTTCTGCCGCTACCTGCCGGCCTCGGCGTTCATCCCGTTGCTGATCCTGTGGGCCGGCATTGGCGAGACGCAAAAGCTGCTGGTGATCTTTATCGGCTCGTTCTTCCAGATCGTGCTGATGGTGGCCGTGACCGTTGGCGGTGCGCGCAAGGATCTGGTGGAAGCGGCCTATACGCTGGGCGCCATGCCGCGTGGCATCGTGCGGCGCGTGCTGATTCCCGGCGCGGCACCGGAGATTGCCGAAACGCTGCGCCTGGTGCTTGGCTGGGCCTGGACGTATGTGATCGTGGCCGAGCTGATCGGCTCGTCGTCAGGCATCGGCCACATGATCACCGACAGCCAGGCGCTGTTGAATACCGGCCAGATCATCTTCGGCATCATCGTCATCGGCTGCATCGGGCTGGTGTCGGACCTTGTCTTCAAGGTGGCCAACCAGCGTCTGTTCCCGTGGAGTTCGATCAAATGAGCGCGCTGTCGATCCAGCAGGTTTCCCGCACGTTCGAGAACCCGCGCGGCGGCTCCACGCAGGCGCTGCTGCCCGTGGATTTCGACGTGCGCGACAACGATTTCGTGACGATCCTTGGGCCGTCTGGCTGCGGCAAATCTACGCTACTGCGCATCGTAGCCGGGCTCGATTCGCCCAGCGGCGGCCGCGTGCTGCTCGATGGCCAGCCGGTGGCGGGCCCCGGCGCGGATCGCGGCATGGTGTTCCAGTCGTACACGCTGTTCCCGTGGCTGACGATCGAGCAGAACGTGCGCTTCGGCTTGCGCGAGCGCGGCATGAGCGTGGCCGAGCAGAAGGAGCGCAGCGATTTCTTTATCGCGCGCGTAGGCCTGCGCGGCTTCGAGCATCACTATCCGAAGCAGCTTTCGGGCGGCATGCAGCAGCGCACCGCGATTGCGCGCGCGCTGGCCAACGACCCGAAGATCCTGCTGCTCGACGAGCCGTTCGGCGCGCTCGACAACCAGACGCGCGTGCTGATGCAGGAGCTGCTGCTGGGCATCTGGGAGTCCGCGCGCAAGACGGTACTATTCGTCACGCACGATATCGACGAGGCCATCTTCATGGCCAACCGTGTCGCGGTTTTTTCCGCGCGGCCGGGTCGGATCAAGAGCGAGATCGCGGTGGACTTCCCCCATCCGCGCCATTACACGATCAAGACTTCGCCCGAGTTTTCCGCGCTGAAGGCGCGACTGACCGAGGAGATTCGCGCCGAGGCGATGGCCGCGGCCGAGCATTGACATCATGAACCAGTCCGCCAGTCAGGCAACCTCATCCAATGTTGCCGCACCTGCCGCGCTGTACCGGCAGGTCAAGGAGTACATCGCGCGCCAGATCCAGAGTGGTGCGTGGCAACCCGGTGACCGCGTACCGTCCGAGCAGGAGCTTGTGAACCGCTTCTCGGTATCGCGCATGACGGTCAATCGCGCGCTGCGCGAGCTGTCGGAGCAGGGCAGGGTGGTGCGCGTGGCCGGCGTGGGCACGTTCGTGGCCGAGCACAAGCCGCAGTCGACGCTGCTTTCGGTGGTCAACCTGCAGGACGAGATCCGCATGCGCGGGCATGACTACGCGTGCGACGTGATCCTGGTGGAGCGCGTCGCGGCGCCAATCGAGGTGGCCGCGGCGCTGGAGCTGCATACGGGCGAGTCCGTCTACCACTCGGTCTGCGTCCATCGCGAGGACGGCGTGCCCGTGCAGCTCGAGGACCGCTACGTGAATCCGCGCGTGGCGCCCGATTTCATCAACCAGGATTTCAGCCACACGCAGCCCGGCGAATACCTGTTGCGCAACGTGCCATACGACCAGGTGGAGCATGTGGTCGATGCGATCTCCGCGACGCCCGACCAGGCTGCGCAGCTTGAGATGGCACCGACGCAACCGTGCCTGCTGCTGACGCGGCGCACCTGGACCGGCGGCGTGCCGGTGACGTTTGTGCGCTGCCTGCATCCGGGCAACCGCTATCGCCTGGGCAGCCGCTTCCGCGCCGACGGCAATCCCGCGTTCGGCTGATTTCATCGCCCGAGGCCAGCCAGGCTGGCCATCGGGCTTATTTTTGGACTAACCTGTATAGACAGGCCCATACAAGGCCGCCATACAAGGTCCATCACCAGGTCTTTACCGAAGACCGCAGTGCAATCCAATCAAAGATCGCAAGCAGAGAATGACGATGACCCAAGACTCCCGACCGCTCCTGACGCTGAACCCCGGCCACGTTTCGCTGGACGACCTGCGACGTATCCATCGTGGTGAAGTGCGCCTGGCGATGGCCGAGTCGGCCTGGGCCGGCGTGCGTGCCGCGCAGGCCACCGTGCAGGACATCATCGACGCAGATGCCGTGGTCTATGGCATCAACACCGGCTTCGGCAAGCTCGCCCAGTCGCGCATCGCGCACGACAAGCTGGCCCAACTGCAACGCAACCTCGTGCTGTCGCACAGCGTGGGCACGGGCCCGGACCTGGCCGTCGACACCGTGCGGCTGATCCTGGCGATCAAGGCCGTCAGCCTGGCGCGCGGACATTCGGGCGTGCGCCCTGAATTGATCGAGGCGCTGCTCGCGCTGGCCAACCACGGCGTGACGCCGTGCATCCCGGCCAAGGGCTCGGTCGGTGCCTCGGGCGACCTGGCGCCGCTCGCGCACATGTCGTGCACGCTGATTGGCGTGGGCGATGTGTATGTCGATGGCAAGCGCGTGCCGGCAGCGCAGGGGCTGGCCCATGCCGGGCTCGATGCGTTCACGCTGGGACCGAAGGAAGGGCTGGCGCTGCTCAACGGCACGCAGGTGTCCACCGCGCTGGCGCTGGCCGGGCTGTTTGCCGCAGAGGACGCATTTGCGGCCGGACTGGTGGCCGGCGCGCTGTCGCTGGAGGCCATCAAGGGATCGGTCAAACCGTTTGACGCACGCATCCACGAAGCGCGCGGCCAGGCCGGGCAGATCTCGGTGGCCGGTGCCGTGCGCTCGATGCTGGACGGCAGCCAAATTGTTGATTCGCACAAGATGTGCGGCCGCGTGCAGGACCCGTATTCGATCCGCTGCCAGCCGCAGGTGATGGGCGCCTGCCTGGACAACCTGACCCATGCCGCCCGCATCCTGCGCATCGAGGCCAATGCCGCATCGGACAACCCGCTGGTGTTCTCCGAACAGGGCGATGTGGTGTCCGGCGGCAACTTCCACGCCGAGCCGGTGGCATTTGCGGCCGACATCATCGCGCTGGCCATCGCCGAGATTGGCGCGATCTCCGAACGCCGCCTCGCGCTGCTGCTCGATACGGGCCTGTCGGGCCTGCCGCCGTTCCTTGTGCGCGATGGCGGCCTGAACTCGGGCTTCATGATCGCGCAGGTCACGGCCGCGGCGCTGGCGTCCGAGAACAAGTCGCTGGCCCACCCGTCGAGCGTGGACAGCCTGCCGACCTCGGCCAACCAGGAGGACCATGTGTCGATGGCCACCTACGGCGCGCGCCGCCTTGGCGAGATGGCAGCCAATACCGCCGTCGTCGTTGGCATCGAGGCGATGGCCGCAGCGCAGGGCATCGAATTCCATCGGCCGCTGAAGTCGTCGCCGCTGGTGGAGCAGGAACTGGCGCGGATTCGTGCGCGCGTGGCGTTTGTCGAATCGGACCGCTACCTGGCGCCCGATATCGAAGCCATGAAGCAGTGGGTGATCCAGGGCGATGCGGGCGCGGGTTGGCCTGAGGCCGTGAGGGGGATCTTGCCGACGAATGTCGGAGCTTGATGCGCTGGCCCTCTCCCCCTACCCCTCTCCCACACACGTGGGAGAGGGGATGTGGTCTCCCCTCTCCCGCAAGGCGGGAGAGGGGCCGGGGGAGAGGGCAGGCCTTTCCGCATCCGATCAGCTTTCAAACATACGAGACAAACCATGAACGCGAACGAACACCAATTCACCGAGACCGCGCGCGGCCCGCGCGAAATCCGGGCGCCGCATGGCAGCCAGCTTCACTGCAAGAACTGGCTGATCGAAGCCGCCTACCGCATGATCCAGAACAACCTCGACCCCGACGTGGCAGAGCGCCCGCAGGATCTGGTGGTCTATGGCGGCATCGGCAAGGCAGCGCGCAACTGGGAGTGTTTCGACGCGATTCTTGACTGCCTGCGCCGTCTGGGCGAAGACGAGTCGCTGCTCGTGCAGTCGGGCAAGCCGGTGGGCGTGTTCCGCACCCATGCCGATGCGCCGCGTGTGCTGATCGCCAACTCGAACCTCGTGCCGCACTGGGCCACGTGGGACAAGTTCAACGAACTCGATCGCGCCGGCCTGATGATGTACGGCCAGATGACAGCGGGCTCGTGGATCTACATCGGCACGCAAGGCATCGTGCAGGGCACATTCGAAACGTTCGCGGAAGCGGGCAACCAGCACTACAACGGTGACCTGACCGGCAAGTGGATCCTGACCGCCGGCCTGGGTGGCATGGGCGGCGCGCAGCCGCTGGCCGGCGTGCTGGCTGGTGCCTGCGTGCTGGCGATCGAATGCCAGGAATCGCGCATCGATTTCCGCATCCGCACGCGCTACCTCGACAAGAAGGCCACCACGCTCGACGACGCGCTGGCGATGATCGCCGATGCCACAAAGAGCGGCCAGGCGATCTCGGTGGGCCTGCTCGGTAACGCGGCCGAAATCGTTCCCGAACTGGTGCGCCGTGCGCAGGCTGGCGGCATGCGTCCGGACATCGTCACCGACCAGACCTCGGCCCACGACCTCGTCAACGGCTACCTGCCCGAAGGCTGGACAGTGGCGCAATGGGAAGACCTGCGCCAGCGCGACCCCAAGGCCGTGGAAGCGGCGGCGCGCACGTCGATCGTCAAGCATGTGGAAGCGATGCTCGCGTTCCAGAAGATGGGCGTGCCCACGCTCGACTACGGCAACAACATCCGCCAGGTGGCGTTCGACGAAGGCGTGAAGAACGCGTTCGACTTCCCCGGCTTTGTGCCGGCCTATATCCGCCCGCTGTTCTGCCGTGGCAAGGGGCCGTTCCGCTGGGTGGCGCTGTCCGGTGACCCCGAGGACATCTACAAGACCGATGCCAAGATGAAGGAGCTGTTCCCCGAGGATCGCCACCTGCACCGCTGGCTCGACATGGCGCGCGACCGCATCGCGTTCCAGGGCCTGCCTGCGCGCATCTGCTGGGTGGGCCTGGACGAGCGCCATCGCGCCGGCCTGGCCTTCAACGAGATGGTCAGGAACGGTGAGTTGAAGGCGCCGGTCGTGATTGGCCGTGATCACCTTGACTGCGGCTCGGTGGCGTCGCCGAACCGTGAGACCGAGGCGATGCGCGACGGCTCCGACGCGGTCTCCGACTGGCCGCTGCTCAACGCGCTGCTGAACACCGCAGGCGGTGCCACGTGGGTCAGCCTGCATCACGGCGGCGGCGTTGGCATGGGCTTCTCGCAGCATGCTGGCGTGGTGATCGTCTGCGACGGCACGGACGCCGCGGCAAAGCGCATCGAGCGCGTGCTCTGGAACGACCCGGCCACCGGCGTGATGCGTCATGCCGATGCCGGTTATGACATCGCCATCGAATGCGCGAAGGAAAAGGGCCTGAACCTGCCGATGGTGAACCGCTGATGACGCCGACGACATTCACGATCGACACCATCACGCCCACGCCTTGGAAGAACGGCGGCGGCAGCACGCGCGAGATCGCCGTGTGGCCGCAGGGCGCGGGCATGGATGCGTTCGACTGGCGCATCAGCGTGGCCGATATCGCCGCCGACGGGCCGTTCTCGGCTTTCTCGGGCATTGATCGTCAGATCGTGCTGATCGACGGGGCAGGCGTGCATCTGCAGGCCCACGACGATTCGTTCTGCCACAAGCTCAAGCACGTCGGCGAGCCGTTTGCATTTCCCGGGGATACCGCCGTGCACGCAACGCTGGTAGATGGCCCGACGCGCGACTTCAACGTGATGACGCGCCGTGGCGTCTGCCGTGCCGAGGTGCGGCTGATGCGCCAGCCGTTCACGGTGGACCCTGCCGATGCCACGGTGCTGGTACTCGTGCTGCGTGGCTCGTGGGACGCCGGCGAGGGCCAACAGATGGCGGCCGGAGATGGAATGCTGATGGCTGCCGGGGCACCGGCGGTCACGCTGGTTCACAAGGATATTGCCGCGCTGTGCCTGCGCGTGACGTTGCATAAGGAGTTGGTCAAATGAAGTTGTTCGATGCGCCGTCCGCTGACGGCGTCTGGCATCGTTGCCACCTGCTGCCGGAAGCCGATCCGGCCCGAGAGATTCGCGATGCCGCAGTCGTCGTGGAGCACGGCCGCATCGCGTGGCTTGGCGCTGAATCGGCGCTGCCTGCGGCCTATCGCTCGCTGCCTCACCATGACGCCGATGGCGCGTGGATCACGCCTGGCCTCGTCGATTGCCACACCCATCTGGTCTACGGTGGTCAGCGTGCCGACGAGTTTGCGATGCGTCTGTCCGGGGCCGGCTACGAGGAGATCGCGCGGGCGGGCGGCGGCATCGTATCCACCGTACGTGCCACGCGCGAGGCCGACGAAGCCACGCTGTTCGCGCAGGCTGCGGCGCGGCTGGAGCCGCTGCTGGCCGAAGGCGTGACGGCGATCGAGATCAAGTCGGGCTACGGCCTGACGCTCGAGGCGGAGCGCAAGCAATTGCGCGTGGCCCGTCAGTTGGGCAAAGCGTATGGCGTCTCCGTCCACACGACATTCCTTGGCGCTCACGCGTTGCCGCCCGAGTACGCAGGGCGTGCCGACGACTATATCGACCTGGTCTGCAACACGATGCTGCCCGCGCTGGCAGCCGAGAAGCTCGTCGACGCCGTCGATGCGTTCTGCGAAGGCATCGGCTTTTCGATTGCGCAGACCACGCGCGTGTTTGAAGCAGCCACGCGGCACGGCCTGCCGGTCAAGCTCCACGCCGAGCAACTGAGCAACCTTGGTGGCGCCGCGTTGGCCGCCCGTTACAAGGGGCTGTCCGCCGACCACCTCGAACATCTCGACGAAGCGGGCGTGGCCGCAATGGCCGAAGCCGGCACGGTGGCGGTGCTGCTGCCCGGCGCCTATTATTTCCTGCGAGATACCAATCTTCCCCCGCTGGCACTGCTGCGCCAGTATGGCGTGCCGATGGCGATCTCCACCGATCACAATCCGGGTACTTCTCCCACCACTTCGCTGCTGCTGATGATGAACATGGGCTGCACGTTGTTCCGCATGACGGTGCCCGAGGTGCTGGCAGGCGTGACCACGCATGCGGCGCGCGCGCTTGGCGCGGCAGACAGGCATGGGTTGCTGGCCGTGGGCCGCGCCGCCGACTTCGCGCTCTGGCAAGTTGCTTCGTCGGCCGAGCTGGCCTACTGGTTTGGCCGCAATCCTTGCGCAGCCGTGGTGCGGCAGGGGCGTGTGTTCCGCAACGGAGATCGCCGATGAACATGCCGACGACCCTGCACGCGACCGAAGCATTGCTGCCAGATGGCTGGGCACGCGATGTACGGCTGCAATGGGATGCCCATGGCGTGCTGACCTCGGTGACGCCGGACGCTGCCGCCATGCCAGGCGAAGCACGTGCGGCTGGTCCGGTCCTGCCCGGCATGCCCAACCTCCATTCGCATGCATTCCAGCGCGGCTTTGCGGGGCTGACCGAGTACCGCAGCGTGGCGCTTCCCGATGACCCGGCGGGCGGCGATTCGTTCTGGAGCTGGCGCACGCTGATGTACCGCTTCGCGCTGCGCCTTTCGCCCGATGCGCTGGAGGCCATCGCCACGCAGCTTTACATCGAGATGCTGCGCGCGGGCTATACGAGCGTGTGCGAGTTTCACTACGTGCACCACGACATGGACGGCAAGGCGTACGCCGATCCTGCCGAGATGTCGCTGCGACTGCTGCGCGCGGCGCAGACGGCCGGCATCGGCATGACGCTGCTGCCGGTGCTGTACCAGACCGCCGGCTTCGGTGGAAAGCCCGCGCAGCATGACCAGCGGCGCTTTCTCAACGATACCGACGCGATGCTGGCGTTGCTGCAGAAGCTGGCGCCCCATTGCAAGGCCTATGGTGCGCGGCTCGGCCTTGCGCCGCATTCGCTGCGCGCCGTGCCGCCGCAAAGCCTGGCGCATGCGCTGGACGGCCTGCACGCGATGGACGCAACGGCGCCCGTGCATATCCATATCGCGGAGCAGCAGAAGGAAGTCGACGAATGCCTTGCGACGACCGGTGTGCGCCCGGTGCAATGGCTGCTCGATCATGCGCAGGTGGACCAGCGCTGGTGCCTGGTGCACGCCACGCATATGGATTGGGACGAGCGCCGGCGCCTGGCCGAAAGCGGCGCGGTGGCGGGCATCTGCCCGACGACCGAGGCCAATCTTGGCGATGGCGTGTTCGATGCTGCGCCGTACCTGGCGCAGAACGGCGCATGGGGCATTGGCTCGGACAGCCATGCCAGCGTCAGCGTTGCCGAGGAACTGCGCCTGTTCGAATATGGGCAGCGCCTGGCGATGCAGCGCCGCAACGTGCTGGCTTCCGAGCGGCACCCGCAGGTGGCCGACCGGCTCTGGCTGGACGCGGTGGCAGGTGGAGCACGTGCTGCGGCGCGGCAGGTGGGCGGGCTGGCCGTGGGGCAACGTGCCGATTTCGTGGTGCTGGATGGCGATCACCCAACGCTGGCCGGACTCGATGGCCCGCGCGCGCTGGCCTCGCACGTGTTTGCCAGCCACGGACATGAGACACTAGCGGAAGTCCGCACGGGCGGCACAAGCCGCGTGCAGCATGGCGTGCATCCGCAGCAGGCGGAAGCCGGCCGGCTGTTCGCAGAAGCGCGTGCACGCCTGCTGGCCGATTGAATGTCAATTGACAACCATGGAGCCCGGACTGGATCCCAGAAAGCCCCCGAGACAAAGATGTCCTTCACCACCGATCTCCCTGCCTTCACCCTGCATCGCGGCACGCGTCCGTTGCTGATCTCGATGCCGCACGTTGGCACCTACCTGCCCGCGCAACTGGCCGAACGCCTCACGCCCGAAGCGCGCACCGTGCCAGACACCGACTGGCACATGGACCGCCTGTACGAATGCGCACGCGAACTGGGCGCGTCGATCCTCATGGCAACGCACTCGCGCTACGTGATCGACCTGAACCGGCCGCCCGATAACGCGAACCTGTACCCGGGCCAGGACACCACCGGCCTGTGTCCCGTGGATACGTTCGACAAGACGCCGATCTACGCCGACGGCACCAATGGCCCGGACGACGCGGAGATTGCGCTGCGCCGTGGCGCGGTCTGGCATCCGTACCACAATGCGCTGCAGGAAGAACTGGCACGCCTGCGCGCCGAGCACGGCACGATCGCGCTGTGGGATGCGCACTCGATCCGCTCGATGCTGCCGCGCTTCTTCGAAGGCAAGCTGACGGACTTCAACCTGGGGACGGCCGATGGCAAGAGCTGCGACGCGGGGTTAGCCGCGGAGTTGTTTGCGATTGCCGATGCGGTGCCGCATCACACTGCCGCGCTCAATGGCCGCTTCAAGGGCGGCTACATCACGCGCCAGTACGGCAACCCGGCCGCAGGCGTGCACGCGATCCAGCTTGAGCAGACGCAGTCGTCCTACATGGAAGAGGTCTATCCGTTCGCATATGCCGAAGCGAAGGCCGCCGCGATCCAGCCCGCCATCCGCCAGATGCTGGAAACGATGCTGGCGTTCGTAGAAGCGCGTTGAACCACCGCATGTTGTCTCCCCTCTCCCGCAAGCGGGAGAGGGGCGGGGGAGAGGGCCAGCGGTTCAAACGGCGGCCAGTCGCAATCTGAACCTCAACACCCTCTCCCCCAACCCCTCTCCCACTCCCACGCTGTGGGAGTGGGGAGCAGGACAAAGCCTTCCTACTTCTTCGTCACGTTCCTGTTGGCCTTGCTGCCCGTGGCCTCGTTGTAGCGGTCCACGTACTCCTCGAACAGCTTGCGGATCGACTTGCCGATCTTCGCGTAGTCCGATTCATTGAGGTTGGCCAGCGAGACGCGGCCCGACGGGTGGCGCGTGCCGAAGCCGCGGCCCGGCAGCAACACCACGCTTGCCTCCTCGGCCAGTCGGAACAGCAGTTCGGCCGGCTCGGCCGTTTCCAGCACCCATTTCACGAAGTCCGGGCCCACGGCCTTGCCGCCCAGCTGTTCGATATCGAGCAGCGTGTAGTAGTCCACCACGTTCGGATCGTCCTCGTTCTCCGGTGCAATGCCGATCTCGCGGAACAGTGCCGCCTTGCGGCTGCGGATCAGCCGCTTCATGGCCTGCTTGTACGCGTCGGGCGTGTCCATCAGCGAGAACAGCGAGAACAGCACCATCTGCACCTGCTGCGGCGTGGACAGGCCGGCGGTATGGTTCAGCGCCACGGTGCGGCTGTCGGCCACGATGCGGTCGATGAACGGCAGCGTGTCCGGCGTGGTCGTGATCGAGCTGTAGCGCTTGTGCAGTTGCTGGCGCTGCGCGTCGGGCAATGCTGACAGCTTCTGGTCGAAGATGTTGTCGCGGTGCGTGGCGATGACGCCGAGCCGCCAGCCCGTGGCGCCAAAGTACTTCGAGAACGAGTAGACCAGGATCGTGTTGCGCGGGCACAGCGCGAACAGCGAGACGAAGTCATCGGCGAAGGTGCCGTAGACGTCGTCGGTCAGGATGATCAGGTCCGGGCGTTCCTCGACGATCGACGCCAGGTATTCCAGGCTTTCGTCGCTCATCCGGACCGACGGCGGATTGCTCGGGTTGACCAGGAAGAAGGCCTTGACGCTCGGGTCGCGCAGCTTGTCGAGTTCCTTCTTCGAATACTGCCAGCGCGATTCCGGGTCCGCGTCGATCGATACCTCGACCAGCTGGTAGTCGTTGAGTTCGGGGATCTCGATGTACGGCGTGAAGATCGGCATGCCCAGCGCGATCTTGTCGCCGGCCTTGAGCAGATGGTTCTCGCGCATCGAGTTGAACAGGTACGTCATCGCCGCCGTGCCGCCTTCCACGGCAAAAAGGTCGAATTCGCCGATGAACGGATGCTTGCCGATCATCTCCTTGCGGATGTACTGGCCGACGATCTTCTCCGACAGCTTGAGCATCCGGTCCGGCACGGGATAGTTGCAGGCCAGGATGCCTTCGCACATCTCGTAGAGGAAATCGCCGGCGCTCAGGCCGAGCTGGTCACGCACGTAGGCGACGGCGCCAGCCAGGAATTTCACGCCCGGTACATCCTCGAACTCGCGTGCGAACAGGTGGAAGCGTTCCTCGATGCCCTCGCGGCGCGGAAAGCCACCAACGCCTTCCGGCATGTACGAGAACGAGCGCTCCGATTCACGCATCGCGAACAGGCCGAGTTGCCAGAAGCCATGGCGCGGCACGGTGGCGAGGAAGTTGGGGTTGCCGCGCCCGGCATTGAGCATCAGGCGGTTGGCGTTGCTGCTGGCGAGCTTGATCAGCTCGTCCTTGAGTTCGAACGGCGAAAGGCTGGAAAGCGTGGACAGATCCGGTTTGCTCATTGCGTTTGCTCCTTGTGGGAATCCGATATGCGAGTGGATGGAGCCGCCCGACGGGATCGGGCAGCTCGAAGGGTTCGATGCGGGGTGTCAGACCAGGCCGACCACGAGGGGCCCGAGCAGCGTCAGCAGCACGTTGGCCAGTGCATAGGTGATGGCGAACGGCACGGTGGGCACCGGGCTTTCCGCCTTGTCCAGGATGCCGCCGAACGCCGGGTTGGCGCTGCGCGATCCAGCCAGCGCACCGGCCAGAACAGCGGCGTTGTCGTACTTGAGCACGTAGCGGCCGAAGAACATCGTCAGGAACAGCGGCAGCAGCGTTACCACCGCGCCGAGGATGAAGATCGTCAGGCCGCTGTCGCGCAGCGTGCTCACCGCCTGCAGGCCGGAGTTCAGGCCGACGATGGCGACGAATGCCGCAAGCCCGAAATCCTTCAGCAACTGGCAGGCCGCAGTGGGCATTGCACCGTACATCTGATGCTTGGATCGCGCCCAGCCGAATACCAGACCCGACAGCAGCGCGCCGCCGCCGGCACCGAGCGTCAGCGGAATCGATCCGACGCGCACCACCAGCAGGCCAATCAGCAGGCCCACCAGCACGCCCGTGCCGAAGTAGACGAAGTCGGTCTTCTCGCTCGGTACGAGTTCATAGCCGGCACGCTGCGCCGCGCGCTTGGTGTCCGCGGGGGTGCCATAGAAAGTGATGATGTCGCCGTGCTGCAGCTTGAGGTCGGGCAGGATCGGCAGTGCGTGGTCGTAGCGTTCGATGCGCTCCAGGTACACGCCGTGACGCATCTCGCGGCTCACGTTGGCGACGATCTCGGAGAGCGGCTTGTTGTTCATGCCCTTGCGCGTGAACACTGCGCGGCGCGTCTGCATCACCATGCCCATGCCTTCGGCATCGGCGACTTCATCCCCGATGACCAGGGCCGTCGGCACCATTGCATCGCGGCGGCCGACGAGCAGCACGATGTCGCCTTCCCGCAGCACCACGTCCTGCGAGACTTCGATCTGCTTGCCGCCGCGCTGGATCTTCTCGACCGTGACCAGGTCCTCGCCGCCCGTCTCGATCTGGGACACGCTCTTGCCCGCCGCGCCCGTGACGCGGAACAGGCGCCCGACCAGCCGTGGCAGTGCGCCGGCCTGGCCCGGACCAAACTGCGGCAGGCCGCCGTGCATCGCCGCTTCAACTTTCTTCGCGTCGGTCTTCAGGTCCGCACGCATGAAGCGCGGCAGGATGTTCACGCAGACGATGATCGCGCCCAGCGAGCCGAACACGTAGGTCACGGCATAGCCAATGGCCACGTTGGCCTGCAGCGTCTTGACCTGATCGGCCGGCAGACCGAGCTTGGTGATCGCGTCGCCAGCGGTACCGATGATGGCCGACTGCGTCATCCCGCCGGCGGCGAGACCGGCGGCCAGGCCCTTGTCGAGATGAAACAGCTTGGCCAATACCACCACCGTGACAAGCCCGGCCACCGCCATGAACACCGCCATCGCAATCTCGCGCAGTGAGTTGCGGTTCAACGAGTTGAAGAACTGCGGGCCGCTCTCATAGCCAACGGCGTAGATGAAGACCGCGAACATCACAGCCTTCAAGCCGTTGTCGATCTCCACGCCAACCTGGCTGATGACCACGGCGGCCAGCAGTGACCCGGCCACGCCGCCGAGCTGGAACTTGCCGAACGTGATCTTGCCGATCGCATAGCCGATGGCCAGCGATAGGAACAACGCCGATTCTGGTGACTTGTGGAAGATGGTGTGCAGCCAATCCATGAAACCTCCTGAAATGCGAAACGCGGGTTTTGTTGAGCGTGTGGCAGGCGCTTCCAACGCCCTGACACGCGGGGTGCGCTATCTGGGCGCGGTGGCCAGGGCGCTGGCCATTGCAACGGCGATGGGTCCGAGCAATGGCAGAAGAACGTTGGAGATGGCGTAGGTGATCGTGTAGCCGATCACCGGGGTGCTGTTGCCGGCGGCGTTGGTCAGCGCCATGATGGTTGGCGTGCTGCAGTGCTGGCCGGCCACGGCGCCCAGCAGGATGGGCATGTCGAGCTTGAGCAGCCGGTGCCCGATAAAGAGCGAGATGGCCGCAGGCACTACGGAAATCATCACGCCGGCCACCGGCAGGATCAGGCCGTATTGCTTGACCAGCTTCACCGCGTCCGGGCCGGCGGAAAGCCCCACGGCGGCGATGAACGTTGCCAGTCCGAAGTCCTTGAGAATCTCTGCCGCCGGGGCCGGGAGCGATCCCATCACCGGAAGCCGTGCGCGCAGCCAGCCAAACGCCAGCCCCGAAACCAGGCAGCCGCCGCCGACGCCAAGCGTCAGATCGGCATGGCCAACCTTCACGCTCAGCGAACCGATCAGCATGCCCAGCAGGACGCCAATACCGAGGAACACGAAATCGGTGCGAGTCGTGGGGATCACCGGGTAGCCGAGTTCCGGCACCGCCCGCTCGATGGCCTCTTCGGGGCCGGAGAGCGTCAGCACGTCACCGCGCCTGAGCACGGTTTCGGGTAATACCGGCATGCGATGCTGCATGCGTGCAATGCGCGACACAAAGACGCCACGGCCCGCGCCAACGTCAACGGACTCGCGTACGCGCGCCAGCGAAAGGCCGGCCACTTCGCGCCGCGTCAGCAGCACCGCCTGTTCGACCTGGACCACGGCATCCATGCCGGGCTGGTCCGGCATCTCGGGGCCCACCGCCTGTGCAAACGGGACCATCGCGTCGCGGCGGCCCACGGCCAGCACCAGGTCACCCGCGCGCAGCATCTCGTCCGGCGTGGGTTTGAATGTCTTGCCGTCGCGCGTGATGCGCCGGATCGTGACGCCCAGCGTCACCTTCTTCTCGGCATCGATCACACGCATGTCCGCCACGCCCTCCACGCCCTCCACGCGCAACACACGTGCCACCAGCAGCGGCAGTGCGGCGCTCTGGCTGTCGTCCATGTCATCGCGCCCGCCAAGCTTCTGCCACAGGCGCGCGGCCGATTCACGCAGGTTTTCGCGCAGCAGCAATGGCGCAAGCTGGCTCGTGAACAGCACGATCGCGATCAGGCCGAACAGGTAGGTCACGCTGTACGCGGTGACGATATTGGTCTGCAGCGTCTGCACGGCTTCGGCGGTGACGCCATCCAGCCGCGCAATGGCCTCAGAGGCGGTGCCGATTACGGCTGACTCCGTCGCGGCGCCTGCCAGCAGGCCCGATGCCGTTCCGGGGTCCAGATGCAGCAGCGGCACGGCGAGAGCCAGCAGGCCCAGCAGCACGAATACCTCGACCAGGGACAGAAGCCCGATGCGCCATTCGCGTGCAACATTGGCAAAGAACTGCGGGCCGCCGGTAAAGCCGAGCGCAAAGATGAACAGCGCGAATGCAACGTTCTTCACATCGGCTTCCAGCCGCACGCCGCTCTGGCCGATGACCAGCGCAACGATCAGCGTGCCGCAGATGCCGCCAAGCCGGAACGGGCCAATCCGGATCGCCCCGACCGCATGGCCAAGCGCCAACGCCAGGAACAGCGCAATTTCCGGTTGTCCGGCAAGGAAGGCGGATATGGATTCCATGATGCGGCTTTCGCCTCCATAGGGCTCATGGCAAGCCATGCGGCAGTCCGCAGGCGAGAAGCATTATCGGTGTGGGAAACTTGTGCCGGAATTGAAACGTTTCGAATGCGTGTTAAACGCATTCAAAGATTCTGCGATGTCGGCGGAGGAGGGGAGTGGGTGTGGTCCCCACCCCGCGTGGAGTGCGGGAGTGGGGCCGAAGCGATGGTTGCGACGGTATCGCCAGCGATGCTGGCGGGGGAGGGCGGGAGAGGGCGAACTCCCGCGTTGCCAGCGGCTTTACTTGCCGCTATTGATCCGGTCCTGGATATGCTGCGCCCGCGCCGCGGAACCCGGGTGCGAACTCAGCATGCTCGACTGGCCGCCGTCCAGCTTCGCGAGTTTCTGGAACGCCGTGACCAGTGCCTGCCGGTTGGCGCCGTTTCGCGTGAGCAGGTCGAACGAATAGTCGTCGGCCTGGCTTTCCTGCCGCTGCGAGAACTGCGCATTGACGAACTGCTCGCCAAGCGCACCCAATTGCGACGATGACAGCGCCGTCAGCGTGGTGCTGCTGGTCGAACCCAGCAGGCCACGCGCGGCGGAGGTGCTGTAGGCCACCTGCATCGCGGCCTTGGTGTGACCCAGCGCCACGTGGCCGATTTCGTGCCCGAGCACACCGCGCACTTCGTCGTCGCTCATCATGTCCATCAGCCCGCTATAGACCCGTACGCAGCCGTTGGCCATCGCCCACGCGTTGACGTCCTTCGTCATGTAGACCTTCGCGTCGAGCGGCAACCCGGTGTTCTGCAGGCCGCTCATGATCTTGACGAGCCGCTTTGCGTAGACGCTGTCCGGCGTGGCCAGCGTGTTCTGCTTGTCCATCTCGGCGCAGGACTGGTCGGATAGTTGCTTGACGTTGGCATCGTTGAGCGTTGCAGCCGAAAACAGGTTGCCACCGGCCTGCGTCAGGCTGTCCATGTTGGCGCCGGCGCAGCCGGCCAGCAGCGCCGCGCAGCCAATGGCGGCGGCGGTAGTGGTAAATCGATTCATGGTTGTTCCCTGGTTTGCTGTTGTTGACGTCCTCTGCACGGGCTGACGTTCAGCATGCGTGCCCGATGTTGCAGCGGTAGAAGCATAAGCAACTGGTGGGGCATTGCGCCAGCGGTGAGTGTCTGACAGGCTCCTGCTGCATCATGCAGTGGCCAGCAGAATCAGAGTTGTCTTATGGCCTTGATGACGTGATGGGCGCCAAATCACGTCATGTCACGCAAATCCCGTATCCCCCAGCTTGCCGGCACCGGCCTGCACGCGCTCGACACCTTGCCGGTGGCGGACGATAGCGGCTCTCTTGCCGCGCGCTCGGCGCTGGCCGGGCGGCTCAGTACATTGATCGATGAACAGACTCGCGACAATCGCGACGATAGGCCGGCGGCAATGCCCGCTGTCGTGCCCCGCACGCTCACGCTGATTCGCCGGTACCGGCTGCGCCGGCTGTCACTCGACCACCTGATCCGTGCGCTAGTGGCGTTGGATCAGCACGTGGAGATCGTGGTGCGCGCGAAGGGGGACGAGGATGAAGGAGGAATCGTGACGCGCATCAACTAATGTATGTAAAGCGTCGTGCGCCGCACTATTCGGAGGATGTCGACGTCTATGTTGTCGTCATATTGATTGGCACCCACAGGCGCGAGTTGGCAGCCGACGCACAGCCGGCTGCCATGCTTTTTCATGCTGTGGGAGTTACTGCGCTGGTTGCTGCGCTACCTGTGAGGCAAAGTTATCGATCGTAAACTTCACAAGGTCCTCGCCGGCCTTGGTAATCGCCTCCTCGAAATCGCCGCCGAAAAAGCCACTGCCAATCCGGCCCTCGATTTCAGTCTTTGCGAGTTCGGCGTCGGATGCGTCGAGGTAGCGGACCATGATAACCAGCGATCCTTCCCCGGCATTGCCGATGCCGCCCCAGAACCAGCGCTGGAACTGGCTTCCCGGGTTGTCGGAAATGATCGTGTAACTGATCCGCAAGTCGTTCCCGCGCAGGAACTTGCCATTCTCATAGAGCCCTTTCTCGACCACAGACCGGAATTTCTCGGTGACCTGTGCCGGCACTTTCACTGTCGCGGGAGCCTCGACTAGCTCCACCCGCTGAAAATGGTTGGGCTGCTTGACTGGCTCGAGAACCAGTGTCCTGGCCGTGCCGCATCCCCCAAGGACCACCACAATCCCGACGAGCAACATGCGCTTCATGGCCAGCACCTCCTCGAGGAAACCCCCTCACGATGCTGTGAGCGACGGTCGGGCGGTCACCCATAGGTAGCACGGGCAGGTGGATTGGTATGTACGCTGGCGCATATTGCGGTGTGGGTCTCGGTTGAAGTGGAGAACCGCCCGTAGTTCACCACCTGCGCGCGATTCGCTCCAGGATCAGAGTCAGTCAGGACAGGCGGCGTTTTCTCTTGCGTGTCATGCATCTGCGAAAAATGTCGTGACGTCATCCACGCAGCGCTCAAAGCCAGGGCCAATGCCAGGAGCGCCAGCCCTAAAGCCCTTCGGCGCCAATTTGTCTTGTTGAGTCCGACGATAGCCGCACTGAAGCAGAGCACACCTGCAATCCCGCCACCAGCCACAAGCCCGCCGACAAAGGCAAAGCAGTCTTCGCCGCATCTCGGGACCCCTCGTGCGACGATGAGGCCACCCACGCAACCCACTATGGCGCCAATCAAGCCTATCGCTACTGACACGAGCACCTTCCTCATGCGATGTCCCAGAACAGGATCTTCTTGGCCTCACCCAAGTCCGAGTACCAGAAGGCATCGATACCGATCGTGAAACGGAGGAAGTTGTTGATGCGACCCTGCAGTGAAGCTGCGGTTAGACTCTGGCCATTCCAAAGATCGATATGGTCTCCGGTCGGGCTCCTTTCTCCCTCCCGCTCCCAGTAGTCTTTAAAGAAGATCAGGCCTGTTCTGTTCTTGACCTTCGAAGCCCAATCCTTGCCAGTGACATCCGTTGGCCTTGGGCATCCAGCGAAAGGACGGAGTTGCAGCCAATTGGCGACCTCTTCGGCGCGTAACATATGGGCGCGCGGATGATCTTTGAACCAGCAGCGGGCACCCCTAAAAGAACTGTTGGTGATGCCGACGTTGGCGAGGCAGGTTCCCAATCGGATTGCACACTCATCGGTAAATGCCGCCTTGCCTGTCGCGGGGTCTTTGCAAATTGCAGTTTCTTGCGGATAGGCCGACCACATTTCCGCAAAAGTCACTACCTTCAACGAAATCTTTGCCTTGGAGCCAGGGGTTGCGTTGGTAGAAACCTGCTTCTTCCTATTAGGCATTCTCACCTCCTGGCTGCTTGGCCAGGGCCTCATCCCCCCAATAGATCGTGAGTGAACCTGCAGAGATCGTGGTAATGCGCGGCAACTCGCCTTGCTCGTCTGTGTATCCGAACAGACCCCGCCCATCAGATGTCTCAACAAAATATGGGTAGCCTGCGACTGGCCCGCTCGGCGCCATTGCGACCGGCATTTCGTCGTAGGTCTCTTGCCTGCGCGCGAGGCCGGAGGCAGCGACCACTTCGCCGCTGTCCTCGCCCATGTCTTCATACCAGGTCTCACCCGCCAAGGTAGCCACGATGCGAGGCGGCGTCGCGCACCGGCACATGACGATATCGCCATCCAATGCGATCTCGCCCATGAACAGCATCCTCCGCGGGCCGCCCGCCTTGGCGATAGCCCCGATGCTCTTGCAGGCTTCGCAGTAGGCTTCGCCGCCGATCAATGCCGGCTGATGGCCATGAAAGAATGCCGGACGGCCAGAATAGCCAGCAATCTTGCCGCCGCCAGGCCAGAGATTGTCCCCTACTACCGCAATCCTGCGCCTCATAGCTGGGCCTCCGCAGGCGCTGTACGCGTTCGCTTGCTCTCCATCGGATAACACCTTGTAGTTGTTCAAGGCGTTTATTAGCGCGCAATGCGAAGTGGCGGGAAATCGGAAAACTGCGAATCTGAGATGAAGGGTTCTGCTATCTGTGCTGCACAGTACTTATCTCTAGCTGCTCGGTGGTGTCGGAGAGGCCAGTTGAAGCCAGTCACTCCGCCCTCGCAAAGCCCAACCCCCTTGGTCATCTCACGCAGTACCCGCAGGCTCGAAATGTTGCACGACGGCACGAACCCGGTCCGGTCTGCCGAATTGGCACGCGGGATCGCCGAGCTTCTCCTGCGATTGAAGCCGGGTAGCTGGACGGACTGCTGTGTACGGGACGTACTGGGGAATTCGATGGTGCCCGGGGTCGGACTTTCGAACTCAGGACGCTAGCCGGAAAGCCTTACTGGGCTTGGCCGTGCGCTGTGGGGTGACGAAAAGTTACCACAGAGGTTACCACGAACTATGGGCTGCCTCCGGGCGATGCGTACAGGGGAGGTGAGTGATTTGCTCACCCTTTGTAGGGCGTAGGCATCGGGGGACGTAGGGCCGCTCCACCGGGAACCGAACCGGGACGCCAACGTGCTGGCCCCGCCCCAGGGGAAACCGCCTCAGAGAAGGGTGTTTACATCCACTGTGTAGCCTGCGGCTTTCAACTCACGGGCTAGCTCGAACTTCCAGTGACCCGCATCATCGAGCTTTACGTATCCGATGCTGAGAATGTCGGAGGGAATCTCAACGTTGTCCTTGTAAAGTGCACATACCCTTGACCGTTTCAGCAAGCCAGCAAAGTACCCAAGCTCAAGGATGACGTTTTGCCGCGCACGCGGTTTAAGTTCTTCCTCTGTCTTCGCCTTGCCAACGTCATCGCCAGTCATGAGGACCACCGCGAAGCCCGCCTGACTTGCCGTGTCCTCAAGCTTCTCAAAGATGGTTCTTCCTTGATTCGCTTGCTCGTGGAGAATCACGGGGTTCAAACCAAGTGTCTGGAGAACGCGGGCGACAGATTGTTTGGCCGCCTCATCATGCCCATGCACGATGAAGACGTTCTTCATGTCAGGCACAGCGCGCCTTGTGTCAGTATCCCGAGCCGATTCCGAAACATCACTAGGAAACAACTCCAGCCGCTCCTTTATTGAGCCGAGCCGGTCAACTGCGGTCTTGATGTCCCTACGCAAATCGTTGACCAATTCTCCCAACGTTGCATCGATTGAAACCCCGCTAATGCCCCAAAATGAGAACTCTTCAGAGAGTTCATTGGTTGTGGCGATGGTTTTCAGTAGGTCCGTACAGTAGGAAGACCACGAGTAATAACGCCGCTGAAGGTCTTCGTAGGTGTCCTGATTTGCCACCTGCTCTTTCAGAAGGGCTTCCCCCTTGGCTATCTGCGCATCAACAAGGGAGCGCGCCTCAGTAAGGGTCTTCTTTAGTCGCAGTTCTGCGCGCGGTTCCGGACTACGGGCTTTGCGAATCGCCATTAACTTTGTCTCTAATGTGACTGGTATGGGGCCTGATGATACTTGATGTTTCAGAGGCAAAACTGACTGAACCAGTTGATGGACTGCGGCCTCAAATATCCGGGGAAAATTTACGAGAGGGTATCTGATAAGACCTCAGCGCCAGTTTCCCCCGTGCCCCTGCAACGGCTCAGCCCAGTGTGGTGGTCTAATTTCC
>NZ_ALOU01000091.1 GCF_000292345.1 Cupriavidus sp. BIS7
CAGCATTTGCCCTACGAGTGGGTAGAGCAGGCGGTGCGTGCCACCGGTACGGCGAGCCTTCGGCGCCGGCGCTTGCCCGCGGAGCAGGTGGTCTGGCTGGTGATCGCGCTGGCCCTGTACCGGCATCAGTCAATCAGCGAGATTGTCGATGATCTCGATCTGGCGCTGCCTTCGGCCGCCGCCCCGTTTGTCAGCAAGAGCGCCGTAGCGCAAGCGCGGCAACGGACCGGATACGCGCCTCTGGCATGGCTGTTTCACGAGTCGGCTGACGCCTGGAGCCGGCAGGATGCGCCCAGCTATGCGTTCAAAGGACTGAGTCTGCTGGCGATGGACGGGACGATCCTGCGTACCGCCGACAGCCCGGCCAACCGTGAACACTTCGGCGCTCAGGTCTATCCGAGCGGCAAGCTGGCGAGCTACCCGCAAGTGCGTGCCGTCACGCTGACGGCCATTCCAACGCATCTGATCCGCGACATCGAATTCGGCCGCTATGACACCAACGAGATGCTGTATGCCAAGCAACTCGTACCACGCATCCCGGACGATTCGGTTACGGTATTCGACAAGGGCTTTCTGGCCGCCGAGATCCTGTGCGGACTCACTTCCGGCGGTCACAATCGGCACTTCGTGATCCCAGCCAAGGCGAACACGCGCTGGGAGGTTGTCGAGGGCAAGCCCGACGATGCCACGGTGCGCATGCGCGTGTCACCCCAAGCGCGAAAGAAGTGTCCAGAATTGCCTGAGTTCTGGGAGGCGCGCGCCATCCGCACGATCGACGCGCGCGGCCGCGAACGGGTTTTGCTGACGTCCCTGCGGGACCGCCGCCGCTTCAAACCAGCTGATATCGCCGCGTGCTACACCCGTCGCTGGCAGATCGAGACAAGCTACCGAGAGCTCAAGCAATCCATGCTTGGGATGGAGCTGACATTGCGCAGCCAGACGGTAGATGGGGTCTACCAGGAAATCTGGGGCGCGCTGATTGCCTACAACCTGATTCGGCTGGAGATGGCCAAGGCGGCGCTCGAAGCCAAAATCGCTCCGACCGACATCAGCTTTATACGGGCCTTCCACACCATCCAATACGAACTGATGTGGGCTGCCGCGACTCGATCACACGGCAAACTGCCTGCTCTACTAGAGCGCTTGCGCGAGCGCCTGAAAGCGCTCCCAAATGAAAAACGACCCGCGCGCTTATGCGCACGGGTCGTTAAGTCTCGGCCTTCTCGCTACACCGTTCGGTACCTGAGAAAGGACCTTAACTGAACGGCATTACAGCCGAAGCTGCCTTTTTTGTTTGCGTGACGCCGTGAATCTTAGTTGGCGCGGCTGCGGTATTCGCCGGTACGCGTGTCGATTTCGATCTTGTCACCGATGTTGCAGAACAGCGGCACTTGCAGTTCGAAGCCGGTGTTGATCTTGGCGCCCTTGAGCACCTTGCCCGACGAGGTGTCGCCCTTGACGGCCGGTTCGGTGTAGATGATTTCACGGACCAGCGTGGTCGGCATTTCCACCGAGATGGCCTTGTCGTTGTAGAACACGACTTCCACGTTCATGCCGTCTTCGAGGTAGTTCAGCGAATCACCCATGCTGTCCTTCTCGACTTCGTACTGGTTGAACTCGGTGTCCATGAACACGTACATCGGGTCAGCGAAGTACGAGAACGTGCATTCGCGGCGCTCGAGCACCACCACTTCAAACTTGTCGTCAGCCTTGAAGACGGACTCGCCCGGGGCGTCCGTCAGCAGGTTCTTGTACTTCATCTTGACGACGGCGGCGTTACGGCCCGACTTGTTGTACTCGGCCTTCTGAACCACCATCGGGTCGGAACCGATCATGAACACGTTGCCGACGCGGAGTTCCTGTGCGATTTTCATCTGAACTGTTTTCCTGAAAAAAATGGTCCGGGATCGTTGAGTTGCCCGGAATTCGGTATGGCGAAGGCGCGCAGCCGGCGTTTGCTGTTCTTGGGCCTTTGAACTTGGCTCGCCATCAAAATCAACCCGTTATTTTACCCGATTTTCGCAGAATGCCACGAGATTCGCGGCCAGATCGCCCAAGTGCTGCAACTGCCGCTGCCAGCGGTCCATGTCCGACGTCAGCGCCGGGAGTTGTGCGTGCAGCGCCGCCCAGTCAGGTGCGTGACCATAGGCGTTCCATGCGCGCGTGAATGCCGTCAGTGCGTCGGATGCCTGCGGCGTCACGCCCGAGTGCGCGAAACGCTCGAGCCACGCATCGAGCTTGACGCGGTGCGCGTGGTCGTCCTGCGGATAGATGTGCCAGACCATCGGCTTTGCCGCCCAGTGGGCGCGCACGCAGGAGTCTTCGCCGCGCACGAAATTGATGTCGCAGGCCCACAGCAGTTCGTCATAGTGCTCCTGCCGTACGAACGGGATGCATTGCACGGTCAGGCTGCCGCGCTGGTGCGATGTGCCGGGGTGCAGCGTGGCGCCGAGCCACTCGCCAGCCTGCGTTGCTGCCAGCCCCTGCGGCACAAGGCACTGAATTGGCGTTGCACTGTTGCGCCACTGTTCAAGCAGGGCAGGTAGCGCCGGGTTGGTGTAGGCGAACAGGCTTGCCCGCAGCGCCCCGGCAACAGGCTGCACGCCCAGCCGGTGCCAGAGTGTGGCCTGTGCCGCAGGGCTGCCGAGGAATGCGGCGCGCGACGCGCCAATCATCGATTCGCGCAGCAGTCCGCCCGTGCCGTGCGCAAAGCCGGGGAAGAAGAAGTACTTTGTCAGCGGCAGGCGCGGGTGCGGTGAGGTCATGGCGTGATGCTCGCTGACCCATGCTTCGGCGCTCAGATATTCGAGATTGATCCACACGGGCTTGCGTTCCGCCGCGGCCATGCGTGCAAGGCAGGGCTCGGGCAAGTGGCATGCAAAAGCTTCGATCACGACGTCGTGCGGGGTGACGGGATCGAACGGGGCGTCAGGTTGCGGATTCCAGATGCGCACGTCCACGCCGGCCAGGCGCTGGTGGGTGGCCGACGGGTCGATCTCGGGCGCCAGCCGTGCAAAGCTTGCAAGGTCGTCGACCCAGAGCCTGACTGCATGGCCATGCTCCTGCGCCAACTGGCGCGCCAGGCGCCAGCAGACGCCGATGTCGCCAAAGTTGTCGATGACGGTGCAGAAGATGTCCCAGGAGCGGATTGGCATGACGGTGACGGCCCGCCGCGTGTGAAGAGTGCGGCGGGCGAATTGCTCTAAACTTGCGATTCTAGAGCCAGCGCCCCCTGTTGGCGCAGTGCGTGACACTTTTCATCGACCGATGCCCGAGCAGGAACCCGTTCCACCGATTGAGTCACCGTCGCCAGATTCCGGCGCTCCGGAGCCGGCCGACGCCCCGGCGTTCGACCCGCGCCCGATCCTTGCGCGCATGCCGGGTTTGCCGGGTGTCTATCGCTATTTCGATGTCGATGGCAACGTACTCTACGTCGGCAAGGCGCGCGACCTGAAGAAGCGGGTATCGAGCTACTTCAACAAGACGCAGTTGTCGCCGCGTATCGCAATGATGGTGGGCAAGATCGTGCGGATCGAGACCACGGTTGTGCGGACCGAAGCGGAAGCGCTGCTGCTAGAGAACAATCTCATCAAGGCGCTGGCGCCGCGTTACAACATCCTGTTTCGCGACGACAAGTCCTATCCATTCCTGAAGCTGACCGGGCACAAGTTCCCGCGCATGGCGTACTACCGCGGCGCGACCGATCGCAAGCACCAGTACTTCGGCCCGTTCCCTAGCGCTCACGCGGTGCGCGAGAGCATGCAGATACTGCAGAAGGTGTTCCAGTTGCGGACCTGCGAGGACACGGTCTTCAACAATCGAACGCGTCCGTGCCTGCTGCATCAGATCCACCGCTGCACGGCGCCGTGCGTAGGGGCGATCAGCGAGGCCGATTACACGCGCGATGTGAACAACGCGGCGCGCTTCCTGCAAGGCCGCGAGACCGAGGTCCTGGAGGGCCTGCAGTCCAAGATGGAGACCCATGCGGTGCAGCTTGAGTTCGAGCAGGCCGCAGCGGTGCGTGACCAGATCTCCGCGCTGTCCACCGTGCTCAAGCGTCAGGCTGTGGAAGAGGTCGGTCAGACGCGCGATATCGACATCCTCGCCGTGGCGGTGCAGGGTGGCCGCGCCTGCGTGAACCTGGCGATGGTGCGTGGCGGGCGGCATCTGGGCGACAAGGCGTACTTCCCTGCCCACGTGGATGAGGCGGCGATGATCGTCGAGGAAACCGATGAGGCGGAGGAGTCTGGCGCTGCCGCTGAGGCAGGCCCGCTTCCGGTCGAACGCATTGCCACGCGCGTGCTTTCCGCTTTCATGGTGCAGCACTACCTGGATCAGGCGCCGCCGCCGATCGTCGTGGTCAGCCACTTGCCGGCTGATGGCGCGGTGGTGGAGGCCCTGTCGATGCAGGCTGGCCGCAAGATCGCGCTGGTGCGTCAGCCGCAGGGGCAGCGCAAGGTCTGGCTGGAAATGGCCGCGCAAGGCGCTGACCTGGCGCTGGCGCGCCGGCTGGCCGAGCAAGGCAGCCAGGAAGCGCGTACGCGCGCGCTGGCCGAGACGATCAGCCTCGACATGGAGGATCTGGCGCTGCTGCGTGTCGAGTGTTTCGACATCAGCCATACGGCGGGTGAGGCAACGCAGGCATCGTGCGTGGTGTTCCATCATCACGAGATGCAGAACAGCGAATATCGCCGCTACAACATCGCCGATATCACGCCCGGCGACGACTACGCGGCAATGCGCCAGGTGCTGACGCGGCGGTACCAGAAGCTTGTGGAGCAGCTTCAGGAAGACGGCGGCGATCCGAATGGCGACAGCGGCGACGGCGTGCCCCGCATGCCGCGCATCGTATTGATCGATGGCGGCAAGGGTCAGGTGGAAGTGGCGCGGCAGGTGTTCGAGGAACTGGGTCTCGATATCGGCCTGCTGGTTGGCGTAGCCAAGGGCGAGGGACGCAAGGTCGGGCTGGAGACGCTGGTGTTCGCCGATGGGCGGCCTTCGCTGGAACTGGGGCAGGGCAGTGCGGCGCTGATGCTGGTGGCGCAGATCCGCGATGAGGCGCACCGCTTTGCGATCACGGGCATGCGTGCACGCCGGGCCAAGGCTCGGACCACTTCGCGGCTCGAGGAGATCGAGGGCGTTGGAGCCCGCCGGCGGCAGAAGCTGCTGACGCGTTTTGGTGGGCTGCGCGGCGTGATGGCGGCCAGCATCGATGAACTTGCCAGTGTCGAAGGCATCTCCCGGACGTTGGCCGAGGAAATCTACCGCCAGTTGCACTAGTGCCGGCACCACCGGCATTAGGCACCAGGCGTCACTGCAGCACTATCTGGGCGGCTTTCGGCCCGAATTCACGAGGTCGGGCCGAAATCGGCGACAATCGCGGCATCCGACATCGCCAACCGGTCCTGTCTCCCCGGGAACGCACAGACCTTGCTCCGCCCATGCCTCTGAACATCCCCATCCTGCTGACCTGGCTTCGCGTGGCCATGATCCCGCTAGTTGTCGGGGTCTTTTACCTGCCCGAGGCCTGGTTGCCGATGCACACCAAGAACGTTACCGCGGCATCGTTCTTCATCATTGCCGCGGCGACCGACTGGCTGGATGGATTCCTTGCGCGGCGCTGGAACCAGACATCGTCCTTCGGCGCGTTCCTCGATCCGGTGGCGGACAAGCTCATGGTGACGGCGGCGCTGCTGTCGCTGCTGGCCCTGGGCCGCGTGGCGGACCTGATCGCGCTGATCATCATCGGGCGCGAGATCACGATTTCCGCGTTACGCGAATGGATGGCCCAGATCGGCGCATCGAAGAGCGTGGCCGTGAACTTCCTTGGCAAGCTCAAGACCACCGTGCAGATGATCGCCATCCCGTTGCTGCTGTTCAATGACGCGGTGTTCGGCGTCGATGCGTCGTTGCTTGGCGGCTGGATGATCTATTTGGCGGCCGTGCTTACGCTGTGGTCGATGTTCTATTACATGAAGCTTGCCTGGCCGCAGATCCGTGAGCGAAGCGAGGTCGTTGGCGAGGCGCGCGCACAAAAATGAAGATTGATGCAAAAAGTTGTTGACGAGCCGGATCGTCCTTTGCAATAATCTCGTTCTCGCTGCTGACGACGCAAACGAAAGCAGCAAGATAAGCGGTACTTAGCGCGAAATGCCGGCATAAAGCTGCGTGTTTAAAAGAAGTTGCGCGATAGTCTGCTTTTCGGTAAGATGCAGGGCCCTGCGGGAGTAGCTCAGTTGGTAGAGCGCAACCTTGCCAAGGTTGAGGTCGCGAGTTCGAGACTCGTCTCCCGCTCCAGGTTAAATGCATCCGGTGATATGACGAAGTAGGTGCAAGTCATCGGATCGGCAGCAGTGCTGCCAAAGCAGTAAAAGTTGTAGTAGTACGCGGGAGTAGCTCAGTTGGTAGAGCGCAACCTTGCCAAGGTTGAGGTCGCGAGTTCGAGACTCGTCTCCCGCTCCAATCCCAAAGGGAAGCAGCGCTTCCCTTTTTCTTTCTCGGGATTGCCTCCGCGTTGCAGTGCCATCGGTACGACGGCCGCAGCGAATCCGGATACAATCCAGCATCGTCACCTGGCGGGGTGGCAGAGTGGTTATGCAGCGGCCTGCAAAGCCGTGTACGCCGGTTCGATTCCGACCTCCGCCTCCAGTTGCAAGCAAACGGCGCCCATGTGGCGCCGTTTTGTTTTCCATCGCCGCATCCCCGCATCCCCGCTTCCCAGTTTCTCGGAATATCGCCAAGCATTTTGCGATTTTTCTCACGTTGGCCTGCGTGGCGTGCGTGTTACATTACGCCATGCCGTACGCATCCGGGACGGCGCCTGGCGTGGCAAGCCACCTCGCGTAGTCGTATTCCGATGCTTTGCTTTCTCCCTGCCCCTGCCGTGGAGCGTTGCGCTGCATGTCTGTGCCGCATGTCTGCGCTGCATCTCGCGCCCTCGGTTCGCGGCTGCTCTTCCCTTACCACTCGTCAATTGATCCCGCCCGCGAAGGGCGTGATCTCGTCGTGCGATGTCCCGCAGCGGGATCGCGCGAGGGGCGGGTGGTCCCCAAAACATCGAGACAACCGGAAAGGAACCCCAGACGCATGCATCACGCCACCCCGCTCATCAGCACAATCGTCGGCGGTATCGTGCTGGCGTTCATTCTGGGTGCGATCGCCAACAAGTTCCGGCTTCCGCCGCTGATTGGCTATCTGTGCGCGGGCATCGTGGTGGGGCCGCACACGCCGGGCTACACGGCCGATCAGGCTCTGGCGCCGGAGTTGGCGGAACTTGGGGTGATCCTGCTGATGTTCGGGGTTGGCCTGCATTTCTCGGTCAAGGACCTGATGGCCGTGAAGAAGATCGCCATTCCTGGCGCCATCGTGCAGATTGGCATTGCCACGGCGCTTGGCATGCTGGTGGCGTGGGGGTTTGACTGGTCTTGGGGGCAAGGGCTCGTGTACGGACTGGCGCTCTCTGTGGCCAGTACCGTGGTGCTGCTGCGTGCGCTGCAGGAGCGCGATTTGGTCGAATCGCCCCAGGGGCGCATTGCCGTGGGCTGGCTGATCGTCGAAGACCTGGCAATGGTGCTGACACTGGTGCTGCTGCCGGCGATGGCAGGGCTGCTGGGCGGTGCTGACGACCCGGGCGCGGCATCGCCGGGTACGATGGCAGTGTTGATCGAAATCCTCTCGACGCTCGGCAAGGTGGCCGCATTTGTGGTGGTGATGCTGGTGATTGGCCGCCGCTTTATTCCGTGGATGCTCGAGCGCATCGTCTGGACAGGCAGCCGCGAACTGTTCCGCCTGGGGGTGCTGGCCACCGCGCTGGGCGTGGCCTTTGGCGCCTATTCGCTGTTCGGTGTGTCGTTTGCGCTGGGGGCCTTCTTCGCGGGCATGGTGCTGGCCGAGTCCGAGTTCAGCCATCGCGCGGCAGAAGAATCGCTGCCGCTGCGCGACGCCTTTGCCGTGCTGTTCTTCGTCTCGGTGGGAATGCTGTTCGACCCGATGGTTCTCGTCAACGACCCGTGGGGCGTGCTGGCGACGCTGCTGATCATCGTCGTGGGCAAGTCGTTGGCCGCACTGGGTATCGTGCGCGCGTTCGGCCACAACAACCGCACCGGCCTGACGATTGCCGTGAGCCTGGCGCAGATCGGCGAGTTCTCGTTCATTCTGGCCAGCCTGGGTGTCTATCTGAAGATCCTGCCAGAGCGTGGCCAGGCGCTGATCCTGGCGGGGGCGCTGCTGTCGATCCTGCTCAACCCGGTGCTGTTCCATCTGCTCGATCGCTACACCGCGCGCGAAGACGAACGGCGAGATCCGCAGCCGGCCTGACCGCAGTCAGGCACCAACGCCGGGCGCTGCCCCGCGCAGGTACTCCGTGAACGCAAGCAGGCCCTGGGTGGGGAACTTGTCCTGATGGACAACCAGCTGGAGCGGACGAATCACGCGTGGCAGCCCGCTTTTCAGCGCCACGAGCAGGCCGCGCTCGATCTCGTCGCGCACCACATGCAGTGACAGGCAACTGACGCCAAAGCCGCTCATGACCGCCCGCTTGATGGCTTCGGCATTGCCAAGCTCCAGCGCAAAACGCAATGCGCCGAGTTCCGGCACGAGGCGGGCCTCGATGACTTCGCGCGTGCCGGAACCGGGCTCACGCACAATCCAGTCGGCGTCACGCAGCATGTCGTGATATTGCTCGGACTGCTCCCCGGCCAGCGCAAGCGGATGCGAGGGGCCAACCACTACCACCATCTCGTCGTCGCACCAATGCACGCTGCGCAGATCGCGCTCATGGCTGGTGCCTTCGATCAAGCCGATGTCGGCTTCGAATTTCAGTAGCGCCTGCAGCACGTCCTGCGTATTGCCGATGCGCATGTCGAGCGCACACGGGCCGGTCTGGGCATTGCGGAATCCCGCCAGCAGGGCGGGCAGGATGTAGCTGCCAATCGTATTGCTGGCCGCGATGCGCAGTTGCACGCCGCCTTCGGACGCAAAGCGCTCCAGTTCCTGGGCCTGATCGAGCAACGACAGCGCGCGGGGGAAGAACTGTCTCCCCGCCTCGTTGATCGCCAGGCGGCGGGCCACACGGTCGAATAGCGGGCCGTTCAAGGCGCGCTCCAGTTCCGCCAGCGATGCGCTGACCGCCGATTGCGACATGGCCAGCGCGTCTGCCGCGGCTATCGTGCTGCCGTGCTGGGCGACGGCTACAAATACCTGCAACTGCCGCAGGGTCAGGCGTAACGGGCGTTGGTCCATGATCTATCGAGACACTCGGTAATGACTAGCGATATTACCCGTTTTACAGGTTAGACGGGGATGTCTACCCTGCAACGTACCCGATGAGCCTCCGTTGCCGCCATGTCCTCGTCCCCCGTTACTCCTGCGATTTCCACCGTTCCCCAGTCGGCGCTGACGCTCTGGCGCATGCGGCTTGTGACGTTGCTGCCACTCGGTGCGATAGCCTGGCTTTCCATGGTGCTCGCGGATCACCCGGCCATCTCGCGGTACGGCCTGTCTGCCCTGACGCTGGCAATGGGCGCCGGGATGGTTGCTGCGAACACGATGCCCAAACACTGGCTCCAGCCGCTTGCTCCCGGCATGCAGTTCGCGCGGCACCATCTGCTGCGCCTGGGCGTGGCGCTGTATGGCCTCCGCCTGACTTTCGGTGCGATTGCGGCACTCGGTATCGGCGGCGTGGTGGTACCGCTGACGATGCTGGTCGCCACGCTGCTGTTTGGCACTTGGGTTGGTACCTCGTTCTTCGGCCTCAGCCGCCGCGAAGCAATCCTGGTAAGCGCCGGCAGCGCGGTCTGCGGTGCGGCCGCTGCGATTGCCGTGTCGTCGGTCGTACGTACCGACGACCGCCAGACGGCCGTGGCGGTGGCAACCGTGGTGCTGTTCGGCACGGTCGGCATGCTGCTGTATCCGTGGCTCTTCGAGCTGGCCACGCAACATTGGCATGTTGCTGTGAGCGAGCGGGTGTTCGGTATTTTCACGGGTGCCACCTTGCATGAAGTGGCCCAGGTCATTGCGTCCGGCAAGATGGTCAGCGATGCCACCGCAGATGCGGCCGTGGTGGCGAAGATGGTGCGCGTGCTGGCGCTGGGCCCGCTGCTGCTGATCATGGCGCTGTGGCCGCGCACTAGCTGGTCGCAGGCTTCCGGCGGTTCGCGCAACCTGCGCGGCCTGCTGCGCTCGGTGCCGTGGTTCGCGCTCGGGTTCGTGGCCATCATGGCCCTCAATTCGGCCGCACTGGTACCCGCGGAGTGGAAGCCCAGTCTGATCGCGCTGGACAACTGGATGCTGGCCTGTGCGATGCTTGCCATCGGCCTGCATACGCGCATCGGGGATCTGCTGCGCGCTGGCCGCAAGCCCCTGGCCCTGGCGGGCGTCCTGTTTGTCTTCCTGATGGTTGTTGGTGCGGCGCTCTGCTCGCAGTTGGCCTGATGGGGATTGGGTAATCCAGGCGCTGGCGGCGCCCCCTGGACGGACAAAAAAAGACCGCGGCCTTGTGGTCGCGGTGAAAGGGGGAATTTGCGAAAGGAGTCATCGCATTCTGCTGTGGCTTCCCTTATCCCCTGTTGCTATAGGGCGGCTATAGGGCGGCTATAGGGCGGCTATAGGGCGCTGCGGTCAAACGAATTGCGTTCATGGACCTGGCCGTCACACCCGTAGATCAGCAACTCCGCCCTTGTCTGCTTCGCCAACTGGGTGGCTACGGCGATGGCTGCCTCCCGAGACTGGTACCGTGTGCGGGTTCCCGTTCCTTCGATGGCAATTGCCCATTCGTTTTCGTGAGGAAGAACATGGATGTCGCCGGACATAGTGACTCTCCAATGCTGTACTGGTCCTGGTCCTATGCCTGGTTGACCAACTCCACGTCCCGAGAATCGATCGGAGCGTCTGGATCGGAGTCGCGCTCGTAGATCATCAGGAGGGCATCCTCTTCGATTGCACGATGAACGCCTGCGGAGATTGCGGCGCTGCGGCACGCATATGCAGTTCGTTCGCCGTTGGATTCGACGGACCACCGCTCGTCGTTGGAGAACAGGACCTTGATGATAGACGTTGACATTCACATTCCTTTTCCGTGGGGCACGTCTTTGTTTTATGCGAAATCGGCGGACTCCGAAGTAGGACGATTTCCGATTCTGTGAGTCGGCTCATACCCTCCAGCTTCCATGTGAGTCATCAGGACTGCCAGCCTGTTCATGGCTCGCGTTGAACGATGGCGAGCATGATGAGCGCGCGGTGCTTGATGAGTTCCTGGAGGCTATCGCGCATGCCATCTCGCAGGTTCTCGGCGGGCTCAATGTCAACGCCGTCGATTTTCAGCTGCTCGATGCGCCTTTCCTGCGCGTCTATGCGCTTCTCCAATCGCTCGATGACCTGATTCGTTTCGTGCAGGTCTTCGAGGTGCTCGCCCAATCTGCGTGTGATCTCCGGTGACAGTCGCATGATTACCTCCATGCTGGTACCCCTTGCTGGTACCCCTGTAACCACAGATAGTCGAACGGAAAGCAGTCAGGTATCGGGCGGCGTCCTACAACGGGTGGCTCAGGGGTTTCTCCATGGCAGCGGTGGCGGTTGCCGTCATCATGTCCGGATGAGAAGTGCAACGGGCAGCACGGTCAGGATGTCCCTCAGGCGCAGCCATCCGGCATAAGCGTGCACGTCATGCCCGGTCAACACGTCCGTCCAGTCGCCGTCGGCCGGCAACGCGGTATCGAGCCATAGCTGGGGCGCGATGCGCGGCAGTTCACGATCGACGTGGCGGGCGGCCAGACGTGTGGCCACGACAACGGCTTCTGACCGCCCATCGCGCCGTGCAAATGCCAGCACATGCTGCGCCATGGGGCCGCTGGCCTGCAGAGGGATGTAGCTGCCCTCGCTGAATAGCGCTGGCTGCTCGCGCCGACACTGCAGCACGCAGCGGATGATCTGCTGCTTGATGCACCCATCGCGCCAGTGCGCGAGCCAGTGCTGCCAGCCGGCGTGGTCTTCAATCCGTGATTGCAGCCGGACGAAATCGGGTGGCCGACGATTGTCGGGATCGACCAGACTGAAGTCCCAGGTTTCATTGCCCTGATAGCGATCCGGCACTCCCGGTGCAGTCAACTCGATCAATGTCTGCGACAGGCTGTTCAGTGCGGCGGCACTGCCGATTCTGCCGGCAAACCGCCCGATGCTATCGAGTACGCTGTCGGCACCACCGGTAGCGAGTGCATCGAGGAACGCATCGGCGGCGGCTTCATATGCAGCATCAGGCTGCGTCCAGTTGCCGTGGCGCTTCGCTTCGCGAATTGCCTTTCGTTGCCACTCGCGAATGCGGCCAATGAAGTCATGCCGTGCGTCCTCGGCCTCCATGGTGTGAGGATCGGCTGGCCATGCCCCCAGCACGGTCTGGTAGAGCATCAAGCGGTCGGCGCCGTCGGGTCTGGCTGGCGAAGCGGCCAGTGCCGCCAGGCGGGACTCCCAGTCTTCGACGGCCTCGGCCCATTCGTCAGCCAGTTCGCCAAGCACCGCCAGCCGCATTCGCGCATCTTCACCGCGCTTGTGATCATGAGTGGCGACGGCCAGCATTGCATGGGGATACGCTTGCTGCCGCGCTCGCATGCGCGCGTGAAAGCGCTCCGGCGACATGGCAAGCGTGCCCGGACAACTGCCGACCTCATTGCGCGATAGCAGCCGACCATAGCGATAGAACGCGGTGTCCTCGGTCGATTTTGCCGCGAGCGCGGTCATCAATTGCTGAAGGCGCGCGCGTATCGCATCAAGCTCAATCCCGGGCCGTGGGTCGTAACGCAAGCAACCGAGGATGAGATCGAGCGCGTTGGATTCGTCGGGCGACAGGTGCCCGCGCGCGGCGCGTGTTGCACTGGAAATCGCAGCATCGTCGAATGGTGCGTCGTGCCTGGCCGCTGCCGATCGATAGCAGCGATAGACGGGAAATGCGGTCAGGAACTCCGTCAACGCACGGCGAATCGCGTGGTGCGTCACGTCGCGCGTGGGAATCGCCGCCCGCGCCAGCGCCAGCAGCCGCGTGCAGAGCCAATCGAATTCGGCAACCAGATGGCGGGCCAGAACGCGGCGCCTGGCAGCATGCACGTGTTCATCGTAGGTGCGGGCGTCGCCACTGATCCACGTCCACAGCGCATCGAGCCGATCCTTGCCGTGCGAATCATGCAGCACGGCGGAAACGTCGTTCATGAAGTCGTACCCGGTGGTGCCGTCGACTTGCCAATCGGGCGGGAGTGACTCCTCCTCGCCAAGGATCTTCTCGACAACGATCCATGGACGACCCGGACGCAGGCTTTGCAGGCGCTCACGCAATCGTCGGCAGTAGGTCGCCGGGTCCGCCAGTCCGTCGACGTGATCGATCCGCAGGCCGTCGATCCAGCCTTCCTGGTACAAGCGGAATGGCAGCGCGTGTACGGCATCGAATACGTCAGCACGCTCCTCGCACACGCCGACCAGATCGGCAATTTCGAAGAAGCGGCGCCAGTTCAGCGTGGCCGCGCCGGTACGCCACCAGGCCAGACGATAGTGCTGGCGCTCAAGCAGCGCGTGCAGCGCTTCCGGGGTGGTTGCCAGAAGGGCATCGTCCGGTACGGGGTCTGCCAATGGCAGGTCATGATCGCCATAGCGCAGCGTGACAGTACCAGCGTTGTCCCGTGCAACGGCGATGGCACTGCTTTGCAGTGTGTGCCAGTACGTATCGGCAAGAATCGGCAGCAACACCTTGCCTTGCACTGCGGGATCGGGGGCGCACCAGTCGATGTCGAACACATGTGCGAAGGGGCTTTCAATGCCGCGCGCCAGTACGTCGCGCCACCATGCGTTATGCGTGGCATCGGCGGCCATGTGATTGGGGACGATGTCGATCACGATGCCAAGCCGCGCTGCGCGGGCTTGCGTAGCGAACAAGCGGAATGTGGCTTCGCCGCCGAGCGCGGGGCTGATCTGCGTGTAGTCGGTCACGTCATAGCCGTGGGCCGAGCCCGGCCGCGCGGTGGTGATCGGAGACAGATACAGGTGGCTCATGCCAAGCGCGCTGTAATAGGGGATCAGCGCCGCGGCGTCCGCGAACGTGAAGTCAGCATGAAGCTGCAGCCGCGCGGTTGCGCGTGGGATCTCCGGGGGAGCGGGTTGTGGCATGGCTCGCGCGTTTCAAGCGTCAAGCAGGCAGGTCACGCAGCAATGCGCGGGCAGCGTGCCTGCGGCCAGCGAAGCCATCGCACCGGGCTGGCTGGCATGGAGCGACCGCCCTCCGTCGCAGTCGGCGCGATCGGCAATTACCGGTTCCTCACCAAGGTTCAGCCAGATCGACAGCAGGCTGCCATCGCCAAGGCGCCAGCGTGCAACCAACGCCTTCTCGCCGAGTATCGTCACGCCCGTGGCCTTGGTGTTGGGCAGGCGGGGCACCAGTTCGTGCCGGCGGATCGACAGCAGTTCGCCGTAATAGTGGAGCCATGCGCGGCAGTTGCCGTTGGATTCGTCGCAGACAGCGCGCGAAGCTTCGAAGGTCTCAGGTGCATTGGGGTCTGGCATTGGGGCCGCGTTCATGCCGCCGTACGAAGCCAACGATGCAGCGATTTCGCGCCCCCGTCCTTCGCGCGTTGCCTGCGCCAGTTCGGGCGGATGATCGGTGAAAAAGAGGAACGGCGTGTGCGCACCAAACTCTTCGCCCATGAACACCAGCGGAATCTGTGGGCACAGCAGCTGCATCGCCACGGCAGCGCGCAGCGCATCGGGCTCCGCCAGCGTCGCAAGCCGCTCGCCGAACGCTCGATTGCCGGTCTGGTCGTGGTTCTGCAGAAACATCACGAACGAGGTCGGCGGCAATTCTGCGCTTGGCTGCCCCCTGTGGACCGTGCTTCTGCTGCTGCTGCTGCGATAAGCGGATATTTCCCCCTGCCATGCAAAGCCCTCGCTGAGCACGCGCGCCAGATGATGCAATGCGGGATTGCCTGTGTCGGGCACGGTACCTGGCACGTGAGCAGTGAAATCGCTGTAGTAGCCGTGGTGTTCGCCAGTCAGCAGCACATGCAGCGCGTGATGCGCATCGTCGTTCCACTGCGCGTCATAGCCGGCCTGAAGCAGTGCCACGTCGTTGTGATCGTTCTCCAGCACCAGATGCACGTGGCGATCCGGCAGGCACGACCGCAGATCGCTTGCCAGATCGGCCAGCCAGCCGGCATCCACGATGGCGTGTACCGCATCGAGCCGCAGGCCATCGAAGCGGAAGGAATCGAGCCAGTACCGGGCGTTCTCGCTGAAGAAGCAACGGACTTCGGGGTGGCGGAAGTCGATTGCCGGCCCCCATGGGGTTTGCTGGTCCGTCCGGAAGAACGCGCTCGCATATCGGTGCAGGTAGTTCCCGTCAGGGCCGAAGTGGTTGTAGACCACATCGAGCAGCACCATCAGGCCCAGCCCATGCGCGGTATCAATCAATGTGCGCAGGGCGTCAGGTGAGCCGTAGCTGCACTCGGGTGCGAAAGGCAGCACGCCGTCATAGCCCCAGTTTCGCCTGCCCGGGAATTCCGCCAGCGGCATCAGTTCGATGGCCGTGAAGCCCAGTGCGGCAAGCCGATGCAACTCGGCCGTGGCGCCGGCATAGCCGCCGTACAGGCCGACGTGCATCTCGTAGATCATCGCTTCATGCCAGGGTCGGCCGCGCCATTCGCGGTGTTTCCATGCAAAGCTTCCGGTGCCGTCCTCGCGTGGCAGACACAGCACGCTGGCACCGTGCACATCCTCGGTCTGCATGCGCGACGCGGGGTCGGGCACGATCGCACCATCGTCAAGGCGGAACCAGTAACGCGCGTCATCGCAGCAAGCCGTCACGGCTTCGAACCACCCGGGTTCCGCCTCGATCATTCGCACCGGGGGCATCGCGGCAACCTCCAGGCGGATTCCCTGTCCGGTCATATCCGGTGCCCACAGCCTGAAGCGCACGCGACCGTCAGCCAGGCGGACCGGGCCGAAGCGAAACGGCATGCCGGCGTCCTTGCAATTCGCTTGACCAGGATCGATGCCCAAAGTTTGCCAGTTCGATGTTTGCGCGTTGTCGTCCAACGGCGTGGGGGAAACTGTGGATGTCATGGCGCGCTACCTCCGGTTCGAATCACTTGCCGCATTCGCCTGAGCGTGCAGCGGCTGATCCGCAACTCTCGTGCTCTGGACGTGGCCGCTTGACCGATGCAACAGAGACACCGGAACCCGTTCCACGTGCCACACGCGTTCGCAGTACTCACGAATCGCGCGATCCGATGAAAAGCGCCCGGATCGGCTGCAGGACAGGATCGACATGCGTTGCCAGCGCACGGTATCGGCAAACGCTGCCGACACCTGCTGCTGGCATTGAAAGTACGAGGCAAAGTCGGCCATCAGCAGATACGGGTCATGTTCCAGCAGACCATGGAACAGCGGCGCAAACAGTGCCGTATCGCCTTTAGAGAAGAAGCCGTGCTGGATCAGGTCCACCACGGCGCGCAGTTCCGGGCTGCCGTGATAGAAGTCGGCCGGATGGTAGCCAGCCGACAGGAGCCCCTGGACGTCAGCAGCATTGAGTCCGAACGAGAAGAAGTTGTCCGCGCCGATGGCATCGCGCAGTTCGATGTTGGCGCCATCCATCGTGCCGATCGTAATGGCGCCATTCATCGCGAACTTCATGTTTCCCGTGCCGGATGCCTCCTTGCCTGCCAATGAGATCTGCTCGGAGAGATCGGCCGCCGGATAGATCTTCTGCCCGTAGGTGACGTTGAAGTTGGGCAGGAACACGATCTTGAGCCGGTCGCGGACCTGCGGGTCGCGATGCAACACTTCGGCCACCGACGTAATGAAGCGGATCATCAGCTTCGCATGGTGATAGCCGGGCGCGGCCTTGCCCGCAAACAGGAATGTTCGGGGCTGCACGTCGGCGTGAGGGTCCGACTTGATGTGGTGATAGAGCGCGATGATATGGAGCGCGGCAAGGTGTTGGCGTTTGTACTCGTGGATGCGCTTGACCATCGCATCGACCATCGACGCCGGGTCCACCACCACGCCCGTGCAGTCGTGTATCAGCCGCGCCAGATCGCGTTTGTTCTCGCGCCGCACGGCTTGCCACTGCGCGAGGAAGCCCGGATCGTCGGCATACGGTTCGAGCGCCCGAAGCCGGTCCAGATCCTTGATCCAGCCGTCGCCAATGGCTTCGGTGACAAGTCGCGTCAGGCGTGGGTTCGACAGCGCCAGCCAGCGCCGGGGTGTCACGCCATTGGTGATGCTGGTGAACTTGGCCGGCCACATGGCATGGAAGTCGCGCAGCAGATCCTCTCGGATCAGCTGTGAATGCAGTTCCGCCACGCCGTTGATCGTATGGCTGCCAACACACGCAAGACTGGCCATGCGCACACAGCGCTCGCCATGCTCGTTGATCAGCGATAGCCGCGCCAGTCGCGAATCGTCGCCGTAGAACCATACACGGACCTCATCCAGGAAGCGGCTGTTGATCTCATAGATGATCTCCAGATGCCGTGGCAGGATTCGCCCGAACAGTTCGATCGGCCATTGTTCCAGCGCTTCGGGCAGCAGCGTGTGATTGGTGTAGGCAAACGTGCGGCGCGTGATGTCCCATGCTTCGTTCCAATGCAGGTCATGCTCGTCCATCAGCAGCCGCATCAGTTCCGCAATGCCAATCGCCGGGTGCGTGTCGTTAAGCTGCACGGCGAACTTCTCGTGGAAGCGGTTCACGGGAATGCCATGGGCCTCCAGCAACCGCAGCATGTCCTGCAACGAGCAGGCGACGAAGAAGTACTGCTGCTCGAGCCGGAGCTCCTTGCCCTGCTGTGTCTCGTCGTTTGGATAGAGCACCTTGGTCAGGTTCTCTGAGGTGATCTTCTTGCTGACTGCGCCAAGGTAGTCACCGCGGTTGAACGTGCCGAAGTCGAACGCTTCCGTGGCTTCCGCGCGCCACAGCCGCAATGTGTTGACTGTATTGACGCGGTAGCCAAGGATCGGCGAATCGAACGGCACGCCAACCACGGTCTTTGCCGGTATCCAGCGTACGCGGTAACGGCCATTGTCATCGGTGAAGTGCTCGGTCCGTCCGCCAAGGCGAACCTGCACCGCACAATCGGCGCGCTGGATCTCCCACGGGTTGCCACGGCGAAGCCACGTATCGGTGGTCTCCACCTGCATGCCGTCGATGATGTGCTGTTGAAAGATGCCGTACTCGTAGCGGATGCCATAGCCGATGGCCGGTATCTCGAGTGTGGAAAGCGAATCCATGAAGCAGGCCGCCAGCCGCCCCAGGCCGCCATTGCCAAGGCCCGGCTCCTCTTCCTGGGCAAGGATTTCATCCAGGTCCAACTCCAGCGTGGCCATGGCCGCACGGACTTCGTCGAAGATGCCCAGGTTGACGAGGTTGTTGCCAAGATGCGGGCCCATCAGGAACTCGGCCGAAAGGTACGCCACCGTACGTGACGGTTGCGCCTGGTAGGTCTCGGCCGTACTGATCCAGCGCTGCACAAGCCGGTCACGTACGGTATGGGCCAGCGCCTGGTAGAGGTCATTCTCGCTGGCGTGCCCGGGCAGCTTTCCTTGCGTATAGAACACGTGGTCAAGGAATGCGCGGCGGATCGTTGCGCTCGACATCGCGGTACGCGTGTCGTCGGTGTGTTCGGCGAGCGCCGTGGCAGAGTGGAATGGGTGGGGCATGTCAATCCTCCTCGCTGCACAGCGCCGTCACACGCGCCAGCACGTCGTCTCGCCGGAACATGGCTGGCACGTCCGCATCGAGCCGCCGCTGCCAGTTCGGATGGCCAGTGACCGTGCCCGGAATATTCGGTTGCTCGCGCAGCGCAAGCAGGTCCTCGGCAGGTACAAGGCGCAACGGTGTGCTCGCGCGCGACAGCCATCGCAGGATGGCCTCGACCGGAGCCCGATCCACAGGCGGCTCCTCGCCGTCCGCCACGCCGAGTCTACACATGGCTTGCCAGAGCGACGAGCGTTCGGTAGCACGTTCTGCAATCAGACCCGCTTCCGTTTCGTTCGTGCCCAACAGACGCAGCCGCGCACGCCATGCGATGTCCGTGCCACGCCACCAGCCGGCAATCGTCGGCAAATCATGCGTGCTGGTTGTGGCTACGGCGTCCCGGGGCCATTGGTCCGGAGGCAGGAACGGTGCCGCGGCTGCGGGTGCCATGTTGGGGGTGTCGCTCGTGTCACATGCGTCCGGCTCGCGTTCAAACCACAATACATCGATTCCGTACACACCGCGTGCCGAAAGTGCGGCATTGAATGCCTCGGGAACGGTGCCGAGGTTCTCGCCGATGATGATCGCGCGGTGCCGCCACGATTCGATTGCGACAAGCCGCAGCAGGTCGTCCATCGGATACGTCAGGTATGCGCCCGCAGTGGCAGGGGCCCCGGCTGGCACGATCCACATGCGCGCCAGGCCCAGCACATGGTCGATGCGCAGGCCGCCGGCGTGCGCCAGGTTTGCACGCAGCATTTCAATGAACGCGGCATAGCCGGACCGGCGCAGGCCGCGAGGCGAGAACACCGCCACGCCCCAGTCCTGGCCGCGCGGATTGTAGAGATCGGGTGGGGCGCCGGCATGAAAGCCGCCGAGGATTTCCTGCTGGCGCATCCACGCATGGCTGCCTGCGGGATCGGTGCCAACGGCGAGATCGGCGATGACGCCGATCGCCATGCCGGCCGCGCGGGCGCGGCGCTGGGCCACGGCGAGCCCCTCGGCAGTCAGCCACTGGAGGAATTCGTGATAGCCAACGGCATCGGCGTGGCTGGTGGCAAAGGCAGCGACGGCGGGATCGTCCGGCGTGCGCAGCGTCAGGGGCCAGTTGCGCCAGTCGGCGGCCTCGGCGCGCAATCCGGTGGCAAGCGGTTCCGCCTGGATCGCCTCGAAGCACGCGTGTGCGAACAGCGCCTTGCCGCCGCGCGCACCGAATGCCGCGAATGCCTGCCGTTGCTGCAGCGTAAGCAGTGCATCGCGATGTTCCCAGAGCCAGCGCAGCACCGCGTAGCGCATCGGCGCCAGTGTCGGCCAGTCGATGACCGGACTCGCTTCGGCAGTCGACAGCGCATTGCCGAGCCGCAGTGCCGCGACAGCCTGTTCGACCGCGTGCTGCCCGAAGACGCACGCCGGGTCTGCATAGAGCGCGTTGAAGAAGAGGCGACTCGATGGGGCGTAGGGGCTATAGCGTTCTGCCAGCCCCGCAAAGCCGGCATGCAGTGGGTTGATCGCAATGGCATCGGCGCCGGCCTGCGCCGCGGCCTCGGCGCAGTGTGCCAATGCGGTAAGGTCGCCCATGCCGGTAGCTGCACTGCGTCTCAGGCTATAGAGCTGCACGGCCAGGCCCCAGGGCCTGCGCGTGGGCACCGGTCGTGGCGAGTCGGCCAGCGCATCGGCGATGCCGAAACAGCGTCGCGGTGCGACAGCTATGGTGGTCTCGATATCGCCGAGCAGCAGGCGGTGGTAGCCCCATTGGTCGATTGGCGCGATCTCCATCGTGCCTTCGCCGGTGCGCTGAGCGATGCCTTCCACGATGGTGCCGTCCTCGCATTCCAGCTGGTAGGGCCGCTGGGAAAGCGTGTGCGTCCAGGGCACTGCAACGGGCGATCCCTGGTCGGCGGTGATCAGTGGCGGCAGCGGCTGCGTGGCATCCTCGGCAACCAGCCTGGAGAGCGATGCCTGGCATTCCCCGGCCGTGCGGCAGGGCAGGTCCAGCGCGTTCAGCACCGTACGGAGGGCATCCGTGGACAGCGTTTGAGGCCGCTTCCACGCATCGCGCCATCGCGTCTGCAGGCCTGCGCGATGGGCCAGCCGCACAAGGGGGTCTTCAAACGAGTCATCAAGCCGGTGGTGGGAACTCATGGCGTTGGCTCCTCGTCCCTGGGCACGGCGGCGATCAGCAATACCACCGCATGCGCGGCGACATTGCATACGGGGTTGCCGTCCGCATCGTCTGGCAGCGGCTCATCGTCAAGGTCAGGCGCCGCGCTGTCGAACAACAGCCGCCAGTCCTCGCCTGGCTCGGGCGGGTGAAACGCCACGTCATCGCCGCTGGCGTTCAGGCACAACAGCACTACCTCGACCTCGTCATCGGCACTGTGCGCCGCACGCCGCAGCGCAAGCGTGCGGCCCTCGGGGTCGCCCCATTGCTCGCTGGTCAGTTCGTTGCCATCGGGGCCAAACCAGGCAATATCCTCCAGCCCGGGCGCGGGGCGCGAGCGGCCATGTACGAACCGGCTCTCCGTCAGTACCGGCAATTGCTTGCGCAGCGCCATCAGGCGGCTCACAAGCTGTTGCATCGGCGCATTGGCCGGATCGGCGGCCTCGGTCCAGTCGAGCCAGGAAATCTCGTTGTCCTGGCAGTAGGCATTGTTATTGCCGCGTTGACTGCGGCCCCATTCGTCGCCGGCGGTGATCATCGGTGTGCCCTGCGCCAGCAGCAACGTCGCCATCAACGCACGCGCCACGCGGCCACGCGTCTCAAGTATCGCGTCGTCATCGGTCGGGCCGTCGATGCTGCCGTCCGGGCTCCAGTTCGCGCTGGCGTTGTCGTCCGCGCCGTCGCGATGGTCTTCCTGGTTGGCCTCGTTGCGCTTTTGCCGGTAGCTGACAAGATCGGCAAGCGTGAAGCCATCGTGCGCCGTGATGAAGTTCACGCTGGCCCATGGCTTGCGATGGTGGTGGTCGAACAGGTCGGCCGATCCGGTCAGCCGCGCGGCCAGTTCGCCGCGCTGGCCTGCATCGCCGCGCCAGAAGCGCCGCGCGTTGTCGCGAAACTTGTCGTTCCATTCGGCGAAGCCCGCAGGCTGGTTGCCGACCTGATAGCCGCCCGGGCCGAGGTCCCATGGTTCGGAGATCAGCTTGACGCGTGACAGCACCGGGTCCTGCAGGATGGCGTCGAAGAAGCCGGAGCCGGGGTCGAAGCCGTGGCTCTCGCGCCCGAGCGTAGTGCCAAGGTCGAAACGGAAGCCGTCGACGTGATAGCACTCGGCCCAGTAGCGCAGCGAATCCATCACCATCTGCAGCACGCGTGGATGGGAAAGGTTGAGCGTATTGCCGCAGCCGGTCACGTTGACGTAGTGACGCTCGTCGCCCGGTATCAGGCGATAGTAGCTGGCATTGTCCAGGCCACGCCACGACACGGTTGGCCCAAGCTCACTGCCTTCGCACGTGTGGTTGTAGACCACGTCGAGAATCACCTCGATACCCGCGGCATGGAGCCGGCGGACCGCCACCTTCACTTCGTTCAACTGCCGGCTGGCCAGGTACTGCGGCTCGGGCGCGAAGTATGCCATCGTGTTGTAGCCCCAGTAGTTCCGCAGGCCGCGCTCGACAAGGAAGCGATCCTGCAGGAATGCATGGACGGGCAACAGTTCGATCGCCGTCACACTGAGCCGGTGCAGATGGTCGATGAAACGCGGATCGGCCAGTGCAAAGAACGTCCCGCGCATGTGCGGCAACAAGTTCTCCCGCAGCATGGAGACGCCACGCACATGCATCTCGTAGATCGATGTCATTGGCCATGGCACGGCCGGCGGCCTGTCATCGTCCCACTGGAAACTGTTGTCGACGACCACGGCCTTGGGCATGCCTGGCGCGCTGTCGCGGCGGTCCGGCGTGAGGTCGGCGCGCGGACTGTTCAGCCGGTATCCAAACAGCGCGTCCGACCAGCGCACGGGGCCGCTCAGCAGGCGCGCGTATGGATCGAGCAGCAGCTTGTGCGGATTGAACCGGTGACCACGCACGGGCTCGTAGGGGCCGAAGGCCCGGTAGCCGTACAGCGTGCCGGGCTGCGCGTGCGGCAGGTAACCGTGCCAGACCTCGTCGGTGCACTCGGGCAGCGGCCAGCGCTGCACCTCCTTGTGACCGTTCGACGAGAACAGGCACAGGTCGATGCGTGTTGCATGGGCGGAGAAAAGTGCGAAGTTGATGCCAAGACCATCCCAGTGCGCACCCAGTGGATAGGGCTTGCCGGGCAGGAGACGGTCAATCGTGGCGATCGCCATGCAATACCCTCCCTATGCCGGTCAGGCGTGGTGCTGCCGGGGGCGCAACACCAGCGTGGCCAGCGGCGGCAGCGTCAATGCCAACGACGCCGGCTGGCCGTGCGACGGTGTCGCATCGGCCTCCACCTGTCCGTAGTTGCCCAGGTTGCTTCCGCCATAGCTTGCGGCGTCGGTGTTCAGGCATTCCTCCCACGCGCCGGGCAGCGGTACGCCGAGCCTGTAGCCATGGCGCGGCACAGGAGTCATGTTGACGACAACCAATACAACCTCGCGGCTGGGCGGCGCGGCGCGGCGCAGGTACGCGAACACGCTGTTCTGATGATCGTCTCCCACCACCCACTGGAAGCCATCGGGCTGGTGGTCCATCGCGTGCAACGCGGGAAGGTCGCGATAGAGCCGGTTCAGATCCCGTACGAGCGAATGCACGCCGCGGTGCGCTGGCTGGTCCAGCAGGTCCCAGTCGAGTTCCGCATCGTGGTTCCATTCGCGCCATTGCCCAAATTCGCCGCCCATGAACAGCAGCTTCTTGCCCGGATGGGTCCACATGAAGCCGTAATAGGCGCGCAGGTTGGCAAAGCGCTGCCAGTCGTCTCCGGGCGTCTTGCCGATCATCGAACCCTTGCCATGAACGACCTCGTCATGCGACAGCGGCAATACAAAGGCCTCTGACCACGCGTAGACCATGCCGAATGTCATGTCGCTGTGGTGCCACGCGCGGTGGATTGGTTCGTGCGACAGGTAGCGCAGCGTGTCGTGCATCCAGCCCATGTTCCACTTGAAGCTGAAGCCAAGTCCGCCCGATTCCACGCTGGCGGTGATGCCGGGCCATGCTGTCGATTCCTCGGCAATCATCAGCGTGCCCGGGCAGCGTTGGCGCACGACCGTGTTCAGCTCGCGCAGGAAGGCTACCGCTTCAAGGTTCTCCCGGCCGCCAAAGCGGTTGGGCACCCATTGCCCGGGCTCGCGGCTGTAGTCGCGGTACAGCATCGACGCCACGGCGTCCACACGCAGCGCATCGATATGGAAATGTTCGAGCCAATGCACCGCGCCGGCCAGCAGGAAGCCGCGCACTTCATTGCGGCCAAGGTTGTAGATCAGCGTGTTCCAGTCCTGGTGATAGCCTTCGCGCGGGTCCTGGTGCTCGTAAAGCGCCGTGCCATCGAACTGCGCCAGGCCATGCGGGTCGGTCGGGAAGTGTGCGGGCACCCAGTCGAGGATCACGCCGATCCCTGCCTGATGGCAGCGATCGACGAAGGCGGCGAACTGTGCGGGAGAGCCCAGCCGTGCCGTTGGCGCAAACAACGACAGCGGTTGATAGCCCCATGAGCCGCCGAACGGATGCTCGGTGATCGGTAGCAGTTCGATATGGGTGAAGCCAAGATCGCGGACATACGGGACCAGCTGTTCCGCCAGGATCTCCCAGCCGCGCGCGGTGTCGTTGGCAGCGCGTTGCCATGACAGTGCATGGAGTTCGTAGACTGACATTGGCGCCGCGTAGACATCGGTCCGTGTGCGCTGCGCCTGCCATTCGGCATCGTTCCAGCGGAACGGCGGGGCGCCGTGACCTGAACAGGCCACGACCGAGGCCGTTGCAGGCGGCATCTCTGCGGCCTGCGCGAGCGGGTCGGCCTTGTCGGGAAGCGCTTCGCCGTGCGGCCCGATCAGGTCGTACTTGTAGCGGCTGCCGGCGCTGGCCCCCATCGCGTTCGGAATGAAGATTTCCCACACGCCGGAGCCGTGGCGCAGCCGCATCGGGTGCCGCACCGGGTTCCAGCCGTTGAAGTCGGCAATCACCGAGACGCGCTGGGCATTCGGCGCCCACACGGCAAAGCGCACGCCGGGTTCGCCGTCCACGATCAGGCACTGGGCGCCCAGGCAATGACCGAGTTCGAGATGGCGGCCTTCGTTGAACAGGTGCAGGTCGAAGTCGCCAAGCAACAGGCCGAATGCGTACGGGTCGGCGCTGGTCTGTTCGCTGCCGTCGGCCCAGTGGATACGCAGGCGGTAATCGTGCTGGGCGGGCTGCAAAGGCAACTCGTCGGGGAGCCGGCCCGCGAACACGCCTTCGCCATGCAGCGGCGTCATTTCCGCAACGGTCGCGCCGTTGGCGTCGGTCAGGTGCACCGACGCCGCCCCGGGCAACATGGCGCACACCACCACGCTGTGTTCGTCCCGGTGCGGGCCAAGTACGCTGAACGGATCGGCCAGCCGGCCCGCCACGATTGCGTCGATGACCGGGGCCGGCAGCGTTGGTGCCGGCACGTCGAGGGTGGGCATATCAGACCTGGGCATCGGCATCTCCCAGCAGTTTGCGAATCAGGCGGGCAAGGCCGCTGGTCGGCAGGTCGATCCATGCGACGCGGTTGGCGGCTTCATAGCCGACTTCGTAGGCGGCACGCTCGAGCAGGAACAGGTCGAGCAGCGGGCGCAGCTGTTCCGGGGTGACCCATGGACGCTCCAGCGTGGCCATGGTTTGCTGGTAGCCCTCCAGGAACGCTTCGCTGGCCGTATCGCGGAACTGGTCGAGCAGGGCCGCGCGACGTTCGGCCAGTTCCGGTGGCAGCGCGGCATGCGTGCGTTCCTGGCGATCGGTGCCGACGGTCGCGGCGGCGTAGTCAAGGGAGCGCAGCAGCCCCGCTACGTCGCGCAGCGGCGAGGTCTTGCGGCGACGGAACGCCAGCGGCTGACGCGGCTCGCCTTCGAAGTCAACGATGTACGCGTCGTTCTGTGCGATCAGTACCTGTCCCAGGTGGAAGTCGCCGTGAATGCGCGACTGCAGGCTACCCGGTGCTGCCGTGGCCAGACCAGCGACAAGCTCGGGCAGTTTGTCCCGCGACGCGAGCAGCGCTTCGATATCGTCTGCAAAGTTGCCGGTGGCACTGGCGCGGCGTTCATCGAGCAGATCGAGCGCTTCATTGAGCAGGTTCAGCGCCTCGTCGGCCCAGTCGCGAGCCTGCTTGCTGGTGGCGGAATCCGATGCGAACGCCGGGTCGTCGGTGGGCGCGGTCAGCACCGCGTGCAGTTCGGCCAGCCGCCTGCCCAGCGTGCCGATCATCGTCGCGTAGCCGCCCATGGCTTCGGCGAACTCGCTTTCGCCTTCGGCGGACGGCAGCGCATCGTCGATGGTGCGGCCCAGGTAATCCAGCGTCCAGTCCCAGCCATCGCCCTGGTTGGGGATGTAGCCTTGCAGCAGCATCAGCGTGTGCGGTGTGCCATCGGTGCCGGTGCGTACGATTTCGCCTAGCAGCGGTGCCGCGTGGGCGTACTCGTGGCTGGTCAGGTAGCGTGTCATCTCAGCTTCCGGATGGACGCCGCCGGCCACACGGCGCACCAGCTTGAGCACTGCCGTGTTGCCATACACGAGCGAGCTGTTCGATTGCTCGGCGGACATCCATTGCACGGGTTCGTCATCCAGCGCGGTGGTTGCGATGCCGGGCTCGGGAAGAAAGCGGATGACGCCGCGCGACGTGCTGGCCTCGGTGCTCTCGCGCAGCGCCCGGACAAGCGCGCGTGCATAGGATTCGATGACGAAGCCATCGGTGATGATGCCAACGCGGCTGCCACGCCGTATGCGTGCCATTGACAGGCCATTGACGAGTTGCGACATGCCATCGGTGCTTTCGCGGTCCCACAGCAGTGCCATGGGGAGCTGGTAGCACTCGGTGTGGCCGGGCATGGCGACCTCCACTTCACAGTGCCAGATATCCTCGCCGTCGCCTTGTACGATCGGCCAGCCGTATGCCACGGTCACGTGGTCGATGCGCTTGCCCTTCGACGCGAACCAGCGGCGCCGGGCCAGGTAGTTGGGCAGCACCTCGGTGGTAAGCGTGCGCCGCGCGGATTCGGTCAGCCCGGGCTGGCCGTTGTTCTGCAGCACCAGCGTTACCTGTTCCACCAGTTGTTCGGGGGCCTCGACATGCCACGCTGGCGGCTGCGCATTTTCGCTCAGCACGAACCAGTAGAAGCCGTAGGGCGGCAGCGTCAGCAGATAGGTCAGTTGGCCGATTGCGGGGAAGGTCGTGGCACCGAGCATCTCCACCGGTACACGGCCTTCGAATTGCGACAGATCCAGCTCCACGGCCTGTGGTGCGCGGGACAGGTTGGCCACGCAGAGGATATGTTCGTCGTCGTATTCGCGCAGATAGGCCAGGATCTTGCGATTTCCGGGGAACAGGAAGCGCAGCGTGCCGCGCCCGAATGCGCGGTGCTGGCGCCGTAGCGCGAGCATGCGGCGCATCCAGTTCAGCAGCGAATGCGGGTCGCGCGTCTGGGCCTCGACGTTGACCGCTTCATAGCCATAAAGCGGGCCCTGCAGCGGTGGCAATACCAGCCGTTCCGGATCGGCATGCGAGAAGCCGCCATTCCGGTCTGGCGACCATTGCATCGGCGTACGCACGCCATCGCGGTCGCCCAGATGGATGTTGTCGCCCATGCCGATCTCGTCGCCGTAGTAGATCACGGGCGTGCCGGGCATCGAGAACAGCAGGCTGTTCATCAGTTCGATGCGGCGGCGGTCACGCTCCATCAGTGGCGCCAGGCGGCGGCGGATGCCGAGATTGATACGCGCGCGGCGGTCGGACGCGTAGACCTCCCAGAGGTAGTCACGCTCGCTGCCAGTAACCATCTCCAGCGTCAGTTCGTCATGGTTGCGCAGGAAGATCGCCCACTGGCAAGTGGGCGGCACTTCAGGCGTTTGCCGCAGGATGTCGGTGATCGGGAAACGATCCTCGCGTGCAATCGCCATGTACATGCGCGGCATCAGCGGAAAGTGGAATGCCATATGGCATTCGTCGCCTCGGATGCCGTCGGGGCTGGCCGCGCCCGTGACGTCTGCGGTGCCGCCGCCGCTGGCGCCGCCAAAGTACTGCTGTGCATCCTCGGGCCACATGTTGGCTTCGGCCAGCAGCATGCGGCCGGCATACCGTTCATCGAGGTGCCGCCGTATCTTGCGGATCAGCTCGTGCGTTTCGGGCAGGTTCTCGTTCGACGTGCCTTCGCGCTCGACGAGGTACGGCACGGCATCGAGCCGCAGCCCGTCCACGCCGATGTCAAGCCAGAAGCGCATGACCGACAGCACCTCGTTGAGCACGTGCGGATTGTCGAAGTTGAGGTCCGGCTGGTGGGAATAGAAGCGGTGCCAGAAGTAGGCCCCGGCTTCGGCGTCCCAGCTCCAGTTCGACTTTTCGGTATCGCAGAAGATGACACGCGTACCCGCGTAAGTCTGATCGTCGTCCGACCATACGTAGTAGTTGCGCGCGGCCGAGCCTGCCTTGGCCTTGCGGGCGCGCTGGAACCACGGGTGCTGGTCCGAGGTGTGATTGATGACCAGTTCGGTGATGACGCGCAGGCCACGCGCATGGGCTGCGGCAACGAAGCGGCGCGCCTCGGACAGCGTGCCGTAGTCCGGGTGCACGTTGCGATAGTCGGCGATGTCGTAACCGTCGTCGCGGCGCGGCGACGGATAGAACGGCAGCAGCCAGATCGTATCCACGCCGAGATTGACGAGGTAGTCGAGCTTGGCCAGCAGGCCGGCGAAGTCGCCCACGCCGTCTCCGTTCGCATCGAAGAACGACTTGATGTGCAGTTGATAGATGACCGCATCCTTGTACCAGAGCGGGTCGGCGTTGAGCAGCGCGGCGCTGGCGCGATCGGATAGTCGCTTCATGCCGTCTCTCCCGGTGTCTGTATCGGCCTGACGTGCCAGAGCGAGAACGGAAGCTTCCCGGGGTCCAGGCGGATGTGCTGGCGCTTGCCATGCCATGTGAATCGATGACCCGACATCTGGTCCTGGGCGTCGAGCGAGGCGTGGTCCGGCAGGCCCCACTCCCATAGCGGCAGTTCAATGTCCGCGTCGTGCGCCTGGTACGGGTCGAGGCTGATCGCGGCCAGCAGCACGTCGTCGCCGAACACGGCGCCGGTGGCACTGCTGCCGGGGACGAAGCGTGCAAAGTAGAGCACCGCGCCGTCGCTGGCGTGGTAGAAGCGCACGCCCAAGTGGCTCTGCAACGCGGGATGACTCGCGCGAACCTGGTTCAGTCGCGAGATCTCGGCGACGATATTGCCGGGCTGGGTCCAGTCGCGCACGCGCAACTCATATTTTTCGGCGTCGAGGTACTCCTCCCGTTCCACCCCATTGAGGACCAGCGGTGCGCTCTCGCAGACTTCGAAGCCGCTGTACATGCCCCAGAGCCCAGACAGCAGCGTGGCCAACGCCGCGCGGATCAGGAATGCGGGGCGTCCTCCCTTGTGAAGGAAGTACGGGTTGATATCGGGCGTGTTGACGAAGAAGTGTGGCCGGTAGAACTCGCGCAGCGGAGTCTGTGTGAGTTCGGTGATGTACTCGGTCAGTTCAGCCTTGGTGTTGCGCCACGTAAAGTAGGTGTAGGACTGCGAGAACCCGAGCTTGGCCAGCCGCGCCATCATCTTGGGGCGCGTGAACGCTTCGGCCAGGAACAGCGTGTCGGGATACCTGGCGCGTACGTCTGCAATCATCCATTCCCAGAACGGCAGCGGCTTGGTGTGCGGGTTGTCGACCCGGAAGATACGCACGCCGTGTTCGACCCAGAACAGCACCACATCGCGCAAGGCAGTCCATAGCTGCTCGCGAGCCGGCGGCGCAACGTAGAAGTCGACGTTGACGATGTCTTCGTACTTCTTGGGCGGATTCTCCGCGTAGCGCAATGTGCCGTCTGGCCGGTGCGAGAACCATTCTGGATGCTCGCGCAGCCACGGATGGTCAGGTGAGCACTGGATGGCGAAGTCGAGCGCGATCTCGATGCCCAGGTCGGCCGCCGCGCGGCGCAGGCGCTGGAAGTCATCGAACGTGCCCAACTGCGGGTGGATCGCATCGTATCCGCCTTCGGCGCTTCCAATGGCATAGGGGCTTCCAACGTCACCGGGCGCGGCCTTGAGGTTGTTGTTCTTGCCCTTGCGATGGGTCTGGCCAATCGGGTGGATCGGCGGGAAGTACAGCACGTCGAAGCCCATCGCACGGATCGCCGGCAGGCGCCGGATCACGTCGTCGAACGTGCCGTGCCGGTTGACATCGCCACTCTCCGATCGCGGGAACAGTTCGTACCAGCTTGCGAAGCGGCCAGCCAGGCGGTCGGCCTCCACGGGCATGATGACTGGGTGGCGGCTTGCGAATGGCCTGCCCGATGGCGTATCCATCGAAGCGCGCATCGCTGCTTCCGTGCGCGGCGACAGCAGGATTTCCAGCCGCAAGCCATCGTTGCCCGCGGCTGCATGAAGGTCGGCGACGATCGCGTTCGACCCGGGAATCGCACTCGCTTCGGGGGCATTCAGCGCGCTGGCGACCAGCCGCGCACCTTCCTCGATTTCGAGCGTGATATCGACGCCGGCCTTTCTCTTCTTGCCGACTTCGTCGAGCCAGCTCGCAAAACCGTCGCGCCATGCTTCCACCGTAAATTCGTGGCGGCCAAGTGCCATCATGGGAAAGCTGCCACGCCAGCGATCATTGACAACGTGCTCCATCGGCGACGCGTGCCAGCCCTGCTCGCCGGGCGCGCGCCACAGTACGGCTGCCGCAAGCTTGTCATGCCCATCCATCCAGATATCGGCGCCTACCTCCACACGCTCGCCAACGGTGCGTCGCACTGCAAAGCGCCCGTTGTCTGCGGATGGCGAGAGGTTCTCGATGGCGATGCGCGATGCCTGCAAGGCGGCGGCCAGGTCACGATCCGTCGCGCTGGACCGTGCCGTGGCGATCGTGATTGGGGTGACGCCCTTCGGTATCGCTTCGTACAGGCGGATATCGGCCGGGGGCAGCGTGATCGTGCTGCACGGATCAAGGCAGTTAGCGGTATCAAGCAATCCGCCTGGCCCGCCGTTCGCTGCCTTGAGCAAGCCCGATGGCTCGGGCAGCGCGCCCAGCACGCGGTCGGCGCCGAGCGAAGCCGGATGAACTGGACAAGGGTTCAGGACTATCGCCAATGCCGGCGCATCGGTGGTGCCGTTGACTTCATCGCCACCATTGGTCCCATTGGTCCCATCTGCTCCATTGGCCGTGCGTCCGGGTACGCGTGCAAGCACGGTCAATGGCGCGTCGGGGCCGCTGACTTGCCGGACCGCGATAGCGGGCTCCGGGTCGCGTGCCGCAAGCCATGTGTTGGCTTGCGTGACCTCATGGGTCAGGTCATAGGGGGCGTCAATGATGGCGGTGGGATCTGCGCCATTCGCCAGCATCGGCGTTGAATCATTCAATGCCGCGCCGGTCTCGTACCCGGCGGGCACCAGCCAGCCATCGCCAAGCGCGGCTGCCGTCCATAGCGCGCGGCGAGCAACGAGTACGTCGGCACCGTCGGGCGCCAGCGCGGGCGCCGTCAGGACGCGTCCAAAACGGCGCAGGCGGGCAAATTCCTCTGCCAGCCACACGCTGCGATAGTCCCACCAGGGCAATGATGAGAACGCGCCGTCGAACGGGGCGCTTGCCAGATCGTCAAGCTGCTCCGGCGTCGTGCCCGGTGTCCAGGCAAGGAAGACGATGTCTCCGTCGCGGCGCACGGTATCGATCAGTTCGGTCCAATGCCGTCCGGCCACGCGCGCGGGCGCGCGGCAGCAGAATCCGGCCACGCCGGTTGCTACTGCTTCGTCAAGCTGGGCGCTCCACCACGCCACCAGTTGTTCGGCAATGGCGTCGTCAAACCAACGCAAGCGCACGCCGCGCAGATGGCTGTCAGTCGCATGAGGGGCGCCCGCCGGGCGTGCATGATCGATCCACCCGTCATGCATGCCGGCCGAGTCGTTCGGAAAACGATCGAGTGCGAGTTCGAGCAATGGTGCCAACCCGCGGTCTCGGCACGCTTTCACCGCGGCCGCCAGACAGCCGGCTCGCACTTGGGGCACTGACCAGCCGCTGAGCAATACGTGGTCGAATCCGAGTGACGCGGTTCGCGCCAGTGTTTCGTCATCGACCGCCCGCGAGTCGGTCAGGTTCAGTTGGCAGATTCGCACGTTGGAAGTCCCTGGCGTTGCGTACCCAGGAACGACACTGCGCGCGAGCGAGTTCGCTTCCATGACGTCTTGAGCAGGCTGTGCCGACACCGATGCAACGGCCGGGAATGCTTCAACCGCGGGGCAGCAAAGGCCAGATTGAGTCAGTCATTCTTGTGTTCTAGTTGCGATCGATCTTGGCGGATGTCGGGCGATGTCCGATTCTCGCAAGACCTCGTGCGCTGAACTGCTCAATGTGGATACCGGGGCCATGTCGACGCACGTGCATGCGTCGCCGTGGCCGACGGCAGATATGGACGGCAGATATGGACGGCAGATATGGACGGCAGATACGGACGGCAGATACGGACGGCAGATACGGACGGCAGATGCGGACGATGTGGAGTGCTACGCCGGCCGCGCGCGGGGTGGCGCGACAAGTGTCGGAAGGACAGGTGTCGGAAGGTGTCGGATTGCGGATTGACAGGAAGCCGCCCCTGCACAGACAGGGGTGGCTTCCGAAATGGTGCCCGAGGCCGGAATCGAACCGGCACGCCTTTCGGCGAGGGATTTTCTTCCCACTTCGGCTTTCGCCGCCCGCGCTTGCGCGCCGTTCGTGGGCTGGAGCACGCCTTCACCATAGCCTTGCGGCCGTAGGTGCCCGCCGTCTGCTCTCTACACCTTCCCGGCCATGGGCCTGGGCTTGGCTCGGCGTTGGCTCGGATGCCGGGGCATCCAGGGCTTTCGCCGAATTTGACGGGCTTCACTCCGGGCGTTTCCCCCCGAAGGCTCAAATTGTTTAAGTCCCTTGTGTCTACCGATTTCACCACTCGGGCGTGGCGCAATGCGTTGGAACCTGGCCACCTCTTTCTTTTGACGTTACGTCTGGAGGTGGCTGTATTGAATTGGCAGCGCAGTTCTCAAGTCCCCTGCATCAACCAAATTGTCCACGGCCGCACGGCAAGCCCGGTATTGTGGTGGCTTAGCGTGCAGGATGCAAGCCATTCCACGGCAGCCGAAAAAGTGCTTCGTCTGTTACCGGTAGTAACAATGTAGCCCCTGCCGTTTCACCTGAAAAATCGTGACCCCCTACAATACGGTTATCGAGACCTAATAACTCCAAGAGGGGCACGATCATGAAACGTTGGTTGTTCGCAGCATTCGGTGTAGCCGCCGCGCTGGTGTCGGGCGCTGCAATGGCGCACGTGAGCGTTGGCGTGGCGATCGGCGTGCCGGGCGTGGTGATTGGCGCTCCGGCGTACTATCCGCCTGCGCCGGTCTATTACTCTCCGCCGCCCGTGGTGGTGGCGCCTGCGCCGGTCTACTATGGCGCGCCTCCGGTTTACGTGCGCCCGGCACCGGTCTACTACGGCGGCTACGGTTATTATCGCGGCGGCCCGCGCTACTACTACGGCCCGGGCTGGCGTGGTCACGGCCACGGACACGGCCACTGGCGCGATTAACCGGTCAGTTGATGGCCATTAACGGAAAAAAGCCCCGCAATGGGGCTTTTTCCGTTTCTGTCGTTCGTTTCTGTCGTTCGTTTCTGTCGTTCGCTTTTCCGAGCCTTGTCGGAAGATTCTGGAAAATGCAGTGGCAGCCTTTTGTAAAAGGCGCGCGTCAAGCAGCAGCCGTGTTAAGGACCTTCACCTTTCCCTGATTCGTACCTTGCACTCCGACGGCCTTTCGGAGCGATATACTGCGGCCTCGTCCCCGATATGAACCGATGGAGAGAGGTATGCAGCAAAAAACCGTAATGACGGCCGATGATGTGAAGAAGGTGATGGCCGCCGCCGAGGCCGAAGCCACGGCCAACAACTGGGCCGTCACGATTGTGGTCGTTGACGACGGTGGTCATCCGCTCGGCATGCAGCGCCTGGACGGCGTGGCGCCGATTTCGGCCTATATCGCCACGGAGAAGGCTCGTACCGCAGCTCTGGGCCGTCGCGAATCCAAGATCTACGAAGACATGATCAACAATGGCCGCTACTCGTTCATGACCGCACCCGTGCTGCACGGGATGCTCGAAGGCGGCGTGCCTATCGTCGTGAACAGCCAGGTTGTTGGCGCTATCGGTGTGTCGGGCGTGAAGTCGACCGAAGACGCGCAGATTGCGCGCGCCGGCATTGCTTCGCTGGGCCTCTGATCGGCCAATGCAAAAGCCCCGCAGGCGCGATGCCCGCGGGGCGGAATAAAAAGGTGGCATGGCTGGCGCGGCCGGCACGGCAAGGGGTTTGGAGTGCTTGCTGTACCGCTGGACCGATCGACTGGCTACTGCCCAACGCCCCGCAAGGGGGCGGTCCCCACAAAAGTCCTTAGCTGTCTGACACAGTGACGAAGCCCGGCATTCCGGTCGATCACTTGGTCAGGATCAGTTTCCCGTAGCGCGTTACCCGCAGCGTATAGACGTTACCGTTGTGCAGGATCGGAAGCGTGGTGGCGCCACGCATGATCGCTTCCAGCGGTACGGCCTGGGCGGTGCTGACATCTGCCGGCGCATCCTGGCGCATCAGGGCTTCCAGGCGGGCGGGCAGGGCGGCAACTGCCGATTTGACGGTTTCAATGGCCGACGAGGCCGGCGAGACCTCGCGCCGGGCCTGCGGCGCAACCTCCACGCGTCGCAGGGACAGGCGGCGGCGCGTGACTTCACGCGGTTGCGACATCGGCAGGCTCAGTGTGCTCATGGTCTTCTCCGTACGAAGTGTTCGGGGTTTCAGTGACGATGGACAAGAGCATAAATGAGAATTGTTATCATTACAAGCGAGTTCGAAAACCGTTACATCTGCGGATGGGCTTGAGCCCCCGCGCAAGCCTGTGAAAATGAAAAAGGGCACCCCTTGGGGTGCCCTCTGCTGATATGCGGCGTTGCCGGATCAGTGCTTCGGTTCGGTAATGAACCCGATCTTGCCAAGGCCGCCATGCTGCGCGGCAGCCATGACCTGTGCCACGCGTTCATAGCGTACGTCGCGATCCGCACGCAGATGCAGCTCGGGCTGCGGCTGCTGCTGGGCGGATTCCGCAATGCGCTGATCGAGCGTGGCGTCGTCGACTTCCTGCTGGTTCCAGAACACCTTGCCCTGCGCATCAATCGAGACATTGACGCTCTGCGGCTTGACGTCGTTGGGCTGGTTGGTTGCGCGCGGCAGGTCGATCTTCACCGCGTGATTGATGACGGGAATCGTGATGATGAAGATGATCAGGAGCACCAGCATGACGTCGACCAGCGGCGTCATGTTGATCTCGCTCATTACCTCGTCATCGTCTCCGTCGAGCGTGCCGAATGCCATGATGCTTTCCTTCCTGCGTCAGCGATCGACGCTTAGTTCTTGACGGCCAGGCGCACCGATGCGTCGTCGGCACGGCTGCCTGAAGTGGTCGGGCGCACACGGGCGCCCGTCACGAAGTAGGCGTGCAGGTCGTGCGCAAAGCGGTTGAGCTTGCTGATGACGCCCTTGTTGCCACGGCTCAGCGCGTTGTAGCCAAGCACGGCAGGGATGGCCACGGCCAGGCCGAAGGCCGTCATGATCAGCGCTTCACCCACGGGGCCGGCCACCTTGTCGATCGTCGGCACGCCCGAGGCGCCAATGCCGATCAGCGCGTGATAGATGCCCCAGACGGTGCCAAACAGGCCGACGAACGGAGCAGTCGAACCAACCGATGCCAGCACGGCCAGGCCGGACTGCATGCGCGCCACGGCTTCGTCGATCGCGCTCTTGAGCGAGCGGGTCAGCCAGTCGGAGATGTCGAGTGCGTCATGCAGCTGCGGCTGGCTTGCGCGATGGTGCTGCGCAGCCTCGCGGCCGGTGATGGCCAGCATGCGGAACGGGTTGGCGTCGTTGGCGCCAAGCGTGTCCAGCGCGTGGTCGAAATCGTCGGAGTGCCAGAAACGCTTTTCCGCACCGTGTGCCATCTTCTTGAGGCGAATCAGATCCCACGCCTTGGTGAGAATCACGATCCACGACAGCAGCGACATGATCAGCAGAATGATGGCGGTCGCGCGCATGACGAAATCGCCTTGCGACCAGAGGTGGGAGAGTCCGAGGTCCTGCATGGTGGTTCCTGAGAAGGTGTTTAGGTGATACAGAGAGGTTCGGAAGGCTAGTTGGTCAACTGCCAGTTAATCGGTTGCGATGGTGATACGGATACTGCACGCCCATTGAGCATGTAGGGTTTGCAACGCATGGCCTGTACCGCGTTAATTGCGGCATCGTCAAGGCGCGTCGATCCACTGGACTTTGCCACCGAGGTTTTCACAATCTTGCCGTTCTCGTCGATCGTCAGGCGGACGAGCGTCGTACCCGTTTCGCCCATACGCTGAGACTGGCGAGGATAGATGGGTTGCGGCTTCGAGCATTCAATTTCATCCATACCCACGGCACGCGGCGCAGAGTTTGCCGGCGCGGCCGGCGCTGCTGCGGGTTCCGGTGCCGGGGCAGGCGGCGCGGGCGGTGCCGGCGGCGCTTCAATCGCGGTCGGCGAAGGCGGCAGCGATGCCACGGGAGTCGGCGTCGGCTGCGGTTGGGGCGGCGCTGGGCGCGGCGTTACCACCTTGACCTGCTTCGGCGGCGTCTGCGGTTGGGGCTTGGGCGGCTCCGGAGCCGGCGGCTGCTGCGGCGGCTCCATCGGAATGATGCGAGCGATGATCTCGGGGGCGATGACGGCCTCGGTCATCTTTCGAGCCAGGCCGCTCTGGATCAAATAAAGCAGTCCTGCGTGAAACAGCAGGACTGCGATGGTGATCTTGAAGAATCGTTGATCGAACATGAGTAGAACGACAGGTGTACGCCCGTGGGCGCAATCACTTGCGGTAGAACAGGATCAGCGAGATGCCACATCCGACCAGCAGGCTCAATAGCAATTCCATGATGATAACGCTCCAGAAAAACAGACCTCGACGAAACGGGTTGCCAGCGGGGAGCGCCACTCTTGGGGCAGCGTATCAGCGGGATAGTATAAACGATAATGATTCTTATTTGTTGCAATTTGTGCAATGCGTGAATGCGTTTCTTTCGGTTCCTGGATGCGGGCCGCATCAATGACTGGCCCGAAGTTGCCTGTGCGTTACGTGGGCAAGCCCGCGTCCGCGCGGCTCCTCCATGTTCCATACCCGCAAAACCGCGCTAGGATTAACATCTACAACCATTAGCGGCAGACACGGCACAGGCGCAGTGCGTTCCCCGCGGTCAGGACGCCCCATGCCACCGTGCACACTGTGCGAGGGGAACCGGCGATGGACTTTACCCGTTTTGCTGATGACGACCGCATGCTGGACGACCGCACCACGCTGCTGCGCGCGTCGGCCGGAACACAGGGTACGTCGGCACTGGACTGGATGTGCGCCCAGTTCGCACTGCGCGTGGTCTGCGCGCTCGGCCCCCGCTTCAATCTGCGCAGCAATATCAATGATGTGCTGACCGTCAGCGCGCAGGAAATGGTTTGGCCCTATGGGGTGGTGCTGCGCGTGCAGCGTTTCCTGTCGGCCCGCTGTGCCGACATGCCCGCGTGGAAGGGCGCCGGGCGGCTGTCTCCCGAAGAATTCCTTGAGCGACACGGCCAGTGGAACAGCGCCTTCGACGAAAGCGCGCTGTTCTATTACCTCGACGAGTACGTCAAGTACCACGCAAAGGACATGTTCGCGGTGTTTGCCGCTTCGTCCGCGGCCATCGCAGCCAGGCTCGATGGCGAGCGCGTGCTGCTGGTGCGCAATATCGACATGCTCAGCCACGTGCTCAACCTGCCCGAGCACGAGAGGAAGCTGCTGCTGTACGCCGCACTGGCCAAGTACAAGCGTGATCTGCGCGCGGTGATGGTGGACTGCAAGGTGGCCCACAGCCAGGAAGCATTCCAGATCCTGGCTGGCCTGACTGGAGCGGGTGCGGGCGATATCGCCGTGTCGCTGCGCCCCGGCTCCCGGCTGGAAACGTTGAATCTGATCGAGCAGCCGCTACCGGAGAACAGCGTCACGGACCTGGGCGATCTGATGCGGCTTTCCGACCGGCTGCTGCACGTGCTGCTTGGCAACTATGCGAGCGAAGCGGAGATGATGGCGGTCTTTACGCGGCCCGCGGCCCCGCCGACGCTGGGCACCAGCGACTATCCGCATGTGGAGACCGACGCGCGCTACCTGACTGCGATGCTGGCCAACGCCACGCGCCAGAATGCCGCCGGTGTGAACGTGCTGATCTATGGTCCGCCTGGCACCGGCAAGACAGAGTTCGCGCGGCTGGTGGCGCGCGAAGCTGGCTGCGAGCTTTATGAGGTCGATTGCTTCGATCGCGATGGGAACAGCCTGTCTGGCAAGGATCGCTACCGTTCGCTGCAGGTGTCCCAGGCATTTCTTCGTGGGCGCCCGCGCACGGCGCTGTTGTTTGACGAAGTGGAGGACGTGTTCCCGGGCAGCGCGCGCGAGCTGATGAGCCTGTTCGGCCAGGAGGACACGCGCGGCTCGGTCAATGGCAAGGCGTGGGTCAACCAGACGCTTGAGCAGAACCCGGTGCCCGTGATCTGGATCTCGAACTCGATCCGGCAGATCGATCCGGCCTATCTGCGGCGCTTCCAGTTCCATCTCGAACTGAAGATCCCGCCGCCGCTCGTGCGCGAGAACATCATCCGCAAGCACCTTGGCGGGCTGGCGGTCAGCGACGCTTTCGTTGCGACGCTAGCCGCGCGCAAGTCGCTGACGCCGGCGCAGGTGCAGTCTGCCGCGCGATTCGTGGAACTGGCGCGGCCCGACGTCGAGGAGCCCGTGGAGGCGCTGATCCTGCGCCAGCTCGAACACGCGGATCGTGCGATGGGGTTGCGGCCCGAGGCCGAAGCGCGCCCCGTGGTCACGCATTACCGGCTGGACAACCTCAACCTTGAAACGCGCTACGCGGTCGACAAGATCGTGCAGGCACTTGGGGCGCGGCAGCGCGGTACGCTGTGCTTCTATGGGCCGCCCGGTACGGGCAAGACGGCGCTGGCCGAGCATATCGCGGCCGAACTGGACCTGCCGCTGATGATCCGCCGTGCATCGGACCTGATGAGCAAGTATGTGGGCGAAACCGAGCAGCAGATTGCGGCGATGTTCGCACGTGCCGAGGAGGATGGTGCGGTGCTGCTGCTCGACGAGGCCGACAGCTTCATGCAGAGCCGCCAGCAGGCCGTGCGCAACTACGAGGTTTCCGAAGTCAACGAGATGCTGCAGGGCATGGAGCGTTTCAACGGCATCTTCATCTGCACGACCAACCTGTTCGACCGGATCGACGAGGCTGCTTTGCGCCGCTTCTCGTTCAAGATCCGCTTCCTGGCGCTCAAGCCCGCGCAGCGCATGTCGATGTTCGTTGACGAGGCGCTGGACGGCGACGAGAGCCGAATCACCGACGCGATTCACCGCGAACTCGATGCGATGGATTGCCTGACGCCGGGCGACTTCGCGACGGTCAAGCGGCAGTCCGTGGTGCTTGGCGAAGCGCTGACGCCCGACGAATTCCTGGCGCAGCTTCGCCAGGAGCACGCGGTGAAGCCCGAGGTGCGGCACCACAAGCCGCTGGGCTTTATTCAGTAGGCGGGGCAGGCTCGATGGCGATGGTTTCCGCGTTGGCTTCAACGTGCAGCAGCGCAGCGGCCATCTCGCGCAGATGCGCGGCGTCCTTGGTCGACAGGTAGCGCATGGTCGGCTGCGCATCGGGGCTTGAAGCCAGACCGAACTCGGCCAGCTTGCGCGCGAGCTGGCGTGCGATGGCAACGCCAGTGTCGATTAGCGCCAGCTGGTTGCCAACCAGGTCTTCAATCGTTTCGGACAGAAATGGATAGTGCGTGCAGCCGAGCACGAGCGTGTCTGCGCCGGCTTCAAGCATCGGCGTGAGAAAGTTGTTCAGCTTCTGGCGAACGGCCTCGCTTGAAACGTCGCCCTGTTCGATCAGCGGCACGAGCCCGATGCCTGCCTCGCAGAGAAAACGGCTCTCATTGCCGAGCGAGGTCAGCAGCCTGTTGAACTTTGCACTCTTCAGCGTATTCGCCGTGGCCAGCACGCCCACCACCTTGCTGCGGCTGGCCGCAGCTGCGGGCTTGAGGCCCGGTTCCACGCCGATGATCGGCACGCCCAGCCGTTCGCGCAGCGTTTGCACCGCGTGCATCGTGGCCGTATTGCAGGCGATGACGAGTGCCTTGCACCCCTGCGTGACCAGCCACTCGCAAACCTGCAGCGTGCGGGCCTCCACGAACCGTTCGGGCTTTTCGCCATACGGCGCGTAGCGCGAATCCGCGAAGTAGATTAGCGACTCATGCGGCAGCAGCGCGCGCACTTCGCGCAGCACGGACAGGCCGCCAAGGCCCGAGTCGAAGATGCCGATGGGGGAGGGGTTCACGCGCGGAGCAGGGAGGGGTTTCTCCCCTCTCCCACTTGTGGGAGAGGGGCGGGGGAGAGGGCCGGTAGTTCAAGATGCGATAGTCGCAATTTGAACCTCGATACCCTCTCCCCCAACCCCTCTCCCGCGGAGCGGGAGAGGGGAGCAGAACAGCAGCGACGAATCAGGCAGCCGCGACCGGAATCTTGCCGATCCGTGCTTGCCACTCGGCGGGGCCGGTCTTGTGCACCGACGTACCCGAGCTGTCCACGGCCACCGTCACGGGCATGTCCTTGACGTCGAACTCGTAGATGGCTTCCATGCCGAGGTCTTCGAAGGCCAGGACCTTCGCACCGCGAATCGCCTTCGACACCAGGTAGGCCGCGCCGCCCACGGCCATCAGGTAGGCCGACTTGTGCTTCTGGATCGATTCGATCGCCACGGGGCCGCGCTCAGCCTTGCCGATCATCGCGATCAGGCCGGTCTGCGACAGCATCGTGTCGGTGAACTTGTCCATGCGGGTGGCGGTGGTGGGGCCAGCCGGGCCAACCACTTCGTCACGTACCGGGTCCACGGGGCCCACGTAGTAGATCACGCGGTTCGTGAAGTCGATCGGCAGCTTCTCGCCCTTGGCCAGCATGTCGGCGATGCGCTTGTGCGCGGCGTCGCGGCCGGTCAGCATCTTGCCATTCAGCAGCAGCGTCTGGCCCGGCTTCCACGAGGCCACTTCTTCCGGCGTCAGCGTGTTCAGGTCCACGCGCTTCGAAGTCTCGGTGTTCGGTGCCCATTCCACGTTCGGCCATTGCGACAGGTCCGGCGCTTCCAGCTTGGCAACGCCGCTGCCGTCCAGCGTGAAGTGTGCGTGGCGGGTGGCCGCGCAGTTCGGGATCATCGCCACCGGCAGGTTGGCCGCATGGGTCGGGTAGTCAAGAACCTTCACGTCGAGCACGGTGGCCAGGCCGCCCAGGCCTTGCGCGCCGATGCCCAGTGCGTTGACCTTCTCGTACAGCTCGATGCGCAGTTCTTCGGCGCGGTTGCTCGGGCCGCGGGCGATCAGGTCTTGAATGTCGATCGGCTCCATCAGGGCTTCCTTGGCCAGCAGCATGGCCTTTTCTGCCGTGCCGCCAATGCCGATGCCCAGCATGCCGGGCGGGCACCAGCCTGCGCCCATGGTCGGCACGGTCTTGAGCACCCAGTCAACGATCGAGTCCGACGGGTTGAGCATCACGAACTTCGACTTGGCTTCGGAACCGCCGCCCTTGGCCGCGACGATAACGTCCACCGTATCGCCCGGGACGATCGACATGTTGATCACCGCCGGCGTGTTGTCCTTCGTGTTGGTACGCTTTCCGGCCGGATCAGCCAGCACGCTGGCGCGCAGCTTGTTGTCCACGTCGTTGTACGCGCGGCGCACGCCTTCGTTGACCATGTCTTCCAGGCTCATCGTGGCGCCATCCCAGCGCACGTTCATGCCCACCTTCAGGAAGACCGTGACGATGCCGGTGTCCTGGCACAGCGGGCGCTTGCCTTCGGCGCACATGCGGCTGTTGGTCAGGATCTGCGCAATCGCATCCTTGGCGGCCGGACTCTGTTCCAGCTCATAGGCGCGGCCCAGGCTGGTGATGTAGTCCATCGGGTGGTAGTAGCTGATGTACTGCAGGGAATCGGCGACGCTCTGGATGAGGTCTTCTTGCTTGATGACTGTCATTTTGTGGGGGATGGGCAGCGGTGAAACACAGCCCGGAATCATACACCGTGATGGCGATGGCTGCCGCAATGCATACAGCCGTCGACATGCCTCTTGGTCGACAAAGTGGGGCGATTGCATCACCCCGGCGCGGAGAGGGGGCCGGTGCGCCGCTTGTGCCGATCGCTGGCTGGTCCCTGACCGGACGTTACCGGGACGGGTCGCTTCCCAGCGCGCGGCGCGCGATCGGGCCGGGCCAGCTTGCCAGCGCGATGCCGGCCAGCACGCAGGCCAGCGCCACGCCATGGGCCCAGCCAGGCTGTTCCCCGAGCACGACGATGCCGTAGACCGCAGCGGCCACCGGCAATACCGATGTGAACACGCCCGCCAGTTGGGCCGGCACATGGCGGATGCCCTTCATCCAGAGCCAGAACGAGAACACGCTGGCAGACAGCGCGTACCAGAGCAGCATGGCCCACGTGGTGGTGCCCACGCTGCCGAAATCGAAGGTCAACAACGGCACCAGGCCCAGCGGCAGCATCAACGCGCCGCCGATCAGGTGCGTATAGGCGCAGATCTCGATCGCGGCCAGCGTCTGGGAAAGCCGGCGCGACAGGATGACGTAGATCGATTCACACACCACTGCGCCAAGGATCATCAGGTTGCCGATCAGCGCGCCGCTACCGCCCGCGCTGTCGCCGTGGCCGCCACCGCCGCGCGCGATATTGAGCACCGCGATGCCTGACACGGCCAGCAGCACCGACATCACGGTCCGCCGCGACAACCGTTCGCGCAGCCACAGCCATGACAGGATGGCCACCGTGGCCGGGATCGTGCTGGTGATGACGCCCGCCGCCATCGCGCTGGTCAGCCGCACGCCGCCAAGCATCAGCAGCGTGAACATGAACGTGCCGAAAAACGCCATCAGAAACAGGTTCAGCCATTCGGCGCGCGACACCTGGCGCATGCGCGCGGGCCGGTACCACGGCGAAAGGCAGACGATGGCGATCAGGAAGCGCAGCAGTGCAAACAGCAGCACCGGCACCTCGGCGATGATGGACTTGCCCAGGCCGACGTTGCTGCCGACGAGGGCCATGGCGGCGATCAGGAAAAGGGCGTGGATGGGCAAGGGGCGTCGGGCGGGAAGGTCACGACGTGATACGCCGCGAGAAAGGGCGTGCGCCGCGTTCGGGTATAGGGTCCGGCGCATTATAGCTGTGCTAACTTAGTAGAGCCCACTGCACTTGCGCCCCCACGTCTCCCGAGTCAGGCCTGTCCGATCTGTTGCGATGCAGCATCCCGAATTGGGGATGCGCGCGTGGACCGTCAGGTTTAAGTAAGGCGCCGGGCGTACCTTGCACCGAAAGCAGTCAAAGTCAAACAGGAGACACCCATGTCCGCCATCGAGTCGGTGATGCAGGAGCATCGCGTTTTCAATCCCCCTGCGTCGTTCGCCAAGACCGCCGCGATCCCCAGCATGGAGGCCTACCAGACGCTGTGCGACGAGGCTGCCAAGGATTACGAAGGCTTCTGGGCACGCCACGCACGCGAACTGCTGCACTGGCACAAGCCGTTCACCAAGGTGCTGGACGAGAGCGACGCGCCGTTCTACAAGTGGTTCGAGGACGGCCAGCTCAACGCTTCCTACAACTGCCTTGATCTCAATATCGAGAAGGGCAACGGCGACAAGACAGCCATCGTCTTTGAAGCCGACGACGGCACCGTGACGCGCATCAGCTACAAGGAACTGCTGGTAAAGGTCAGCCGCTTCGCCAACGGCATGAAGGCCATGGGCATCAAGCGCGGCGACCGCGTGGTGATCTACATGCCGATGTCGATCGAAGGCGTGGTGGCAATGCAGGCTTGCGCGCGTATCGGCGCCACCCATTCGGTGGTGTTTGGCGGCTTCTCCGCCAAGTCGCTGCAGGAACGGCTGGTGGACGTGGGCGCCGTGGCGCTGATTACCGCCGACGAGCAGATGCGCGGTGGCAAGGCACTGCCGCTGAAGGCCATCGCCGACGAGGCACTGGCGCTGGGCGGCTGCGAGGCGGTCAAGAATGTGATTGTCTACCGTCGCACGGGCGGCAATGTCGCCTGGACCGAAGGCCGCGACCGCTCGATGGAGGACGTCGCCGCCGGCCAGCCCGATATCTGCGCAGCCGAGCCCGTTGGTGCCGAGCACCCGCTGTTCGTACTCTATACGTCTGGCTCCACCGGCAAGCCCAAGGGCGTGCAGCACAGCACTGGCGGCTATCTGCTGTGGGCACTGATGACGATGCGCTGGACCTTCGATATCAAGCCCGACGACATGTTCTGGTGCACGGCCGATATCGGCTGGGTTACCGGCCATACCTATATTGCGTACGGCCCGCTGGCGGCCGGTACCACGCAGATCGTGTTCGAAGGCGTGCCGACATTCCCGAACGCTGGCCGTTTCTGGGACATGATCCAGCGCCACAAGGTCTCGATCTTCTACACCGCGCCAACGGCAATCCGCTCGCTGATCAAGGCCGCCGAAGCCGACGAGAAGATCCACCCGAAGCAGTACGACCTGTCCAGCCTGCGCCTGCTGGGCACGGTGGGCGAGCCGATCAACCCCGAAGCATGGATGTGGTACTACAAGAACATCGGCGGCGAGCGTTGCCCGATCGTCGACACGTTCTGGCAGACCGAAACCGGCGGCCACATGATCACGCCGCTGCCGGGTGCCACGCCGCTGGTGCCTGGGTCGTGCACGCTGCCGCTGCCGGGCATCATGGCCGCCATCGTCGATGAGACTGGCCAGGATGTGCCGAATGGTAATGGCGGCATCCTGGTCGTCAAGCGTCCGTGGCCGTCGATGATCCGCACGATCTGGGGCGACCCGGAGCGCTTCAAGAAGAGCTACTACCCCGAGGAACTCGGAGGCAGGCTGTATCTGGCCGGTGATGGCTCGATCCGCGACAAGGACACCGGCTACTTCACCATCATGGGCCGCATCGACGACGTGCTGAACGTCTCGGGCCACCGCATGGGCACGATGGAAATCGAATCGGCGCTGGTCTCGAACCCGATCGTGGCCGAGGCCGCCGTGGTGGGCCGCCCGGACGACACCACCGGCGAGGCGATCTGCGCGTTCGTGGTGCTCAAGCGTGCGCGCCCGACCGGCGAAGAAGCGGTGAAGCTTGCTGCCGAACTGCGCAACTGGGTGGGCAAGGAGATCGGCCCGATTGCCAAGCCGAAGGACATCCGCTTCGGCGACAACCTGCCCAAGACGCGTTCGGGCAAGATCATGCGCCGTCTGCTGCGTTCGCTGGCCAAGGGCGAGGAAATTACGCAGGACACCTCGACGCTGGAAAACCCGGCCATTCTCGATCAGCTCAAGCAGGCGCAGTAAGCAGATCGCCCAAGTCACGTATGCGTGATCCACATCGTGCCCGTCTCGGTTCCGTGCTGAGCGGGCACGATTTTCTTTTCCATTGATGCCTGACGCCCAGTCGAGCTTTCGCCGCCGATTGCTGCTGTACTACGGCCTGTTCACACTAGGGCTGTTCGCATTCGTCGGCATGATGGGCCTGCTCGAGCATTCCAACGCGGATGCGCTCTGGCTCGGCTACGTCTTTCTCTTTGTCACGATCGCGATCTACGCCTGCATCGGGCTGATCTGCCGTACTTCGGACCTCAACGAGTACTACGTCGCGGGGCGCAAGGTGCCGGCGATGTTCAACGGCATGGCGATCGCGGCCGACTGGATGAGTGCGGCATCGTTCATCGGACTGGCCGGCATCATCTTTGTGTCGGGCTACGAAGGGCTGGCCTACGTGATGGGCTGGACCGGCGGCTACTGCCTGGTGGCCTTCCTGCTGGCGCCGTACCTGCGCAAGTACGGCGGGTATACGATTCCCGATTTCCTGGCGGCGCGCTACGGCAATGGCAAGCCTGGCGGCAACCTGCCCGTGCGCGCCATTGCCGTGCTGGCGGCATCGCTGTGTTCGTTCGTCTATCTGGTTGCGCAGATTCAGGGGGTAGGGCTGATCGTCACGCGCTTTATCGGCGTGGAGTTTGCGGTTGGCGTGTTCTTCGGACTGGCCGGCATCCTGGTCTGTTCGTTCCTCGGCGGCATGCGCGCCGTGACGTGGACGCAGGTGGCGCAGTACATCATGCTCATCGTCGCATTCCTGCTGACGGTGTCGCTGATTGCGTGGAAACATCACCACGAGGTGCTTCCGCAGATCAGCTACGGCAACCTGCTCAGGCAGATCGACCAGACGGAACGGGCGATCGAGCGTGATCCGGCGGAAGTGCAGGTGCGCGAAATATTCCAGCAGCAGGCCATTGCGCTGCAGGATCGCATCAGCCGGTTGCCCGCTTCGTTTATCGAGGAGCGCAATGCGCTCGACGCCAGGTTGCAGGAACTGCGCGCGCGTAACGCGCCGCTGCGAGAGATCAAGAGTGTGGAGCGCGAACGGCAGGCCTTCCCCGTGGATGCCGCAGACGCGCAGCAGCAGTGGAACCAGATGCGCGAGGATGCGCTGGCGCGCAGCCAGCTCTCGACGCCTTCGGCCGAGCCGTACCCCGCCGCATCCGAACAGGAACGCAAGACGCGCCGGCTCAATTTCGTGCTGCTGGTGTTCTGCCTGATGCTGGGCACAGCCAGCCTGCCGCACATCCTGACACGGCTCTATACGACGCCATCGGTCCGGGAGTCACGTAACTCGGTGGCCTGGGCGGTGTTCTGCATCGCGCTGCTGTATGTGTCCGCGCCAACGCTGGCGGCGCTGGTCAAGGTCGAGTTCCTGCAGCACCTGGTTGGTACGCCCTACGCCGAGTTGCCGCAGTGGGTGGTGCAATGGCGCAAGGTGGACCCGCCGGTATTCTCCATCCGCGACATGAATGGCGACGGCATCGTGCAGTGGGCCGAGATGCTGATCCAGCCCGACATGATCGTGCTGGCCGCGCCTGAAATCGCCGGACTGCCCTATGTGATCTCGGGGCTGGTTGCCGCCGGCGCGCTGGCGGCCGCCCTGTCCACGGCCGACGGGCTGCTGCTGACAATCGCCAATGCGCTTTCGCACGACGTCTACTACCACATGGTGGACCGCAAGGCGAGCCACCAGCGCCGCGTGACCACCGCCAAGATCGTGCTGCTCGGCGTGGCGCTGTTCGCGTCGTACGTGACGTCGCTGCGTCCCGGCAACATCCTGTTCCTGGTGGGCGCGGCGTTCTCGCTGGCGGCATCGAGCTTCTTCCCGGTACTGGTGCTGGCCATCTTCTGGCGACGTACCACGGCAGCCGGTGCCGTGGCCGGCATGGCAACCGGCCTGACCGTGGCTGTCTACTACATCTTCGTCAACTACCCGTTCTTCACCAAAATGACCGGCATCTTCGGCAACCGCTGGTTCGGCGTCGATCCTATCGCCTCCGGCGCCTTCGGCGTTCCAGCCGGATTCGCCGCGGCAATCCTGGTCAGCCTGGTGACCCCCAGGAACGCGCCAGTGATCGACCGGCTGGTGAACTATCTGAGGAAGGGGTAGGGCGCCAGGCCCGGTTGCACACCGGCGATACCGCTTTGTGACGCACTGTGACGCACTGTGACGCGCATGGCGCTGGACACCGTGAACGGCTCTGCTATAATCGCGGACTTCCCGGAGAGATGGATGAGTGGTTTAAGTCGCACGCCTGGAAAGCGTGTATAGGTTAATAGCCTATCGGGGGTTCGAATCCCCCTCTCTCCGCCAGCACTCAAGCGCCCGCGCAAGCGGGCGTTGTCGTTTCCTGAGAGAAGCAAGCCAATGGGTTTGGCTTGCGCGGGGGATTCGAAGGGAATCGCTTGCAAGCGAATCAGCGGCCTGCGCGTGTGTAGGCGAATCCCCCTCTCTCCGCCAAAAATTCCCACAGGGCCTTGTTCTACAAGGCTTCTAGTCTCTTTGGGTATTCCTACCCACACTGCTACCCACATCGATCTATCGAAGAGGCCAGCGGCAATTGCCCGTCAGGCGCCATTGGTATGGTTGGGCCAAGGAAGCCTTTCTGGGCGTTGATTCTGGCGAACTGGCGCAATTGATGGCACCAACTACCCTGTGGCGCGTGTCGTTGCTGTTTCGCCGAAGCATAGCGCCCACTCTCGGAATACTGATTTCTCCATCCCAACGGCGGGTCGCAATCGGCGTCACGGCCGGGACAGTGCTGTGATGTTTCAGGCGGCGTGGCGCAATTGATTGCGCTGCAAGGTTGACAACTGGCACGCATGGCCAAGAGCTGCCAGTTTTTCGCCGTTTACCCGGTTCTCCAGTGGGGGGCTCGCGTTCCGTTAAACTTGCCACAAGACACTAGGGAGGAGTGGACAAGAACATGGCGGACCATGAGTTGGTGCGGCCGAGCCGAGACGGGGATCAGTTCCACTACCACTGGGCGGCACGCCACTGCTTAGCACTTTTGCCGGGTTCCGGCGACCTTGTCGCCGTCTCAATCGAAGGGGCATCAGCGTCGGAAGGCGCGGCCTCAGTGGAGGATGGTGACGAACTGATCGATGTTGGCCTCTATTACGGCAGTGAAGCGTTCGAAGATGCTCGCTGCATCCACTACATTCAACTCAAGCACTCGACCCGGCACGCCCATAAGCCGTGGACGGCAAGTGGCCTCAAGAAGACCCTGCGAGGATTCGCCGAGCGCTTCTCTAGCTTTCTCCAGCAGTTCCCGGTCTCGACGCTCAAGGAAAAAATCCGGTTCAGGTTCACCACCAACCGCCCGATCGAGCAGAAGGTTCAAGAGGCCCTCGAAGATTTGGGAGGTGCTCGCACGCCACGCCATCCTTCCATCGCGGATGCACTGGTTGACTACACCGGGCTGACCGCCGCCCAGGCGGTGGACTTCTTCAAAATATTCTCCGCAGACGGCGGCGAACCAGACCTTTGGGCTCAGCGAAACCTGCTTGCCCAGGACATTAGCATCTACTTGGCTGAAGCAGACTTTGACTCCCCCGTGCAACTAAAGGAACTGGTTGCACGCAAGGCGACGTCGGAGTTCGCAACTGATCCTGCTATTCGGCAGCACGACGTGCTGCGAGTACTGAAGGTTACCGAGACAGATCTCCTCCCAGCGCCTTGCCTTATCGATGTGCCCGCTGACGCTCTGCCACGGGACCAGGAAACTGAAATTCGCGAGGTGCTCCTTGGTGCAACGCATCCGCTTATCCTTCATGCCGACGGCGGAGTAGGCAAGTCGGTCCTCGCTTCGCGCTTGGCAGCATCCATGCCGAGTGGTTCCGTCTCCGTGCTCTACGACTGTTTTGGGGATGGCCTCTATCGGAACGCGCTGAACTTCAGGCACCGGCATCGTGACGCGCTCGTACAGATCGCCAATGAGCTTGCTGCACAGGGTTTGTGCCACCCGCTGATTCCCTCCGCAAATGCAGACGCCAAACACTTCATGCGCGCATTTGTTGGCAGGCTCAGACAATCCATCGGACTGCTGCGTGCCGCAACTCCCCTGGCAAGCCTATGCCTGATCATCGATGCAGCGGACAATGCCGACATGGCAGCCGAAGAGCAAGGTGAGATTGCATTCGTCCGGGATCTGATCCGGATGCCGCTCCCTGACGGGGTCAGGTTAGCCTTCACATGCAGGACGCACCGTCGTGACCGCCTTGGCGCCCCTCCTGATGCCCATCAGATCGAGGTCCGTTCCTTCAGTCTGCCAGAAACGACGGGCCACCTGCGGCGTGTCTACCCCCAGGCGACTGCCTCGAATGCCGCCGAGTTCGCGTTCCTCAGCAGTTCGAATCCGCGTGTCCAAGCATTGGCCCTCAGCCGCAAGCTGCCTATCGAAGACATGCTTAGGGAGCTTGGACCCACGCCATCGACCGTCGAAAGCGCCATCGGCGAACTGTTGCAGCGAGCTGTCGATAAGCTCAAGGATCAGGTTGGCAACGCCGAAGCTGCGCAAATCGATCTCATCTGCCAAGGACTGGCGGTGCTTCGGCCCTTGGTACCGATTTCCGTCCTGGCTCAGATATCTAACACACCCGAAAGCGCTGTTCGTAGCTTTGCGTTCGACCTCGGGCGGCCACTCCTTGTCAAAGGAGGCAGCCTTCACTTCCTCGATGAACCGGCCGAGACATGGTTTCGCGAGAGGTTCAGACCGGACGCCGGCAACTTGGCTTCGTTCGTAGCGCGATTGAGACCACTGGCAAATCGCAGCTCCTATGTCGCATCGACCTTGCCCCAGTTGCTTCTTTCAGCCGGCCTCATGGATGAACTGGTCGAGCTAGCGCTATCAGAAGAAGACTTGCCAACGACGAATCCGCTGGAGCGGCGAGACGTAGAACTCCAACGGCTGACCTTTGCGCTCAAAGCGTGTCTGCAGCAACGTCGATACGTCGCTGCTGCAAAGCTGGCATTGAAGGCTGCTGGCGAGGCGGCCGGAGAGGCTCGTCAAACGAAGCTAATTCAATACAACACCGATATCGCCGCAACCCTTCTTGCTCCTGATCGGATCGACGAACTGGTGTCGAGACGCACATTCTGCACGAGTTGGATGGGATCGCACCATGCGTACGATGCCGGTCTGCTTTCGGGACGCAGCGAGTTTTTGTCTGAAGCCCGCAGTCGGCTGCGTATGGCGATGGATTGGCTGCGTGCCTGGTTACGGCGCTCCGAAAAGGAGCGAGAGGATGAGCGCCTCGACGACGACGATCTAGCCGAGCTCGCGATGGTTCATCTGCGTGTACTGGGGCCCAAGGAAGCCGCAAAATTCCTGATGGGCTGGAGGCCGCGTCGCGTAGTCTTCAGGACGAGCAAGCGGCTCGCTCGGCGTCTCATGGACCTTGGCCAGTTCGAGCAACTCGATTTGTTGGCACAGCACGGCGCCAACGACATCTGCTTTTTGCTTGGACTAGTAGCAGAGGCTTTCCGCGTTGGCCATTGCATTCCGCCTGTGCCGTTGGCGCGTCTCATGCGCGCCTTGGCCGACAAGCGAATCCGCCTACCGGACTCCATGCAGTGGGACGACGACCGCTGGGACGCGCTAGATGCAGTAACAGCTGCTGTTTCGACGTCACTACGAATTCTTCCGCGTGAAGACACCTGGGCAGAGATTCTGCAACGCCATCTGCCAGATAAGCCTCCACCAGACCTCTCAGATCGGTTCGGTTCGGACCGCGCACCGTTGCTAAGAGCATACACGCTGGAGGCGGCATTGCGGGGCGAGCTGCTCTCCGAACTCGCAATCGCGCCGCCCGAAGTTCGCAAGGAGCTGGAGGCTGGAAGCACGCACGGCTGGAGCACCGGCACTGTTGCATTTAAGCGGGCTACGGGTGGCATCCTGCCTTGGTTCGCGCTGAGCGCCGAGATCGCGTGTGGACGAACGCCCCCCGATTTGGACAAAGCCATTGAAGAAGCGTTGAAGGTGACAAACAGCGCTGCGTCGCAGGACTACCAAAACCTGTTCAATCTTGAGCAAGTTGCGGCGGTTGAGTGGACTCGTGTATTGCGAGATACTTCAGCGATTTCCGAGACGTACCTAGGCACGCTTCGCGCCTGGATCGGCAGCAAAGAGAACGTTCTCTGGCCTGACACCCTGACGTCGATGTGCCGGATTGCTGCTCGGAGGAAGGAGCTCTCAGGTTTCGCGCTGGAACTCGCTGTGGCCGCCTTCGAGTTGCTGGAGGCGTCACGGGAGAACGCTGAAGTAAGGACCGATGCCTATCAGCGCTTGGCTCGCGCCGTGCTGCCCGCTAGTAGTCTCGAGGCCGCGGCCTACTTTAATCGAGCGGTCGAAATCTCTAGCCGAATTGGCGACGAGAATCTGGATCGTTGGTCCGCGCTGCTACATCTCGCTCACGCTAGTGCTCATAAAGATTGTCAGCGCCCACGCTCTGCGTACCGTCTAGCCAGGGTCGCAGAGTTGACGTATGAGTACGTTGCACGTGACAAACACTTCGATTGGCACGGAACGGTCGATGCGCTTCTCGGTCTTTGCACTCCCTCGGCTCTGGCTGTTCTCAGCCGATGGCGGGACAGGGGGTTCGGGTCCGCAGGACGGCTTCTTAGAATGGCCGTATACAGCCTTGTTCAATCCGGCCGGCTTCCGGCGGTTGCGCCTGTCGCGTTAGCGGGCCTGGATGCGGGCTGGGATCGTCTCGATGACATCAGGCGTGCTATCGACGCGGAAACAGATTCCAATCGGCAAAGACTGATACTTCTGGCTGGCTACCGCCACCTGCGCGTCAATCCACAAGAGGAGACGACCTGGGCAGGCCTTGCCGAACTGGGTCGCCACCATGCCATCGAGTTGCCGGACGTCGATAGACTGCTTGTCGCGACGCGAGCCGCGAGTGCCACAGAGGCTCCACAGTCTGACGCTCCGGACTTGCGCAATACCCCGCGTGAACGAAGAGATCCTGATTGGAACCAGCTTTTCGGCGACGTCGATCTTGCCAATCCGGAAGCACTACGACGGGCGTATGCCGATCTCAGGACCTTCGATCCACCGTATCAGTTGAGAGAGTTCTACAAACAAGGCTTACAGCGTTGCGGCCTAGGCAAGATGGCGGAGTTCGTCCTCGCCGTCGCAACTTGGCCCGACTTTGGTATTTTCGAGCTGAGAGATCTCTTCGATGCCGCTCCAGAATCGGGTCTCAAGTTGCTTTCGCTTCGCAATGCTTTCCGCGAGGCAACCCTGACCGCCTGTCAAAACAACCCAGAATATGCGCGGCGTTGGGGCTGGGGAGCTGTCTTCCCCTTCAAGCGTCTCCTTGCCGAAAGTATTGTGACCGACGAGGACGTCGTCGCTGCCATTCTGCGGGGGTTTACTGCACGGGTCGACACACTCGACGCAGGGGGGGTCTTCCTGCTGCTGGATCCCTTAGCCTCTTGCCTTGCACCCAATGAGGCTGACGAAGTGCTGAACTTCGGGCTGGACCTCCTGGAGGACGTCTTGCGGCCCGAGGATGGCGATGGACCTTGGCATGATGGGCTAATGCCTCCAATAACTTGCGAAGAAGGGTTGGCCGGCTACCTGTGGGTCAGCCTTGGATCGCCTACTGCAGCTGAGCGCTGGGAGGCCGCGCATGTCGTCAAAACATGCGTAGAACTCGAATGGACGAACTTACTGTCGGCGCTCGCGACGCGTGCGTCCTTGGGCTCCGCCGCGCCGTTCGCTGACCAGGGGTTGGTGTTCTATGAGTGGCACGCTCGTCAGTGGTTGCTCATCGGCCTCGCGCGAGGCGCGCTCGACCACCCCAATGCCGTCAAGCCGTTTGCCGCGTTCCTAAAGGCATCTGCCTGTGAAGAGCACGTCCTACTTCGCCAATTTGCTAGCGAGACTTTGAAGGTCTTGCATGAATCTGGTGCCGTACCGGCAGAAAACGTGGCCAGCCTTGACGCAGTCAACGCGAGCCGCCTTCCGCTGGACGTGTATCCAGGATGGCGCGAAGAGTCGTCCGACGACAACGTGCTAGGCGAACTCGAGCCCTCTGACGACGAAAAGTACTACTTCGGTATAGACATCGGCCCATATTGGTTCGCGCCATTGGGGCGAGCCTTTGGAATCAATGAGGCCTCCGTAGAACAACACGCGCGAAAAGTCTTGCGCACGCGAATGGGGCGGAGCTTCGGGAAGGCAGGTGACGATGCCCGCCACAAGCGAAGAATCTTCCATGGCCAAGACACAAACCACTCTCACGGCACCATGCCGCGCGTTGACGATCTGTGCGTGTACCAGTCATACCACGCGATGATGATAGTGGCCGCGAGACTGCTGAAAACCCGCTCGGTTGGTAAGAGCGACGACGACTCCAGGAATGACTTCGAACAATGGCTCGATAGGCAGCTGTTAACCCGGAACGACGGGCGCTGGCTCGCAGACCGGCGTGATCCACAATTGATCGAAGCACCGCCCAAGCCTCAGGGGTATGGCGACAAGGCATGGTGCTGGAGCGTGACAGCCGAGTACCTAGACCGACAGTTGCTGACCGATGACGGCTTGCAGGTCGTTTGGGGTTACTGGAGCAGTGGTCATGGAGACGACGAAGAAACCGTCTCCATCCGCAGTGCCCTCGTCAAAAGAAGTGTTGCCAGCGCGCTACTTGCTGCGCTTCAAACCGGGCAGCGGCTCGACAACATGTCGGTTCCATCCTCAGATGATCACGAGATCGCTACGACAGACACTTTCCGGCTTACTGGATGGTTGTTGAGCGAGAATGAATCCGCTGCGCTGGATGAGTATGATCCGTGGGCAGACAGGCTCGACTACCCTGGGCCAAGGCCAGATCCGTCTATCGTCGAGAGGCTCTGTCTAAACGGGGATGCCGGTGGCCGACTCTGGGCCTCAGCGTCTGGAGCTATTCTCCGCAGTGAATCGTGGACTCGAGTCGTTGGCCTAGGACGAGAGGAGGAAAACGTCCCCGGGAACCGACTGAGCTGCGACCACGGCTTCTTGCTGGAGCTGTTAAAGGCGCACCCTCACGACTGTTTAGTGCTTAGCGTATCCGTGCGCCGCAAACCGCCCCGCAGCAGTTCGGACAAGAACGAGTTCGAGCCGTATCCGTGGCCTTATGTCCGTTACTACTTGCTAGGTGATGATGGAATCGCTCGATCGCTCCAAAGCCGTGATTGACCTCGGAAAGCGGCTTGTCGCCGAGCTCAAGCTCGGAGATGACCTGCTGGCTCGGTGGATGGCGCATGTCATTGCCGAGCGGATAGACGCTGCCGAGCGTGCCTCGCCCGAGGCTCGAGCTTCTGCACAGGACGCCTGTAAGGAGGCCATATTCAGCTTGTGGGACCACCGAAATAGTCTGCCACCACACTTGCGGCCGTTTAGGGAGCTCGATCCCCTTCTTCGAACGCTTGCTTCGCTCGACGTGGACAGCGAGACCCTCTTTCGTTACTTCCCTCGCCCCCCGAGCGACGAGGATCTCGAAGCTGCTCAGGCGGAGCAAAAGCGGTTCCTCAATACTGCGGTGAACCTGGACTACTCGGCGCGTGCCCTGATTCAGTTTCTGCTCAGTGCCGCAGCCCAGCAAGCTGCGGACAAGGCCATGCCGTGGCTCGATGCTGCCATCGAGGCCGGGACAGACGCTATGTTAGAAGTTCGCATTGTCGAGTTCGTAGCGGGCGGCGCACAAGGTCCCGGCGCCGAGGAGGTCGCTCGGAAGGCACTGCAAGACAAGATTGAAAAGCTGGAGGCATTTTCACAACTGGCAACCTCTGTCGCCGCAGAGCTTAGGGGGCAGCTTGAGCCGCCCACTGGGGGCAAAGGCTGCCACCTCACTTGACCTTTAGCGGCACGATGGGGGCGACGAGTTCGCGGTGATTCTGCTCAGCAGCGATCAAGATACCGCTCTGGTCATAGCGGAAGATCTAGTGACTGCCCTGTCGCAGCCGCTGCAAATCAAGCGAGGCAAGCCAATGGCTTTCCTCACCGACGGCACTGGCCGCCGCCGGTTTAGCGCCACTACCTGATTGAACACGCGGTTCGCCAGCCCCCCACCCCCCTGGGCCCAGCCGTAGTTGCGCTCCCTCTTCTGAAACGAACGATGCCGCGACTTAGTGGCGCGGCATTTATCGCAACCACGCGGGTTGTCCAATACATCACACCCAGCGGGCATAATAGGTGCCTGCGCCTTGTCCCAAGCGCGAGCGTGCCAGCAGCGTCAAGACGGTGGGCTGGCCTTTATCTATTCGAATAACCGGGTCACTGAAGAATTCGGTACGAGGGGAGAAAAAATAGTGGATCAGAGTGAGAGCATCCTGCGGTTGGTAATGCTGATCCTTGCCGCCGTTTGCGGGGTAATGTGGGCCATTCTGAGCAGGGTATTTCGTGACGAAATCCGGCAGGGGAACTTGCTCTTCGTCGCCAACATCTCCACTGGTATCGGCGTGGCACTCACAGCGCAGCGGGCCGTCCACTCGAATTTCATTACGATTCAGATAGCAGATTGGCTGGTGGTGGGCGGTCTGACAGTATTCTGCCGGGGTGTCGCTACCTTCAGCCATACAGACCGGCCCTCGCCACCACTCTGGTTTCTGCCATTGCTGGTCGAAGTGGTATCCACCGCTTTTCTGCCATCCGATGCCAGTTCCTACCCTGTCAGGTCACTGGTATTCAACGCGGCAACCGGCGTCCTTAGCTTCTTCGTCGGTGTGCAATGCCTCAGAGGACTTGCGAAGCAGCGTAGTCGAGCACTGTTGGCGATTCCGTTCCTGTGCGTTGGGGTGCTGTTTTTCGTGCGACTGGCGCAGGTTCTTGCAGTTTGGCTTCAAGGCGGCGAACCCGTTGGCGACTTCCGCTTGAACTTTGTCCCGTACCTGTGGGGCTTCATGGTGTTTCTGCTGATCGCCAACATGTCGGCCATCGGCGTGGTTGCGGGCACCCTGGTAAGTCGTCTGAGAGGGCTGGCCGCCAACGATTACCTGACGGGCGGCTTGAACCGACGCGTCATCACGGAAAAGCTTGGGGGTCACCTCGTCAACTTTGAGCGGCATAACGTTCGCCTGTCATGCATCCTGTTTGACATCGACCACTTCAAGCACATTAACGACCGATATGGTCACGACGCAGGCGATGCCGCGCTGATGCACGTTGGTGCGCTGGTCAGGTCATGCATCCGAAAGACTGATGAATTTGGCCGGTATGGCGGGGAAGAATTCATCATTCTGATGCCGAACACGACAATCGCGGCTGCGCAGCAGCTTGCGGAGCGAACGCGTCTGGCACTGGAAGGATCGCCACTGCGATATGGGGACCTCTGTATTCCGCTGACCGCAAGCTTCGGCGTTGCGGATGTGCTGACCGGGGAATCCCAGGAGAGTATTTTGCGCCGCGTTGACTTGCTAATGTACGAAGCCAAACAGGCAGGACGGAACTGCGTCATGCTGCCGACCTGATGCGCTGGTAGCCCATCGTCCGACGCACGCACTCCCTCACTACTGTTTCATCGTCTGGTCGCTCATGCCTCGCCGTGCTGCGTGCGATGCCGAACAGATGCCAGCCTTGCACACTGTCAAAAGGAAGCAGTGACCCAGATTGTTCAACGGTGCAGCCGCTGTACGGCGCCCTTGGCGATTGCGGATACGAGTTGGCCCATATGCAGGGGGCGCTGTGAGTGACAATTTGAAATTTGGCCTGCTTGTGCTGGCCGGACTGGTCGGCGTGATCTACGTCGAGTCCAATGCCATGAACATGAGCATGATTGATACAGTGCGGCAACTAGGCGCCGATCTGCTGCACCGATTTTTCTACTAGTCATGCACTGGTGAATCGCTTCCTCCCAAGGGGCATGCGTTTTCCCCGATATATGATGCCGTGCTGGCTACGCTAGCATTGGTCGCACCATGTCAATCATGCCCGGCCATGCCCAACTTCCGGCGAATGCTGTCGTGCCTGCTAATTTCCTTCAGTGCCGCCTGCACGCAGATGGTGCCAGCACCATCCGGCCCGCTCGCGTTTAACAGCACAACGGTTGGACCCCCGGGAAGTCTTGCGCCTGCCGAGCTATACCGTCCCGCGGGCCCTGGCCCGTTCCCCGCCGTCATCTTGCTGCATGGCTGCGACGGAATCGGTGCGCACTACCGGACCTGGGCCCGCCGGCTTGCCGATTGGGGCTACGTGGCACTTCAAGTAGACAGCTTCGGCCCGCGCAACCTCAAGTCAGTATGCAATCGAGGTCGCGAGGTTCCACCCGAACTACGCGCGCAGGACGCGTTGGCTGCCGCAGATTACCTGCGCACGCTTCCAGACGTTCAACCGAATCTCATCGGCGTCATCGGCTTCTCGCACGGAGGATGGACGGTACTCAAGAGTGTCCTCGCAGAGGATGCAGGCATCAAAGTCAACCGTCCGTTCGCCGCTGCCGTCGCGTTCTATCCTGGATGCGAAATACCTCGGTCAAACCTGTTGACTGACACACTGATTCTGATCGGAGACGCCGATGATTGGACGCCGGTCAAGCAATGTGATCGCTGGCGAAATGCCGTAACAAAGGACAACCATACGGTCGAGATGATCGTGTACCACGGTGCGGCGCATGGCTTTGACGCCGAACGCCCGGTTCATGCCTTTGCCGGGCACATGGTCGGGCGGGACCCCGCGGCCGCCGAGGATGCCATCATGCGGACGCAGGCCTTCTTTGAGCACCATCTGAAGGGGCAGTAGCCAGGAGCCCCATCCAGCCCTCCTACCATCCCGGCATGTAGCCCTTCTTCGCACGTCGTCCAAAAAAATAGCCCGCTGCAAAGGGCAGGCGGGCCGGGATCAAGAATCGTGGGGTCAGTCACGACAGGGCTATTGTCTTCAAATGTATTGTCGGTTGTCTTCCCTACGGAAGAGGGAGTTCGCTCAATTCAAACAGGAGGCGGCACGTGAACCGGGCCGGTATTCGGGTCAGGCCAGAAAGGCCCGCCGCACGATATTCCGACCGCTGCGTTTGGCGTCGTAGAGTGCCTCGTCGGCGCGTCCATACGCGTGTTCGAATGCGCGTCCCTGTGGGGACCAGCTCACGCCGAAGCTGGCTGTGACTTGCCGGTTGACGGGGGCAGGGAAGCGGTATTGCGAGATGGCCTGGCGCATTTTTTCGGCGAGGTCCACGGCCTCGTCGATCGTGAAGCCGGGCAGCAGCGCGGCAAATTCCTCGCCGCCCACGCGGCCGATCGCGCCTTCCGCATGGACCGCATCCTTCAGGCAGGCCGTGACGCCGCAGATCACCGCGTCGCCTGCGGGATGACCAAAATCGTCGTTCAGGCGCTTGAAATAGTCGATGTCCAGAACGATCAAGGCCAGGTTGCCACGTGCCAGCGCGGCCGTGGCGAGATCGATGACCGCGCCGCGGTTCAGCGCGCCTGACAGTGTGTCGTGCGTGGCGCGGTATTCCAGTTCCTGGGCCAGTTCCTGCAGCCGGTGATTGAGCCGGTTCATCTCCAGCTCCTCGCGGTCGCTGCGCCGTATCAGCCGGCGCGTCTCGCGCATCAGCCGTTCGTAGTAGCTGATGAGCTGGCCGAGCGTATGGCGATAGGCGTCCTCCCCTGCGTCGACATCGCAGAACACGGACCGGGCGTGGGCCAGTACGCTGTTCTCCGATTCGAACAGGTCGGGTTCGGGCACGGCGGCAACGGTGGCAACGGTGGCGAGAGGCGGATTCAACTGCTGATGGTCACTTCGTCAACAAAATCGATGGCGGGAAAGTCGGCGTGCAGGTCCTGTCCGAACTCCAGGATCGTGTCGTCGTCTTCGTCGTGGAACCAGTGCAGGCGAATGTGATTGCCGCGTTCGGCTGCCTCGTTGAGGGCATCGAACATGGTGAACAGCATCTTGGTGCTGGAACTGTTGAAGTACGTCAGCGCCACGTTGACCGTGACGGCCGCGTTCTGGCTGGCGGTCAGGTACTGGCGCAGGCGGGCGATGGCCTCGCCGTAGAACACGGCGGCATTCTCGGGGTAGGACTCGCCCTTGAGCGAAAGTAGGTGCCGCTCGAAATCGAAGCTCAATTCTGGCGAGCTTGGCGTGGCGGCGATGAACAGGTTTTCCATGGCTGGTTCTTTCCGACGTGACTCAGATGGTGGCGACGAGCTGGAACATCGTCGAGACTGGATCGGAGTCGATCGGCTGAAAGTTGTACTCCAGGGGCGCACTGGCATCGCGCGCCATCGTCAGGAAGCCAAGCCCGGCTCCCTTGCTGCCCTCCGGCACTTCCGCACGAAGGGTTTCCTTGTAGGCGCGCTTGATCTCGTCGAGCGTCATGGTGCGAACGCGTTCCAGCGTGCCGCGCAGCTGTTCCACGCGCGCGGTGGACACCGGGTTCGAGCACATCAGGCGGTAGTGCTCGTCGATCATGCTGATGCATACCGAGCCATGCCGCAGGTGCCCCTCGGCCTGCGATGACGATGTCAGCGAATCCGACGAGTAGTGCACGATGTTCTGCGCCATCTCCACGAACGACGAGAACAGCCTGCGGCGCGTGGCGCCGTCCACGCCGCTGACAGTAAGCTGCAGGCGCACCGCGTCGGACATGGCGGCGATGATGTTCTGCGAAAAATAGCCGACGTAGTAGAAGATCACGTTGCGTTCCCGAGCCATCGCGAAGAACGGCTCATATTCCTTGTCAATCGATACTGCGGATAGTGCGGATAGTGCGGATAGTGCGGCGGTCATGTGCTGGTGAGTGGGGCGATGGCGTACCGTGACGTCACGGTGCGCGGAAACAGAAGAAGGTCAGGTCATCACGACGGCGCTGCGAGCCCTGCCAGGTGCGGTGCGCATCCTGCACGGACTGGCTGACCTGTGCCGCCGATGCATTGCGGCTGGCGCGGATGGCTTCGCACATGCGGCGCTTGCCGAACGCGATTTCCTTCGGGCCGCCGATCTGGTCGACCAGGCCGTCAGTGGTGACGAACACGAGCGTGCCGGTCTGTGTCGGCACGACGATGTTCTGCCACGTGTACGCCATGTCGGTGTCGACGTAGCCGACGCCCATGCGCGCGCCATTGATCATGGTGCCGTCTGTTTCGTCGCCGCCCTGGCCGGGCTGCAGCACGAACAGCGACGACTTCGCGCCCGCAAAGGTCAGTTGGCGCGTGGCGTTGTCGAACCAGAAGAACGCGGCGTCCATGCCGTCGTCCGATTCCGAGGCATTGGGCGATCGGTGCGGCTCGCGGTCGTTCTGGCCGAGCATCTGCTTGATGCCGCGGTTCACGGCCATCAGCAGCGCGCCCGGATCGCGCGGGCCAAGCTGCTCGATGCCCTGCGTCAGCAGCGACGACGCAATCAGCGTCATGAATGCGCCCGGCACGCCGTGGCCCGTGCAATCGGCCAGCGCGGCAAACCAGCCGTCCTCGAACGCGGCGAAGTGGTAGAAGTCGCCGCCCACCACGTCGCGCGGTTCCCAGACAAGTGCGGCATCAGGCAGTGTGGCGGCCAGCGTTTCGCGCGAGGTACGCAGCATCGCGCGCTGGATCGTGCTGGCGTAGTCGATGCTGTGCATGATCTGGCGATTGCGCTCGGCCTGCATGTCGGCCACCACGCGCATCAGTTGCAGACCCTGGCCAAGTCCGATGAACTGGCCGTCGCGCGCGATGATGAAACCGTCCGCCAGCGCCTTTTCGCCGTACTCCACGGTGCGGAAGGTCAGGGCGTCGATGCTCATGGCCGCGTCCACGATCAGCGGTTCCTTGTCCATGAACGCGATGCAGCTCTTGCGGTTGTAGAGCTCGCGATGGTAGGGCTTGCTCATCTGCGACAGGAAGATCGACCGGTTGATCAGGCCGATCGGCCGGCCATGCTCGGTGACGGGCAGGCAGGCCAGGTCGCGGTGCGAGGCGAAGACTTCCAGCACGTCCTGGTTCGTCTGGTCAGTGGTGACCGATGGCGTCGGCATTGCCAGATCCTCGGCACATGGCTGCCGGAAGCGCGGGCGGGCAGCGGAAGGATCAACCAGTACGCCGGGCATGACGGATGGGACACGTGGGTGGAAAGTGGCCCGAGTCTAGGCAAGCTTTATGTCGAATCCGTGACGCTCTGACTTGAGAGGCAAAGGTTTGAGCCCCACTCGCGAGGGGTGGCGGGCGCAGGGTTTCAGGCCTGTTTTGCAGTATCCACGTCCGTGCTCAGTCCCATCATCCGTGCCAGCAGCGGCCAGCGCTGCGCGGCGGCTCTGGTTTCCACCTCGCCCTGCTGGTCGAAGTAATGCCGGGCGTCAAATCCATCGACATGTTGTGCCAGCGCATCGATGTCGCTGTATGCGGTGGCGGCCTTGCGGGAGCCGATGGGTTTGCTCATTGCTGCTCCACCCATTCGCCGTCCGGCGTGTGGATCACATAACCGTTGGTGCGCTTCATCGTCAGGGTGTCTTCGTTCTCACCGACCATCTGGGTTTGCGGCAGGTCCTCGGCGTAGTGGGACAGCGCCGGCGCACCCTGGCGGAACGGGCTGTCCGCAACGAGGTTGAACAGCAGTTGCGAAAGCCCCAGGAAGCTCATCGGTGCGTCGATGATCACCGGCTCAGGCGTTGCCGTGGTGGGCAGCCCCACCAGCTTCACGCCCACCGGGATGTGGATGATCTTGGGCGTGGGAATTTCGCGCAGACCCGAAATCTGGTTCTTGTCGCCGCGCAGCGCCGCGCCGTGCTCGGGCACGAAGATCAATACGGCCTTGCGGCCGGACTTGTCGATCGTGTCGATGATCCGGTCCACGTCGTCTAGCAGCGCCTTCAGCCGCAGCGGGTATGACTCGATGCTGGTCAGCCGCTTGCCGGGCAGGCGGTTGCCGTCGTGCAGCGTGACGGTGTTGTAGTAGAGCGCCACGGGACTCTTGTCCTGTGCCAGGCGCTGCTTGTACCAGTGGTCGAACGTATCGAAGTCGCCCAGCACGGGGGAATCGTCAAACGCGCGCATGGCCACCGGCACGCCGCTGGTGGATTCCATCTTGATGCCCGGAATGCCGATCTCGTTTTCCACGTAGGTGCGGAAGTTGTCGAAGCGGCCGTCGTGGTTCATCAGGATGTGCGGCGTGAAGCCGGCCTGCGCCAGGTCGGCGAACATGTGGCATTCGGCCGGCGCGGGGTCGTACAGGTCCTTGTGCGGCTGCTGGCCGCAAGACGCGCGCAGCAGCCGGATGGCCGCCGGGCCGCTGTAGCTGGCGGCCGAGCTGAAATTCTTGAGCAGGAAGTCGAAGCGCGACAGCAGCGGGTGGTTGAGGCTCTTGGCCGCGTCGAGGTCGTCCCACGACAACGAGCAGATATGCAGCACGATGATGTCGAACTGGGCATCGGGCGTGGCGGTCAGCGGCTCTGCGTTGGCTGATCGTTGCGCCTCCTGCTTGCGGAACGCAGCGAGGATCGCATCGTAGTCATTGGTTGCGTTGATGTCGGCACGCGTCGAATCGGCAGCCTGGTTGCCCGCCTGCCTGGCGTTGGCGCCCGGTATGCTGATACCCAGGCCAAACCAGAACGGTGCCGCGATCAGCGCAATCAGTACGAGCGTGGTAGTGCGGACCCAGCGGTTGATCATCAGGTAGGCCAGTATCGTCACGATCACGGCCACTACCATCTGCACCGATACGACCCGCTGGAACAGCTCCACCAGGTAAGCTGGCGTAAAGGCCTGGATGTTCGAGAACTGCGAGATCACGCGTTCGAACGGCGGCAGCACCGATTCGCGCCAGGCCAGTGCCGCGCCGATGCAAATGGCCAGCACCTGCCGCAGCACGGTCAGGATGCGCGACTCCATCGGCACCACCAGCAGCAGCGCGAAGACCAGGTTCAGGATCCATATCGGATGCATCTGCCCGGTATGGAACAGGTAGAGCTTGGCGAGGAAGTAGAGGTTCCAGAGTCCCATGGGGTCTCGCTAACGGTTCGGGGCGATCAGGGCATGCGCGACCGGCGCCGCGCAATGACCAGTTCGACTGCGTCCATGAAGGCGTCGTAGAGCCGCAGCAGGCCCTGGTAGCCCATCTCGATGACTTCCTTGAGGCTGCGCAGCGGCGCGTCGGCGCGCTCGTCGTCGAGCCAGTCGATCCATGCATCGGCGCGGCCGAACGTGCACTGGATCAGTTGCGTCTCTCGTTCCATGGTCAGGTCGTCCATGCGCACGCCAAGGTGCCGGTTGACGTTGCGCGTGACCACCGCCGGGAAGTGGTAGGTCCGCGTGCCGCGCGACAGGCATACCCCCAGGTGTTCGCCTTCTTCCAGCGGCACGTCGATCGGCAGCACCACGCCCAGGCCGCCCATCGAGTAGTTTTCGGTCTTGCAGGCCAGCGTGCGGCCATCGGGCAACAGCAGCGTGGCCGGCACCCGCATCGGGATGCGATGCGATACGCGCACCTGCCGTGCTTCGCGCGCCACGCCCACCGCCGCGCCGAGCATGATCAGGTTGAACAGCGCCCACCCCATGTTCATCAGCACCGTGGCGGGCTCCTGGGTTTCCGCGAACAACAGGCGTACCACACCAATGCCAAGGCCGATCACGTTGAGCGCCAGCAGCACCAGGTAGGGCTTGGAGATGGTCCAGTCCAGGTAGTCGTCGGCGATCTGGCCGCCCTTGGCGGTCACGTTGAACTTGCCCGCGCGGGGGTTGATGAAGGCCACGGTGGTTGGCAGCACGATGTACCACGCCAGCACCGACTCATAGACCTCGGCCCAGAACGAATGCCGGTAGCGGCCCTGCAGCCGCGAGTTGGTGATGTTGGCGATCAGCAGGTACGGCAACACGTAGGCCATGATCATCAGCGCCTCCGTATTGATCACGTGCAGCCCGAAGTACAGGTATGAGATCGGCATGGTAAGGAAGATCAGCCGAGGAATGCCGTAGAAGAAGTGCAGCATCGCATTGCTGTAGCAAAGCCGCTGGAACAGCGACAGGCCGCGGCCCAGCATCGGATTGTCCAGGCGGAAGATCTGCGCCATGCCGCGCGCCCAGCGAATACGCTGGCCGATATGCCCGGACAGGCTCTCGGTGGCCAGTCCGGCCGCCTGCACGGTGCGCAGGTAGGCGCTGTTGTATCCAAGGCGGTGCAGCTTCAGCGCGGTGTGTGCGTCCTCTGTGACGGTTTCCACGGCGATGCCGCCGATCTCCAGCAGCGGCGCCCGTTTGATGACCGCGCAGGAGCCGCAGAAGAACGTGGCGTTCCAGAAATCGTTGCCATCCTGGATCAGGCCGTAGAACAGGCTGCCTTCGTTCGGCACGCGGCGAAACGTGTCGAAGTTGCGTTCGAACGGGTCCGGCGAAAAGAAGTGGTGGGGGGTCTGCACCAGCGCGCACTTCGGGTCGGCCAGGAACTCGCCCATCGTCATCTGCAGGAACGAGCGCGTGGGGATATGGTCGCAGTCGAAGATCGCGATGTAGTCGCCCGAAGTCCTCGGCAGTGCCTGGTTGATGTTGCCGGCCTTGGCATGACGGTTGTTGTCGCGCGTGAGATAGCCCACGCCCACCGTTTCGGCAAACTCGCGGATCGCCGGCCGCCGGCCATCATCGAGGATAAAGACGCGCAGCTTGTCGGCAGGCCAGTCCATGCTGCGTGCCGCGAACACGGTGGGCTGGATCACGTTCAGCGGCTCGTTGTATGTCGGGATGAAGACATCGATGGTAGGCCACTGCGTGGGGTCCGCCGGCAGCGATTTCGGCTTGCGGTTCAGCGGCCATGCCGTCTGCACGTAGCTGAGCGCCAGCACGAGCCATGTGTACCATTCGGCGGCATAGAGCACGTAGCCGACCACGGCCTCGGTGGTGCTGGCGAATTCCAGTGTCTGGGTGGAACGCCACCAGATGTAACGCACGGCCATCAGCATGGAGACCGCGACCATCGTGATCGTGGCCAGCCGGCCGGGGATGCGGCGCACCACGGCCAGCAATGCCCAGACCACCGCGAACATCAGCAACTGGCTCGTAAGCGATAGCGGCGTGGTGCCGATGGCCACGGTGGCAATGGCGGCGATCACCATCGAGATCGGCAGAACAAACGGAATGCGTCCTATCCGTGCGGCAAGCGATTCCAGCGTGCCGGCCACGCGGTTCCAGTCCGGGCGCGGCACGGTCGATAGCAGTTTATGGCGCAGGCGTTCCCCGGCATGCCAGACAGGTTCGAGCACGCGGTCCAGCGTCCTGCGCAGCCAGCCGCCGCGCTCGGCCTGCGTTATCGTGCGTTGCTTGCGCGGGTCCGCAGCCAGGCGAACACGCGGCTTCGGCGGCCGGACGAACAGGCGCCACAGCCACGTGCCGGCGGACTGGCGGCGGCCTACGCCAAGCCGCGCCACGGCGCGCTTGTAGATCACGCCTGACCACTCCGCGGGGATATCCCGCTTGCCGGGGCGCGGCGGATGAAAGAACACGCGCAGCAGCCAGTTGGCGGGATCGGCCGTGCGCACCACGCCAATCTCTCGCGCCACGCGATCGCGCATGCGCGTGATTCGTTCGAGCAGGGAGATGGCGTGCGTGCTCATGACCGGGGCTCCTGCGCCGCGCCGTCGATCCATGCCGACAGCCACGATGCCAGGCCGTTCATGTCGTGGGCCGCCTGCGAGTGCGGCGTGCTGCGGCAAAAGCTCTCGCTGCGCGCCAGCGCCTCCCCGACGCTGCTGTCCTCGTGTATGTGATAGGGCAGCATCGCCTCGCCGAGCATGGCCTGCAGCAGCGCCACGATATCGACATGAAGCTGCCGGGCCGGCTGCAGCCGCGTGGCCACATAGCGCACGGTTTTGCCGTGGGCGGCCAGCGCGTCGACAAGCCGTTGCATCGTGAGGCAGGTTTCCGGTTGTGCGGGGGCGAGCACAAGTACGAGATCCGCAGCCGAGATGGCCTGGTTCGCATACGGCGATGGCCACGGCGTGCTGTCGATCAGCGCCACGCCGTGCGCGGGCATGTCCACTTGCGCCAGCAGACGCCGCAGCCAATCCGGTGACGCAATGGCGGCCGCATTGGCGACTGCAATGGCGGCTGCAATGGCGGCTGCATTGGCCGGTGCCGGTCCGGCGCGGCTGCCCCATGGCACGAACAGCACGTCGTCGTCGCTGCGTTGCCCGGCACGCGCCCATGCAGCGGCGGTGGCGGCATCGAGATACGCGCCAAGGCCGTCGTCCGGAATCTCGCGCATGCCGAAGTGAAACCCGAGCACGTTGCGCGGATCGCATTCCAGCGCAAGTGCCGGGTGCTTGCGGGCGGCCAGCAGCGATGCCAGCTCCGCCGTCAGCGTGGTGCGGCCCGCGCCGCCCGAGGTCGAGACGATGGCCACGGTCTTCATGGGCGGCCTCCGTCGCCCATGCGGCGTTTGCCGCGAATTACCAGCGCATCGAGCTGAGGCGGCAGCCGCACGGAGCGGCGTGGTCGCGGCGCAGTCCAGCGCGGCAGCCAGCGCAGCAGGTCGAAGCGCCATGTCAGCCACGCCAGCGGTGCAGCCAGGATCAGTCCCCAGACAAAGTAGCCAAGAAAGATGGGCATGGGTCAGTCCTGTGTCTTGAGCGGTACCGGATGATGCTGCGGCAGTGCACGCGGGCCCGGGTTTGCCGATGCGCGGCGCGGCGCAATCAGCGGCAGCGTCGGCGCCGGATCGGGAGTTGCGGCTGCAGCGGATTGCGCCGCGCTTGCGGGCTCGGGTTGCTCTTGTTGCGCCGGTTGCGCCGGTTGTGCCGGTTGCGTCTGCGCCAGCCACTGGCTGTAGTCTGGCGGCGGATACATCGCGATGTCGGCTTCGAACCCGGCCAGCGTCGCGGCGATCGACTCGCTGTCGCCGCTGCGCAGGTCTCCCTGGAACAGTTCGCCCATCGGCCGCTGGAACACGCGCGCACATACCGCATCGACGTCGTCCATGCGGCACGCAAAGAAGAACGCGTAGATGCTGTCGCTGCCCGCCGTGCAGAGGTCGCCCGCGCGGCTCATCCGGCAAGCGCGCAGCGCGTCGATATGGGCAAGCTCGGGCAGCAGTGGCAGTTGCAGCAGCACGTGCGGCAGGCGGATCATCCGGCTGCGTTCCACGGCCTCGCGCACCAGCGAGATAAACGTGCCGGCTGATACGTAGCCGCTGACTGAAGTGGTCAGCACGGAAGAGAGCGCGCTCTGATAGTCGGCCAGGATCGGCCGCGAGAACACCTGGCCCTGCAGGCCGTCGATCATCGACTGCACGCGGGCGAACGGCGTACGCTGCGCGACGACTGCGTTCGCACCAAGGTTCAGCATCAGCAGTTCGTAGTGCTGGCGCATCGCTTCGCGGTCCTCGCGGATCACGATCTTGAGTGCGCGTCCCGCCGTACGCCGCAGCCGGTGCACCTGGCTGGCCAGCAGTTCCAGTTCGCGGCTGCCGGGGTAGTGCAGGATCACGGTGGCGGCAACGGACTTGCTGGCCGTGGCGACGGCCGCTTCATTGCTGTCGACGACGCGCCAGTTGTCGGGGACATAGCGCTCGCGCAGCACGGCGTCACGGCTGGCGATCACGCGGTCTTCATCGGGCGCCAGCATGCCCGCGTCCTCGATCGTGTCGCCGTAGGTGTCGGCGGCGACCATCAGCCGGTGCTCGTGCGGTGCAAAGCGCAGCCGTACGACCTCCCCGGCCACAACGGCCTGCTTGTCGCGCCAGAAGGCCACTTCCCATGTGTACTGCCCCTGTTGCTGGGACAGTTGCGCCGCACCGGCAAATCGCCCGTGGAACGCCTGCAGGTCAGGCGGCAGATGACCGGCCTCCATTGACGGCGGGGCGATCACCAGCAGCACGCCGCAGCGTTCGTGCGCGCACCAGTCGTTCAGCCGCAGGCCTTCCTGCGCCAGCGCCGCGGCATCCTGCCAGCTGAAGAACGCTTCGGCGCCTTCGATCAGGAACATCGTGCCACGAGCGCCGCATTGGTCGACGAGTGCCTGCAGCGCCTCCATCAGTGCGTCGATGCCGGCGCGTTCCGGCTGTGCACGCAGCGCGCACAGGTTGGCGCGGGCATGCAATGCGCGATTGACGTCGATGTCGAGCCCGTGTTCGCGCAGCGCCTTTGCAATGTCCTCGGCATTCTGCGTCGACAGCACGCTGGCGGGGCCGCGCAGTGCGGCGGCGGCGGTCTGCCAGAAGAAGGCGTCGCGCGCCGGCGACGGCCGCGCATAGACCACATGCGCGCGGCCCGTTGCCAGCGTGGCCAGCGCGGGCGCCAGCCCCTCGATGGCGAGCAGCGTGCGCGCCTGCAGCCGCGCCAGCATGGGCGCGCGGGGCGGGGGAGCGAGATTGTGGTCGACGTCGTTCATTGCAGGACCCGATAGGCAGGCTCAGTATGTCGAATAGGGCCGCACCGGCGCGGGTGGGAACGGCACCGGTTCCTGTCGCTTGTCGAACAGGTACCGGATCCAGGCCATCGCGCGGTTCGGCGCGTAATCGTGCGACCGGTCGATCGAGAAGCCCGCGCCGGCCACCCAGTGCGGCGCGAATGTGTACTCCACGGTCGCGCCCAGCGTGTAGGAGAAACCGCCACCCGAACCACCGGCGTAGGTGGCGTTGCCGCTCTTCAGTTGCAACGCGTTGTCGGTCGGGAAGAACGGCGCGTCGTCCTCGTGGGTGAAAGACCAGCCGGCCGAGCCCAGGAAACGCCACGACCACTTTCCACGACGGCCGGTCCAGTCCAGCGGGATGCCGAACGACAAGTATTGCTGCGGGCTGTAATAGCCGCCATGACCAAACGTGTAGAAGCGCTGGTTGTCGGAGTAGTGCCAGTAGTTGAGCACCAGGCCGCTGGATACCCGCTGGTCGCGTTGTGTGTAGACCGGCACGTCGAACCCGGTGCGCACGGTGAATTCGTGGTTGGTCTTTACGTTGTCACCAGTGTAGAGGCCGGCGCCCACGTCGGCAAACACGCTGGCCCGGCCCACATCGCGCCCATAGCGCAGGTGGACGCCGTTGCGCACGACACCGCCCCAGTGCGCGCCGGTGACCGGGTCGACCGCGCCCGCGTACGAAATCAGCGAACTCGTCACGGCGCGCCGGGAAATATCCGCGCTGATCGACGATACGCCGAGATCGGCACGATACCGGAAGCCCCCGACCACGTTCTGCTCGGTGAAGCCCAGCGGCGTGGTGCCGATGTCCGCGCGCCAGCTGTTGTAGGCGCCGTCGTATTCATAGCCGGCGGCCAGCGCCACGCCCTTGTCGTTCTGGCCGATGGCCCCCAGCCCGGCATTGCCGAGCGCGGGAATCTTGCCGAACGGCAGGTCTCCGACGGCCCGGCTGCCTTGCAGCGTACCCGCATCCAGCAGCACCGTATCGGCGTGGAAGAACGCGTGGCCCGTGTAGCCGTTGGGGATGCGCACGTAGAGCGGAATTTCCGTGGCGTTGAGCTTGGAGATGCCGTCGTCGCCAGACTTGTTCGATTGCAGCACCGCGGTGGCCACCTCGCCCTGGCGCCGCGATTCAAGCTCCGCGATCGCGCGCTGGGCCGGCGTGCCTTCGGGCCCCGGCTGCGCGCCTTCGCGCTGTTCCAGCCCAAGCGCGGTGTGGTACAGCGCGGCGGCGTCGTTGAAGTCGCCGCGTGACTGGGCGATCCGGCCGCGCTGCACGGTGATATCTGCGCGATCGGGGAAGCGTGCATCGAGCGCATCGACGACCGCGCTCGCTTCGTCCTCGCGGCGCATCGCGGTAAAGCGCCGTGCTACGGAAAGGCGCGTATCGATGTCGTCCTCGGGCGTCTCCGCCAGCACCGTGCGCACGATATCGAGCGCCTCGCCGGTCTGGCCCCTGCGCTCATACTGCCGCGCCAGCGTCAGTTGCGCGCCGGCGTCGTGCGGGTTGGCGGCCAGTACCTGGCGTGCGGCATCGGCCGCGCCGTTGTAGTCGCCATCGGCTTCGCGCAGGTCCGCCAGTTCCAGCAGCCAGCGTCGATCACTGTGCTGCTCGGCGGGCACGGCATACAGGACCTGCTGTGCGCGCTTGAGGTCACCCGCGGCAATCTGCCGGTCGGTCTCGCGGATCGCCAGGCGCAGCGATTGATCTGCGAGATCGGCGCGCTGCTCGGCCGTGATGCCGGGCAGGGCGGTGGATTCTGCAATCCACGCGCGCAGCGCATCGTCGCGGTCGGCGGCGGCCAGCAACTCGCCGTAGCGCAGGCGGATGTCGATATGCGGGTCTTCGGGGTGTGCGGCCAGCCAGTCGCTGACCAGATGCAGCCCGGTTTCCGTGTCGCCAAGGGCGATCCACTCGCGCCCGATCGAGGCCAGCATGTGGGGGTCGTTGCGCGCTTCCTCCGCCGCACGGCGCAGCAGCGCGCGCGCTTCGTCGTCGCGCCCCTGGGCAACCAGCACTCGTGCATCGCGCAGCATGCGCTGTGCAGCCAGGTTGTGCGAGAGGTTCCGCATGCCCTCCGTGCGCTCGGCGTCCGGCACTGCGGCCAGCACCGTGCTGGCAGCGTCGATATCGTCCACGCTGTTCAGGTAGAGCGCGGTTGCATAGCGCATCTCGCTGGTTGGCGCGGCCTTGAGGCCGTCGTCCATGACGCTGCGGCCCAGCGCGGGCAGGCGCAGGTCGCGATACACGCGCGCCAGCGTGAAGCGCGTCCAGGCAGCGTCAGGCTGCAGGCGGATCGACGCTTCCAGGTTGGCGATGGCGGGGCTGCGCTTTTGCTGCGCAAGCAACCGCTCGGCCTGCACCGACAGCAGATCGGCACGCATCGCGCGCATTTCGCTTTCGGAGCCATGCATGCGCGGTTCCATGCTGGCAATCAGCGGGCCGATCTCGGCGTCGCGATGCTGCTTCTGCAGCAGTTCCACCAGCGAGCGCAATGCGGCCATGTCGGGCTTGGGGCGGGCCAGCATCTGGCGCAGCAGCTTTTCGGCTTCTGCGTCCTTGTTCTGTGCAATCAGCGCGTCGGCAAGGATCGATTGTGCATTCTCGTTGCCGGGTTGCTGCGCCAGGGCTTGACGTGCAAGCGCCTCGGCCTCGGCCGGCTTGCCTTGCTTGTTGGCATCCCGCGCCTTGGCGACCAGGCCCCAGAACGTGGCGGTTGCCAACAGGCTGCGCCATTTGTTGCTGGGGTCGATCTGCTGGGCACGCGCAAACAACTCGCGCGCTTCGTCGTACCGCGCCTCGCGCAGGCGGACCAGCCCGAGCCCACCCACCACTTCGGCGTCATCGCGGCGCTTCTGGTAAGCCTGTTGCAGCGCGATATCGGCTTCCTTGATCTGGCCGCGCTCAAGCTGGGCCAGTCCACGCTGACGGGCCTGATAGGCCGGATCGGCCAGCAGGCGCTTCTGTGCGTCGACCTTCTTGCCAAGATCTGCCAGCGTCTTGCGCGCGGCATCGTCATCGGGCACTTCCTTCAGATAGCGTTCGAACCAGACGTAGTAGGCCGGGTCGTCCGTCACGCGGTAGAGCGTACGGCGCCAGATGTCGAGCGCGGTCTTGCGGTCGCCATCGGGGCGCTGCGTGATGCCGTAGAGAATGCCGATGCCTTCCTGGCGGGTTGCCGCGCGATCGGTCAGCAGGTCGCCCAGTGCAAGCTGCAGCGACATGTCGTCGGGATTTTCGCGCGTGCGGCGGCGCAGTTCGCTGATGGCGCGTGTGCGGCCGTCGGGGGTGCCGGAGAGAATCCGGTAGTAGTCGCGCGCCAGTGCGCCGTCTGGCGCGCCGCGCGGGAAAAGTGCCTGCAACCGCTTCACGGCTTCCTCGTCCTTGCCCGAACGGGATAACAGGCGGACGTTGGCCATTTCACGCTTGTCGCGCGTGGCGATGCGATACGCGTCGTCGAGTTCGAGTGTGGCGGGGCTGCCTGGTGCCACCTGGCGCAGCTTGCGCAGCAGCTTTTCCGCTTCGGTCGGGCGGTTCGAGCGGATCTCGATCAGGCCCATCAGCTTCAGGGCTTCTGGCTGGTTCGGATCGATCAGCAGCGCTTTTTCGAGGACGCCGCGCGCCATGTCGGCGCGGTTCTTTGCCTCCCACATCTTCGCGGCAGCCAGAAGCTGTGCCATCTGCGCCGACGTGGCGGGCGGTGAAACGCTGGGTGCCGCTGCGGGGTCGGCTGCATAGGCAGGCATGGCGGAAGTGGCCAGCAACAACGCCAGCGTGGGGGCTAGCGCGTGGCGGGACATGTGGATTCCCAGGCCGGCACCAGCGTGCCGTCCGCTTCGAAGCGGAAGTGTCCGTCGAGATAGCCAAGTCCGAACAGCGTCAGCACCTGACTGTAGTAGCCCGGCGGCTGCTGCGCGGCCAGTGTGCGCGTGCGCTGTGCCTGAGCGCGCGCGGCATCGGCCTGCCCCATGGCGGCAAGGTAGGGCGCCACGGCGGCGGAAAAGCCGCCATTGCCGGAATTGGGGCCGAAGGTGCCCGACTGCGTATCCACGCGCTCGGGCGGATAGCCGTGCTGCTGCACGTAGCTGGCCATCGGGCGGAACGCCTGCAGAACGGTGGTACGCAGCGGATCGCGCGGGGCCATCATGCCGGCCCACAGATAGACGCGGATCGCGTTGTACGAGCCGCCGGCCTTCGTTTGCGCATCGGGCCGGAATCCGCGTCCCTTGTGATACTCGACCCAGTCGGGCGAGAAGCCGTGCGGCGCGGTATCCAGGATCAACCGCGCCGAGGTGTCGACCAGCGTTTTCCACGCGCTGTCCTCGCCAGGCATCGCCGCCAGCCGTCGCATCACCTGCAAGGGCACGTAGCTTGGATTGAGCCGCCAGACATCGGGCGACTGATGGAAGCCGACCGGCCCCGGCAGCAGCGTGCGGCCAAGCCCCGGCAGCACCGCCGATTCCTCGCGCAGCGCACGCCGTGCCACGAGCGTGCCGAGTGCGGTGTAGCGGCGCTCCTTCCAGAGGCGGCCGGCTTCGAGCAGCGCATAGGCGATCCACAGGTCGGCGTCCGAGGCCGGATTGGCATCGATGACGCCCCACGTGCCAGCGTGCTCGCCGTCGGTGCGCTTGCCCCAGATCCATGCGGGCAGGTGGGCGGTCAGGTCGCCCTGCGCAAGGTTGTTCTCGGTCCAGGCCAGCAGCTTGTCAAAGGCGGCGCGGTCATTGGCCACCAGCGCGAAGAACAGCGCGTATGCCTGACCCTCGGAGACGGTTACCTGCTGGTCCGTGCTGTCGTCGATCACGCGGCCATCGCCGCTGATGGTCGTGCGGTGGAACGCATCCCAGTCGGGCCACGAGCAGGTGGCCGCGGCACAGCTCAACGCGGTACCCGCGAGCGTGCAGACGGCCACGGCGCGCAGCAGCCAGGCGCTTGCCCGCCGCATGTCAGCTCCCGTTGCGGCGTGCCGCAAGCCGGCCCAGCGCCCAGAACAGCGTCAGCGCCACGATCAGCCCGGCCAGGATGCCGGCGATCGCCAGGATGGCGGGATGCCCGGACATGCGCATCCACAGGCGGCCGTACCAGGGCAGTGTGCCGACGTAATACCGGTCACCGAGACGCAGCCCTTCCAGGTCGCGCTGGTGGATCACGGTGATGTCGCCGCGGATCTGCGCGACCTTGCCGGGGTTTTCCAGCACGTCGAGCACATCGCGTACGCGATCGTCGGATGTGGCCGTGATGGCAACGACGCTGCGCCGTTCCCTGTACGGGGATTCGAAGCCAATCAGCGCGGCAAGCGGGCCGTCGGCGGTCAGGATTGCGCGGCCGGCCGGCGAGACATCCGTTTCATCGAACCCGCTGAGCCAGTTCGACCATGCGTGCGAGCGCTGGTCGCGCAGCGCGATCTCCGTCTTGCCGCGTTCGATCAGCAGCGGCAGCGACTTGCCCCAGCCGGTCAGCACATTGGCTGCGCTGCCGGTGCCGATGATGACGAGGTCGCGGTCCTTGACGGTGTCGATGGCCTTGGCGGGTGCCACGGCCACGCGCAGCGACGGCAGCCCGGTCCACTTGCCCATGTGGCCGAGCACAGTCAGCATCGTTTCCTCGTCAAGCGTGGACGGCGAATCGGGTATCACCACGGCGGTTTCGGCCAGGTCGGCCAGCCGCGTGAACGGATAGCCGCTATTGGCGAAGAACGCGAGGTTGGGCAGTGCCGCGTAGTGCGAGAAGCCGCTGAAGTCGATCGAGGAGTCCGGATCGATCGCCGCGCGCGCCGGGTTGCCCGACGTGGACGCGCAGAGGCCGGTCTTCTGGGAATCGATATTGAAGCGGAACTGCATCTGGTTGTTGCTGCCGACGCGGAACGCCGGAATCATGATCTCGTTGCTGACCGCGGCGCTGCCGCCGGACAGCAGCGGCACGCTGACGAGGTTCTCGTCGCCTTGCGTCGTCAGCGGCTTGAGCCGGTACGAGCGCACGAGCTGGTCGTTGATGTCGACGCTGAGCGCCGAATCGTTGTACGTCGAGGGCGCGGTGTAGCGGTACTTGACGCTGAGCGGCACCGAGCGGCCATTCCAGCCGAACAGGTCGGCCGGCACGCGCAGGTTGACGCGGATGGCATCGGGGTTGCCGCCAGAGACCTGGAGCTGCTGCGGATCGCTCACGAGTTCCTTGAACAGGACTGGCCGATCCACCGGCGCCCAGGCGGGCGCGTCATAGGGCCGGCGCGGCTTGCCAAGGTCCACCGACTGCACGCCGGTACTGGCGCCGGCCATGGCGGCCTTGCCGAGCACGAGCGCATCGGCCGCCAGTTGCAGTTCCTGCGGATTGCGCCCTGCCAGCACCAGCAGCTTGCGCGCGGGGTTGGCGGGGTTGGGCATGACGCGCACCGAGGCGCCATCGATCTTGTCGATGCGAATTCCTTCAGGCATCGCGCCCGGCATCGCCAGCATGATCGCGTTGGCATCGCCGGGCGCCGTGCGCGACACCGGGAAGCGGATTTCGCGATAGCTGGCCAGCGCGCCAAGCCACGATGCCACGACACCTGCCGCGCGCAGCACGGCAGGGTCGGCATTGGCGGGCAGCACGAAAGGCACGGTGACGCGGCTGTTGTCGCGCCTGTCGAAGAATGGGGCGGGCAGCAGCGACAGGTTGTCCGGCAGCGTCACGGCGGCCTTGCTCAGCGTCAGCGTGGTGGTGGGGCTGATGTCCGCCCACAGGCTTGAGTGATCCGGGTCTTCGCAATGATCGAGCGTGTAGTGCGCGATCATCTGCACGTTGATGCGGTTGAAGTCCGTGAAGAAGCGCGGGTCCAGGTCCACCACGCGCGTGATCTGCTGCCCTGCGTGTTCCTGGTCCAGCGGGATCGTGGCCACGACCTCGTCATTGAGCCGGATCTTCAGGTGCGAGAGCGGGTAGACGAGCGATGGCGAATACGTGAATACCAGCTTGAGCCGGGCCGCCGTCACTACCTCGTCAAGCCGGATGCCAACGTTCAGCGTGTGATCGGGGTCAACGCCGCGCAGCGGGATCGCGTAGTTGGCGCCCATCTGGGCAAGCGTGAGAACCTGCGTGCGGGTCGGGACTGCCGTGACTGCCGGGATTGCAGGAGCCGTGGGGGCGGGAGGCGTTGCAGCGCCCTGTGCCGGCACTGCTGCCGGGGTGGTCGCAGTGGATTGCGCGGCTGCCGGGCCGGCCATGATGGAAGAGACCAGTAAGGCCGTCAGCGGAAAGACCCTTCGAATGCCGCCGCATCGAAGGCCTGACATGAGAATCGCCATATCGGGAGCGCCCTGTGCAAGTGGCGCAGTCAAGCCATCGCGGATGCGATGCCGATGCCGCGCGCTAACCTACTGCGTGGCGAATATATCACGCCACATTTCACTTGCCGCGCAGTGTGTGCGCCAGCAGACAGCGTTTTAAGAAAGATTCAATACAGACCCTGATCCGCGCCGAAATAGTTTTATGCGCAGCGTAGTTTCGGGGTCACTTTTCAACTGGTTTTCCATCCTGGCGGCATGCCGAATTTGCATAAAGGCAGGGCAGGCCATGTGAAAGAATTCAGTTCACACGTCCCACTCGATTTGAGATATTTGCCATGTCTGAAACTGTCGTTTTCCTGAACGGGGAACTGCTCCCCCTGTCCGAAGCCCGCGTTCCGGTGCTCGATCGTGGCTTTATCTTTGGTGACGGCATCTACGAGGTGATTCCGCTTTACAACGGCAAGCCTTTCCGAGGCGCGCAGCATCTGGCGCGCCTGCAGCGCAGCCTGGCCTCGATCGGCATCCCCAACCCCTATACGGAAGCCGAATGGCTTGCGTTGATCGATCGCGTGGTCAAGGCCAACGGCCTTGGCGACCAGATGGTCTACATGCAGGTCACGCGCGGTGTGGCCAAGCGGGCACACGCGTTCCCGAAGGACGTCACGCCCACGGTACTGATCATGACCAACCCGATGGCGCTGCCGCCGGCCGCATCGGTGGAGCAGGGCGTGGCCTGCGTGACGATGGATGACCGCCGCTGGCTCAACTGCCAGATCAAGTCGACCTCGCTGCTCGGCAACGTACTTGCCGCCCAGGTGGCCGCCGAGGCTGGCGTGACCGAGGCGATCCAGTTCCGTGACGGCTTCCTCACCGAGGCCTCGTCGTCCAATGTCTGGGTGGTGAAGCAGGGACGCATCTACGCGCCGCCGAAGGACAACCTGATCCTGGAAGGCATCCGCTACGGGCTGGTCGAGGAACTGTGCTCGGCCATGGACATCTCGTTCCAGGCGCGCCCGATTACCCGCAACGAAGTGTTCGCGGCGGACGAAGTCATCATCTCGTCGGCCAGCAAGGAGTTCCTGCCGGTGGTGACGATCGACGGCAAGACCATCGGCACGGGCCGGCCCGGGGCGGTGTTCCAGCGGCTTTATGCGGCGTATCAGGCAGCAAAGGCTGCGCTGTGACATGCTTGGTGCCCTTGCGGGGGCTGCGTGCTAGGATGGCGCGGACGAACCACCGAAAGGAGGCTGCTCATGGCCAAGCGCGAGCGCAGCCGGCATGTCATCAAGGAAGAGGTGAGCCGGCGCATTCATCAGATTGATGAGATCGCCGATGATGGCGCGCATATCCAGGTGCCCGACCCCGAACCGCACCATCGCGATACCTGGGGCCGCAACTGGGATATGGAGCGGTTCGGCAATGCGCGCGGATACGAGCAATCGATCCGCATGGTGGTCGACGAGGTACGTGACGAGTTCGATCTCGTCGACGACCCCGCAAGCAGGACGCCGAACCCGTTCGGCGACTGAGCCCCGATCAGTGAACCAGCCCCAGCCCCAGCCCCAGCCCCGACGGCTGGGGCTGCCATCCCTCCAGCGAACTGGCCGGCAGCGGCTGGGCAAACAGGAAACCCTGGCCAACGTGACATCCCTGGTCCAGCAGGAACTGGCGCTGGAAGGCGCTGGTCACGCCCTCGGCAACCACGTTAAGGTTGCGCGCGCGGCCGATGCGGATCACCGCTTCCACCAGGGTGCGCGTGGCTTCGCTGGTCTCCAGATCCACCAGAAAGCTCCGGTCCAGCTTGATCTCGTCGACCGGTAGCCGCATGAGCCGGCTCAGGCTCGAAAATCCCGTTCCAAAATCGTCGATCGACAGGCGCACACCAAGTTCGCGCAATGCCGCAATCGTCGCTTCGGCTTCGGCTTCGGGTGTCTGTTCCAGGAATACGCTTTCCGTGATCTCGATGGTCAACTCCGCAGCCGACAGCCCGTGCGTGCTCAGGGCTCGGGCAACGACGTCCGCCAAGCCGGGGTCGCGTATCGACAGCGGCGACAGGTTCACCGACACGGCCGGCACGTTGGCGCCGATCTGCCGCCAGCGCGCCTGCTGCGCACAGGCTTCGCGCACGGCCCAGTAGCCGAGCGCCACGACCAGCCCCGATTCCTCTGCCATCGGCACGAACACGGTAGGTGCAATGTCGCCGCGGCGCGGATGCCGCCAGCGCGCCAGGGCCTCCACCGACCACAGGCTGCCCGTGGGCAGATGGATCTGCGGCTGGTAGGACATATGCAACTGGTTGCCGCAGATCGCTTCGCGCAACTCACATTCCAGCGTGCGCCGGTCGCCCAGACGGCGCGCCAGCGCGGTGTCGTAGACGCACACCTGGTTGCCGTGCTCGGCCCTGCCGCGCTTCTTGGCCTGATAGGCGGCCAGGTCGGCATGGTGCAGCAACGTTTCGCGGTCGCGCGCGTGCTCGGTCAGTATGCTGATGCCGATGCTGGCCGACGGCGAAAGGCTCAGGCCGCGCCCGATGGCTACCGGAGAACCGAGCGCGAGCAGCAGTTGCTGGGCCGCGGCCGTTGCATCGTCCCGGCCATGGCCGGGCAGCAGCACCGCGAATTCATCGCCCGACAGCCTGCCTACGGTGGCGTGCTGTGCGAGATCGGCCGAGGCATGGTGCAACCGCGACGCCACTTCGATCAGGAAGCGGTCGCCGGCGCCGTGCCCCTGCGCGTCGTTCACACGCTTGAAATCGTTGAGATTGATAAACAGCATTGCCAGCGAGCTGCCATCCGCGTTGGCGCGGGCCACCGCGTCGTCGGCAAGTGACAGCAGCAACTGGCGGTTTGGCAGGCCGGTCAGCGCGTCGTAGTACGCCAGGCGGTGGATGCGTTCCTGCGCCTGGTCCCGTGCCAGCGCCAGCGCGCAGAGGTCCGCCGCAACGCCTACCAGGTTCTCGTGGAACGCGTCGGGCAGGCGTGCATCGGTGAAGCAAAGCGCAAACGTGCCGAGCACGCGCCCGTCGGCGGCGCGCACCGGCGTGGACCAGCTTGCGGCAACGCCTGCGGCAAGCGCGTGGTCGCGGAGATGCTCGCTGCGCGCATCTCTGGCGATATCGCCAATCGCCACCGGGTGGCCCAGGAAGGCCGCGGCGCCGCAGGAGCCCGACTGCAGGCCGATCTGCAAGGTGTCGAACGATGCGAGCAGGTCGGGCGTGGCCGATGGCATCGCCACGAGGCGCAGGCGGCCATCCACCACGCGCATCACGGCGGCCATCGTGCCCGGCGCCATCCGCTCCACGCGGCGGCACAGGTCAGCCATGATCTTCGCGGTTGGCAGGTCTCGCGCCAGCGCGTCGAGCGTGCGGTGCTGGATCGATTCGCGCACCTTGGTCGCGGTGATGTCGGTCAGTACCCAGACCGTGTTGACCAGCTCGCCCATGCCCGCAGGCGCCATGATCGGGCTCACGGCGACGGAAAGCCAGCGCGGCTGGCCGCCCTTGTCCGGCACCAGCGCTTCGTTATATAGGGGCCGGCCCGAGGCCAGCGGGGCCAGCAGGGACGGTATCAGTTCCGGCCGCACGTTGATCGGCATCAGCAGGTCCTGCCAGCGGCGCCCCACGGCCTGGTGCCGCGCGTAGCCGAGCAGACGCGTGAACCCGCCATTGAGATGGCAGATGACGCCGTGGGCGTCGGTGATCATGACCGGGTTCTCGGCATGGTCAAGGCACAGCGAGAGCATGCGCAGGCCAGCGGGGCTCAGCGTGGAGCCCCCGTCATCGCTGTCGTCATGGAGAAAGGCGGCAAACTGCTGCCCGGGGCCATCCCTGGCCACCAGGCTGTCCCGCACGAACGCGGTCGTATGCAGCCTGGCCTGCCGCACGGTGCCATCGGCGCGTGCGATTGCCACGCTGCGCTCGTCGCCTCCGGCGTCCGCGCGCAGGTCGCCAAGCGCCAGCAGCGAGGCACATTGGCCCAGCACGCTGGCTCGCTGCAGACCCCACAACGCCTCCGCTGCGGCGTTGAACAGGGTGACCTGGTTTTGCGCATTGACGGCGACTACGGCATCGATCGCCTGTTCCAGCGCCTGGGTACGCATGCTGTCTGATTTCTCGTTTTTGTGGGTGCTTCGTGCGCGTCCGGGCTGTCGCCCGGATTCTCCCCATCGATGCGATCGACCCGCTCGATCGGCGCACCCCGCGAGTGTACGGCCGTTCCGCTGCCGTGGCGGGCAGGGTTTGCCCGTCTTTCCTGTATCGGCGGCAACTGCGTCAACCCCACTTTAGGGGCCCCGGCGAACGAAAGGGGCGGCAAGGCCGCTCCCCGGCGGCCGACGCATGGCGCGTGACGGCGGCATTGGTGTATTCCCCAAGGCGGCCGGGCGCGGTGCGGTGTCTAGTCGACGGTGACGATGATGGAGACCCGGCGGTTCTCCGCGCGTCCCGCGGCAGTGCGGTTGTCGGCAACCGGGCGGGTCTTGCCAAAACCGCGCACGTCGAGGTGGTTGCGGTCGAATCCGCAGGCCAGCAGCACGCGGGCCACGGCCTGGGCACGGCGCAACGATAGCTGCTGGTTGTATTCCAGTGTGCCGACGGCGTCAGTGTGGCCGTCCACGCGCAGGGCGTCGATGCCGGCCGACCGCAGCGTGCGGGCCATGCGCGTCAGCGCGAGTTGCTGCTCCGCGGAGACCATGTCCTCGTCGAAGCCGAACAGCACCTTGTCCGGCACCACAAGCTCCCAGCCGCTCTCCGTCAGCGTGAAGCCCTGGTCCTTGAGCACGGCGATCTGGGCCGGCGTCAGCTTGTGGGCGGGACTTGCGCATCCGGCCAATGCCAGTGACAGCGCGGTCATGCCGGCCAGCGTAGTCAGCAGGAAAGAGCGGCGGGCGGTGCAAAAGCGCGCCATCATGACGGCCTCTCACACGTGCGGCTCCGGCGGCGCGGACTCCGCGCTGCGCCAGGTGGCACCGGAATGGCGCTTGGCGCCATACATGGCCGCGTCGGCCGCGTGAAGCAATGCCGTCCCGTTGCGGGCGTGCAGCGGATACACGGCCAGCCCGATGCTGAGCGGCGCGAGGATGTCGGTGCCATCGGGCAGGCGGACCGGCTCGGCCATCGCATCGAGGATGTGCTCGGCAATGCGGATCGCGTCTTCGGGCTGGCGCAGCGCGCTGACCAGCACGGCGAACTCGTCGCCGCCAAGGCGCGCCACGCTGTCGCCTTCGCGCAGGCAGTCGCGCAGGCGCTGGGCGATGCAGACGAGCACGGAATCGCCCGCGGCATGGCCGTATCGGTCGTTGATCCCCTTGAAGTCGTCGCTGTCGAGATAGAGGACGGCTGCATACTGGTTGCGCGCCGCCGCCGTACGCAAGGCAAGTTCCAGCGTTTCAGTGAAGGCGGCGCGGTTGAGCAAGCCTGTCAGGCCGTCATGGCTCGCGCGGTGCGCCAGCGAACGGTTCTCGTGCTGAAGCTGCTTCTGCCACGCCTCCAGTTCGTCGAGCAGCACGTTGAAGTCCTCCGACAGCGCGTTCAGTTCATTGATCCGGGCTGGCGGCATGCGCTGTCCAAACGCGCGTTCGGAACGCACGGCATGTGCCACGCGCATCAGGTTGCGCAGCGGATCGATGATGTCCTTGAGCATCCGGCTGGACATGTAGTGCGCGCCCACGGCGGTCAGAAGCAGGCAGGCGGCCAGGCCAAGCGTGCCCTGCAGCAGGAAATGCAGCAGGGCGATGGGGTCGCCGGTCACACGCACGCTGCCTACCTGCTGGGCTTCGTGATAGATCGGCTGCTCCACCGGGCCGGAGGTCAACAGTTCACCGGCCAGCCGGCGCAGCGTTGGGAACCGGGTTTGGCCAGGGTGCTGCCACGTGGTCAGGGGCTGGTGGTCGCGGTCGAACACGGCGACCCGTGTCACGTCCTCCGTTGCGGCGATCACCGCCAGCGCATCGGCTGCGGCGGCTTCGTCGCGGAACACCACCGGGGCTTCCACCGTATAGGCGATCGAGCGTGCCACCAGCCGCAGGTTGTGGTCGGCATAGGCACGCAGCGCGGTCAGTCCCAGCGCGGTCAGCGAGATGCCGACCGTGAACACGGCGATCAGCGCCACGCTCAGGTGGATGCGCTGCAGCGCGCGGAACAGCGTCGGGCGGCGCGGCGCGGCGGGAGTTGGAGGATGAAGGCGGCGGCCGGGCAGGTTCATAATGCGGGCGTCCTGCGGCGGCCGAGTTGGAGAACACCCGGGTGGACGTGAATGCCGCTGCGGGCAATGGCGTCAAGATTGATGCGGAAGGACACCTGGTTCTCGCGGATGTTCAGGCAGAACATGCTGCCTACCTCACACTCGAAATCCTGCTCGGTGATGACCAGCACCGGCTTCCCCACCAGTTCGGTCGTCAGCTTCTTGCGGAGCGCATCGGTCATTGCACCGATATAGAGCGCATCGCATTCGGGCGCGAGCGCGTCGGCCAGCGCGTCGACGGGCCGTGCTTCGACCAGCCTGCCGGTGGACAGCGGGCCGCCCTCCATCAGCTTGCCCGCATAGTGCGCGCTGGTGTCCACGCACAGGCGCAGCGTCTCGCGCTCGGCCGGCCAGCGGGCATAGCTCAGCAGGCTCATGACCACGCGGGCCACGGCTTCGGGGCGGGAAACCTGGGCGCCCGGCGCGGATGCGGCTGATGCGGCGGCTGCGCCCGAAGCAGCAGGGGTCGGTGCGGCCAGTGCCAGCGGCAGCCCGCCGGCCACTGCCAGCAATACGGCCATCGGCAGCGCCAGCGCGCGGCACAGTCGCGGAAGGAGGGGGTACGCGGTACTCGGCAATTGGGTGGGTGGCGGAATTGTCCGGCGGGAATCGCTGTCGATGGAGTTTCGGCATCCTTTGCTAAAACTGTAGCCAGTCGGCGTTGCGTCCGCATCGGGCCAAAGGCCGTAAATCGGCACGAGGACGCGGGTGACGGGGGCGCCGGCTGTCAAACTGATGTGCTAGAGTTCCCGGACACCTTTGTTCGACCGGAGGAGCGCCATGGCAACCGAATCCAGACCGCAACTGAAGGCCTTCGTGCAGACCGCGCCACAGTCCGGACGCTATGTCTGGGTGATTTCACTGGTGGACTTCAGTGCGCAGCAGATCCGGCGCACCATTGTGTCTGACGATACATTCACCACCTCCGACGCCGCGCGCGTAGCCGGCGATGCCGAACTCAAGGCGATGGCTGCCGACCACTGACACTGGGGCGCCCGGTAATTTTCCGATACCCTTTCTTACATCACATCGCGGGTGGGGTCGATAGACTTCCACTCATTGCAGTGAACTAAAAGAGAGGGTCTCCAATGAAACGTCAATTCGCAGCGCGCGCCATTGCCGGCGCGATCCTGCTGGGCTCGGCCGCCGTCCTGGCGCCGGCCGCCATGGCTCAGGCACAGGTCAGCATCAATATCGGTATCGGCACGCCGCCCCCGGCTCCCGTCTATGAAGCCGTGCCCGCGCCGCGCCCCGGCTATGTCTGGGCGCCCGGCTACTGGGACTGGGACGACCACTATCACAAGCATGCATGGAAGGGCGGTCACTGGGTCGCCGAGCGCCCTGGCTACGTCTATGAGGCACCGCGCTGGGTCCGCGCCAGCAATGGCTGGGTGCTGCAGCCCGAGCGCTGGGGCCGTGGGCCCGACCGTGGGGATTACGACGGCGATCATGACCATGGACATGGCCATGGCGAGTATCACTGCCCGCCGGGACACGCCAAGAAGGGCGAATGCTGAAGCTTTGACCGGCAGCATCGCGCGGCACGGTGACAGGCACGCGTGAGGCCATGCTAGGATTCCCGGGCTCGGAAATTTCCCGGAGACTCAGACATGGCCAAGCAGGTTTTCTCGCGTGCGCAGTATCTCGACATCCTCAACGACAGCCTGCGCCGCCATCCCGGATACCAACCGGGCATGGCGTTTGTATTCCTGCCGCCGGGCGCGAGCGCCAGCCAGGCATCGGGCGTGGGCTGCACCGGCCCGATGGAGGCGATGCCGATTTACTGCGAGATCGAACGCGTGGCCTCTGGGCTGATCTCCGTCACGCCTGAGTAGGCTGGAATAGCCCGGAACAGCCCGGAACAGCCCGGAGCAGGCCGGAACAGGCTGGAGCACAAATGCAAACAGGCACCCCTTGGGGTGCCTGTTTGTCGTTCCGGCTTACTCTCCGTCTTCCTCGTCGTCGAGGAACTCGCGGCGCAGCATCCAGTTGGCGATGGCTTCATCGCAGACCTTCTTGAGCTTGGCCTTGTCGGGAAGCTTGTCGAAAAGCTGGAAGTTCACCAGCGCCATCCCTGCATCGGTGATGTAGAACAGGCGGTCTGGCTCGTCATAGTGGACGACGCGGCCGTCGATACCCGATTCCTCGCTGTCGGCTGGCATGTCTTCGAGTTCGACCACGCGGCACGTGAAGCGCGGGCTGCGCGTGTGGGTCAGATACTCGAATTCGTCGTGCGTGACGTCGCCGCCCTTGCTGGCGACAACGGCGAAGCCCCAGATGAACCGGGGCATCGGCAGATCGGACAGATCGTCAAGCTCGTCAAGCTCGTCCATGGTGTTCTCCCTGATGCAATAGCCCGCATTATCCACCAAGTCCTACACCATGGCCGCACGTATTGCCAATCACTGGAGCATATAGCCGCTGGCCAGTGTGCCGAAGTCCTCAAGTTCGCGGGCCTGCCACGCGGAATCGAGGGCGAGTTCCTCGGCCAGGATGGCCGCCACGCGTGGGGCGCCGTCCAGCGCGGCCCGGGCGTCCAGGAACAGCGCACGGTTGCGGCGGGCCAGTACGTCCTCCACGCGCCGTGCCAGTTCATAGCGCGCGGCGAAGCGCACGTGCGCCTCGGTCAGTCCGGAGGCCGGGACGATCAGGTTGTCGGCCCCGGGCAGCGTCTGCACCAGCGGCAGGTCCGAGCCGTAATAGCGGTCAGGCGATCCGGCATTGGCCGGCGGCATGCCTGCGGGTATGCCGGCCGCGCCGTGCAGTGGCAAATCGGCGGTCTGGCACGGCGCGGCGCGCAGCAACTGCCGCTCGATCGCGGTTTCGATCACGTCCTCGGCCATCTTTCGATACGTGGTCCATTTGCCGCCGGTAACCGTGATCAGGCCTGCCTTCGACACCAGGATCGTGTGCTCGCGTGACAGCGAGGCGGTGGACGCCTCCCCGGTGGCCTTTACCAGCGGCCGCAGGCCGGCCCAGACGCTGGTGACGTCGGCGCGCGACGGATCGCGCGCCAGGTAGCGCGCGGCCGTTTCCAGGATGAAATCGACATCGTCGTTCGCGGCGCGCGGCTCCAGCGGCAGGTCCTGGCGCGGGGTGTCCGTGGTGCCGACGATCGTATGCCCGTTCCAGGGCACCAGGAACAGCACCCGGCCATCGTCGGTCTTCGGGATCAGGATCGCGCGATCGCCGGGCAGGAAGCTGCGCGGAATCGTCAGGTGAACGCCCTGGCTCGGGGCCACCATCCTGCGCGCCTGGCCGTCTTCCATCTGCCGCACGGCATCCACCCATACACCTGTGGCGTTGATCACGCAATCCGCGCGCAGGTGGAAGGTGCCTTCGCCAAATACATCCTGCGCAGTCACGCCAGTGATGACGCCGTTGGACTGCGCAAGGCCGGTCACGCGCATGTAGTTGATCGCGGTGCCGCCCACATCGAACAGCGTGCGCATCAGCGCCATGGCCAGGCGCGCATCATCGAACTGGCCGTCGAAATACAGGTTGCCGCCGCGCAGCGGGCGGCCGCCCACGTGTTCGGCCAGGGTAGGGGCAGCCTCCAGCGTTTCGCGGTGGCTGAGCCAGCGGCTGCCGGACAGGTTCAGGCCGCCCGCCAGCATGTCATAGACCTTGAGGCCGATGCCGTAGAACGGCTGGTCGAACATCTGGTAGGCCGGCACGACGAAGCCAAGTGGCCAGACCACGTGCGGCGCATTTCGGGCCAGCAGGCCGCGTTCGTGCAGCGCCTCGCGCACGAGGCTGATGTTGCCCTGCGCGAGATAGCGGACGCCGCCGTGCACGAGCTTGGTGGCCTTGCTCGACGTGCCCTTGGCGAAGTCGGCCGCTTCGAGCAGCAGCGTGCGATAGCCGCGCGAAGCGGCGTCAACGGCGGTGCCCAGGCCGGTGGCGCCACCGCCGATGACGATCACGTCCCAGCGGGACTCGCGCGACAGCGTCTGAAGCAGGGCAGCGCGGGAGGGCGGGTCGACTGGTGTTACTGAGGTTTGCATAGGGGTCTGAATCCGGTTCAGTGCGCAGTGCCGTCGTCTTCGCGCGCCCAGTCGCGTGCACGATCGACGGCGCGGTGCCAGCGTGCGATTCGGTGATTGCGTTCGTCGGCGGAGAGCTTCGGCTCGAAGCGCTGTTCCACCTGCCACTGGTGCGTGATCTCCTCGGGATCAGTCCAGTAACCGGTGGCCAGCCCGGCCAGGTACGCCGCGCCAAGCGCGGTGGTTTCGGTCACGCGTGGACGTACCACGGCGGTGCCGAGCAGATCGGCCTGCATCTGCATCAGCAGATCGCTGCGCGAGGCCCCGCCATCGACGCGGAGTTCCGCCAGCGAGATGCCGGCGTCCTTTTGCATGGCGTCTAGCACGTCCACGCTCTGCAGTGCGATTGATTCGAGCGCCGCCCGCGCAATGTGGGGGCCGCCGGTACCGCGTGTGATGCCAACCAGCGTGCCGCGCGCGAACGGGTCCCAGTGCGGGGCGCCGAGCCCGGCGAACGCTGGCACCAGCACCACGCCGCCGGTGTCGTTGCATTGTCGCGCGAGCGGTTCCACTTCGGGGGCGCTGTGGATCAGCTTGAGGCCGTCTCGCAGCCACTGGATCGTTGCGCCGCCCATGAACACGCCGCCTTCCAGGCAGTACTGGGTGCTGTGGCCGATCTGCCAGCCGATTGTCGTAATCAGCCGGTTTTGCGACGTCACGGGTTTGTCGCCTGTGTTCATCAGGATGAAGCAGCCGGTGCCATAGGTATTCTTGGCCATGCCCGGCTGCAGGCAGGCTTGCCCGAAGGTTGCGGCCTGCTGGTCGCCGGCGATGCCCGCAATCGGGATCTCCACGCCGAACAGCCGTGGCGAGGTACGCGCGACCTCGCCACTGGACGGCGCCACCTCCGGCAGAAGGCTGCGCGGAATATCGAGCAGGCCCAGCAGTTCGTCGTCCCAGCGGAAATCGTGGATATTGAACAGCATCGTGCGCGAAGCGTTGGACACATCGGTGACGTGCCGTGCGCCGTCGGTCAGTTGCCAGATCAGCCAGCTATCGACGGTGCCGAAGGCCAGTTCGCCGCGTTCGGCGCGTTCGCGCGCGCCTTCGTAGTTGTCCAGCATCCAGCGCAGCTTGGTGCCGGAGAAATAGGCGTCGATGATCAGCCCGGTCTTGCGCTGGAACAGGGCGCTGTGGCCCGCGGCCTGCAGCGCTTCGCACATCGGCGCGGTGCGGCGGTCCTGCCAGACCAGCGCGCGGCCCACGGGTTCGCCGGTCTTGCGATCCCACAGCACCGTGGTTTCACGCTGGTTTGTGATGCCGATCGCGGCAAGCTGCGTGCCGCTCACGCCTGCATCGCCGAGTACTTCGTGGGCAACGGCCAGTTGGGACTGCCAGATCTCGTAGGGATCGTGCTCGACGTGGCCGGGATGCGGATAATATTGCCGGAACTCGCGCTGGGCGATCCGCACGACATTGCCGGCATGATCGAACAGGATGGCGCGCGAACTGCTGGTGCCCTGGTCCAGGGCCAGCACGTACTGCGGGTGGTGAGACGTCGTGGATGTCATGCGATCCATCCGGATTTGTTGATTTGAATAGTCATGGCCGAAACAAATTCCCTTCCTGCCGATACTGTTAGCGTAGTCACTGCCGGCGTTGCCGCGCGCAGCCCGTTCGATCCCGCCGCGCATGTGCGGCTGCTGGTCGACGGCATGCAGGTAGGCTGGCTGCCACGCAGGCACGCGGCCATCCTTGCCGGCTTCGACGACGTGCTGGGCCCGTTGGATGGGCAGGGCGGCATCACGCTGCTGCCCGGTTGCGCGTCTGCCGCGGCGCGCAACGTGGCGCTGGCTGCGCTGGCGCGGCAACTGGCCGATGCCGGACACGTGCGTGGCTGGCGCAACGAGCTGTTCGCGGTCACCCCGGCCCTGGAGGCCGAGCCATTTGCGGTGATCGAACGTGCGGCGGCGCGCTTCCTGGGGCTGCTGACGTTTGCCTCGCACATGAACGGCATCGTGGCAGGCCAGCAGGCGTTGTGGATCTCGCGGCGCAGCCCGCACAAGGCAGTCGACCCCGGTATGTGGGACAACCTTGTCGCCGGCGGCATGCCTGCCGGCAGTGATCCGCTGGAAACGCTGGTACGCGAATGCGATGAGGAATCGGGCATTCCGCCTGAACTGGCCAGCCAGGCCGAGGCCCACGGAGTGATCGATGTGCTACGTGAAATTCCCGAAGGCGTGCAGTGGGAGCGTGTGTACGTGTATGACCTGATGCTGCCGCCCGACTTCGTCCCGCATAACCGCGACGGTGAAGTGGCTGAGCATCGACATATCGGCCCGGAGGCATTGCTTGCTATCATGGCGGATTGCGCCATGACCGTGGATGCCACGCTGGTGACGCTGGATGCCCTCCGCCGGCGCGGCTGGGCCAGTGTCCAGCCCTGAAATCCGCGCATCACGGTCCCGGCTCGCTCAATCCCGATTTGCTTACGATGAGTTCCACCGGATTTATCCTCACGCTTTCCTGCCCGGACCAGCCGGGCATCGTGCATGCCGTTTCCGGCCTGCTGTTCCAGAACGGCTGCAATATCGTCGATTCCGACCAGTACGGTGACGCGTTCACCGGCCGCTTCTTCATGCGCGTGCACTTCAGCGCCGCCCCGAATGGTCTGGGCCTGGCCGAACTGCGTGCCGCGTTTGCGCCGGTGGGCGATCAGTTCGGCATGCAGTGGGATGTGTTCGACGCCACCGTGAAGCCGCGCGTGATGATCATGGTGTCCAAGATCGGCCACTGCCTGAACGATCTGCTGTTCCGTGCCAAGGTGGGCGGCCTGCCGGTGGAGATCGCGGCAATCGTGTCGAACCATCGCGACTTCTACCAGCTCGCCGCGTCGTACGATGTGCCGTTCTTCCACCTGCCGCTGATGGCCGCCACGGCCGAGCAGAAGGCCGCGCAGGAAGCGCGTGTTTTCGAAGTGGTGCGCGACCAGAACATCGACCTCGTCGTGCTGGCTCGCTACATGCAGGTGCTGTCCGACGACCTGTGCCGGAAGCTTGAAGGCCGCGCGATCAACATCCACCACTCGTTCCTGCCGAGCTTCAAGGGTGCGAAGCCGTACTACCAGGCCCATGATCGCGGCGTGAAGCTGATCGGCGCGACGGCCCACTACGTGACCGCCGACCTCGACGAAGGCCCGATCATCGAGCAGGAGATCGAGCGCGTGGACCACAGCATGGACCCGGAGCAACTGACCGCCGTCGGCCGCGACGTCGAATGCATGGCGCTGGCTCGCGCCGTCAAGTGGCATGCGGAACACCGGATTCTGCTGAACGGCCACAAGACGGTGGTCTTCAAGTAAGCACTGAAAACCGCAATGGTTTTCTCCCCTCTCCC
>NZ_ALOU01000092.1 GCF_000292345.1 Cupriavidus sp. BIS7
GGCGCCCTGCCAGCAGCTTGTCAAGCATGCGCCGATAGGCCTGGTTGGCATCGACCAGATGCCAGAAGCGGTCAAGCACCACGGCCGGATACGGCTCCTGTTTGGCAAGGATCAGCGAGATGGCCTGCCGCACCATCTGCATCGGCGGCGACGCCAGCGCGTGCTCGCTGTAGGCCGGCGCGTAGCCACTGGCCAGTAACAGCCTGTTGCGCTGCCGCAGTGGCACGCCGAGGCGCTCCGCCAGGGCAAGCACCATTTCACGGCTGGGCCGCGCGCGCCCCGATTCCAGAAAGCTGATATGGCGCTGCGACACGCCTGCGGCCAGCGATAGCGCAAGCTGACTGTAGCCGCGCTTGCCGCGCCAGTAGCGCAACAGTCCGGGGAAATCGAGGGCGGCTTCGGAGCCGGGGGTGAGCGTTTCCATGGACCGATTACAGCACGGCGATGGAGCCCGCGCGACTACCTCGCAGGTAATCACGGGTATTCACCAGTGTGCGGCAGGCCTCGCTCTTTCAGATTCGTCCCATATCGATCTGGACGGAGCAACCGTACCATGGCTGCACGATTGAACACCCGACAGTGACGCCCACGGCACCAAGGCAGTGTTGGGTCACATGCCGATGGTATGCTCTGATTTTTCAATTCCCGCGCGCGCAGGGCGCGCACCTTGATGGAAATAGCCATACTTCTGGCGCTCATTCTGGTGAACGGCCTGTTCGCCATGTCCGAAATCGCGCTTGTCACGGCTCGCAAGGCCCGGCTGCAGCGCCTTATCGACGATGGCGACCGGGGCGCCATGGAGGCCGTGAAACTCGGCGAGGACCCCACCCGCTTCCTTTCGACCGTACAGATCGGCATCACCTCGATCGGCGTGCTCAATGGCGTGGTTGGTGAATCAACGCTCGCCGCACCTTTCGGCGTTTGGCTCCAGGGCTTTGGCATTCCGGCCAGCACCTCCGGCTTCGTCGCCACCGCCATCGTGGTGGCCGGCCTGACCTACTTCTCGATCGTACTGGGCGAACTGGTGCCAAAACGGCTGGGCCAGCTTGCGCCGGAATCCATCGCACGGACGGCTGCGCGCCCGATTTCGTTCCTGGCGGTGGCGTCCACCCCATTCGTCAAGCTGCTCTCGGGGTCCACCCGGCTTGTGCTGCGCCTGCTGGGCGTCAAGGCAAACCGCGGCCCGGCCGTGACCGAGGAAGAGATCCACGCGTTGCTGGTAGAAGGCTCCGAGGCCGGCGTCATCGAGCAACATGAACACACGATGGTTCGCAATGTGTTCCGCCTGGACGACCGCCAGCTTGCTTCGCTGATGGTGCCGCGCGGTGACGTGATCTACCTTGATGTGGAAGACACCGAGGAAGAGAACCTGCGCCGCATCGAGGGGTCGGACCACGCCCGCTTCCCGGTCGTGCGCGGCGGGATGCATGACATCCTCGGCGTTGTCAGCGCCCGGCAACTGCTGGCCCGGCGCCTGCGCGGCGAAAAGGCCGAGCTGACGGCCGTTCTGCAGCCGGCGGTCTTCGTGCCTGAAAGCGTCACGGGCATGGAACTGCTTGAGAATTTCCGCTCGTCGGGCGGCCAGATCGCGTTCGTGATCGACGAATACGGCGAGGTACTGGGGCTTGTCACGCTGCAGGATCTGGTCGAGGCGATCACGGGCGAGTTCAAGCCCGATGCCGCTGGCGAGGAATGGGCCGTACAGCGCGATGACGGTTCATGGCTGCTGGACGGCCTGATCCCGATCCCCGAACTGAAGGACCGCATCGGCCTTCGCAACGTTCCCGAGGAAGACAAGGAGCGCTACCACACGCTTTCCGGCATGCTGTTATTGCTGTTGGGCCGCCTGCCGCAGACGGCTGACACCGTACAGTGGGGCGACTGGAAGTTCGAGATTGTCGATATGGACGGCAAGCGAATCGACAAGGTGTTGGCGTCGCGGGTGCAGCCGGAAGACGGCCCCGAGTCAGAGACCACAGGCTGATGACCTGCACCTGACCTTGGCGGAGACATAGCGGAACGGGCGCGTCAGGCGCCCGTTTTCATTCTCCGTGTTGCCGGTGTTGGGTTGCCCTGACTTGCCTTAACGCCTTCAAGAACCGCGGTCAAGACGGAAGGTGTGCGGGCATTTCCGGGATTGCGTTGAATCAAGCTTCGCTGAGACGATACCAGGCACCGGCATCGCTGAAATACGACCCCGAAGCTTGCTGCCGTATGATCAGGACTGCAGTGCACCAGCACTATTACGTAGTTACATTTTGAGTCGAGATGCGCCACGAGAGCGCACCACGCCGGTAACGCATAACCGGAAACGCAGTCGCGGGAACAGCCGGCGGCCATTGCAAACCATGAACTTGCTGCCAGCAGATGTATTCGATGGATTTTGACGCCAATGACGCGCCACAGCACTGTGTCGGTGGCCGCGAACCATCACCGTTCACAGATGCGCAACCGGGCGCCTTCCTGGCCGCGCTTGACGAGCATCGCGCGCAGGTAGGCGCGGCGCACCCGCTGGCCATCCTGATCATTCGCCTCGACCGCTTCCAGCACGCCTGCGACACCATCGGCAGCCGGCGCGCCAGCATCTTGCGCGCGCAGGTCAAATCCCGCGTGGCGGGCGTGGGCGTCATGCCGGCGGTCATGCACTGGCTGGGGCCGGCCGACCTGGGCATCGCCTGTCTGCTACCAGAAGGCGCAGACGGCACGTCGGAGCTAAGCCTGGGCATAGCGTCTGCGCTGGCGCCCCCCTACGTCATCGACGGTTTCGAGGTGTTCCTCTCGTGCAGCATCGGGGCAGCCATCGATCGCCCAGAAAGTGCCACGGAACGCAATCTGCAACAGGCTTTTGACGCCATGCTGCAGATCAACCGGCGCGGCGGCGATGGTATCGGCAACGCCAGCCAGCCGGTCAGCCCGCGTCTCACCACGTTGCTGGCCGCCCTTCCCGACGCTGTCTCGCGGGGCGAGTTCGGCCTGCAACTGCAGCCGCGTGCCCTCCTACGCACTGCGGAAGTTGTGGCGTACACGGTGCGGCTGCGCTGGCACCATCCGGTGCTGGGACGCATTGCGCCGCAGGACTTCCTGCCCGCGATCGAATCGCTCGGCATGATGCTCGACGTCAGCCGGTGGCTGGTGCAGCAACTGCTGCAACTGATGCGCGAAACCGACGTCGCGGCGAACGTCCAGTTCAACCTGCTGGCCGCCGGCCCGCTGCTTCAGGCGGACGACACCATTTTCATGCTGCGGCGCGCTGTGGAAGCTGCAGGCATACGGCCTGCGCGGCTGTGCGTGGAAGTGCCGGTCGGCAGCGTGGTGGATGCCCCCGAGACGACCCAGAAAGCCGCGCGGTTGCATGAAGCCGGGATTCAGATTGCGCTTGCGGACTTCGGGAACGATCCGGCCAGCCGACGCGCGTTGGCCCTTGTCACCCCTGACGCCGTGATGCTGGATGCGCGGCACCTCGGCAGCGCCGGAGGCGCTGCCGCCAATGCCGCGTCCGCGTTGCAGGCAGCTTGCAAGCTCGCCAAATCGCACGGCGCCGCGGTCTACGCCAGGGGCGTGGAAACCTGGGCGCAACTCGAAGCCGTACGCAGTTGGGGTTGCGATGGCATGCAGGGCTATCTGTTGGCACAACCGTTTCCAGCGCACTGGCTGGCGCAGACCCATGCCGCCGTCGCCGCAAGAGCCCGCATGCTTCTCGGCACAGCCGACACCGCCTGACAAACCGGCCGGGAATGTCACCTGCGTCAGTGCCTGGCAAGTGCCTGGCGCGCTTACACTTTGGCACATATCCTGCGTCGACAAACATTGGCGCGGCGATAGAATGTGCCCAGTTCTTACTATCCCTGAAAGGAGCCCGTTGTGAAGAAAGGATGGATCTGGTGCGTATTGGTCGCCACGTTGCTGGCAGGCTGCAATACGATGGCCGGCCTTGGCCAGGACATTCAGAAGGGCGGTCAGAAACTTGAGAGTTCGGCCGAGCGCAAGTAAGCGCTGGGACAGCCGAAACAACTGAGCCAGCTAAGCCAGCCAAGCCAGTTGAGACAACAAAGGGCGCAGATCAGTCTGCGCCCTTTGCTTTGTCATCACGATTCGATTGCCTGTCAGCCGCAATCACACCGTCCGCATCACACCTTCTTCAATTGCGCGGCCTCCTCGGCCAGCTTGCGGATTCGCCCCCAGTCCTTCGCCGCGACTGCATCCTTGGGCACCACCCACGATCCGCCCACGCACACCACGTTCGGCAATGCCAGGTAGTTCGAAGCCTTTGCCAGGTCGATACCGCCGGTCGGGCAGAACTTCAGTTGCGCGAGCGGCCCGTACAGCGACTTCAGCATCGGCACGCCACCCGCGGCTTCCGCGGGGAAGAATTTCAGGAATGTGAACCCTGCCTCGAGTGCGAACATGGCTTCGCTTGCCGTTGCCACGCCTGGCAGCAGCGAGATGCCAGCACCCTGCGCGCCCTCGGCAAGCTTCTGCGTCAGGCCCGGCGACACCGCGAACTGGGCCCCGGCATCGCGCGTAGCGCGCAACTGGTCGGTTGTCAGCACGGTACCCGCGCCCACCACCGCTTGCGGCAGGGCCTTGGCCACGGCCTCCATGGCCTGCAACGCCACCGGCGTGCGCAGCGTGATTTCCAGCATCGGCAGGCCGCCGGCAACCAGCGCCTCGCTGATGTGCAGCGCGTCGTCAACCGAGTGGTATTCGAGCACCGGAATCACCGGCACATTGGTCAGGCGTTCCAGCAGCGGGGAAGGTTGAATTTGCATGACAGATCTTCGATGAATGGGTATGAACGGCGCCGCTCCAGGCGTCAGGCAATCACCGTGACGCCCTGCTCCAGGCGGGCTCGCACGGTTTCCGCGTATGGGATCGGTGCTACGGCCCCGTAACCCGTGGTGGACAACGCGGCGGCAACGTTGGCATAGCGGGCGGCCTCGAACGGATCGGCGTCCGCTGCAAGCCGCGCGATAAAGCTGCCGCCAAAGCAATCGCCGGCGCCTGTGGCATCGACCGGCCGCACCGGGAAAGGCGCTACCAGTGACCGCGCCTCCGGCGTGGCAACGTAGCTGCCCTCTTCGCCAAGCTTCAGCGCCACCAGCCCCACGCCGCATTCCAGCAGGTGGTCGACGATGGCATCGCGGTCATCCAGCCCGGTCAGTACCGTGATGTCGTCCCAGCTTGGCAGGCAGATATCGGCCAGTGAGAATGCCTCGCGCATGATGCCGCGCGCGCGGGCCAGGGACCAAAGGCGAAGGCGCAGGTTCGTATCGAGCGACACTTTCGCGCCAGCCTTGCGCGCGTGCTCCATCGCCGCCAGCCCGGCGTCGCAGGCGCTCGTGCTGATGGCCAGGCTGATGCCGGACAGGTGCAGGAAGCGCGCCTGCGCTATGGCTGCAAGCGGCAACTGCTCGTGGTGATAGCGGCTGGCCGCGGAGCCTTCGCGCAGGTAGTCGAAGCGATGACCGTGGTTGTCGTGCGAAACGAAATAGACGCCGGTCGGGGCGGATGCATTCACGACCACATGGCGGGTATCAACACGTTCCTGCGTCCACAGCGCCAGCAGCCGCTCGCCAAAGCTGTCGGCTCCCACGGCGGAGATATAGCCGGTGGTCGCCCCCTGGCGCGCCGCCGCAATGCAGAAGTTGGAAGTGTCGCCGCCAAAGCCCTGCAGGTAACGTGTGGGGTCGTCCGGCTGCTGGTTGAACTCCACCAGTGGTTCGCCATAGGCGAGGATATCGATGCTCATATCGACCTCATTTCCTCTTCATTCGTTGTGGCCGCGCGATGTGGCCGTGTGTCAGAAGAACGTCTGAACAATGTCGATGACCTGCAACTGGCTGTCCAGCACGGGGATATGGCGCCACTTGTCGAAGGTCAGGCACGGGTGCGAGATATCGAAGGCAATCATATCGCCGACGCGGATGTCATCGCCAGCGTCGATCTCAAGGTAGGCGTGCTGGTCCATCATGCCCGTCACCTTCCAGTGAGCTGGCGTGGCAACTGGAGCCTCCGTACCCGGGCGAAAGATCTGCGCCGGAATCGGCATGCCGGCATCAAATGCCGCGTCGCGCTTGCCCATGCCGATAATGGCGCGTTTCGGCTCGGGAATCGACTGCACATAGGCCCACAATTGCAAGGCAGGCAGCAGGCCTTCGCGCATCTTCTGCGCCACCGGGTTGTTGGCCAGGATGCGTTCCTGGGCCGCGCGATAGACGCCGACATCATGCGTCAGATAGCAGCCGGGCCGCAGCACGATATCGATTGGCACACCAATGTCGGTGCGTGCAAATTCCTCGGCCACCACGTCGTACCAGGCTGAGCCCGCGCCGGACATCACCACGGGCGTGCGGCCAAAGCGCCCTGCCGCCGCCAGTTCGCGCGTCACGGCCACCGTACGCTGCAGGAGCTTGCGGATATCGGCCTCCTGCTGCAGCACGCCTTCATAGATTTCAACGCCGGCCAGCTTCAATGCGCGGGGCCAGCGTGACAGCGCTTCGAGCACTGCCGCCTGCTGCGCGGCATCGCGCACGCCGGTCCGGCCACCTTCCACGCCAAGCTCCAGCAGCACCTGCAGGGTCTGCCCGCGGCCATCGAAAAATGCACCGAGTTGATCGACCAGCGCCGCCGAATCGACCAGCGAAAAGAACTCGAATGACGGATCGCCGGCCAGCAGGTCTGCGATGATCTCCATATTGCGGCGGCCCACAAGCTGGTTGGCCAACAGCACGCGCTTGACGCCGTGCGCGGCCGCCGCTGCAGTCTGATGGGCCGTGGCCAGCGTGATACCCCAGGCGCCCTCGGCAAGCTGGCGCGCAAAAAGCTTAGGCGCCATCGTCGTCTTGCCGTGTGGCGCCAACTGCACGCCATAAGCACCCATGAACTTTCGCATCCACTGGAGGTTGTGGACGAGCCGGTCTTCGTAAAGCACAGCCGCCGGCAGGCTCAGCTCTTCCGACAGCAGACGCCAGCCCGGCTGGCCCGCTTCGGACGGCGCCAGCGGCGCGTCCAGGCGGCCCAGCGCCTTGTTCAGCGGATCGATCATACCGATCTGGTACTTTGTTTCACGCATGGCTGCCATCACCCTGTCAAAATTCAATTGACGTAATGATAGCCTTGAAACTACGATATTTCATCCTTGTTAGAAAGTAACACGCCTTGCTGACCGGTTGGTCGGCGAGGCATGCCGCCCACTGTCCGCACACCGTCCGCCATGACTGCGCCCTTCGATATCCTGACCCGCATTGCCGAGCGCGGCCCGTCCTTGCGACTGGCCGAGCAGAAAGTGGCGCAGGTGATCCTTGAGGATCTGGCGGGCGCCGCGGCGGCAAGCATCAATGAACTGGCGCGCAAGGCCGCCGTCAGCGAAGCCAGCGTGACGCGCTTTGCCAAGGCCATCGGCTGCCGTGACGTGCGGGACCTGAAACTGCGCCTGGCTCAGGCGACGGCGGTCGGGTCGCGCTTCCTGCAGCCTGCACCGGGGCCGGTGGATACGGATTCCCCCGCCGCGCTGGCCGAGCGGATTCACGCCGATGTCATCACGACGCTCGAGGTCAACCGCAAGCTGATCGACCCCGGACGGATCGACATTGCCGCGCGGCTGTTGCTCGACGCACGCATGGTCTACGCTTTTGGCATGGGTGGCGGCTCAACCTTCATGGCGGACGAGGCGCGCTTCCGTTTGGCAAGGCTGGGGCATCCGGTGGCCACGTATCAGGACGCGCTGCTGCAGAAGATGGTGGCGGCCACGCTGACGCGCGACGACGTGGTGCTGGCATTCTCGGCCAGCGGCAATGTGCCGGAGATGCTGGCCAGTTGCGATATCGCACGCGAGTACGGCGCACGGCTGATTGCCGTGACCGCGCTGGGCTCGCCGCTGGCAGCCCGTGCCGATGTCCTGCTGCCCGTGCGGACGATGGAAACGGATTTCATCTTCAAGCCGTCGGCGTCGCGCTACGCGATGCTGCTGGTGCTGGACGTACTGGTGACCCGCTTTGCGCTGATGCAGCAGGGGCAAAGCAAGGAAAAGCTGCGCCGGCTCAAGTACGTGCTGGACGCCCATCGCGGCGTGAACCAGGACAGCGATGGGCCGGACAGCCGCCAGCCGCTCGGAGACTGACGATGCCACACCTGTTCGACACCCTGATCCGCTGCGTGCTGTTGCTCGATGGCTCGGGCGCGGCGGCGCGCATGGCCGATGTGGCGATCCGCGACGGCCGCATCGCGCGCATCGATGACGCGGGCTCGATCGACCCGGACACGGCGTCGCGCGTCGTGGAAGGCCACGGTCTGGTGCTCTCGCCCGGTTTCATCGACGTACACACCCATGACGACACCAATGTCGTGCGCGAGCCGGCGATGACGCCGAAGATCTCGCAGGGCGTAACCACGGTCGTGGTCGGCAACTGCGGCATCAGCGCCGCGCCCGTGACGCTGGTGGGCGACCCGCCCGACCCGATGAACCTGCTCGGACGCGCGGACGCTTTCCGCTATCCCGATTTCAAGTCCTACGTCGACGCCGTCAACGCCGCGCAACCGGCCGTCAACGTGGCCGCCCTGGTAGGCCATACCGCGCTGCGCAGCAACCATATGGATCGGTTCGATCGCGCCGCCACCGGCGCCGAGATCGCCGCGATGCGCAGCCAACTCCAGGAAGCGCTGGACCACGGCGCGCTGGGCCTGTCCACCGGCCTGGCCTATGCGAACGCGTTCCACGCCCCCACCGACGAGGTGCTGGCGCTGGCCGCGCCGCTGGCCGAGGCCGGCGCGCTCTACGCCACGCACCTGCGCAGCGAATTCGCGGAAATCCTGGACGCGATGGACGAAGCATTCCGCATTGGCCGCCACGCGCGCGTGCCGGTGGTGATTTCGCACCTCAAATGCGCGGGCGTGCCGAACTGGGGCCGCAGCGGCGAAGTGCTGGGTGCGCTGGAGGGCGCGCAACGCTGGCAGCCGGTAGGCTGCGACTGCTATCCGTACACGGCCAGTTCGTCGACGCTCGACCTCAAGCAGGTGACCAGCGACTTCGACATCCAGGTCACGTGGTCCGAGCCCCATCCGGAGATGGGGGGCCGCCTGCTGGCCGATATCGCCACCGAATGGAACGTGGACCTGCTGGAAGCGGCACGTAGGCTGCAGCCCGCTGGCGCGGTCTATCACTGCATGGAGGATGCCGACGTCGATCGCATCCTGAGCCACCCCGCCACCGTGGTCGGCTCCGATGGCCTGCCCAACGATCCGCTTCCCCATCCGCGCCTGTGGGGCGCGTTCCCACGCGTATTGGGCCACTATGCCCGCGATCGCGAACTGTTTCCGCTTGCCGTGGCCGTCAACAAGATGACGGGGCTGTCCGCCGAACGGTTCGGGCTGACCGGCCGTGGCTTCGTACGTGAAGGCTACTGGGCCGATCTCGTGCTGTTCGACGCCACGACGATCCGCGACGCCGCAAGCTTCACGGACCCGCAGCAGCCGGCAGAGGGCATTGCGGCGGTCTGGGTCAACGGCGAACTGACATGGCAGCAACGCGCGGCCACCGGCATTCGCGCCGGCCGCTTCCTGCCGCGCGGCGCCACGCAACAACACTGAAAACAGGAGTTTCCATGGATATCAAACGATTCGGCGTCGAAGGCGGCACCGGCCAGGGTGGATCGCACATGCCGTTCGCACGTGCCGTGCAGGCGGACGGCTGGCTGTACGTGTCCGGCCAGGTGCCGATGGTCAACGGCGAAGTCATCGACGGCGGCATCGTCGCCCAGAGCCATCAGGCCATCAAGAACGTCATGGCCATCCTTGCCGAGGCCGGTTACGGCCCCGAGCACGTCGTGCGCTGTGGCGTGTGGCTGGACGATGCGCGCGACTTCACGTCGTTCAACAAGATCTTCAAGGAATATTTCGGCGCCAACCCGCCGGCGCGCGCCTGCGTGCAGTCGAGCATGGTTGTCGACTGCAAGGTCGAAGTGGACTGCATCGCCTACAAGAAGCCGACGGCCTGAGCCTCACCTGCACAGCCGTGATCGGCGAGCCAGCCGATCCCCAGCTTTCTCAGCTTTTTCAGTTTTCTCAGCTTTCTCAACCCGCCGCCGCTACGCATCGCAAGGCATAGCGGTTTTTTACTACGCGAAAAGCGGACCGTTCGTACATAACAAACGCCCCCCGCGAAAAGGAGACGACATGGGTGCCGTTACCGGAACCACACTCTTGGTCTATGCGCTGATCGCCGTGATCGCGCTGGTGATTCTGATCGCCAAATTCAAGCTGAACCCATTCATCACACTTGTGGTGGTTTCGGTGGCGCTCGGCTTTGCCGTGGGCATGCCGATGGGCGACATCATCAAGTCGTTCGAAGCCGGTGTGGGTGGCACGCTCGGGCATATCGCGCTCGTGATCGGGCTTGGCACGATGCTTGGCAAGATGATGGCCGAATCGGGCGGTGCCGAGCGCATCGCACTGACGCTGATCGACCTCTTCGGCGAGAAGAACGTTCACTGGGCCATGGTGGTCATCGCGTTTATCGTCGGCCTGCCGGTGTTCTTCGAAGTGGGCTTCGTGCTGCTGGTACCGATCGCATTCAACGTTGCCAAGCGGACCAATACCTCGATGGTGCTGGTAGGCATCCCGATGGTGGCCGGCCTCTCCGTGGTGCACGGCCTGATTCCGCCGCACCCTGCCGCGCTGCTGGCCGTGCAAGCCTATGGCGCGGACATTGGCAAGACGATCATGTATGCGCTGATCGTCGGCATCCCCACGGCCGCCATCGCCGGCCCGCTGTTCGCCAAGCTGATCGACCGCCACGTGAAGCTGCCGGCGATCAACCCGCTGGCCGAACAGTTCACCGAGGAAGCCGACAACGTCAAGGAATCGCACCAGTTGCCGAGCTTTGGCATCACGGTGTTCACGATCCTGCTGCCGGTGATCCTGATGCTGATCGGCAGCTGGGCCGACCTGATCGCCACGCCGAAGACGTTTGCCAACGATTTCCTGAAGCTGATCGGCAACTCGGTGATGGCGCTGCTGATCGCCGCGCTCGTCAGCTTCTACACGTTCGGCAAGGCACGCGGCTTTGGCCGCGACGCGATCCTGAAATTCACCAACGAGTGCGTGGCACCGACCGCAATCATCGTGCTGGTGGTGGGCGCCGGCGGCGGCTTCGGCCGCATCCTGCGCGACTCGGGCATCTCCACCGCCATCGTCGACGTAGCCACCCACGCGAACGTCTCGGTGCTGGTGCTGGGCTGGCTGGTGGCCGTGATGATCCGCATCGCCACCGGCTCCGCCACGGTGGCAATGACCACGGCGGCAGGCATCGTCGCCCCGATTGCCGCCAGCGTACCGGGCACGCGCCCCGAACTGCTGGTACTGACCACAGGCGCCGGTTCGCTGATTCTGTCGCACGTCAACGACGGCGGCTTCTGGCTGGTCAAGGAGTACTTCAACATGACCGTGGCGCAGACGTTCAAGACCTGGTCTGTCGCGGAGACGCTCATCTCCGTCGTGGCGCTGCTGCTGACGCTGGGACTGGCATCGGTGGTGTAAACGCTGAAGCCTTGCGCCCTCTCCCGACCTGCGGGAGAGCAGTTGGGGGAGAGGGCTCCGAGGTTCAAATCGCGATCCGTCGCAAACTGAGCCGCCGGCCCTCTCCCCCGCCCCTCTCCCGCATGCGGG
>NZ_ALOU01000093.1 GCF_000292345.1 Cupriavidus sp. BIS7
GGAGAGGGGCAGGGGGAGAGGGCCAGCGGTTCAATCCATGACAGATCGCAACCTGGACCTCATCGCCCTCTCCCCCAACCCCTCTCCCACTTGTGGGAGAGGGGAGCAAACCATCACGGTCAGCTTACTTCTTCAACAGCGAGCACTTCGACTCGGCCGGCGTCGTGAATGCCTGGTCGCCCGGGGTCGTCGCCACGATCTTCAGGTAGTCCCACGGCTTCTTCGATTCCGCCGGCGTCTTCACCTGCATCAGGTACATGTCGTGGATGTTGCGGCCATCGGCGCGGATGTAGCCCTTGTTGTAGAAGTCGTTGATCTTCATCTTCTTCAACTCGGCCATGACCTTGTCCGGATCGTCGGTCTTGGCGGCTTCCACGGCCTTCAGGTACGTGCTGATCGCGGAGTAGTCGGCGGCCTGCAGGCTGCTCGGCATCTTCTTCATCTTGCTGAAGAAGCGGTTCGCGAACTTGCGCGTGTCGTCGTTCATGTCCCAGTACCAGCTGTCGGTCATCAGCAAGCCCTCGGTGGTCTTCAGGCCCAGCGAGTGGATATCGTTGATGAACATCAGCAGGCCGGCGATCTTCATGGTCTTCGTGATGCCGAATTCCTTGGCCGCCTTGATCGCGTTGATCGTGTCGCCACCGGCGTTGGCCAGGCCCAGAATCTGTGCCTTCGACGATTGCGCCTGCAGCAGGAACGACGAGAAGTCCGATGCGGACAGCGGATGCCGCACCGAGCCCACCACCGTGCCGCCATTGGCCTTCACCACGGCTGCAGTATCGCTTTCGAGCGAGTGGCCGAATGCATAGTCTGCCGTCAGGAAGAACCAGCTCTTGCCGCCCTGCTTGACCACCGCGCTGCCGGTACCCTTGGCCAGCGCCACCGTGTCATACGCGTAGTGCACCGTGTACGGCGAGCACTCTTCGTTGGTCAGGCGGGCCGTGCCGGCGCCCACGTTGAAGTAGACGCGCTTCTTCTCCTGCGCCACCTTGTTCATGGCCAGGCCGGTGGCCGAGTTGGTACCGCCCAGCAGCATGTCCAGGCCCTGCTGGTCCATCCATTCGCGCGCCTTCGAGGCAGCGATGTCGGCCTTGTTCTGGTGGTCGGCCGAGACCAGTTCGATCGGCTTGCCCAGCACCTTGCCGCCGTGGTCCTCGATGGCCATCTTGACTGCTTCCAGACCGCCCGGGCCGTCGATGTCGGCATACAGGCCCGACATGTCGGTGATGTAGCCGATCTTCACCACGTCACCCGACACCTGCGCCGAAGCGCCACCTGCAAACGCACCAAGGACAGTAGCTGCCAACGCGACAGCCAGCCGAGTCTTCTTCATTTCTTGTCTCCTGAGTTGCGGCGGCGTACCCACGCCACCCGTTCCTGCCAGCACCAGTGGTGCGAGTGAATTGAGATTCGCTGCGCGAATGTGACGCGGCGAAATCAGACCCCAAGCAATTCGTGGAGCACAGGCATCTTTGCCTGCAGCTCGTTGGCGGCAAATCGCTCGACGATCTCGCCGTGTTCCATCACGTAGAAGCGGTCGGCCAGCGGCGCGGCAAAGCGGAAGTTCTGCTCCACCATCACCACGGTGTAGCCGCGCTTCTTGAGCATCAGGATCATGCGCGCCAGCGCCTGCACGATCACCGGCGCCAGGCCTTCCGAGATCTCGTCGAGCAGCAGCAGGTTTGCGCCGGTGCGCAGGATGCGGCCCACGGCCAGCATCTGCTGCTCGCCGCCCGAAAGGCGCGTGCCCTGGCTCTGGCGCCGCTCCTTGAGGTTCGGGAACATCTCGTAGATCTCGGCCTCGCTCATTCCCTTGCCCGCGTTGGCGCCCTTGAGCACCGGCGGCAGCATCAGGTTTTCTTCGCAAGACAGGCTCGAGAAGATTGCGCGCTCCTCGGGGCAGTAGCCAATGCCGTAGTGCGCGATCTTGTGCGTCGACAGGTGGATCGTCTCGTGTCCGTTGACCTTGATCGATCCCTTGCGCGCGCCGGTCAGGCCCATGATCGCGCGCATGGTGGTGGTGCGCCCCGCACCGTTGCGGCCCAGCAGCGTGACCACCTCGCCGCGATTCACGGTGAGGTCCACGCCATGCAGGATGTGCGACTCGCCGTACCAGGCGTGCAGGCCCTTGATTTCAAGAGCGGGGGTGTTGGTATCCATGCTCATCAGTGCGCCCCCTGCAGTTCGGCGTCGGCCGTACCCATGTACGCTTCCATCACGCGCGGGTCCTTCGACACTTCGGCATACGGGCCTTCGGCCAGGATCGCGCCGCGCTGCAGCACGGTGATCTTGTCGGCAATCGACGACACCACGTTCATGTTGTGCTCGACCATCAGGATCGTGCGGCCGGCGGAGACCTTCTTGATCAGTTGCGTCACGCGGTCCACGTCCTCGTGGCCCATGCCCTGCGTAGGCTCGTCAAGCAGCATCAGCTCCGGCTCCATCGCCAGCGTGGTGGCGATCTCCAGCGCGCGCTTGCGGCCATAGGGCAGATTGACGGTGACGGTCTCGGCAAATTCGGTCAGGCCCACCTGCTCCAGTAGTTCCATCGCGCGCCCGTTGAGCACATCGAGCGAACGCTCGGTGCGCCAGAACTGGAACGCGGTGCCAAGCTGGCGCTGCAGGCCGATGCGCACGTTCTCGCGCACGGTCAGGTGCGGAAACACAGCGGAAATCTGGAACGAACGAATCACGCCGCGGCGCGCAATCTGGGCGGGCTGCTCGCGCGTGATGTCTACACCGTTGAACAGGATGGTGCCGGTGGTCGGCTCCAGGAACTTGGTGAGAAGGTTGAAGCAGGTGGTCTTGCCCGCGCCGTTCGGCCCGATCAATGCATGAATCGACCCACGCCGCACGCGCAGATTGACGTCGCTTACTGCGGTGAACCCCTTGAATTCCTTCGTGAGGTTCCTGGTTTCCAGGATGGTTTCCTGAGTCATAGTCTCCTGCCCGCCCTCTTGCTGCGGTGCCGGATTTTGCCCGGCACTGACAATGGTCCGAACTGCGGCGCGCGTGGCGCCATGGTTGCCGCTTTATATGTATGGGACGGCGCGGCTGCCGAAAGGACGCGGCGGCGCGGCGCGATGTGAAGACTGCGCCACCGGTATACCGGCGACTATTGTGTGCGCCTGCTGCGTCGCAAAACATCGGGGTTTGCACTAGGCGTAATACATGTACCGCGTGTCACCTTTGCGACACAAGTGCGAAAGCGTACCGACGTCTGCGCAGCACGCCGGCCGGGAGACCGGCCGACATGTTGCGTGGAAGGTTTGTGTTGCGGGTTTGTGTGAACTCAGGCGGTGACCGTCGGCGGCGTCACGGTGACGACATCCGCCCCGCCGGCTCGTGCCTTGCGGTCCGCGCGGATCATGTCACTGGCGCGCTCCGCGATCATGATCGTCGGCGAGTTCGTATTGCCTGACGTGATCAGCGGCATGACCGAGGCATCGACCACCCGCAGGCCCGCAATGCCACGCACGCGCAGCCGGTTGTCCACCACGGCGTCACCGTCGTCGGCACTGCCCATGCGGCAGGTGCCAACCGGGTGGAAGATCGTCGTGCCGATCGCGCCTGCGGCCTCGGCCAGTTCCTCGTCGGTCTGGAATGCCGCGCCAGGCAGGTGTTCCTGCGGCTTGTAAGGCGCCAGCGCGGGAGACGCGACAATGCGCCGCGTCAGGCGAATCGAATCGGCGGCCACCTTGCGGTCCTCGTCGGTCGACAGGTAGTTTGGCGCGATCAGCGGTGCGCGCCGGAAATCGGCATGTTCGATATGCACGCTGCCACGCGACGTCGGGCGCAGGTTGCACGCGCTGGCCGTGAAGGCATTGAAGCTGTGCAGCGGATCGCCGAACTTGTCCAGTGACAGCGGCTGCACGTGGTATTCGATATTGGCGCGCGCCTGGCCCGGATCGCTGCGCGCGAATGCGCCTAGCTGCGACGGCGCCATGCTCATCGGCCCGCTCTGGTTGAACGCGTACTGCAGGCCGATGCCGAGCTTGCCCCACCAGTGCGACGCACGCGTGTTGAGCGTGCGCACGCCTTCCACCTTGACCACGGAACGCAACTGCAGGTGATCCTGCAGGTTCTCGCCAACGCCGCGCAGCGCGTGGCGCACGCGGATACCAAGCGCCTGCAGCCGATCAGGCTGGCCAATGCCCGACAACTCCAGCAACTGCGGCGAGCCGATCGCACCTGCGGCAAGGATCACCTCCTCGGACGCACGTGCCTCGCTGGCATGGCCGCCGCCAATGTACTGCACCCCGGTGCAGCGCCGGCCATCCGGACCGTCGAACGTCAGCGCGCTGACCTGGGCGCCCGTGACGATAGTCAGGTTGGGCCGCTCTGAGGCCTTGCGCAGGAACGCCTTCGACGTATTCCAGCGAATGCCGCGGCGCTGGTTGACTTCGAAATACCCGACGCCAAAGTTATCGCCACGGTTGAAGTCATCGGTGCGCGGAATGCCGGCCTGCTCGGCGGCGTCGATAAAGCGCTCAAGAATCTCCCAGCGCAGCCGCTGGGCCTCCACGCGCCATTCGCCGCCGGCGCCGTGAAACTCGCTGGCGCCACGGTAGTGATCCTCGCTGCGTTTGAACAGCGGCAGCACGCTGTCCCAGCGCCAGCCGTCGTCGCCGGTGATGCGCGCCCAGTCGTCGTAGTCCTCGCGCTGGCCGCGCATGTAGATCATGCCGTTGATCGACGATGATCCGCCCAGCACACGCCCGCGCGGATACCCGAGCGAGCGGCCGTTCAGGCCCGGTTCGGCCACCGTGCGGTACAGCCAGTCGGTGCGCGGATTGCCGATGCAGTAGAGATACCCGACCGGGATATGAATCCAGTGGTAGTCGTCCTTGCCACCCGCCTCGAGCAGCAGCACGTTGACATCGCTGTCCTGCGTCAGGCGATTGGCCAGCACGCAGCCCGCCGAACCGGCCCCCACGATGATGTAGTCGTATGTCTCCATATCCCTGCTATCCCTTTCAGGCACCGGCTGTTCTTGTTGGATTGCCGGAAATCATCGCACGTCTTGGTGGCGCCTTGGTGGCGCCTTGGTGGCGCATTGGTGGCGTCTTGGTGGCGCCATCGTCAGGGCCTTGGCTGCGCCCCCAGACGCCGCAGCAGCCAGTCGGACAGCGCGGCAAACACCTCGCTGCGCAGCGGCTCGGCCTCGTTGAAGATCTCGTGATAGCCGGTGTCGAACCAGACCATCGTGCTCAGGTCCTTCGGCGCGCTGTCGAAGAAGATGCGGCTGCCCTCGGGGTCGACGACCTGGTCCGCGCCGCCCACCAGCATCAGCATCGGCGCCTCCAGCCGCGGCGCATCGGCCAGGGCCTGGGGCATGCCACGGATGAACGTCTCCAGCACGCTGGCACTGATCGTCCCCTGCACCAGCGGGTCGGTGCGGTAGGCCCGCGCCACCTCGGCATTGTGCGACAGCATCCGGGCGTCGATGGGATTCGGCACACGAATATGCGGTAGCAGCGCAAGCAGTACGCGATGCATCGTAAGCATGGTGTTCGACAGGCGCAGCGCCAGCGCGGGGGACGAGAGAATCAGTGCCCGGATCGGCCGTACACGGGCCGTGGCAAAGCGCGCGGCAATCAGTCCGCCCATGCTGTGCCCGAGCACGAAAGGCAGTTCGTTCCATTGCCGCACTGCAGCGTCGTAGATCTCGGCCAGGTCGTCGAGATAGCTGCCGGGATGCGGCACCACCATGCGCGGCCCGCCGCTGGCGCCATGCCCGCGATGGTCGTAGGCACGCACACGAAGTCCAAGTGCACAGAGCACGGCCGCCACATGCGCGTAGCGGCCGCTGTGCTCGGCCAGGCCGTGCACGAGCAGCACCGTACCAAGTGGATCAGGAAAGCGCAGCGGGTCCGGCAGCCAGGTGCGCAGCAGCAATTCGGTGCCGTCTCGCATCCGCTGGCGTGTCTCGGTCGGCACGGCGCCCGTGGCAACGGGTTCATGCGCCCCGGGCAAGCCAGGGGCGGTCACAGGTTCATTCATCCCACACGTCTCCTCGTCGGGTACACCTGCTTGTTGTTATCTGCTCCCCTCTCCCGCGATGTGGGAGAGGGGAGAAAACCCATGAGCATCTATACGTCCATCAGTGGCACGCCGGGCAATCCTCGCCACCGGCACGTGCCATGTCCGACAGGATCGGGCAATCGGGCCGGTCGTCGCCGCTGCATGCATCCGCCAGCGCCCGCAGCGTGTCGCGCATTGCGCCGAGTTCTGCAATGCGTACTTCCAGGTCCGCCACATGCTTGAGCGTCAGGGCCTTGACGTCGGCACTGGCGCGCGCGCGGTCATGCCAGAGCGACAACAGCCCGCGAATCTCGTCCAGCGAGAAACCGAGATTACGGGCGCGCCGCACGAAGCGCAAGGTGTGCACCGAGCGTTCGTCGTACCTGCGGTATCCGCCCTCGCTGCGCGGCGGTGCGTCGACAAGCCCGATCGACTCGTAGTGACGAATCATCTTCGCGGAGACGCCCGAGGCCTCCGCCGCTTCTCCGATATTCATGGCATTGCCCCCTTGCCTTCGCCCTTGCCTGCACCCTTACCCTCGGCCAGCGGATGCCAGCGCCGCAGCAGCAGCGCGTTGCTGACCACGCTGACGCTCGAAAACGCCATCGCGGCACCGGCCACCACCGGGTTGAGCAGACCGGCCGCCGCAAGCGGAATGCCGATCACGTTATAGATGAATGCCCAGAACAGGTTCTGGCGGATCTTGCGCACGGTGCGGTGCGACACTGCCAGCGCATCGGCCACCAGCGCGGGATCGCCACGCATCAGCGTGATGCCGGCCGCATGCATTGCCACGTCCGTGCCGGTGGACATGGCGATGCCCACATCGGCCGCCGCCAGTGCGGGCGCGTCATTGATGCCGTCGCCGACCATCGCCACCACGGCTTCTCCGCTTCGCTTGAGTGCGGTCACGCGCGCAGCCTTGTCCTCGGGCAGCACCTCGGCCTGCACTTCATCGAGCCCCAGTTGCTTGCCCACGCGCGCCGCCGCCCCCGCATTGTCGCCAGTCAGCATCACCGTGCGGATGCCGGCCTTGCGCAATCGTGCGATGGCGTCGGCGGCGCCCGGCTTGAGCGCATCGCCAAATGCCACCAGCCCCAGCACGCGATGCTGATTCGTGTCGACGAGCCATGACACGGTGCGGCCTTCGCCACGCAGCCGCTCGGCGTCGGCGTGAAAGGCTCCCGCGTCGGCATCAAGCGAGACGCGCAACGCCTCGCTACCGAGCTGCAGTGCCTGCCCCGCCACCACGCCAACGATGCCGCGCCCCGGCAGCGCACGCACTTCGGTAGCCGCCGGTGCCGTGATGCCCCGTTCGCCAGCCAGCGTCGTCACCGCACGCGCCAGCGGATGTTCGCTGCCGGCCTGTAGCGCCGCAAGCTTCGTTAGCAGTGCGGCATCATTGCCATCGGCGGCACGCAGCGCCACCACCTCGGGCTTGCCGACGGTCAGCGTTCCCGTCTTGTCAAACGCCACCACCGATACGCGATGCGCCACTTCCAGCGCCTCCGCATCCTTGATGAGGATACCGGCGCGCGCACCGGCACCGGTACCCGCCATGATCGCGGTCGGCGTAGCCAGGCCCAGCGCACATGGACAGGCAATCACCAGCACGGCCACCGCATTGAGCAGTGCCACGGTCCAGTCGTGCGTGATCAGGCCCCAGCCAAGCAGCGTGGCCAGCGCGATGGCCAGCACCACCGGGACGAATACCGCGCTGACCTGGTCGACGAGCCGCTGGATTGGCGCCTTGGCCGCCTGGGCATGCTCGACCATGCGGATGATCTTTGCCAGCACGGTCTCTGCGCCCACGGCCACCGTGCGCGCGACGAGCAGCCCTTCGTAGTTGATGGCGCCACCAGTCAGCCGATCGCCAGGTTGCTTGGGCACCGGCACCGATTCGCCCGTCAGCATTGACTCATCCGCATGGCTGCTGCCTTCGATGACTTCGGCGTCGACCGGAATCCGCTCACCGGGGCGCACGACGATCTCGTCGCCAACGCGGACGCTTGCCAGCGGCACCGTCTGCTCCACACCGTTGCGGCGCACCTGGGCTGTATCTGGACGCAGCGCGGCGAGTGCGCGAATGGCATCCGCGGTCTGGCGCTTGGCGCGCGTCTCAAGCCACTTGCCCAGGCGCACCAGCGTGATGACCACCGCCGCACTTTCAAAGTAGAGATGCGGCATGCCATCCGCTGCGTCGGCCCCCACCCCAGCCATCTGCCAGATCGACAGGAAATAAGCCGCCGACGTACCAAGCGCGACCAGCAGGTCCATATTGCCGGCGCCCGCGCGCACGGCTTTCCAGCCGGCCTTGTAGAAACGCCAGCCGAACACGAACTGCACCGGCGTGGCCAGCAGCCACTGCACCCAGCCTGGCAGCATTGCGTGGATGCCAAACCATTCGAGCACCATCGGCATCACCAGCGGCACCGACAGCACGGCCGATATCGCGACCGGCCACGGGCCCGCCCAGAAATCGGGCCGGGTATCGCCCGTACCCACCGCTGCGGCCGTGGCCTCCTGCACAGGCGCCGCGCCGTATCCGGCACGTGTCACGGCATCGGCCAGCGCCTCAGCATCGGCTGCGCCGCGCAGCACCGTCACGGTTGCCCGCTCGGTTGCCAGGTTCACCTGTGCATCCACCACGCCCGGCACGGCACGCAGCGCACGCTCCACGCGGCCAACACATGACGCGCAGGTCATGTCGGCGATGCCAAGTTCGATCTCGTCGCGCGGCACCTCGTAGCCCGCATCGGCCACGGCCTGCGCAGCCGCGCTCAATGCTGCGGGACTGTCAGCTTGCAGCGTGGCCAGTTCCGTTGCCAGGTTGACGGCAACCTCGCTCACACCGGGCACCTTGGCCAGGGCATTCTCAACGCGGCGCACGCAGGAAGCACACGTCATGCCCTCGACGGGCAGACGCCATTCGGACGGATTGAGGATGGTGGCTGGAGTGTTCATCGTGATCGATGGATCTGGGCGACGGAGCGCGACAACTGCACTGTGGACCTTACCATCATTGGAAGGTCAAGATTTTCCTGAGCCGCACGCGACACTTGCGTTTCCCACGGTGGGAAGGTTCACAATTCCGTTCGTAGTCGGATTCTGCATCTATTACTCATGCTCACGGGAGTCACCATGATTCAGTTCGAAGTCGAAGGCATGTCCTGCAACCATTGTGTCGGGGCAATCACCCGCGCCGTGCAGGCGGTGGACCCCGCCGCGCGCGTGTCGGCCGACGTGCCGACCCAGTCGGTCAAGGTGGAGTCGGGCGTGGATCGCCAGGCGCTGCAACAGGCCATCGAAGGCGCCGGATACCCGGTCAAGGCGGCCAGCTAAGCTGCACTAAGCTGCACGGCAATGAAAAAGGGCACCCGCGCGGGTGCCCTTTTTTACGCTCAGGCCGATAAGGCTCGGAAGCTCAGAAGCTTAGAAGCGGTAGCCGACGTTCAGGTACGTCACGACCGGATCGATCTTGATCTTGGTGTGCGACTGAACCAGCGCGCCGTTAGCCAGCGTCGTCGTGAAGCTGGCCGTGGTGGTGACCGGCACATACGACACCGAGAAGCCGACGAACCAGTTGTCGGTCACGGCGTAGTTGGCACCGGCGGTGAACACCGGGTTCCAGGACGACTTGGCGCTCGCGGACATGTGCGAACCCGGGCCGAATTCGCCTTGCACGAACGACTGGTTGGTCACCGTCTCACTCGTGAACCACGTGTAGTTCACGCCGAGGCCCAGGAACGGGCGGAACTTGGTCTTGGCGTCGAAGAAGTGCCACTTGGCCACGATGGCCGGGCTCCACTGGCGCACTTCGCCCAGCTTGCCGTACTTCTCGTAGCCGCGGTCACCGCTCACGTTGTGCTTCGGCGGCACCCCAAACACGAATTCCCCCGAGATGTTGTCGGTGAAATAGTGGGCGAAGGTCAGGCCGAGCGTATCGGCCGAATCGATCGTCGCGCCCGTATTCGGCTTCTGCGCGCCAACCGGGAAGCCGCCGATCGAATCAATCGTCAAAAATTCAGAGTGGCCCGTCGGCATGATGCGCATCCAGCCGAAACTGACCATATTGCTGCCCGCGGATTGTGCCTGTGCAACACCAGCGAGTGCCATGGCGGCGCCTGCCACCAGCATCTTCTTATAGATCGTTTTCATCGTTCCTCTTACTCCGTCCTTTGTTTCACATCGCACTGCAAGGCACGCATTATCCTGCGCACCGCATGCGGGCTGTTTCAAACCAGATACCGGACGGTAGAAGAATTGCCCTAAAGGCAGGGTTAACCCAAAAAGAGAGCAGCAATTTTCCGATTTACGCCCGCAAAACGACGCATACGCGCAACGATTCAGTTTCAGATATGAAAGACCCCGGGTACTGAGTGGTCTTCCTGCTGCACATGGCCCCGCTCAAACATGCGTTTGGATGCATCGGAAACATCCGACACATCACTTCTGGCTGGCGAGTACGCAGGCGGCAAGGTCCCAGAGCGCGTAGCCCACGCTCTTGAACACCAGCGGGCTGCCGGTACGGGCACGCAGCGTGTCGGCCTCCAGGATCGCGGTTTCGAATGGCTGCACGGTTTGCCAGTCGATACCGGCCTGCAGCAGGTCTCCGGCTTCGTCCTCGATACCGAACAGGGTGTCCGCAAGCAGGCGGCCACTGGCCGAAGCCGCGTGACAAAGCTGCGGCGGCAATTCGCACATCTCGGGCCGGAACGCGCCCACGGCGGCAATGAAGTGCCGATCGGTCCACAGGCCGCTATCGAGATCGGGCAGCACCGGCGTACGACTGGAAGTCACCGTCACCACCATCGACACATGTGGCAGCACCTGCGCCACGTCGTCGATCACAGTAGCCGCCACGCCCAGTTGCGCGGCGTGCGCGGCAAGCGCCTCTGCCTTGTCGCGCGTGCGCGAGTGCAGCCAGACCTTGCGCACGGGCAGGCCGGCCACGAATGCTTCCAGGTGGGTTTGCGCCTGCACGCCCGCGCCCACGATCAGCAGTTCGCCATCGGGCACCGGTGCGAACGACTGCGCGGCAAGCAGGGACACGGCAGCGGTGCGGCGGCCCGTCACGGTCGGGCCATCGAGCAGCGCGATCCGCTCGCCCGTGTGTGCATTTGCGACGACCACCTCGCCAAGGATATTGGGCAGGCCGCGCCGGGGATTGTCGGGGTGCACCGTGATGTTCTTGGTCATCACGATGTCGCTGTTGCGCGCGGGCATGACCAGCAGCGTGCCCTGCCCGCGTTCGGCATCGCCCACCGGCAGCGCGATGCGCGGCGGGGCCATCGCCGTACCGTTACGCAACTCCGAGAGCATCGCCGCGATGGCCTGGGCGAGTTCCGGATAAGGCAGGCGTGCCGCCGTGGCGGCGGCATCGAGGAGAGCAAGTGAAGCGGAAGCGGCGGTCATCGGCAACGCAGGCGGGGTGTCGGTGAAGCCGACATTGTCGCCCAGACCGTTACCTATACCGTCACCTATACCGTCACCCATATCGCCGCCTCTTCCGCGATGCCCTGCCCGTTCAGCGCGACAGAAGCTGCATCATCGCCTCCGCGTAGCGCGTACCTGCCGCTGCGCCGAGCGGGAAGATCGCGTCGATGCCGGCCAGGTCCTGTGCGGTCAGTTTCACGTCGAGCGCGCCAAGGTTGTCGTCAAGGTTGGCCACGCGCCGCGTGCCCGGAATCGGCACCACGTGCTCGCCGCGCGCCAGCACCCACGCCAGCGCCAGTTGCGCCGGTGTGCAACCCTTGGCGCTCGCCAGTTCGCGCACGGCATCCACCAGCTTCAGGTTTCGCGCGAAGTTCTCGCCCATGAAGCGCGGGTTGGTACGCCGATAGTCGTCCGCCGCGAAATCCTCGGGCGTACGGATCGCGCCGGTCAGGAACCCACGGCCTAGCGGGCTGTACGGCACAAAGCCGATGCCCAGCCGCTCGCACGTGGCCATGATGCCGTTCTCGTCGACGTCGCGCGTCCACAGCGAATACTCGGTCTGCAGCGCCGTGATCGGGTGCACGGCGTGCGCCCGTTCCAGCGTCGAGACACCAGCCTCGGAAAGCCCAATCCAGCGCACCTTGCCCGCCTTGACCAGGTCTGCCATCGCGCCAACGGTCTCCTCGATCGGTGTTTCGGGGTCGATGCGGTGCTGGTAGTACAGGTCGATATAGTCGACGCCAAGCCGCTTCAGGCTGGCATCGCAAGCCGCGCGCACATACTCGGGACGCCCGCTGACGCCGCGCGCCGTTGGATTGGCCGGATCGCGTACGATGCCGAACTTGGTCGCCAGCACTACCTTGTCGCGACGTCCGCCGGCCAGCGCCCGGCCAACGAGCTGCTCGTTCGTATGCGGGCCGTAGACGTCCGCCGTATCAAGCAGATTCACACCACGGTCGAGCGCGTGGTGAATCGTTCGGATCGATTCGGCGTCGTCATGCGCGCCGTAGAACTCGCTCATGCCCATGCAGCCCAGGCCGATGGGGAACACTTCGGGGCCAACACGGCCCAGTTTGCGCAAAGCGGTCTTGGTCATCGATGTCATCTGAAGGCTCCTGAGAAACGGAAGTGGAAGACGGCCGGCAGTGCCAGCCGGACGAGCGCCAGTATCGCCAGCCGGCGCACCGGGATATAGCGTGCTACGCTGCATGCATCATGAAGCCAGACTTCACAATCGACGCTGATTCCCTGCCCGCGCTGGCCGCGTTCATCCGCGTGGCGCGCCTGGGCAGCTTCACCGCTGCCGCCGGTGCGCTGGCCGTCAGTCCCTCTGCCGTATCGCAGACGATCCGTCATCTTGAGGACCGGCTCGGCGTGCGGCTGCTGCAGCGAACCACGCGACGCGTCGGGCTGACGGAAGCCGGGGCCGCATTGCTGGCCCGCGTGGAACCCGCGCTGGCGGAAATCCATGCCGCCGCCGACGACGTCCGGCAGCAGCGGGACCAACCTGTCGGCACGCTGCGCCTGACGAGTTCCCACTCCGCCGTGGTCATTGCGCTGCGCCCGATCCTGACCGACTTCATGCGGGCCTACCCGTCGATCTGCGTCGATCTGGTCACTGACGAGCGCTTCATCGACCTGATTGCCGAAGGCTTCGACGCAGGCCTGCGGCTGGGGGAGGCGCTGCAGCAGGACATGGTGGCGATCCCGGTGACGGGACCAATGCGCATGGTGGTTGCCGCATCGCCCGACTACCTGGCCCGCAACGGTACTCCGCAAACGCCCCAGGAACTGCATCGGCATGCGTGCCTCCAGTACCGGTTCGGCCCGCTGGGATCGGTCTATCGCTGGGAGTTCGCACGCGGCGGCCGGCCGTTCACCGTCGATACGCACGCCGCACTGATCGCGAACGACAAGTCGATGCTGCATCAGGCCGCGCTGGCCGGGCTGGGGCTCATCTACGAATTTCCACAGCATGTTGCCGACGCACTCGCATCGGGCGCACTGGTCACCGTGCTGGAGGACTGGACGCCACCGTTCTCGGGCTTCTATCTCTACTATCCGAGCCGCGCGCTGATGCCGCCGAAGCTGCGCGTGTTTGTCGACTTCCTGAAGACACGCGGGACGGCACACGGGCTGCCCTGACCCCTACCGGCGCAGCGAAGCCTTCTGCGAACCCACAGCGCGCACACCCGCGCCGCGTACCTCGATGCCGATCTCGTGCACCACCTTGCCTGCGGCATCGACCAGTTGCACGCGATGCCGTCCCGGCCACGGCAGCCAGGCCACCTGCCCGCCCTTGCCGAGTGGCTTGCCGTCCATGCGCCACGTCACGGCGTGCGCAGTCTGTCCGGTCAGCCCATCGGCCTGAAACCAGACGCGCTGCGCAGCCGGGGGAATATCGGGATCGAGCGCGAAGATCGTGCCGTTAGCCGGGCTGGCGATTGCCGGCACGCCACTGCCCTGCCCCGCCGTGCCCACGCTGACATGCCGCATGACGGTGCCGCTCAGGAACACCTCCTGCCGAGCCGGTTCGAGATCGTTATCGAACGTCAACGCCACACGCTCCACGCCGGGCGGCATCGCCGGTGCACCGCTTGGCGTGGTGCGATGCAGTGCTTCCATGACCTCGTGCCACACCGGCGCTGCGCCCGACACTCCCGACACATCATGCATGCTCGCGCCGCTGGCATTGCCCACCCACACGCCGACCGTGTAACGCTGCGACCAGCCAACACACCAGTTGTCGCGCATGTCCTTGCTGGTGCCGGTCTTCACCGCCGTCCAGAAGCGCGTGGTCAGCGGACTGTCGAGCCCGAACGTGCGGGCGCGAGCGTGCCGGTCGGACAGCACGTCACCGATCACGTAGGCCGATGCCGGCGTCATCACGCTCAATGTCGATGCCTGCTTCGAACCCACCGGCGCACCCGGCGTCATCCGCGAAGGACCGTACGTGCCCTGGTTGGCGAAGCTGCGATACGCATTGGTCAGCGACAGCAGCGACACATCGGCGCTGCCCAGCGCGAGGCTGTACCCGTAGTAGTCACCTGATTGCGTCAGCGGCAGACCAAGCGCAACCAGACGCTGGTGAAAGCGATGCGGCGTGACCATCACCAGTGTGCGCACGGCCGGCACGTTCAGCGACGAACCCAGTGCTGCGCGCAGCGTGACCCAGCCTGCGTAGCGGTGATCGTAGTTCTGCGGAATGTAGAGGCCGCCGCCGGTTGGCAGATTGACGGGCCGATCGTCGAGCAGCGACGCCGCCGTCAGCCTTCGTTCCTCGATCGCCTCGGCATACAGGAATGGCTTCAACGTCGAGCCGGCCTGCCGCAGCGCGGCTGCGTGATCGACCTGGGCCGCCGCCGACAGCACGCCCGACGACCCGACATAGGCCAGTACATCGCCGCTGGCGTTGTCGATCACCACCACCGCGCCGTCTTCAACGTTACGCCCGGCCAGCTCGCGCAGATGGCGGTCGAGGCTGCTCATCGCCACGCGCTGCAGTTCGGCATCGAGCGTGGAGACAATGCGCGGCGGCAGCGGCTTGCCAGACTCGCGCGCCTGCGCGATGACGATGCGCGCCAGATGCGGCGCGAGGTTTGCGCTGCGCGCTGCGGATGGCCCCGGCACGCTCGCGGTCCTGGCCAGCACCAGCGTCGTGAAGCCGTCGAGCCCATCGCACTCGCGCGGCTGCTGCATGTCGCGCAGGATGCCGCATGCGCGCTTCGACACTTGCGCAGCCGTGGCATTGGGTGCGCGCACAAGCGCCACCGCCACTGCCGACTCACGCGCATCGAGACCGCTCGGCACCTTGCCGAACAGCGTCTGCGACATTGCCGACAGTCCAACGAGTTCGCCGCGGAACGGCACAAGGTTCAGGTACGCCTCAAGGATCTGGTCCTTGCTCCAGCCTCTCTCCAGCGACGTCGCGCTGACGGCCTGCCCCACTTTCTGGCCCAGGCTGCGGCCACGGCCCGCGCGCAGGTCTTCGTCGAGCAACCCGGCCAGCTGCATGGTCAGCGTGGACGCACCGCGCGTGCGCGTGTTCCACAGATTGGCCCACGCCGCCGCAGCCACGCCCTGCCAGTCGACCCCGCTGTGCGCATAGAAGCGCCTGTCCTCCGACAGCACGATGGCGGTACGCAGCGCTGGCGATGTGTCGGTCAGCGCTACCCAGTCGCCGCGCCGTGCGCGGAAATCGTCGCGCACACGCGCCACGGTTTCGCCATGACGATCGACAACCGCGATATCGGCACTGCGCCAGTTGTCGCGTACCTCGCGAAACGTCGGCACGGCGTGCGCGGCCCCTGCAACCAGCAGCAGCGCCGCCGTGGCGATCGCCATGGTGACCGAGACAGGGAATCGCTTCATCACCAACTCCAGCCGCTCACACGTCGCGCTGCGTCACGACGCCAGCCACGATCAGCACCTGTGCAATCGCATAGGTCCACCAGATGCCGAGCTGGTACGTGTCGAACGGTGACAGGAATCTGGCCATGCCGATCATCGCGTCCGATGACACGAAGAACAACGCGCCCAGCGCTGTCAGCGGCGTAGGCACCACCGCCAGCAGCGCCGCGCAGGCCATGGCCGCCAGCACGCAGATGTAGGCGGTGACCGGCCACATCATCTCGCCAAGGTTGGGCCAGAAGCGCCCGAGCAGCGCACCTGCCGCACCGATGACGAGTCCGCAGCCGATCAGCCGATGCGGCCGCAGGTCGCCGAACAACGGCACGAACAGGCGCAGGTAGGCCAGATGCGCCATAAGGAACGCAGCCAGTCCGCCAATGAAAGAGATCTTCAGGACCGGCAGCGCCAGCAACAGGTCACCGATCCCCGAAAAGACCAGCGCGGTGACCAGCCAGCGCCGCTCGGAAAACGGGCGATGAAACCACGCCGCACGCGCAAGCATGATGGCCATCGCGATTTTCCAGAGCGGCTGATACGCGATCTGGCCCGTCAATGGCGTGCCGGGGGGCAGGTCCATCGACAACTGGATCAGCATGACGCCGTAGGTAACGCCGGCCAGCACACCGGCGATCCACCATTCGCGCACACGTGGGGGCATCCGCATGGCGATCCAGCTCACGGCCGTGCTCCCACGGTCAGCTTCGCGTTCGGCGTCTCGCCGAATACGTCGGGCGCGTACATCGCCTCCACGCGCGTTGGCGGTAGCGAGAACTCGCCGGCGTTGTTCAGCCGCACCGTGTACTCGACCGAGAGCGCGCCCTTCGGCACATAACCGAAATACTCGCGATAGGCCGCCGGCGTGCGTTCCGTGAACGCCGACCACGTCTTTTTCTCGTCCCGTGTGGCGATCTCGGAGTCGCGGCCCAAACCGCTGCCGAGAATCGTCGCGCCGGTTGGCACAGGGTCGCTGACCACCACCCACGTCATGTCGGCCTGCGCATCGATATCGAGCCTGACGCGATACGTGTCGCCACGCGACCACTTTCCGGCAACCGCCTGCTCCACCGGCGTCACCGTGCGGCGTACGCGATAGCCCGCAGTCACAGGCTCACTGAGCGGCACAGCAGCCAGCGCGCGCACGGTGGCCCACGGCCGCCCCGAGCCCTGCTGCTCGACATGCAGCGTGGCAGGTGCCGCCGATGCCGCCGGCCATGGCAGATCCACCGTGCCGCTGGCCACACCGTCCTTCTGCGTGGCCTTGGACCAATCGAACGTGCGCGAGGCATCGGCCAGCGCGACTCGCGCACTACCTGCCACCGGCGTCTTCTCGTACACCTGCGCATAGCGCTGGACGGCCAGCACGCCCCATGCGTTGGCCGTGGTGGTCATCCACGCGCCGCGCGTCTGGCGGCCGAGCAAACCGGTCACCAGTTGCGGCACGTCGTCCTTCCATCCTGGCAATTCCGTGGCCAGCGCCAGCAGCTTTGCCGCATTGACGTCGCCGCCGGACATCAGCCACCACCAGTAGTCCGTGCGTTCGGTCGAGAACACCAGCCGCGTGCCTTGCACCGTCAGCCGGCTACGCAGCAATTGCGTGGCCTCGGTCATGCGCTTGTCGCGCTGCGGGATGTCCTGCACGCGCGACAGGATGCCGAGCCAGTCGATCAGCGCCGACGTCGGCCATTGCTCGGGCAGGATCTGGATCGAGCCAAGCATGCGCGCCTGCGCATGGCCGGTGCGCGACAGCGCGTCGAGCGCGGCAAGCTTGCGCACGTCGAGGTCCATCGTTGCCGATGACGGTGCCCAGCGCGGCGGCGTGATGCGGCCCTCGACGAACGCGGTGAGCCCGCGCTCCATCTGCTCGCGCAGCGTATCGGGTATGCGCATCGGCAAACCTGCACGCGTGGCCTCGTCGGAGATCGACAACAGATAGGCCGTCAGCACTTCGCTGCCATAACTGCCGTCGCTGCGCAGCGGGAAGTAAGAGGCCAGCCCGTTGCCGTCGAGGTACGAAGGCAGTTGCGCCATCAGCGCGTCCCATGCCGCCGCATCGCCAAGACCAAGCGCCTTGGACGAACGCTGCTCCAGGCAACTAAACGGGTAGTTGCGGAACCACTCGCGCACGCCGGGCATACCGCCAGCCAGCGACGACTGCAGCGACACCTGCATGCCGCCACGCAGCCTGCCCTTGGGATCGGCCAGCGCACCTTCGGGAGCCTGTACAGGTATCGACATGTTGGGCGTCAACTGCGCGAGCGCCGCCTGCTGCACGGTGACCGGCACGGCGGGCACGATCTGCTGCGAGACCTTGAGCTTGTCGGTGGCGTTGCCCGTGCCCTTCTCCGTGGCCGCAACTTCCCACATGATCGTGCCGCTGCGGCTGAATGCCAGCAGGCCCGGCGCCGTGACATCCCAGCCGATCTCGCGCGCTTCGCCGGCCGGAATCTGCACGGTCTGCGCGGGCAGCGTCTGGGCGTCAACGAGCGTCGCGCGGGCCGTTGCTTCCACGGTCATCGCGCGTTGCGTGGTATTGCGCAGCGTGAACATCGCGCGGTACTTGTCATCCTCGCGTACCAGCAGCGGCAGGCCAGCGATCATCTGCAGGTCCTGCGTCGCGGCGATCGTCGCGCTGCCGCTGCCAAAGCGGCCCACACCGAGATCGGCCACGGCGACAATGCGGAAGCTCGTCAGCGAGTCATTGAGCGGCACGTCGAGCGTTGCCTTGCCATCTGCATCAAGCTGCACGCGCGGGTTCCACAGCAGCAGCGTGTCGAACAGTTCGCGCGTCGGGCTCTTGCCGCCACCGCCGCCCGCGGGCACCGCCTTGCGGCCATAGTGACGGCGGCCAATGATCTCCATCTGCGCGGTCGAGGTTTCCACGCCATAGCTGCGCCGCTGCACCATCGCGTCAAGCACGTTCCAGCTCGTGTTCGGCATCAGTTCAAGCAGCGCCTGATCCACGGCGGCCAGCGCCACTTCACCGTTAGCGGCAGGCTTGCCGTCGGGCAGCTTTACCTGCACCACCACGCGCGCCTTGCCGCGCACGGGATAGGTGGCCTTGTCCGGCGTTACCGTGACGTCGAGCCGGTGCGCCTCGTTGCCGACGCGGATCTCCGCCAGGCCAAGCCGGAATGCCGGCTTCGACAGATCGACCAGCGGCGACGGCGCCACGTACTCCTTGCCCTCGCTGCGGAACGCGTGCCACCAGTCCAGCGGCTGGCGCCAGCCCCACGTGAAGAACGAATACCACGGCACTTCGCGCAGGCGCCCACGAATGCTGAGCACAGAGACGTAGACGTTCGGGCCCCACTCTGGCTTGACCTTGAGCTTGATGGTCGGGTCGGTACCGTTCAGTTCGATCACTTCGGTGTCGAGGATGCCTTCGCGCTCGATGGCGACCAACGCTGTCGCACGGCGGAACGGCATGCGCACCTGGAACACTGCCGTGTCGCCCGGCGCGTAGGCCTTCTTCTCGGGCAGCACGTCCATGCGGTCGTGGTTCTCGCCGCCGAACCAGAGTTCACCCTGACGCGTGACCCATACGGTCGTCGCCGCCTGCGCGACGCGGCCATCGCCATCGCGTGCATTGGCAACCAGTTCCACTTCGCCCGCCTGCGACAGCGCGACTTCGCAGCGCGCGCGGCCCTGTGCATCGGTGCGCGCCTCGCAGACCACGCCAAGGTCCTTTGTCTCGCTACGATTGTCATAGCGATAGAAGCCGCCAACCACACGCTTGCGCGCCGAGGTGGTGATCCGCGCGCGCGCCTTGATCTGCACCGGCGAATCGGCAATCGGCTTGCCCTGCGTGTCGAGCACCACGCCATAGACAGCAAGCTTCTGGCTGACCGATACCCAGTTCGCGGCGCGGATGCCCGCTACCACGGCCGACGGCCACACCGGCACGGTCTGGCGCAGCGTCTGGATCTCTCCATTCGGATCGGCAAAGCCCGCTTCCAGCACGAGGTCGCCGGGCACGTTCACCTTCGGCAGGTTCTTCATCGAAACCTTGCCATTGCCGTCCTTGTCGAGCGTCATCGGCAGCTTGTCCGCCACGAGCTTTTCCGTTTCGTCGCGCGAGCTTTCGCCTTCCTGGTCTTCGTCCTCGTCACCGGTGGCGCTCTGCTGCTGCGGACGCGGCGGGTTGAACGAGAAGTCGTCGTAGTCGGCGAAGTTCACGTACTTGTTGCGCAGCAGGGCCGACACGGTCACCGGCAGGCCGGACGCGCCGCCGCCGTTCGTGTAGTGAATCTCGACACCAACCGGCACCTCGGCCGGTGCCACCAGCGCATTGCCCTTTGCCTTCGGGTCCTTGATCACCGATAGCGTGCCGGCCAGCACCGGCAGGCGGAACGCCTCCACGCGGAAGCTGCCGCTGTCGAGCGTGCGGCCATCGCCATACACCAGCGCCACGCCGTAGACGCCGAGCTTGGCCGCCTGCGGCACCTGGAAGCTGTTCTCCGCGCTGCGGCCGCCGGTGGCGGTGCTGCGCCACGTCAGCGGCAGTTCATAGGTCTGGCCGCTGCCCTCATGCGTAATAACGGCCTTCTCCGGCATGGCGGCGGGCAGCGCGAAGCCCTGCGCGGTTTCCGTGCGGATCAGGTGCTTCATCGACACCGTTTCGCCCACGCGCAGCAGCGTGCGGTCGAAGATCGTATGCGCACGCACGGTCTGGTTCGGGCTCAGGTCCGTCGGCACGTTGAAGCGCCATGTCTCGATGCCGCGATTCCAGTCGGACATCACGAACGCCATGTCGGCCTTGCCGCGTGCCTGGGCATGGTCGGCACCAATGCGGGCCGACACGAAATAACCTTCCATGCCGTTCGCGCAATCCTTGTAGCGGCGGTCGGGCAGCTTCGCGAAGCGTGCCACGCCGGTGGCATCGGTCGCGCCTTCGCCAAGCAGATCGCCGTCGCAACTGCGCACGGCAACCTTTGCATTGGCCACCGGCTTGCCATCGTCAAGCGTGGTGACCCACGCCAGGCCGCTCATGTCGCCATCGGCTGTGCCGCGCGCCAGCTTGAAATGCACGCCCAGGTTGGTGACCAGCACGGCGGTACGCACGTACATCGGCGCCTTCTTGCCGAGCAGCGCTTCACCGAGCATTGGCGACGCAATCTCCACCACATGAAAGCCCGGTTCCGGCAGCGGGATGCCGACCACTTCGAATGGCCGTGGCGTCGTATCGTTCGATTTCGGGATCGCAAGCGTCTTCGCGCCAGCAACGCCCTCGAGCAATGACACGGAGCGCGTTTCGATCGATGGCGCGTTGCGCGGGCTGCGCGCCTCCGACGGCGGCTTGCCGGCACGTATCGCGTCGAGCTCCTGTTTTGTCCACGCGTTCTCGTGCATGCGCTTGACCATGCCGAACCAGCGCAGGATCGCGCCGTCGTCATCGACCTTGATCCGCGCCACGGTGCCCGCTTCTGCCCGCACTAATTTGGCGGGAAGGTCCGCTTCCACGTTGCGCAGCGTCACCGGCAGCAGCGGCGGATAGTCGTTTGGCGACTTGCCACGTGGCAGATCGGCAAAGCGCTCAACCACGCCGAACGGCGCGGCGGCGAACTTGGCCAGTGGCGGCAACGCTGCCGTGGTCAGCTTGATCGGGAACAGATCGGCATTGGACAGCGCCCGGCCGCTCTCATCCTTCAGATCCTTCGGGGCTTCGATCGTGAGGCTCGCCTTTTCCGGGAACGGGCCGGGGAACCTTATCGACGACACGGGGGCATCGCCGGGCTGCTCGTCATCGAACTTCGGCGCGCGGGGCCCCGATGGCGTCTTGAGCACGATGTGCTCGGCCAGCTTGCGTGGCACCGGCGCGGTGAAGGTCACGACCATCGGCCGCAACGGCGTGCATGGGGCTTCGGCACGCTCACGCTCGCAGGTGAAGCCCGCAGCGAATGGTTCGCGCACCACGTAGTCAAAGCGGCGTGCCGTGGTGGTGGCCAGGCCGGACGGCGTGGCAATGCCGGCATCGAGCACAAGCTGCATGCGCGCACCGGCGGGCAGGCGCTGCTGGCAAGCCAGCAGGTGCACGGCATCGGGGTTCTGCTTGACGATTTCCTTCCAGCGCACGGCATCGACGACGCTGTCGCGCTCCTTGCCCGTCAGCAACCGTACCGGAATCCGCTCACCAAGGCCTTCGGCCTGACACCAGGCATGTTCGCGGACCGATCCCGCCGTGGCCGCGCCATTGAAACGCAGCACGAATACCTGGTCTTCTTCGATCTGGCCGCCGGACGGACGCGCTGCAATCACGAACGGGCCGCCCGTTTCAAACTTGTATTCCGGTTTGCCGGCGTAGGCCTTGCCGGCCACGCTCTTGAGTCCGGCGGACATCCGCACCGAACAGCGCACGCCCGGCGGCAGGTCGCGTTCGAAGTCGTACACCCAGTTCGTGGCGTTGACCCAGCGTCCGCTGCCGCCAACGCTGCCGCCCGTACACGACACGGCTGCCGGAGGCGCGGCCTTGAGATCGCCCATCGGGACCATCGGCTCGTCGAAGCGGATTGCCACCTGGCGCACCTGCGGGATCACCCCTTCGGGTGAAAAGCGCGTGATCTGTGCGGCCGACGCCGCCGGCACCCACATCGCCGCACCCAGCGCAGCCCCCAGCGCGAGACCCGCAGCGACGGTTCCAGCCGCCGTGACGATCTTCGACATCATCCTGCCCTCTCCGGAAATGGCACCGGGCGAGGGTGACATGCGCGCATGGCAAGCGCAAGCCTCTGCACATTTTGGGCGGATCGGGCGGCGAATTCAGCGCAAATGCGACAGCGGCAGCGCCCCTTCTCGCTTGAGCGCCGTCAGGACGATGTTCGATCGCACGCTTTCCACGCCGGGCACGCGCATCAGGCGTTTCATCGTGAATTCGGCCAGCGTGGGCAGGTCTGGCACGACCACGCGGATCAGGTAGTCCGCCTCACCCGCCACCGAGTAGCACTCCTGCACTTCCTCCAGCAGCAGGATTTCCTCGCGGAAGCGCTCGATGATCGTGTCGCCGTGGTGCGCCAGCTTGACGCTGATGAACACCAGCACCCCAAGCCCAAGCGCCTGTGGCGACAGGTTCACGCGATAGCCGGTAATCACCCCTTCGGCTTCCAGCCGCGCCAGGCGCCGCCCAACCTGGCTTGGGGACAGGTGCACGCGCTCGGCCAGTTGCTGGTGGGTCGACCTGCCGTCGTCCTGCAGCGCCGCCAGCAGCGATAAATCGTAGGGGTCCAGGTTGGTTGGGTTCATGACTTGCAGCGATACCGCATCGATTAATCGTTACATGCGGATTATATGCATCCATGAACGAAAGCAGGCCGATTTTGCGGCCTGAATGCAGCAGCGGATGGCTAGACTATGCAGAAATTCCGCATCAATGGAGACATACATGATCGACGCCCCGGCCGCTACACAAGAAAATTCCGGCAATTTTTCTGGCACGCTGACTGCCAAGCTCAAGGAACAGTTCGAAGAAGGCCTGCTGTCTGGCCAGGAACTGCGCCCGGACTTCACCATCGCCCAGCCGGTGCACCGCTATACCGACACCGACCATGCGATCTGGCGCAAGCTGTACGACCGCCAGGCATCGATGCTGCAAGGCCGCGTCTGCGACGAATTCCTGCAGGGCCTGACCACGCTGGGCATGGAACGCGACCGCGTGCCCGACTTCGAAGAACTCAATGAAACGCTGATGCGCGCCACTGGCTGGCAGGTGGTGGCCGTGCCGGGCCTCGTGCCGGACGAAGTGTTCTTCGAGCACCTGGCCAACCGCCGCTTCCCGGCAAGCTGGTGGATGCGCAAGCCCGAGCAGCTCGATTACCTGCAGGAGCCGGACTGCTTCCACGACGTGTTCGGCCATGTGCCGCTGCTGATCAACCCGATCTTCGCCGACTACATGGAGGCGTACGGCAAGGGCGGCCTCAAGGCGGCCCGGCTTGGTGCGCTGGACATGCTGGCACGCCTGTACTGGTACACCGTGGAGTTCGGCCTGATCCGCACGCCTGCGGGCCTGCGCATCTTCGGCGCCGGCATCCTGTCCAGCCAGGGCGAATCGATCTACAGCCTTGATTCGGCCAGCCCGAACCGGATCGGCTTCGACCTGAAACGGATCATGCGCACGCGCTACCGCATCGACACGTTCCAGAAGACGTACTTCGTGATCGACAGTTTCGAACAGCTGTTTGACGCCACGCGCCCCGACTTCACCGCGCTGTACCCGGAACTGCGCTCGCTGCCGACGCTGGGCGCCGGCGATATCGTCGACGGCGATCAGGTGATCAATGTTGGCACCCGCGAAGGCTGGGCCGACAGCGACGACATCTGAGCCAGGCCATCCAACCCGCTGCTTTGTGAAACAATGCCGGCATGCCCGGCCGTCCGCGGCCCGGGCGGGCCGGCATTTGTCTTGAATTTACCCTTCAGATCGAGCCCATCATGACTCCTCTCTCGCAAGAGGCCCGCGCGAGCCTGCTCGCCGGCCTTCCCGGCTGGACCGCTGTCCAGGACCGTGACGCCATCCAGAAATCGTTCCGCTTCGCGGACTTCAACGCCGCGTTCGGCTTCATGACACGCGTGGCGCTGCAGGCCGACAAGGTGGACCACCACCCCGAGTGGTTCAACGTGTACAACCGCGTGGACATCACGCTGTCCACGCACGACGCCAATGGGCTGACCCAGCGCGACATCGACCTGGCCCAGTTCATCGAAAAGGCAGCCGCCGGCCTGGCACGCTGAAGATGTAGGGCAACTGAAAGGCAGACAACGAAACGGCCCTGTACAATCGGCGGCATCGTTCCCATAGTTTCGTTGTCTTGCTGCCATGCGTATCCTGCTGATCGAGGACGACCGTCAAATCGCCAGCGGCGTGGAGGCCGGCTTGTCCCGTGCTGGCCACCAGGTACGCGTGGTCCATGACGGTGTCTATGCCACCGACCATCTGCTGCGCGAGCAGCACGACCTTGTCATCCTCGACCTGGGCCTGCCCGGCATCGACGGCATGACCCTGCTGGCGCGCTACCGCGCCCGCAACCGCACCACTCCCGTCATCATCCTGACCGCCCGGGACGAACTCGAAGACAAGCTCTCCGGCCTGAACGCTGGCGCCGATGACTACCTGGTCAAGCCGTTCGCGTTGCCAGAACTGGAGGCGCGCGTGCGCGTGCTACTGCGGCGCAGCCAGCATGGCGAGGCGGCGCCCGAGCGCGACGTCCGGCTGGGCCGGCTGCGCCTGTCCGGCAACGACCGCCGCATGTTCGTGGATGGCCGCCCGCTGGAACTGTCTCCGCGCGAATTCGCCGTGCTCGAACTGCTGCTGCAACGCCAAGGCCGTGTGGTCAGCAAGGCGCAAATGCAGGACCACCTGGCGACGTTCGCGCATCCGGCCGGCGAAGGCGGCGACACGGTGGGTGACACCGCCATCGAGGTCTACGTGCACCGTGTGCGCAAGAAGCTCGAGGACGGGGATGTCGAGATCGTCACGGTGCGCGGCTTCGGTTACCTGCTGCAACTCCGTGCCGGGCAATAACACCCACGCTAGCCAAAGCACTCGCGCGGAGCCCTGAATCGCCATGTGGCGGCGTTCGTCATCCTCCACCGCACAAGCCGGCGATACGCCTGCCGCGTCAGCGACGGGCAAGCCGAAGCCAACGTCGAACCCAAGCCTGCGCGTGCATCTGCTGCGCGCGCTGGCCACGCCGCTGTTCGCGCTCGTGCTGACCAGTGGCTCGCTGTCTTACTGGCTGGCCGCCCACTACACGACTCAGGTGTTCGATCGCGCGCTGTACGGCGTGGCCAACAACATCGCCCAGCAGATCCGCATCGCCGGGCCACGCCTGGATCAGGACATTCCGATGATCGCGCAGACCCTGGTCGAAGCCGAAGGCTCCGACCGGATCTACTGGCGCATCCACGGTCCCGACGGGCTGATCGGCGGCATGGATACCTGGCTCGGCTACGGCACGGGCCAGACCACGCTGCACGATGCGCGCCTGTTCTATGCGTGGTTCAGCGGCCGCCAGGTGCGTGCGGTGCGCTTGCCGGTCAACCTGCCGCCGCCCGGCCCCGATGAAGCGGGTACGCCTGGCGGAGCCAGCACGCCGCGCGGGCCGATCGTCATCGAGGTGGCAGAGCTGCTCGACCGCCGCGAAACGGCGGCCAATGAAATCCTGCTGTCGGTGTCAGTGCCGCTGATCCTGCTGCTGCTGGTTGGCGGTCTGATCCTGTCGCATGTGCTGAAGGAAGAACTTGTACCGCTGCAGATCCTCACCGACAAGCTCAACCGCCAGACCGCGCGCTCGCTGGCCGCACTCGACGAAACCCAGGTGCCGGCCGAGGTCGAACCGCTGATTCGCGCGCTGAACGCGCTGCTGTCCAGGCTGCGCGACGCCCTGGACGCCCAGCGCAAGTTCATTGCCGATGCCGCGCACCAGCTTCGCACGCCGCTTACCGCGGTAAAGCTGCATGCCGATCGCGCGGTCGATGCCGATTCGTTCGACGTGGCACGCCAGGCTTTGCGCGAAGTCCAGACTGCCGCCGATCGCGCGGTGCGCCTGTCCAACCAGTTGCTGTCGCTGGCGCGGGCCGAGCCGGGGTTGTCGCTGGAGCGGCTTGGGCCGGTCGAGCATTTCGACCTGGCCGAACTGGCCTTTGAAACGGGTGCCGAGTGGGTGCCGCAGGCGCTGGCGCGACGTGTCGACCTGGGCTTTGAAGTGCTGCCCGGTCCCACGTTCACGGGCGGTGCGCCAGCCGTGGTGCGCGGCAACCGGCTGCTGATGCGGGAAGCACTGTCGAACCTGATCGACAACGCGGTGAAGTATGTGCCCTCGGGCGGGCGGATCACGGTGCGCGCCGGCGGCGAGGCCATGGGCCATCGCGGCATGGCCGTGGTGATGATCGAGGATAACGGCCCCGGTATTGCGCTGGCGCGCCGCGAGGAGGTGTTCAAGCGCTTCTTCCGCGGCGATCACACGCCGGGCGCGCAGCCGATCCAGGCCGTGCCCAGCGGCGCGGGCCTTGGGCTGGCCATCGTGCATGAGATCGTGACGCTGCACCAGGGCACGATCCGCATCGAGGACGTACCCGCACCTGCGGGCTCCCAGACAGGTTCCCAGACAGGCCCCCAGACAGCGTTGGCCGCCGGGACGGTATCCGGCGAGATCGACGAGACCGTGGGCGGCGAGCCGCCGGTGCGTCGTCCGACCATGCGCTTCGTGATCCGGATCCCCTGCGAAGCGCCCGGGACCGCGGCCTGAACGGGCCGTCCTGCCTTACTTCTTGTCCTTCGGTGCCAGCATCGTGCCGCGGCAGTTCGGGCTGCCGCAACGGCACTCGTATTCCTTCTTGAGCTTCTTCGTGTAGCGCGCGTCGATCACGAGGCCATAGTCGTAGAACAGTTCCTCGCCTGGCTGGATGTCGCGCAGCGCATGGATAAAGACACGGCCCTTCTTCTCGCGTGCCTCGCAGTTCGGCTCGCAGGCGTGGTTGATCCAGCGCGCGCGGTTGCCACCGAACTTGGCGTCGATCACGTCACCGTCTTCCAGGCTGAAGTAGAAAGTGTGGTTTGGGTCGCTCGGATCGTGCGGATGGCGGTTGAGCGCTTCCTTCCACGAAATGTGCTCGCCCTTGTACTCGATCACACGCTCGCCCTCGGCAATGTGGCCGATCGCGTATACGCCCCTGCCGTGCACGCCCGATTGGCGCACCTCGATGCGATCGCTGGCGGTTTTCTTCTTGCCCGCCTTTTCCTCTTTGGCGTCCTTGGCCTTGTCCGACATGTGCTGATTCCCGTAAACGGTGGATGGCCGGTCCAGTCCGGCGCGAACCGGATGATACCCGTGGAGGCATGTCAGGTATACGCGCCAGGTCCGTATACGTCACAGCCGGCAATGTGGATAACCAGGCCAATTTCTGTGGAAAAGCGCGCGCGTTTGGTGTGGGTTTACTGGGGCTGGCATGGGGACGAGTCAGGAACAACTCGGGAGGTATACGTCCACCCCCTCATCCAAACGGTCGAGTCATCCACGCGGCCCGGGAATTCTTCCCTGCACTTTCGGTATACGTAAACACTTGATCTGCTTGACGTATACGGGGTTATCCACAGAAACGGGCGCTGCTTACCTACTACTACTATTCGTATACATGAAAAGAAGATGTAAACCGTATGCATGAGATGCGCCGGCAGGCGTATACGTCGACGCGTGGCCGGCACCCCTCCAATTCCAGGCCAGATCAAAAAATAAGCAGCAGCGGCAACGTGCGCTGGCGCGTATACCGCCCGCAGGCCACGTAAACGCTGCTGGAGCCCCCTGAAGGCCCTGAGACGTCCTTAGGGGCCCTCAGCGGTCCTGGGGGCTCTGGAAGACCTCAGACGGCCGTATACGTCTCCTTGGGCCCTCTGCGGCTTATGGAACGTCCAAGCCCTTCCAGGGCCGTATACGGGCTTCAGGTACGCGCTCCAGGCCCTCGCCATTACCCTGCCTTCCCCCAACCCGCGCGGCTGCACAGCCGGTGGCAGTAACAATCTGTTCCCGGTGCCCTTTGCCCGACACGGTATGATGTGGCCCGCGGCGTCTTTGCCGGAGCGGCTTCCAGGGTGGAGCCCCCGGTCGGGGCGTCAGTGTTTTTTCAACTCGATACGGAGTGAAGCATGACGAAAACTGAACTGATCGACGCGATCGCAGCAGGTGTGGACGGTCTGACCAAGGCCAAGGCTGAACAGGCTCTCAACGTGACCCTGGGCGCCATCATGGACGCCGTGGCCAAGGGCGACACCCTGAGCCTGATCGGCTTCGGTACCTTCAGCAAGGGCGAGCGTGGCGAGCGCATGGCGCGCAACCCGCGTACGGGCGAAGAGATCAAGGTGGAAGCTGCGAAGACCGTGAAGTTCAAGGCTGGTCAGAAGTTCAAGGACGCCGTCAACCAGTAATGCCGACGGGCGCCTTCGTGCCCATCGTATGACCCCGCCGTGCCGCCGCCAGACGCCAGAACCGGCGCAGGTGCGCGCCAGGCGGGGACGTTATCCACAACGAATTTCCCGCCACGGCGCGGGTAGAATTACACAGACGGTGGCATCACTTTCCAGGCCGCCGGAATTCCCTGAAAAATGGCATCCATGCGTGTTTAATCAAGGCATCGCGGGATGTCGCGATTCGTGGACCTGACATGCTGTACCGCTTGCTGTTGCGCAGATTTCCACAGCGTTATTCACAGCGCTTTCCACACAAGGCTCCACAATTTTCTCCACAGGCGCTGGCGCAGATGCTCACGGGGGCAATCGCCCTGGCCGTGCTCTGTGGTTGCACGACTACCCCACTGCAAACTGCCCGCCCGCAAGCCGTACCGCTGCCCGATTACGAGCGTGTCGTCACCCCGCCCGGGGACACTCAGCGCGAGCGCATCGTCGACATCGCCATGCAGGAATGGCGCAAATGGGGTAGCCAGGTGGTGCGTATCGGGCGGGACGACAGTGCCTGTGTCACACAGAGCCCCCTGCCCGCACCGGTGATTCAGGCACCGGCCGACGATTCGGACGGCGGCGATGTCAGCAGCCAGCCATCGGCCGACACAAATAGCGATGAAAACGACCGTACCAGCGACTGTGTCCGCTTTCCGGATGGCACCGGCATGGAAGCCACGCCGCAGGGCTGCAGGATGGCGCAGCGTTACTGGGCCATCGTTGGCGAGGCGCCGGACTGCCGCCAGATCACCCAGGGCGCCTGGGCCTGGTCCGCGGTGTTCATTTCCTGGGTCATGCGCAAGGCCGGGCTCGACAACGACCAGTTCCTGACCGGGCAATCGCATTCGATGTATGTGGTCGATGCGCGCGACGGCATCCTGCCGCGCCCCGCGTTCCATATCGAGCCGACACCGGCGGTACCCAGGCCGGGAGACCTCATCTGCGCCGGTCGCGGGCGGGACAAGTACATCTCCAGCCCGGATGAGATCGGCTTCGGCACCACGCCGATGCACTGCGACATCGTGGTCAAAGTGGACCCCGCCGCGCGCGTGGTCAAGGCAATTGGTGGCAATGTCCAGCAGTCGGTATCGATGGATGTGATCGACATGAACGATGCTGGCCAGCTAGACAGCTTCACGAACGCGCACATGCCGTGGCTGCTCCTGATGCGCAGCAACCTTCAGTAACGACGATCATCGACGGGATGAATGCAATCTATTTCATGATCGTTGTTGCTATTGATCGTGTCGATATAGCTTTGGCTGCCATTCGATACCCGCAGTTCGTTCAAAACATCTCCGTGCTGCATTGACGGGGTTTGCCACCGCGCGGAACACTGCGCGGTCGCTTTCACACCCCCCTTCAGCACGATGACCGCCACCACAGACACGTTTCGTACCCCGACGACCGCCCGCCGGCTCGTTGCCGAAGGACTGGGTACGGCGTTGCTGATTGCTATCGTGGTGGGGTCCGGCATTCGTGCCGAGCGGCTCGCAGCCGGCAATACCGCGCTTGCGCTGCTGTGCAACGCGCTGGCGACTGGCGCTGGGCTCGTGGCACTGCTGGTGTCGCTGGGCCCGGTCTCCGGCGGTCACTTCAATCCGGTTGTCAGCCTGTCGAACCTGGTTCAGGGCAATCTGTCACCACGTGATGCATTCGGCTACGTACTCGCGCAATTGTGCGGGGCTGTGGCCGGTGTAATGGCTGCGCATGCGATGTTTGGCATGCCGCTGCTGGCGTTCGCAACGCATGTGCGCACCGGACCGCCGATGTGGTGGAGCGAGTTCCTTGCTACGTTCGGGCTGATCGGCCTGGGCCTTGCCACCAGCCGCGCGCGGCCGGGGCTCGTTCCGTTCGTCGTGGCCGGCTATATCACGGCGGGATACTGGTTCACGTCCTCCACGTCGTTTGCCAATCCCGCGCTCACGATTGCGTGCGCGTTGACCGATACCTTTACTGGTATTCGCCCAACGGATGTTCCGATGTTTATTCTGGCACAGATTAGTGGTGCCATGAATGCTGCCATGCTCTTCCAGTGGCTGTGCCCTGCACCGGTCTGTGCGTCTTCCCCTGCGCAGTCAAACCCGCCAGCCCAAGGCTGGCAACGAGCCACCGAACTTACCAGCGCCGATTGAGCTGAACACCGAAGATGGAGCCGGACGCCTGGGACGCCCAGGTGTCGGCCGGCGTGGCAAACGTGATGCCGTCCACATCGTTGGCGCGGCTATACGTATAGAACGCGCGCAGGTTGGCGTTTCCGGCCGCTTTGCCCAGCGTAAGCGTTGGCGCCACGGTGAATGCGGTGCGCTGTCCGCCGACGCCAAACCCGGACGAGATCTGGTCGTGCGCCACCTCGAATGTCAGCCGGAACTGGTCATTGGCAATATATGCAGGCCGGATGCGCGTGGCGGCCCATTGCAGCGTGCCGATGTTCGAGCGATCGAACTGCAGACTTGACTCCACAGAGCCCGCCAGGCCGGAACGGGTTTTCCACTCCACCGAATCGGCTACGCGTACCCGCGACAGCGAGTTGCCCATACCCGAATAGCCAGTCATGGCCGTGCGCGATCCCTGGCCATACTGCAGCCCGAGCCGATTGGTGCCATAAAGCACGCCCTTTTGCTCATGCATGGCCGATGCCCACCACGCGCTGCCCGAATCCTCGACTTCCTGCATTGGCTCCACGCGCGTGAAGCCTATCTGTACCGAACCCTTGTCATTGGTGCCGATAGGCGCCGTACGCACTGTGTGATAGCTGGGCAGCTTGGCGCCATTTAGCTCGTTACGCGCGGTGTATTGATAACTCAGTCCAAAGTCACCGATTTTGGCGTTGTCGACGCCGAATCGCATCGATGGCGAGTTCGGCGGCAGCAGGCCGGACGACATCAGGAACTGATTGTTCTCGCGCCGGCCAGCCCAGACGTTGGCATCTTCCAGCACGGACAGTCCCGACAGTCCGCTGACCGATGTATAGAAGTTAGGCACCAGTGCATAGGGATCCACTGCGGCGGCGTTGCCGTTGTAAGACGTGGCGTTGGTGCCTTTAGCCTGCGCAATCAGCTGAACCTGCGTGCCGCCGCCCATATCGACGAGCGATTCGCGGATCTTGACCTCACCGGAACTGGTGCAGGCCAGCCCCTTGCCGAAACCGGCGGAAGGCGTGCCGCCGCCAACGCAGGCACGCTGAGACCCCGATCGGTCTTCCGCGGCGGCGCGGCCACTGTAGCCAAGCCGCCAGACCGAATCCCCAGCGGGATCTTCGGCAGGCAGTTGCGAGCGCAAGACCGGCGGTGCGTCGGATGGGGTTTCGGCGGAAGCGGCATCTTCTGCGCCGCTGCTGTCAGCGTTGCCCTTCTGAGGCTCGGCCTGAGCGGGAAACTCGCCAAGCCGGTGCGGAAACAGCACGAGCGGCGGAGGCGGCGGGGGCGGCGGCGCGAGGGAGTCGGGCGGGCCCATGAAGTCGGGGTCGGCCGATTGTGAGGACTGTGCGGCCTGTGCGGACTCCACAACGGGTGCCTCTGTCGTCGATGACTGGATCAGATCGCCAAGCGGATCTGCCGATGCTGCCGGCGCAGCGTCAGGTACGGCGGCGAATGGTTCCAGTGACGCGATGGCCGACACGACAGGCGGCGTAGTGCGTTCCGCGATGACCGGCGGCGGTGCCACCGTATTGCCCGTCTGCGCGCAGGCGCTCACGCCCCACGCGGCCAGGATGGCATACGTGAAGCGACGGTGGGCAGGCAGACGACGGGGAGACAGGGCAGAACGCAGCATGGAAACGACGAAACCGGCTTGGGACGAACTCCGGAGCAAGGGCTCAGGTTTTATCAGGTGAACTTTTGGACCGCAAGGCGGGTTACAAAATCCGCGGAACCGTGTGGCTTCTCACATTGCGAAAGGCCTTCGGCACCGTTGCCGAGCATGCTGGCAATCCGTTGCAGAAGTGCGAATTCCTAGCGAAAACCCCCATCCTGACGGGGCTCCGTGCATAAAACGCCACCGCTATAATCGACCGACCTGTCTTGCCGACAAAACAACCGGATTGGGACAGTTCTGCATACATACATATCTATAAAGAGGAGATGTCCATGGAACGCCGTTCCTTCCTGTTGAAAGCGTCCGCGGTGGCAGCCACCGGAGCGCTTGCCGCGTGCGGCAAGGAAGAAAAGCCCGCCGCGCCGGCCGCATCGGCCAGCGCCCCGGCAGCACCCGCCGTCATCGGCAGCAACCCTGCCGTGGAATGGCGGATGGCTTCGAGCTTCCCGAAGTCGCTCGACACGATCTATGGCGGTGGCGAACTGCTGGCCCAACGGGTGAAGGAACTGACGGACGGCAAGTTCACTATCAAGGTATTCGCTGCTGGTGAAATCGTGCCGGGCCTGCAGGTGCTGGACGCTGTGCAGAATCAGACTGTGCAGATTGGCCACACCGCCGGCTACTACTACTTCGGCAAGAACCCGTCGCTGTGCTTCGACACGACGATTCCGTTCGGCCTGACCGCTCGCCAGCAGAACGCCTGGATGATGCAGGGCAACGGCATGAAGCTGATGCGCGAATTCTTCAAGGAATACAACGTCGTCAACTTCCTGGGCGGCAATACCAACGCCCAGATGGGCGGCTGGTTCCGCAAGGAAATCAAGAGTGTGGCCGACCTGCAGGGCCTGAAGTACCGCATTGCCGGGTTTGCCGGCGTGGTGCTTTCGCGCCTGGGCGTGGTGCCGCAGCAGATTGCCGGCGGCGACATCTACCCCGCGCTGGAAAAGGGCACGATCGACGCGGCCGAGTGGGTGGGCCCGTATGACGACGAGAAGCTCGGCTTCTACAAGGTGGCACCGTACTACTACTACCCGGGCTGGTGGGAAGGCAGCGCCCAGCTGTCGTTCTACGCATCGGCGCCCGAGTTCGAGAAGCTGCCTGCGCTCTACAAGCGCGCGCTGGAAACGGCCACCATCGAAGCCCACACGAACATGATGGCCAAGTACGACACCGTGAACCCGCAGGCGCTGGCCCGCCTGCTGGAAAACGGCGTGAAACTGCGTCCGTTCTCGAAGGAGATCATGGAAGCCTGCTTCAAGGCCACGCAGGAAGCGTACGCGGACGAAAGCGCCAAGAACCCGTCGTTCAAGAAGATCTATGACGACTGGCGCGTCTTCCGCAACAACGAAGCCGCCTGGTTCAACGTGGCCGAGCAGGCGTTCTCCCAGTTCAGCTTCGCGCGCAAGCTGTAAGTACGCGGTTTACCCCTCCCACTTCGCGGTGCGAGGGGGCGCATAACGACGGATGGCGTCACCCAACGCCCTGACAGCCGGCATCGGCAGTCAGGGCGCTTTTATTTCCGGCATACCGGAAACTCGCTGATTCCGACAGTCCTGCTATCGATCAAATACAGAACTCCGCATCCTTCCTATCCTTTTGATCCATCGTCTTGATGGGAAAATTGGAGATACCAATGGAACGAATGCCGGAACGACGTCCTTCAGTTTCAATTGAAGAAAATATGCGGGTTTCCCGGAGAGCAGCTAGGTTTCGCGGGCCATTGTTTTACATCTGGTTCTATCAGCAGGTCCGCAATGGCGGACCATGGGATTACAAGCAGGAAAGTCGCGACTACGAGAATTTTGGCAACTTCCACTATGGGGCCACGGGCTATGCCGGGGGAATTCCAGAAGCCATCCTATTGAGGGCTGCGGGCTGTGCGCAATATTTTGCCGGCACCACTGAACTAGCTTGGGGAAATTGCTTGCGGCATGCCCCATATGGAGATGATCCAAAGGATCAAGAATGGATTCGTGAAGGAATAAAATATGCAAAAAAAAAAGGTTATTAATTACTTTCACCGAATATCGACGCTCCTGTTATCCCTCGGCTTGGCCGGCGTTATTCTGTTTAATTACTGGTCGTCGGATGAAATGCAGGCCGCAGCCAGCAAAATCGTTGTCGACAGGCCGCTATCCGATGATATTCACCTGTACGTGACGGAATGGACCGGCGGCAACGCGACGACGTCATTCGTATTTCGTTACTACCTGACAACCAAGGTGCGGGGGCCGGACGTCGTCAAGGTGCTCGCACAACGGTCCAGCGTCCTGATGGCCGATACCAAGGACGCCGAAATATCGGTGGCGGATCGCAGAATCATTCTCGCGATGAAAGGTCGCGTCTTCAGATTCAGAAATGTTATTTATCTGGCTGATACGGATGGCCGCTTGATTCCGAAACCACTGGAAATTGTTGCTCATTTGGAAACAGAGGCGCCCTGAAGCGTGGGGAGATTCCCGGTAGAATCCGCCGCACTACCGGACCGTTCTCCCGGACACTCCCATGCAACTCGGCATTCTCTACGCGCTGTTCGCGTACATCATCTGGGGCCTGTTGCCCCTCTACATCAAGTCACTGCACGGCGTGGCGCCGCTGGAAATCCTGCTGCACCGCATGGTGTGGTCGCTGGTATTCCTTGGGGCGATCCTGCTGTGGCGCAGGCATTTCGGCTGGCTGCGCGATGTCGTGGCCAATCCGCGCCTGGTGCTCGGCTTTGCTGCCAGCGCAGGCCTGCTCTGCTGCAACTGGTTCCTCTATATCTGGGCGGTTTCGGCCGACCGTGTGGTGGATGCGAGCCTGGGTTACTTCATCAACCCGCTGTTCAGCGTGCTGCTTGGTGTGCTGCTGTTGCACGAGCGGCTGCGGCCGGCCCAATGGCTGTCGATCGCGATTGCCGCGGCCGGCGTGCTCTGGCTGACCGTGACGGCCGGCCAGTTGCCGTGGATCGCATTGGGTCTGGCGGCAACGTTTGCCGGCTACGGCCTGTTGCGCAAGACCGGTGCGCTCGGCGCACTGGAGGGGTTGTCGCTGGAGACGCTGTTGCTGTTTCCGCTGGCGGCCGTCACGCTTGGCTTCCTGTTCGTGACCGGTCAGGACACCACACGCGCCGCAGCGCCGGGTACGCAGGTGCTCCTGATGATGGCGGGGCCGATAACTGCCGTGCCCCTGCTGTTCTTCGCGGCCGGCGCGCGGCGCATTCCGCTGTCGCTGCTGGGGCTGCTGCAATACGCGGGACCAACCATCCAGCTCGTGCTTGGCATCTGGCTCTATCACGAGCCGTTTCCGGCCCAGAAGCAGATTGGCTATGCGCTGATCTGGGTATCGCTGGCCATCTACGCGGCTGAAGGCCTGCTGGTGGCTCGGCTGACACAGCGCAAGCCTATTGATGTCAAGAATGATGTTAGTGCGGAGGCGTCACAGTAAATCCATCCTGTCGATGGAATATATCGGCGGCAGGTTGAGGGCTCTCCGCAAAATCCGGACACAACACTATACTGTACGTTTATACAGTATCGAAACGCCCTCTTCCGTCCATGTCCTCACCTGTCCGGCGCATTGCTCATCTCGACATGGACGCCTTCTATGCGTCGGTGGAGCTGTTGCGCTATCCCGACCTGCGCGGCCATGCCGTTGTCATTGGCGGCGGCCGCAACGCCGCCCCCGAGACTCAGCCCGACGGCACGCGCAGCTACGCGCGTTTGCGTGACTACGTAGGGCGCGGCGTGGTAACCACGTCGACCTACGAAGCCCGTGCGCTCGGCGTGTTCTCGGCCATGGGCATGATGAAGGCGGCCAGGCTGGCGCCTGACGCAGTTCTGCTGCCTACCGATTTCGACGCCTACCGACGCTATTCGGGCCTGTTCAAGGCTGCGGTCAGAGCATTCACGGGACAAATAGAAGACCGTGGAATCGATGAAATATATATCGATCTGACTGATGTGCCTGGCGACGCGCGCGATGTGGCGGCGCGCATCAAGGCGGCCGTCAAGGACGCAACCGGCCTGACCTGCTCGATCTGCGTGGCGCCGAACAAGCTGCTGGCCAAGATCGGTTCCGAACTCGACAAGCCCGATGGCCTGACGATCCTGACCCCGGCGGACATTCCTACGCGGATCTGGCCGCTGGCGGCGCGCAAGGTCAATGGCATCGGCCCGAAGGCGGCGGAAAAGCTGGCCGCTATCGGCATCGAGACCGTGGGCGAACTGGCCGAGGCCGACCCCGGGCTGCTGCAGGCCCATTTCGGCCGCAACTACGCAAGCTGGCTGGCCGAAGTTGCCAACGGGCGCGACGAGAGGCCGGTGGTGGTCAGCTCGGAGCCCAAGTCGATGAGTCGCGAAACCACGTTCGAGCGTGACCTGCATCCGCGCAACGACCGTCCCGTACTCTCCGAGCAGTTCACCCGGCTCTGCATGCACGTGGCCGAGGATCTGCGGCGCAAGGGCTACGTGGGGCGCACGGTTGGCATCAAGCTGCGGTTCGACGATTTCCACACCGTGACGCGCGACCTGACCATGACGGTGCACACCGCCGATGGCGCGGCGATCCGGCGCGGCGCCACCGAGTGCCTGAAGCGCATCCCGCTCGAGCGGCGCATCCGGCTGCTCGGCGTGCGCGTCAGTGCGTTGATTCCTGCTGGCGAACAGGGCGACGATCCGGCGCCGGTACAGGAGGAATTTCGCTTCGATGCCGATCCGGATGAGCCCGCGCCGCGTTGATCCGCGCTGAAAAGCCCTAAAGCCCCCACGTCATATGGCCTTTTTCATGTGCCGGTAGAATCGGCCGCCATGACATCCGCCACCGCCCAGCGCGCCGAAGCGCCCGCCTGGATCACGCTGCTACTGGCCACCGCCTGCGGCATGATCGTCGCCAATCTCTACTACGCCCAGCCGCTGGTCGGCCCGATCGCACGGGCCTTGCAGCTCTCGCCGGAGATCGCCGGCCTGATCGTTACGCTGATCCAGATTGGCTATTGCGCCGGCCTGCTGCTGCTGGTGCCGCTGGGCGATATCGTCGAGAACCGCAGGCTTGTGCTGACGCTGATCGGCGGGTGCGCGGCGGCGCTGCTGGCGGCCGCGCTGGCCAGTCACGCGAGCGTGTTCCTGATTGCCGGTTGTGCAATCGGCCTGTGCTCGGTGGCCGTGCAGGTACTGGTACCGTTTGCGGCGCACCTGGCGCCCGAACATGCGCGCGGACGTGCCGTCGGCAATGTGACCAGCGGCCTGCTGATGGGCATCATGCTGGCGCGCCCGGTGTCGAGCGTGGTGTCCGACCTGTTCGGCTGGCATGCGATCTTCGCGGCATCGGCCGTGGCCATGGTGCTGCTCGGTGTAGTGCTGTCGCGCAAGCTGCCGCAGCGCCGGCCGGCCCCCGGCGTCAACTACATCGGCATGCTTGGGTCGATGGCGCACCTGCTGCGCACGCAGCCGGTGTTGCGCAGGCGCGCGCTGTACCAGGCCGCCATGTTTGGCGTATTCAGCCTGTTCTGGACCACCACGCCGCTGTATCTGGCCGGGCCCGCGTTCCACATGTCCCAGACCGGTATCGCCGTGTTTGCGCTGGTGGGTGTGACTGGCGCGATTGCCGCGCCAATGGCCGGCCGATATGCCGATCACGGCCACAGCCACCAGATGACGGCGATCGCGCTGGCGCTGGGCGCCGGCTCGTTCCTGCTGAGCCGTATCGGGGCGGAGGGCTCGCTGCTGTCGCTGCTGGCCCTGACCGTCGCGGCCATCGTGCTCGACTTCGCGGTCTCGTCGAACCTCGTGATCGGCCAGCGGGCCATCTTCTCGTTGTCAGATGAGCATCGCAGCCGCCTGAACGGTCTCTACATGGCGATTTTCTTCGTGGGCGGCGCGATTGGCTCATCGGTCGGCGCATGGGCCTATGCCCGCGCCGGCTGGCCGCTGGCGAGCTGGATCGGCTTCGCGCTGCCTGCCATCGCCCTGCTCTATTTCCGCACGGAGCCCCGCCAGCGCTGACGCCGTTCCCGCCCCACGTGCCATGCGCGGCGCGGCTGCACTACACTGTGCCAGTTTGCCGTTGCCGTAGTTGTCGCCGAAGCAGTCATCGCAGTACCCGCAACAAGCGGGCTTGCCTGGAGACGTTCGATGTCGTGGCACAAAATGCTGCCGGGGCCGCGCTGGCTGCCGAACGCGGCACTGATGCATCCGCAACGGGTTGTGGTGGTGGGATTCAGCATCGCAATGCTGCTGATGTTCATCGTTGGTGTACGCGACCTGTACCTGCTGCGCGAGCGCGTGTTGAGCCTGCACCAGCATGACGTGGCGCTGCGCGCGCGCGGTACCGAGGCAGTCATCAACTCCGAGCGTTTCAAGCTGTCGTTCTTGCGCGATTACGCGCAGCAGCTCATCGAGCTTCAGCAGGGGGCGGGCCGCGTAACCGGCGACGACGCGATCGAGCAGGCCTATGCGGCGCGCAATGACCACGTGTGGCAACTGCCGGTGCCATTCGGCGACTCGCCGGTCGTGGGCGTCTCACCCGATGTGATGAAGGGGCTCGCGGGGTTCGACCGTCGCGACGATGAACTGCGGGCCGATCTTCGCGCGGCTCGCCAGCTCAGCCATGTGCTCGGCGTCAACCAGCGCAGCAATCGTTCCGAGGGCAACTTCACATTCATTTCGAGCAACGGTTTCTACGTCACCTACCCTCCGCTACCGCTGGACAAGGCGCCGGAACTGATCAGGCGCTTCAACGACATGGCCTACTACCGAGGCCTGCTCCCCGATCGCGATCCGAACCAGGACATGCGCTGGGCGCCGATCTACACACAGTACGAAAGCGCCGCGTTACTTACCACGTTGAGCGTGCCCGTCTATGTGGAAAAGCGCTTTCGCGGCGTGGTGGCCGTGGACGTGGAGCTGAGTCTGCTGCGTGACATGATCGGCCAGCCGGAAGTTGTGGGCGCCCGGCGCTATCTGCTGGACCGCAAGGGCGATGCCATCGTATCGAGCGAGACCAAGGACAGGACAAACCTGCGCTGGCCGGATGATTTCGGAAAGGGCCTGCGCAACATCCCTGTCACGAAGCTCTATGCGCGCGGTGCGGGCATGCTGCACGTCGATGGCCAGTACGTGATCTTCGAGCGCGTGGGGAGTGCCGGCAACTGGATGTTGATCGATACGCTCGACGACCTTGACGTCTACCGCACCGTTGCCGAGCGCACCAGCCTTCCGCTACTGGCAATCTGGATCGCATTGCCACTGCTGATGTACATCACGCTGCGCGTAGTGACGCTGCTGTTCAGGCACTATCTCGCCGCGGGTGAAAAGCTGCAGCAGATGGCCGAGACCGATCCGCTGACCGGCCTTGCCAACCGGCGCCATTTCAGCGACGCATACAGGAAGGAATCGGCCCGCGCGCTGCGCGACGAGAAGCCGCTGGCCATGCTGATGCTGGACATCGACTTCTTCAAGCGCGTGAACGACAAATGGGGCCATGCCAGCGGTGATCGCGTACTGACGGCGCTGGCGGACGTGCTGCGCAACAGCCTGCGCGCAGCGGACCTGCCGGCCCGCCTGGGCGGCGAGGAATTCGCCGTGCTGCTGCCCGGCGCCACGATGATCGAGGCCACGGCGACGGCCGAACGGCTGCGCGTTGCGATGGCGGCCGCAAGCGTGGAACCGGCGCCCGATGCGCCGCCGCCCGAAACGGGCGACGGACGCATCCGCTTCACCGTGTCTATTGGTGTTGCAGAAGCCGTGACCGACGGATGCCGGACACTCGACGCCATGCTGGCAGTGGCCGACCGCCGGCTCTATGCCGCCAAGCAAGCGGGGCGAAATCGGGTATGCGCAGCAGATGCGCTGGCCGACTGTGCAGCGGCGCCGCAAGTCCAGGGATAAGGCAGGTCATGGCCAACTCCTGATGCCATTCAGCGCAACAGGAACGCAATGTCGTCGGCGGTAATGACCGACGCCGGAATCCCCTTGCGGCGCTGAAACAGGATGTGTTGCTGAACGCGGCTGCGCTGCTCGGCAAATACCGCGGGGTCGATCGCCACGCCACTGCGCGCATAGTGCTGGACCAGCAGCTTGTAGGCGCGATGACGGATCTGCAGCGTTTCGTTCTCGGCGCGCAGGCGTTGCCATTCGGCAGGGCTCAGATCGAGTGTGTGGTTGAGTTCGTCGACCGTGCGCGAATGCAGGTCTCGATAGAGATCGCGCTCGGCCTCGGCACGGTGCAATTCGTCGCGCAGCGCCGTGATCTTGCGTTGCAGCTTGAGCGACTGGCCGACGGCCGCCTGCATGCCCTTGGCGGCTTCCAGCGCCTGGTTTGCCGCCGCTACCGTGCTTTTCCACAGTCCGCGATCGACGCCCGCGTCCAGTTCCGACGGCCAGCCGTCGGACGCCCTGATTGTTGTATCCATTGTTGACCCCAGTGACACCCTTTTGAAACACCCGTTTTGGCCGGCCGCATCGTCGTGCGGCGGTCCGCTTCGTTGTCATGGTTGCGCCGTCTGTGCGGCAGGCAACTCAGAACAATCCTAGTGAGATGTCTATCGGCCGCCAAGTCAAAGATGTTTAGATCAGATTTCCCGCCGGATCCGATTGCCGAAAAACCACAGGCGCTTGCAGGCGCCGTCATACGGGTGCAGCAGACAAAGGAGACAACACCACGTAAACCCCGACACATTAGCTGACGTTTTGACAGGCATTTGACAGTTTCGGCCAACTAGAATCCGGCCCATGACTGCTGCTGCGCATGCCTTCAGCGGTCTGGCCAAAAACATCGTGGCCGTTCTGTCGGCAAAACCACACATTCAAATAAGACTGGAGACTGCGATGACTCGCTCGTTTGCCCGCTTCACCCATGCATTCGTTGCCACGGCGACACTGGCTGCCGCCGTGGTGGCCGCGCCGGCCTATGCGTCGGAATCCCTCAAGGTGATGATCGGCGCCAACCCTGGCGGCGGCTTCGACCAGACCGGCCGTTCGATCGGCGCGGCAATGGTGGCCGCGGGCGTGGCCAAGAGCGCGTCCTATGACAACAAGGGCGGCGCAGGCGGCACGATCGGCCTCACGCAGTTCGTCAACACCGACAAGGGCAACCCGAACGCGCTGATCGTGACGGGCGCCGTGATGGTTGGTGCCATCGAAACCAACCACCCGCCGGTAACGCTGAAGAACGCCACGCCGATCGCACGCCTGTTCGCCGACACGATGGTGCTGACGGTGCCGGCCAGCTCGCCGATCAAGTCGATCAAGGACCTGACCACGCAGCTGAAGGCCAATCCCGGCAGCGTGAGCTGGGGCGGCGGCTCGAAGGGTTCGATCGACCACATCCTGGCAGGCCTGATTGCCAAGGAAGCCGGCGTGGACCCGAAGAAGATCAACTACGTGCCGTTCCAGGGCGGTGGTGAGGCCTCGGCATCGATCCTGGGCGGCCATGTGACCGTCGGCATCGCTGGCGTGTCCGAGTTCCTGCCGTTCATCAAGACCGGCAAGATGCGCGCGCTGGCCGTGACGTCGAAGGATCGCACCGCCGATATCCCGACGCTCAAGGAGCAAGGCATCAACGTCGAGATCTACAACTGGCGCGGCGTCTATGGTGCCCCTGGTATTTCGCCGGAACAGCGCAAGGCCCTGATCGATGCGGTGGTCAAGGGCACCGAGAACCAGGTCTGGAAGGAAGCGCTGCAGAAGAACGACTGGACGCCGTTCCTGCTGACCGGCGACGAGTTCGGCAAGTTTGTGGATGCTGAATCGGCCCGCCTGGGCGGCACGCTGCGCGAACTCGGCGTAGCCAAGTAAGAAGAACGCTCCCATAGGGGACCTGGCGCGAAGGCTGCGGTCCCCGACGATTTCTGTAGTCGCGGAAGTTCGTTTCACCCTGTCGTTCCCGCCCGGCCGCCGTAGTCATGTCCGGCGGCGCGGAGAGCGGCACGGGGCCCGGTGCCGCCACCTGCGTTACACCGAAAATCAAACTATATCGTCACCGGGCCCCGTGACCGTGCGGGTGGCAGGACCATCCGAGAGCCCCATATGAAACCATCCCACGTCTCCATTGGCGTCGCCATTCTGGCGCTGTCCGTCTTTTTCTTCGCCGGATTGCCGGGTATTTCCGGCGATGAAGGCTACGCCGGCCTGTCGCCGCGCTTCGTCCCCACGCTGGTGGCCATCGGCCTGGCCGTGTGCGGCGCACTGCTGACCTGGCAAGGTGTGCGCGGCGGCTTCCGCAACATGCCTGAAGAAGACGCCGAACTGCCTTCGGCCCCGCACAACTTCAAGGGCTTCCTGTGGGTGGCGCTGGGCCTGGTGGCCAACATGGCGCTGATCGGCACGCTGGGCTTTGTGTTCTCGTCGACGCTGATGATGGTTTGCGTGGCGCGGGGCTATGGCAGCCGCCGCATCGTGCGTGACGCACTGATCGGCCTGCTTCTCACGGTGCCGATGTGGGCGCTGTTCGAATTTCTGCTCGGCATCAACCTGCCGCTGCTGCCGGTAGCCGGCTTCTGAGCCTGCACCCCAACGGGAGGAACGATACATGGATATGCTGAACCAGTTGATGCACGGCTTTGCCGTGGCCATCACGCCAATCAACCTGATGTGGGCCCTGGTGGGCTGTTTCCTCGGCACCGCCATCGGCGTGCTGCCCGGCATCGGCCCGGCGCTGACCGTGGCGATGCTGCTGCCGCTGACCGCCAAGGTGGAACCCACCGCCGCACTGATCATGTTCGCCGGCATCTACTACGGTGCGATGTACGGCGGCTCGACGACCTCGATCCTGATGAACACGCCGGGCGAATCGTCGACGATGGTCACCGCGATGGAAGGCAACCTGATGGCCAAGAATGGCCGAGCGGGCCCCGCGCTGGCCACGGCTGCAATCGGCTCGTTCGTGGCCGGCACGATCGCCACGGTGCTGCTGTCGATGTTCGCGCCGGTGGCTGCCGACGTTGCGCTGCAGTTCGGCCCGGGCGAGTACTTCATGATCATGCTGCTGGCCTTCACGACCGTGTCGGCTGTGCTCGGTTCGTCGCTACTGCGTGGCATGACCAGCCTGTTCCTGGGTCTCGGCATCGGCCTGATCGGCATGGATTCGCTGTCCGGACAGACACGCTATTCGATGAACGTCCAGGAGCTGTATGACGGTGTGGACATCGTCGTGGTGGCTGTGGGCCTGTTCGCGGTGGGCGAGGCGCTGTTCAATGCATTCTTCCCGCAACCGGATGGCACGTTCAACAAGCTCAGTTCGGTCCATATGAACAAGTCGGACTGGAAGCGCTCGGTCCCGGCGTGGCTGCGCGGCACGGTCATCGGCTTCCCGTTCGGCCTGATTCCGGCTGGCGGCGCGGAGATTCCGACGTTCCTGTCGTACGCCACCGAAAAGAAACTGTCCAATCACAAGGACGAATTCGGCAGGGTCGGCGCGATCGAAGGCGTGGCGGGTCCGGAAGCCGCCAACAACGCCGCGGTGACCGCCACGCTGGCCCCGCTGCTGACGCTCGGTATCCCGACTTCGAATACCACGGCGATCCTGCTGGCTGCGTTCCAGAACTACAACCTGCAGCCGGGCCCGATGCTGTTCCAGACCTCGGGTGACCTGGTGTGGGGCCTGCTCGCGTCGCTGTATATCGGCAACGTGATGCTGCTGGTGCTGAACCTGCCGGCAATCGGCCTGTGGGTACGCATGCTGCGCGTGCCCACGCCGCTGCTGTACGGCGGCATCCTGATCTTCGCCGGCCTGGGTGCCTATGGCATTCGCCAGTCGTGGTTCGACCTGCTGCTGCTGTTCGTGATCGGCCTGCTGGGTATGGCAATGCGCCGCTTCGATTTCCCGACCGCGCCGGTCATCGTCGGCCTGATCCTGGGGCCGATGGCCGAGAAGCAGCTCCGCAATGCGCTGTCGATTGGCCAGGGCGACTGGAGCCTGTTCATCAAGCAGCCGATCTCCGCAACGATCCTGGCGATGACGGTGGGCGTGGTGGTGATTCCGCGCGTGCTGCGCTGGCATGCGAGCCGCACCACCGCACGCCTCGAGGCGGACAACGCGGCGTAAGACTGTGTTTGCTCCCCTCTCCCGCGTTGCGGGAGAGGGGCCGGGGGAGAGGGCTCGGCGGATCAAGACGCGATATCCGCAAGCAGAACCTCACCGCCCTCTCCCCCAACCCCTCTCCCATTTCATGGGCGAGGGGAGCAACCCCACCCCGCGAAGCACGATTCTGTATCATTGGCGCAAACGACACTTTGCGCGCCGAGGAGACACGGACCGTGCCCGAATCCACTTTCACGCTTGCCAACATAGACGCCACGCTCGAACGCGTGCTGGCCCCCTGGGTGCGTCAACTTGGCCTGCGCGCCGAGGCTGTCGACGCCGATGGCGTGACGCTGCGCCTGCCCTTCAGTGAAACCTTCCGCCATGCAGGCGGCGTGGTGTGCGGCCAGGTGCTGATGTCCGCGGCCGATACGGCGATGATCGTCGCTATCGCCAGCGCGCTCGGCGAGTTCCGCCCGATGACCACGGTCAGTCTCACCACCAACTTCATGCGTCCCGTGATCGACGGCGATGTGCTCGTACGGGCCAACGTGCTGCGCCTGGGCAAGACCGTGGTGTTCGGCGAGATCGAACTGACCGGCCAGGACGGCAAGCTTGCCGTGCAGGCCACCACCACCTACGCACTGCTTTGAACGCCGGCATGTCGAATCCCGCCACCCTCCTCCAGCAGCCGTTCGATCAGATCGTATTTGCCGGCGGCGGCAATCGCTGCTGGTGGCAGGCAGGATGGTGGGACACGGTGGCGCCCGAACTGAAGCTGCGCCCGCGCGTGATTGCCGGCATCTCGGCCGGCGCGGCCACCGCGTGCATGGTCTATGCGCACGATTCGCAACAGACCATGGCCTACTATCGCGAGGTGCTGTCCAACAATCCGCGCAATGCGTATTGGGGCAACCTGCTGCGGCGTGAACGAGTCTTTCCACACTACGGCATCTATCGCAACGCGCTGTTGTCGATCTTCGCGGACCGGCGCCTGGACCGCTTGCAGAAGGCCCCTGAAATCCGCATCGGCGTGGCCCATATCCCGAGCTGGACCGGTCCGCGCCTGGCCGTTGCGGCAGGACTGCTTGCGTACAACATCGACAAGCACCTGCTCAAGACGCTGCATCCAAGGCTGGGTCGCAAGCTGGGTTTCCATCCCGAGTTCGTGCGTGCGCAGGATTGTCGTTCGCCCGAGGACCTGGCCGACCTGCTGCTGCAATCGGCTTCGACGCCGCCGTTCACGCCGGTGCTGCGCCGGCAGGGCCGCGCCGTGCTCGACGGCGGGCTGGTCGACAATGTACCCGTTGATGCACTCGATGACTCGCGCGGCAATGTGCTGGTGCTGGTCACGCGGCTTTATCCGCGCCCGCGCCGCTTCGTGCTGGAAGTGGGCGGCCAGCGCCGTCTGTATCTGCAGCCTTCGCGGCGCGTGCCGATCTCGAGCTGGGACTACACGAAACCCGAAGCGATGACGCATGCGTACGATCTGGGCCGGCGCGATGCGGAGACATTCCTGCGCGAGTGGCCCGAGATCAGGCAGGAACTGTTGCCGGCGTCATAAGCAGCATGCGCCAGACTGGCGCCGGTACGAAACGTGTGTGCAATGCGGCCACGCGCCGCCAGGCAAGGAGGCATGAATGACTAAGCGTCAGGCATCAACCGGCACCACCACGAACACATCGGCAAAAGTCCGCCGCCGCGCCAGCGAGGTCAGCGCGGAACCGGTTGTCGAACGCGTGCCGCGCCGCAAACGCGCTACGCGGCCCAATTCCCGCGAAGCGGATTTTGTCGTCATCGGCGCAGGCTCCGGCGGCGTGGCCGCGGCACGGCGCGCGGCATCGCATGGTGCGCGCGTGCTGCTGGTGGAGCGTGATGCCATCGGCGGCACCTGCGTGAATCGTGGCTGCGTGCCGAAGAAGATGCTGTCATACGGCGCGGGCTGGGCGTCGATCCTCTCGACATGCCTGTCGCATACCGGTGGCAAGGAAGACTGGCGCGATGCCAGCGTGCGCGTGAATGCCGAAGTGGCGCGACTCAACGCATCGTACAAGCAGCGGCTCAACGAAGCTGGCGTGGAGATCCTGCACGGCGAGGCGCGTCTTGCCGCACCGGACGAGGTGGTTGTCGGCAACGAGATCATTCGTACGCGCAAGACGCTGATCGCGACAGGCGCGCATCCGGTCGCTCTCCCCGTTCCCGGTGGCGAGCTTGCGAGCAGTTCGGATGACGTGTTCACCTGGCAGACCGTGCCCGGATCGATCGTGGTGATCGGCGGCGGCTATATCGCCGTGGAGATGGCATCGATCCTGTCCCGTTACGGCGTGAAAGTGGACCTGCTCGTGCGCGAGGATCGCCTGCTGCCGAAGTTCGACCACGATATCGCCGCCGCGCTGGCGGATGCGCTGACGGCAAAGGGTGTACGAATTCATTTCGGGACCGAGGTAACGATGCTGGCGCGGTCCAACGGCGCTACCGAAGTCTGCTACTTGCAGGCCGGCGACACCAGCCGCACCCAGACCGTGCGTGCCCAGGCCGTGCTGGCGGCGATCGGGCGACGGCCGAATCTCGACGGGCTCGGACTCGATACGCTTGGCGTGAAGCTCGGCGAAAAAGGCGGTATTCAGGTCGACCGGCAGTTCCGCAGTTCCGTGCGGCCGATCTACGCGATTGGCGACTGCATGGCGCAGAACCTGCACCTGACACCGGTGGCGATTGCGCAGGGCCGCTGGCTTGCCGATCGGTTGTTCGGCAAGCGTGGCGATATCGCCGACTTCGACTTCGTTCCCTCGGCGGTGTTCAGCGAGCCCGCGATCGGCGCGGTGGGTTTGACCGAGGCACAGGCGATTGAAGCGGCTGGCGGCAAGGCGGAGCGCGTGCGTACCGAGATCAAGCGCTTCGTGTCGCTGGAGAATCGCTTCGGCGGCGTGGCCCAGGCGTCGGTATTCAAGCTGGTATTCAACGCGCGCAGCGGCCGGGTGCTTGGCGCGCACCTGATGGACAACGCTGCGCCCGAGATCATCCAGACGTTCGCCGTTGCGCTGAGGCTGGGGGTGAAGGACGCGCATCTGAAAACGACAATGGCGCTACATCCAACCGTGGCAGAGGAACTGTTTGGCTAAGGCGCTCGGAGGGCATTGGGCAAGGCGCGCTCCCTAGCCCAATGCCGCGTTCGCGCGTAGCAGCGCTTCTCGAAACAGGTTGGCCAGCTGCGTGGCTGCGAGTGACAGCGGGTTGTCGCGTAGCGTGACGATGCCTAGTGTCAGTGGCCGGAGCGGCAACTCCACGGGGATTCGGGTCAGCAAATCGGAATGCGGCTCGATTTTCAGGATGCCGCTCGGGATCGTCGACAACGCATCGGTGGTCGCCAGAAGGCTCGAGGTGACGCCGAACGTGTTGGTCTTGATGATGCGCCGGGGAAGCGGCAGCCGGAGCCCGTGCAACTGTTCGAGCAGGAACGTGTGCTGGCTGCCTGGTGAAAGCTGCATCAGCCAGTCGCAATCGAGCAATTCTTCCCAACGCGTGGCATTGGCCAGCGGGTGTCCCCGGCGGCCCGCGACCATCACGTCGAGCGTTTTCAGCGGCTCGAAATCGAAGTCGCTGCCCAGCGTCTCCTGAATCAACGCCGCGATCGCGAAGTCGACAGAACCGGCTCGCAGCGCGGGTAGCACCGCCGGCATCAATCCTTCCTCAAGCGTCAGATCGGCCAGCGGCATGCTGCGCCGAAAATCCTGCAGCACGTCCGGAAGCACGCTGAGGAACACCATTGGCGTCACCGCCACCGACACGCGTGCCTGCTCGCCTCCCATCAAGTGACGGATGTCCTGGCGCGCAAGTGCGAGCTGGTTCTGCGCCTGACGCGCGCGGACGGTCAACTGCCGGCCGCATTCCGTGAGCGTGATGCCACGCGAACTCCTGACGATCAGTGGCGCGTCGAGATCCTCTTCGAGTTCGCGGATCGCCTTCGTGATTGCGGCCTGGCTCAGGTGCAGGCTCCGCGCGGCGCCGCGGATGCTGCCGGCTTCGACCAGGCGAAGCCATGCCTTCAGTTGATGATCCCGCATGCGTTGTCTCCAAGGCGGCTGTCTGCGGCTGCCATGCGCGCTTCGCAGGTGACAACCATCAGTGGTCACCATTGGAAAAGTATTGTCTTTTGGTATGCATCATAGCGGATTAGTCTTTCTGCGAAGTGCCGTCAGCCCCGCAGGGGCAATACAGAACAAAACAGGAGACAAACGCATGAGCAACGAACTGTGGCGCTGGAGCGCCGTCGACACGAGCCGCCAGATCGCAAAGCGGGAGGTATCGTCCAGGGAGGTTGTGGCCAGTTGCCTGGCCCGGCTTGAGGCAGTGAATCCGGCCATCAATGCCGTGGTCGACGTACTGGCGGACGAGGCAATGCAGGCAGCGGCCGAAGCCGATGCGGCACTTGCCCGCGGCGAGCCAGTGGGGCCGCTGCACGGCGTACCTGTCACGGTGAAGGTCAACGTCGACATGGCGGGCCGCGCCACCACCAATGGCGTCGTGTCCTTTCGGGACACGGTGGCCAGCGAAGACAGCCCCGTGGTTGCCAACCTGCGCCGCGCGGGTGCCGTCATCATCGGCCGTACCAACACTCCGGCATTCTCGCTGCGCTGGTTCACCGACAACGATCTGCACGGCCGCACGCTCAATCCGTGGAATGCGAGCCATACGCCCGGTGGGTCCAGCGGCGGCGCGTCAGCGGCCGTGGCCGCAGGTATCGGCGCCATTGCGCACGGCAACGACCAGGGTGGATCGATTCGCTACCCCGCCTATGCGTGCGGCGTGGCTGGCCTGCGTCCAACGCAGGGCCTGGTTCCGGCGTTCAATCCGACGCAGTTGCGCGACCGCACGCTTGGCGCGCAGTTGTCGTCGGTACAGGGCCCGCTGGCACGCACGGTGGGCGACCTGCGCCTGGGTCTGACGGCGATGGCCGCCCCGGATGGCCGGGACCCCTGGCAGGCAGCGCTCCCGCCCGATGCCGTTCGCAAGACGTTCCCGACACGCGTCGCGGTCTGCGCGGCCATCCCGGGCTTCGGCGCTGACGATGCAGTCGTCGATGCCGTCAAACAGGCCGCCCGCTGGCTGGAAGACGCCGGCTGCGTTATCGAGGAGGTCACGCCGCCGCGCTTCCAGGAGGCCACCGACCTGTGGGCAGCGTTGACGATGAACGAACTGGCTGCGGGCCTCGGCGATTCGATCGAGCGCTACGGTGACGATGCCGTGCGCGCGGCCATGGGCACACAGCGGCAACTGACCGGCACGCTGGACCTCGCCGGATACATGAATGCGCTGTCGATGCGCACCACGCTGCTGCGCGAATGGCAGCGCTTCTTCGAACGCTATCCGCTGTTGCTGATGCCAGTGTCCTGGCGGCGCCCGTTCCTGATCGATGCAGACCGGCAAGGCGGCGATGCCGCACGCCACCTTCTCGACGCGCAGAGTCCGCTGCTTGCAACGGCGATTCTCGGCCTGCCGGGACTGTCCGTGCCAACCGGCATGGCGGATGGCGTGCCGATGGGCGTCCAGCTCGTGGCCGGGCGCTTCCAGGAAGGGCTGTGCCTGTCGGCAGGCGAAGCCATCGAAGCGCGGTGCGGCGTGATGACGCCGATCGATCCGCATTCGTCGGCCAACTCGGCATCGCGCTGAAAGGAGCCCGCTGATGCTCAAGTTACTGATCGGAGTCGGCATTCCTTACCTCGGCGTGCTGGGGCTGCTGCCCTGGGTCGCCTCGGTGGACAGCTTCGTGTTGGGCGTGCCGTTCATCTACGCGTGGATGTTTGCGTGGTTTGTTCTGACCTCGGCATGCCTCTATATCTGCTGGCGATGCTTTGACCGTCCTGCCGCCGACGCGCGTCGGCAGGACGCCTGACCTCAGGGAGCCACTCACATGTCCACAGCGGTTTTCCTCGGTTTTATCGTCCTGTCGCTGTTTCTGGCCCTGCGCTCGCGCAAGGGGGTGGGTACGCAAAGCACCCATGACTTCTTCGTGGCGTCACGGCAGTTCGGCGCGTTCCTGGTGTTCTTCCTGGCTGCGGGCGAGATCTACAGCGTCGCCACGATGGTGGGCTTCGCTGGCGGCATCTATGCGAAGGGGCCGACCTACGGCATCTGGTTCCTCGGCTATATCCTGCTGGCGTATCCACTCGGCTATTTCCTGGCCCCGAAGATATGGGAGGCGGGCAAGCGGTTCAACGCGATCACGCTGGCCGACCTGTTCAAGGGCCACTTCGATAGCCGTGCGGTGGAACTGGTTGTCGCGCTGTCGTCGATCCTGTTCCTGCTGCCGATGGCACAGCTTCAGTTCACGGGCCTGATCGCCGCATTCAGGGGGCTGGGATGGAGCTTTCAGCCGCTCTATCTGGTCCTGATCGCGGCGGCGCTGGCCTTCACCTATATCGCGATCTCGGGCGTGCGTTCGTCGGCCTACGTTGCCGTGCTCAAGGACGTACTGATGGTGGTGGCGATCGTGGTCACGGGGCTCGCGGTTGCCGGAGAAGTGGGTGTGGAAAAGGTCTTCCACGTGGCAAGCGAGCACGTCAGCAATCGGATGAACGACGAGCAGCTACGCTTCTCGATGAGCACGATCCTGTTTCAGTCGCTCGGCTTCTACATGATGCCGATCTCCGTGCAGTTCATCTACACGGCGAAGAGTGCCGACACGATCCGTCGCACGCAGGTGGCCATGCCGCTGTACATGCTGATGTATCCGTTCCTGGTGCTGGCGTCGTACTACGCGCTGACACGCAGCGACGCGCTCGCATCGGCGAACGAAGCCTTCTTCGTCGCGGCCATCCACCTGCTGCCATCGTGGCTGCTGGGACTGGTGGCGGCCGCCGCCGCGCTGTCCGGCCTGCTGGTCCTGACCGGCATGTGTCTGGCGATTGGCCCCATCGCCACGCGCAACCTGTTGCCGCACCTGCCGGAGTCCAGGCAGAAGGCGGGCGCCAAGGTCGTGATCATCGTGTACCTGATCGTGTCGATCCTGATGACGATGATGGCTCCCAACCTGATGCTGACGCTGATCAACACCACGTACTACGGTGTGACCCAGTTCCTGCCCGGCATGATCGTCATCCTGTTCTCGCTGCGCGTCAGACCGGGCGCGGTGGTGCTGGGTATCCTGACGGGTCAGCTTATGGCGATTGCCCTCTACCTGGAGAAGGTGGACCTTGGCGGCATCAATCTGGGATTGCCCTGTCTGGCGGCCAACATCATCGTGATGGTTGCATTGAACCTGCTGCGCACACCGAGGGGGCTTCAGGCGACGGCCCAGTAGATCGGGGCCGTGGAGGAGGTCGGGCGTGCCCCGACCTCAATCGCCGAAATGCAGAACGCAGAAATGCAAAGAGTAGAAAGCAAAAACGGACGCCGAAGCGTCCGTTTTTGCTGAATCTGGTGGCCTGGGACGGAATCGAACCGCCGACACAAGGATTTTCAATCCTCTGCTCTACCGACTGAGCTACCGGGCCAAAGAAGCGAAACTATAACGGGGCAAATCTGGTTCGTCAAGCGTTTTGTCGAGCCGTTACTGTTCGGTGGGCTCGGGCTTGTTACGGCTCAGTTCCACGCCCAGTTGCTTGAGTTTCCGGTACAGGTGGGTGCGTTCGAGACCGGTCTTCTCCGCCACACGCGTCATGCTGCCGTGTTCGCGCACGAGGTGGTACTCGAAATAGGCACGCTCGAACAAGTCACGTGCTTCACGCAGCGGCATGTCGAACGAGAACTGCATTTCGCCTTCGGGCATGCCACGGGTGGCCGTTCCGTTGGCCGTGGCATCCGCAGGTGCTTCGGCGGGCGCCGTGGCAGCGGCCACAGCTTCGCCGGCCCCGGCTGTTGCCGCAGGCGTTGCCGCCGTGGCAGGCGCCGTGCGCGGGCGGTCGATGCCGCGGGCCAGCCCGGCCTCGACGGCGGACAGCAGCTTCTGCAGCGCGATTGGCTTCTCAAGGAAGTTCAGTGCGCCGATCTTGGTGGCCTCGACGGCCGTATCGATCGTCGCATGGCCGGACATCATGATGACCGGCATCGTCAGGTAGCCCTGTGCCGACCACTCCTTGAGCAGTGTCACGCCATCGGTATCCGGCATCCAGATATCGAGCAGCACCAGGTCGGGCGTAGCGCCCGCGCGAAACTCGCGTGCCTGCTGGGCGTTTTCCGCCAGCTCGACCACATGGCCTTCGTCACTCAGGATCTCCGAGAGCAGTTCCCGGATACCCATTTCGTCATCGACTACGAGGATGGTTGCCATACTTCCCCTCTTAACCCCACCGCAGCGTCACCGGACGCTGCCGGTGCGCAAGATTGACTATGCCAGCTTAACGAACAGAATCGAGATCTGGGCGCCAACGATCTCTGTGCCGTTCATGCGATTGCGCAGTTCGATGCGCGCGCCATGTTCGTCAATGATCTTTTTCACCATCGCCAGCCCGAGACCCGTTCCCTTGGCTTTCGTGGTCACATACGGTTCGAACGCGCGGCTGAGAATCCGTGGTGCGAATCCGGGACCATTGTCCGTTATGGACAGCTTGACGGCTTGCCGGTCTTCGCCGGCAGAATCTTTGTATTCTACAGTCTCGGTGTGCAGAGTGATATGGGGCGCCGCCCTACCCGCCGCCACGTTCTCTGCCACCGCATCCTGCGCATTTTGCAACAGGTTGTGAATCACTTGCCGGAGCTGCGTCGGATCGCCCTTGATTTCAGGCATTTCCGGGCTTAGCGTCGGATGAATCACCGGATGCTCGTGCACGGCGGGATCGTCGATGCCGTACAGGTGCAAGACTTCCGACACAAGGCTGTTCAGCGGCAGCGACTGCACCACCGCCGGCGGCGTACGTGCGTAATCGCGGAAGTCGTCCACCATGCGTTTCATGGCCGCCACCTGGTTTACGATCGTCGCGGCGCCGCGCTTTAGCACTTCGGCGTCCGTGGTCTCCAGTTTTGGCGACAGCTTCATTTGCAGGCGCTCCGCCGATAGCTGGATCGGCGTCAGCGGATTCTTGATCTCATGGGCAAGGCGGCGCGCCACTTCGCCCCACGCCACCGAACGCTGGGCCGAGATCACGTCGGAAATATCGTCGAACACCACCACGTAGCCGGGCTCGTCGTGGCTGCCGCCCGGCAGATGGGCGCCACGCACCAGCAGCGTGAGCGGCTGCTCCTCATCGCCCTGGGGCAGTTCGATCTGCTTCTGCCAATGCTGCGCGCCGCCCAGGACCTCGCTGGTGGTCTGCTCGGAAAATGCCTGTCGCACGATCTCGGCGAACCCGCCCATGCCCGGAATCTGCTCAACCGGGTGGCCCAGCACGCCGCTGAGCGGCTGGCGGAAGATGCGCTCGGCACCGGGGTTTGCCGTGATCAGCACAAAGCTGCGGTCGAATACCAGAACGCCAGCGGTCAGGTTCTGCAGCACGCTTTCCAGGTACGCCTTCGATTGCTCCAGCGCGCTACGGTTCTCTTCCACGGCGATACGCGCTTCGGCAAGCTGCCGGGTCATCTGGTTGAACTGCTGCGTCAGCATGCCCAGTTCGTCACGGCTCTTGAGTTCGCGTTTGGGCGAGAGGTCGCCTTCCGCCACCTCCTTCGTCCCCTGCAGCAGCATCAGCAGCGGGCGTGCAAGCTGCCCGCCGAGCAACAGCGCCAGCATCACGGCGATGAACACCGCCAGGAACAGCGTCAGCGTCAGCGTGCCGATATACATCTTGCGCAGGCCCGTGCGGCCCAGCGCTTTTTCCTGGTACTCCTGGTACGCGCGCTGGACTTCGTCGGCATTGCGTGCCAGCACGCCGGGTACGGGGTGCAGGACCTGCAGATAGCGCTCTTCGCGCACGGTGTCGCCCACCAGCCCGAAGCCTGCCGCCGGCGCGTCCTCGGGGCGGCGTTCGACGGAAAGGCCGGAGCCGGCCCAGCGGCTGTCGGACGTGCCGATGCCGAATCGTGGCGAACGTTGCGTGCGAGCCGCCGCCGCCACTGCCGCGCTCGCGGCAGCTTGTGCCTGATCGTCGGCGTTCGCCGTGCTTGGCCCCGGTCCCAGCGGGATGATCACGCGAATGCGGTAGAGATGGTTGCTGTCGACATTGACGGGCGGCTTGTCGCTCGTCGATGGATCGGTGCCGCCTTCCACGGCCGCGTATCCGCCGGCCATGCGCGCCTGTTCGGCCAGCACGCCGGAAGGCAGGTCAGGCACCAGCGACGCATAGCTGCTCGATGCGGTTGCCAGAACGCGGCCGCTGCCGGTGAAGATGGCCGCTTCCTGGACGCCGTACTGTTCGCGCAGGCGGTTCAGTTGCAGCGATGTCGCCATGCCGCTCGCCCCGGTCAACTGATCGGCCATCAGGCGTGCCTTGCCCTGCAGGTCCGCCAGCTGGCTGTCGATGGTGGAGCGGCCAAGATTGAGGCCGGCCTCGAGCGCGGTTTCCACGCGCACGTCGAACCACGACTCAATGCTGCGCGATACGAACTGCAGCGACACCAGATAGATCAGCACGCCGGGCAGCACGCCTACCACGCCGAAGAACACGGCCAGCTTGGTCATCAGGCGCGTGCCGAACTTGCCGCGCCGATAGCGGACGCCCAGCGTCAGCGCCAGCGCACCCACCGTCAGCACCAGCAGGACGCCAACAACCAGGTTGACCTTGAAAAGCAGAGTGAAATAGCGGTCGAAGAACTCGGTATTGGCCGAGGCGCCAGCCAGCAATCCCACCAGCACGATCGCCAGAAAAACGATGATGCCGACCACGACGCGATAGAGCATGCGCCGGAATCTGCTGTCCCACGGATTGCCGTTCATGGCTGGCTGACCGGTTGGACCAGTTGGTTCGGCGAAAGCACGTTGGAGACCGTCTGCGAGAACGGTGCGCGTGCGTCGGCGGCCGATGACGAAGCGGCCGATGGCGTTGAGCCAGGCATGGCCGGCGGTGCGGGCGGCGCGACGGGCGGCGGTGCCACCGGCGCCGGTGGCGGCTGCGGCGCGTCGAGATTGGTCGGCACCGTGTAGTTGAAGCGCCGCCACTCCGACGACAGGTTCCATTCACGCGTATTGACCGCGTTGATCTGGAACGGCTTCGGCAACTGGGAAAGATCCAGGCGCATGCGTGTTTCGGCGTGGTAGGTCTCGCCGGGCTTGACCTGGTTGCGCTCGAATACGCGCCATCCACGTACCTGCTGAATGAACTGCAGCGCGCTCTTGAGGCGGTTGAACGGCAGTTGCAGGCCGCCGGTCGACACGCGGTACTGTCGCGTCAGCGGCTGATAGGAAATGCGCACCATGCGCGACGTATTGACCGGCTTTTCATCGAACCAGTACCAGCGCGAACGCGTGAGCTGGAAGTCGACGACGAAATAGAGCGAGATGCCCTTGTGCAGGGCGTCTTCGAGCGCCGCAGGCAATTCGAAATCGAACGAAGCGGCCAGGTCGAAGCCGCCATCCTGGTATTCGATGCGCGCTTCGGTGGTCTCGATCAACTGGGCCGATGCCTGCGGGGCATGCACCAGCAACATCAGCAGCAGCAACGCAGCCGCACACCATGCGCGCAGTCCGCTGGCCAGCGGACCCACCGGGCATCCGCACACCGCGTGACCGGGAATACGTAGGTCGAACAAGCGCGGCGTGCTCAGCATCGGTGGAATTCAGGCGCGTTTCTGGAAGCGGGCGTAGTAGAAGCCATCGTGATCCGATGGCAGGCTTGCCTTGCCGGCGATATCGCTGCCGGCCGTCTCAGGCGCCTTCGTACCGGGCAGGAGTTGGCCCGGCGCCTGCAATCGTATCGCATCTGGAAGCTGCGCACCAAACCAGAGCGCCTGCTCTTCTCCCTCCGTTGGGAAAATAGAACAGGTCACATAGACCAGAATGCCGCCCGGCTTCAGTAGCGGCCACAACTGCGAGACGATGCGACGCTGCTCATTGACAAGCTTCCCAATATCCGATTCGCGCCGCAGCCAGCGGATATCGGGATGGCGCCGGACGATGCCCGATGCCGAGCACGGCACGTCGGCCAGGATGCGGTCGAACTGCTGTCCGTCCCACCAGTCCTTCGGACGGCTGGCGTCGCCAACGATCACTTCGGCCTGCTGGCCCAGGCGGGCCAGGTTGTCATGAATGCGCGCTGCGCGTTGCGCATCGCTTTCCACCGCCGTGACGTGGATATCGGCCAGTTCAAGCAGATGGCCGGTCTTGCCGCCTGGGGCCGCGCAAGCGTCGAGCACGCGCATGCCGTCGGACACTTCGCACAGCGGTGCGGCAAGCTGCGCGCCGGCATCCTGCACGGAAACGTCGCCTGCCGCGAAGCCCGGAACCTGCGATACCGGAAATGCCCGAACCAGACGCACAGCCTGGGCGCCAACGGCCGTGCCGGCCATGCCCTCGTTCGCCAACTGCTTGAGATACTGCTCGACCGACACGCGCTTCGTGTTGACACGCAGCGTCATCGGCGGCCGTGCATTGACGCTTTCCGCCAGGGCGGTCCATTGATCGGGATAGGCCTGGCGCAGTTGCCGGAGCCACCATGCGGGCAGGTTCCAGCGCGCTTCATCGTCCTGGCCGATCGTAGCCATGAGCGATTTTTGTTCGCGCAGGAAACGGCGCAGCACCGCGTTGACCAGACCGCGCGCATGGGCGGTCTTCGGTTCGGATGCAGCCGCGCTGACTGCCTGGTCGACAACCGTAAACGCGGAATAGCCGCCGCGCCCCACCTTGCTTCCGTCGCCCTCGTCGCCTTCGAGCAGCAGTGCAAGCGCCACGGCAAGCAGTGAATCGACCAGCACGCCTGGCGGGCGCGTGACCAGTTGAGTCACCAGCGCACGCGTGGCACCGAACTGGCGCACGGTGCGATAGGCCAGGTCCTGGATGGCGCCGCGCGTGGCGGCATCGCGTACGCGGTCCAGGCGAAGTTGGGCCGAGGCGTCGTCGATGGCTTGCGGCAGGGCCGTGCCTTCGTGGACGCCGCGTACGGCTGCGGCGGCGCCGAGCATCTGGAAGGCAAGGGAATCTGGTGGCAGGCGCATGGGTAATACTGGAAATCTGCAAAAAAAGCGGTGGTACGGGCCATCAGGCGCGCGCGGATACAAAAAACCCGCCGGCTCCTGACGGAACACAGCGGGCAGTTTACCTGTTACCGCGCACGAGCCCCGGGAAACGTGGCGACGCTGGTCAGGCCGGGTAGGTGCCGGTCTGCGCCATATGCATCAGCCGTGCGATCCGTTCTTCCGTGGCGGGGTGGGTAGAGAACAGGTTCGCGATGCCTCCGCCCGAGAGCGGGTTCATGATCATCATCTGCGCCGTGGCCGGGTGTTCCTCGGCGGCCTGGAACGGAATGCCCTGCGCGTAGCGGTGGATCTTGTCGAGCGCCGCGGCCAGGGCCTGCGGGTCGCCGCTGATTTCCGCGCCGCCGCGGTCGGCTTCGAATTCGCGTGCGCGTGAGATTGCCATCTGAATCAGCGATGCGGCCAGCGGCGCAAGGATTGCCACCGCGATCGTCGCGATTGGATTCGAGCGGTTGCCGTTTTCGTCGCGCCCGCCAAAGAACATCGCCATATTGGCAAGCGCTGAAATGGCACCGGCCATCGTTGCGGCGATGGTCGAGGTGAGGATGTCCCGATGCTTCACGTGCGCGAGTTCATGGGCCATCACGCCGCGCAGTTCGCGATCGGAAAGCACGCGCAGGATTCCGGTGGTGGCAGCGACCGCCGCGTGCTCCGGATTGCGGCCCGTGGCAAACGCATTCGGCGCATCTTCGTTGATCAGGTACACGCGCGGCATCGGCAGGCCGGCGCGCTGCGCAAGCTCCTTCACCGTGTTGTAGAACTGTGGCGCGGTGCTGGCATCCACTTCCTGCGCGTTGTACATGCGCAGGACCATCTTGTCCGAGAACCAGTATGAGAAGAAGTTCATGCCCACTGCCAGCAGCAGCGCGAGCATCATCCCGTTGCGTCCGCCGATCATGCCGCCGATGACGATGAACAGCGCCGTGATGGCGGCCATCAGCATGAAGGTCTTGACCCAGTTGAACATGGCTTGATCTCCAGATCGTCAGTCGCGATGACGGTTAGATAGGGCGCGGGCCGCGGAAATTCAATGTCGAAGACAGGGTTTTACGATTGCAAGGATGTTTCGCGTCACTTGGCGGGGGCTTGGCCGGCCACGCCCGACACCACGCAGCGCGTGCCCGGCGGCAGCGGCATCGCCTGCAGGAACTGCTGCGCAGGTTGGCGCTTGCCGCCCGGTTTCTGGAGTTCAGTGACCTGCAGCGCGCTGCCATTGCCGCAGGCGATGATTACCCCGGCGGCATCGGCAGCCAGAACGGTGCCCGGCGGATGCGGCAGGCTGGTTGCCGCGTCCAGCGGCAGTGCCTGCCAGCACTTGATGACGGTTTCGCCCACCTGCACCGTGGCGCCCGGGAACGGATTGAACGCGCGTACCTGATTGGCCAGTTCGGCGGCGGGCCGCATCAGATCGAGCGGGGCTTCATCCTTGGCGATTTTTTCCGCGTAGGTCACGCCGTCCTCGGGCTGCGGCGTGGCCACCAGTGGCTGGCCGGCGGCAAGCTGGCGCAGCGCGTCGACGATCATGCGGCCGCCGAGTGTTGCGAGCGTGTCGTGCAGCGAGCCCGTGGTGTCCTGCGGGCCAATCGGCGTCGCTTCGCGCGAGAGCATCGCGCCGGTGTCGAGGCCTTCGTCCATCTGCATCAGCGTGATGCCGGTCTCGGCGTCACCCGCCTCGATTGCGCGATGGATAGGCGCCGCGCCGCGCCAGCGCGGCAATAGCGAGGCATGGATGTTCAGACAGCCGTATCGCGGCAGGTTCAGGACCTCGGCCGGCAGGATCAGGCCATAGGCGGCCACCACCATCACATCGGGCGCGATCTCGGCGAGCGCATCAACCGCCGCGTTGGCTTCCTCGGGATACTTGCCCTGGCGGCGCAGCGACCGCGGTTGCAAAACGGGTCCCAGGCTGGATTCGATGGCGAACTGCTTGACCGGGCTGGCCTGCAACTGCATGCCGCGGCCGGCGGGCCGGTCAGGCTGGGTCAGGACGGCGACGACCGGAAATCCGGCAGCGTGGATGGCCTCAAGGGCAACGCGCGCAAACTCGGGCGTGCCGGCAAAGGCAACGCGCAGTGGCTGGGCTTGAGTCATGGCGATTTTCCGCGATGGAAACGACACCGGCCGCATAGCGGCCGGTGCGTAAGTGTTCTCTGGAAGGTGTAACGATAGCAGACGCGCGTCCGCGCAGCGCTTACCGTTACATCCTTTAGAAACCGTTTCAGAATCGTTCTGAGACGATTTCCTTTACATGCGCGAGCGTACGCGCTTTTGCAGCTTGCTCTTGATGCGGTTGACCTTGAGCGGCGACAGGTATTCGACGAAAACCTTGCCGTTCAGGTGGTCGATCTCGTGCTGTATACATACAGCGAGCAGATCGTCGGCATCGATCTCGAACGTCTCGCCCTTTTCGTTGAGCGCGCGCACCTTGACGCGGTCCGGACGCTCCACGCGGTCATAGACCTCGGGCACCGACAGGCAGCCCTCTTCCCACACCTTGCGGTTGTCGCTGGCCCACGTGATCTCGGGGTTGATGAACACCATCAGCCCGTTGCGGTCCTCGGACACGTCGATCACGATCACGCGCTCGTGCACGTCCACCTGCGTCGCGGCCAGGCCAATGCCGGGCGCTTCGTACATGGTTTCGGCCATGTCTTTCACGAGCTTGCGGATGCGGTCATCCACCACTTCCACAGGCTTGGCTACTTTGTGCAGGCGGGGATCGGGGTAGGTGAGGATATCGAGTTTGGCCATGATGCTCACGCGCAACGCCGGGTGCTGTCCACTGCCCGGACGCCGTTGCGGCGGGCGGGGTTTCCATGCAGAATCGGGGCGCTAGTACAAAAATTCAAGGCGCGCCGCAGCAGGCACGCTCTACCTAGGGTCAATCCGGTCGTTCTCCCGGCCGGTTCAGGAAAATGCGCGATCTTACCAAAGAACAGGCGGCGTCGGGCCGCAGGCTGCACGCGTTCACCCTCGCCATGCTGAGTGTCGCCGGCATCACTGCCGGCGCGGCCATGGCAGTCCAGGCTGCCGACCTGAGCGTCTCGCCAGTCCAGCTTGCGCAGGCCGACCGCACCGCGCAGGAAGGTATTCCGGTTGCCGACCTGGCACCCAACGCGCCCGGCCAGTATACGGTGCGCACCGGAGATACGCTTTGGGGCATTTCCGGCCAGTACCTGCGCCAACCCTGGCGCTGGCCCCAGCTGTGGGGCATGAACCGCCAGCAGGTCCACAATCCTCACCTGATTTATCCGGGCCAGGTTCTCTACCTGGTCCAGCGCGATGGCCGCGCCTACCTGTCGACAACCCCTCCGGGCGGCGCCAGTGGCGATATCCGCCTGTCGCCGCGTGTCCGCGGGAACGGGGGCGACGGTGAGGCGATCCTGAGCATCCCGGCCGGCGACATCGAGCCGTTCCTGGCCCGCCCGCTCGTGGTTGACCAGGGCACGGTGGATACGTCGGCCCGTATCGTGGCCTTGCCCGATGCCCGCGTGTATATGGGACGTGGCGATACGGGCTACGCGCGCGGCATTGCGCCGGCCGATGCGTCCATCGGCAGTGACTGGCAGGCGTTCCGCCCGGCCAAGCCCGTGTTCGATCCGATCAGCAACGGCGTGATCGGCTTCGAGGCCCAGTATGAAGGCAGCGTACGCGTGACGCGCGGGCCGGAAGGCCCCAGCGCCGTGACCACGGTGCTGGCAACCCAGTCCCAGCAGGAAATGGGTCCCGGAACACTGCTGCTGCCGCAGCCGCCGCGCGAACTGATCCGCTACGTGCCACACGCGCCGGACAACGAAGTCGCGGGCCGCGTCGCGGCGGTCTACGGTGGTGTGCGATACGGCGGCGCAAAGCAGGTCGTTGTGCTCAATATCGGCGCGAATGCCGGGCTGGAGCCGGGCCACGTGCTGGCGTTGTCGCGCGATGGCGGAGTGGTGGCCGACCCAACGGACAGCAATCGCACGATCGAACTGCCTGAAGACCGCTATGGCCTCGCGTACGTTTATCGCGTGTTCCCGGGCGTCGCGTACGCGCTGGTGACGGACGCGACGAACGTGATGAAGGTTGGCGATATCGCCACCACGCCGCGCTGACAGCGGCGCGTGCCCCCTGGGCGTGCGCTGCATCGCTTCTGATGACCGAATCGACCCGCGATCCTGCCGACGTAGCTGCCTGGCTACGTCTGACGGCGACGCCAGGCGTCAGTGCACAGTCCGGACGACGGCTGCTGGCCGCATTCGGCTTGCCCCAGACCGTGCTTGCGCAGGACACCGCGCGCCTGCGCGAAGTCGTTGAGCCCGACGTGGCGCGTGCGTTGAGCGCGCCGCCGGACGCCGCCATGTCTTCGCTGATCGCGCGCACCGTGGCCTGGCTGGCGGAGCCGCATCATGCCGTGGTCACCATGGCAGACGCCGGGTACCCGGCGCAGCTGCTAGACCTCGCCGATCCTCCCCTGCTGCTCTATATCAACGGCAACCCCGGAAGGCTGTCGGGCCACGCGCTCGGGATCGTCGGTGCGCGCAAGGCAACGGCGCAAGGCGCGCGCGATGCCCGGGCCTTTGCATCGGCCTTTTCCCAGGCGGGCTTGACGGTCGTATCCGGCCTCGCACTCGGGATCGACGCGGCGGCGCATGCCGGTGCGCTGGAGGGCCTGGGCGGTACCGTAGCCGTGGTCGGGACTGGCGTCGATATCGTCTACCCCGCCCGGCATCATGCGCTGGCTCACCAGATCGTGGATGCGGGCGGCGCCATCGTCAGCGAGTTCGCATTGGGTACGCCCGGGATTCCGAACCATTTTCCGCGCCGCAACCGCATCATTGCGGCACTGTCGCGCGGCGTGCTGGTCGTGGAGGCGGCGGAACGGTCCGGATCGCTGATTACCGCGCGGCTGGCGTCCGAGATAGGGCGGGAAGTCTTCGCGATGCCGGGATCGATCCATGCGGAACTGGCGCGTGGCTGCCACAAGCTGATTCGCCAGGGGGCGAAGCTGGTTGAAACACCGGTCGACGTGCTCGAGGAATTCGGCGATCTGGCGGCTATCGCGCAACTTCAACCATCCCGACCATCCGGGCCATCCGCGCAACGCGTGCCTTCGGGAGCATCCGCCGACGTGGCCGACGTGTTCGGTGCCGCCCTGGCCTATGATCCTGTCACGTTCGACGCATTGTGCGAGCGGTCGGGCCTCACGGCGGATGTTGCGGCGGCAGCGCTTCTGGAGCTGGAGCTGGGTGGTACCGTTGAGCGCGTGCCCGGCAACCGATACCGGCGTCTGGCATGATCGACGGTATCGCAACCGTCTCATTTTTTGCGTGCAATGACCGTTTACTTCCCCGAGCGAGACCCTGCAGCCCTGCGCCAGGCGCTGGCGGCAAGGCCGCGAGGCCGTCTGGTGGCCTGTCTGTGCGCCGACTGGTGTGGCACCTGCAAGGGCTATCTGAGCGGGTTTGCCGCGCTGGCAGCGCGCTATCCGGACGATTGTTTTGTCTGGATCGATATCGAAACCCACTCGGACCGGCTGGGCGAGGACATCGATGTCGAAAATTTTCCTACTGTATTGATTCAGCCCATTGCCGGAGGCGCACCGCACTTTTATGGAACGGTGCTCCCCCACCTGGAAGTTCTGGACCGGATGCTGGCGCGCGGCAGCGCGATGCCTGCAACGGCATCGGAGATTCCTCAAGTGCTCGACTGGTTGCTTGAGTAGTGTGTCGGCCCGAGCTGCCGGACGTCGCGTATGCGCGATGCGTCGGCTTGCATGGCCGTCCGAACCGCGCTTATTATTGGCGCCTCAAAGCCCAGGCGGACTGTTTACATAGTTTGCCGTGAATTTCAAGAGGCGCGGACTGCTCATCAGGCAGTGGCGCCACAAGGACCCGTTGAATGTCTAAAGCCCTCATCATCGCGGAAAAGCCATCGGTCGCCGCCGATATCGCGCGCGCCCTCGGGGGCTTTACCAAGCACGACGAGTACTTCGAGAACGATGACTACGTGCTGTCATCGGCCGTCGGTCACCTCGTGGAAATCGCAGCGCCTGACGATTACGAGGTCAAGCGCGGCAAGTGGAGTTTCACCAACCTGCCGGTGATCCCCCCGCATTTCGACCTGCGCCCGATTGCCAAGACCGAGTCGCGCCTCAAGGTGCTGAACCGCCTGATCAAGCGCAAGGACGTGACCGCGCTGATCAACGCCTGCGACGCGGGGCGCGAAGGGGAACTGATCTTTCGCCTGATCGCGCAACAGGCCAAGGCCAAGCAGCCGGTGCGCCGCCTGTGGCTGCAGTCGATGACCCAGCAGGCCATTCGTGACGGGTTTGCCGCACTGCGCGAGGATGAGGACATGCTCCCGCTGGCTGACGCCGCCCGCTGCCGCTCCGAAGCCGACTGGCTTGTGGGCATCAACGGCACGCGCGCCATGACGGCCTTCAACAGCAAGGGCGGCGGCTTCTTCCTGACCACGGTGGGCCGGGTGCAGACACCGACGCTTTCGATCGTGGTGGAGCGCGAGGAGAAGATCAAGCACTTCGTGCCGCGCGATTACTGGGAAGTGCACGCCGAGTTCATCGCCGCCGCCGGCCTCTACGAGGGCCGCTGGTTCGACCCGAAGTTCAAGAAGAACGAGTTCGACCCCGAGGCGCGCGATTCGCGCCTGTGGAGCGAGGCCGAGGCCAAGAGCATCGTGGCGGCCTGCCGCGACAAGCCAGGCACGGTCACCGAGGAATCCAAGCCGTCGACGCAACAGTCGCCGGCCCTGTTCGACCTGACCACGCTGCAGCGCGAGGCCAACTCGCGCTTTGGCTTCTCGGCCAAGAACACGCTGGGCCTGGCCCAGGCGCTGTACGAAAAGCACAAGGTGCTGACGTACCCGCGTACCGATGCACGCGCGCTGCCCGAGGACTACCTGGACACGGTCAAGCAGACCATGGACATGCTGGCCGAAAGCTCGCCGAACTACCTGCCGCACGCGAAGAAGATCCTGTCCAGCGGCTGGGTGAAGCCGAACAAGCGGATCTTCGACAACAGCAAGATCAGCGACCACTTCGCAATCATCCCGACGCTGCAGGCGCCCAAGAACCTGTCGGAGCCGGAGCAGAAGCTGTACGACCTGGTCGTGCGCCGCTTCCTGGCCGTGTTCTTCCCGGCGGCCGAATTCCAGGTGACCACGCGGATCACCGAGGTTGCCGGCCACCACTTCAAGACCGAGGGCAAGGTACTGGTCAACCCGGGCTGGCTCGTGATCTACGGCCGCGAGGCGCAGGGCAAGGATGACAAGGACGCCAACCTGGTGCCCGTGCAGAAGGACGAGAAGGTCAAGACCGACAAGGTCGAGTCCGTCGGCCTGACCACGCGCCCGCCAGCCCGCTACAACGAAGCGACGCTGCTGTCGGCCATGGAAGGCGCCGGGAAGCTCGTGGACGACGACGCGCTGCGCGAAGCCATGGCAGGCAAGGGCCTGGGCACGCCGGCCACGCGTGCGGCCATCATCGAAGGCCTGCTGGCCGAAAAGTACCTGGTTCGCGAAGGCCGCGAGCTGATTCCCACGGCCAAGGCGTTCCAGCTCATGACGCTGCTGCGCGGGCTGGGCGTGGAAGAACTGACCCAGGCCGAGCTGACGGGCGAGTGGGAACACAAGCTTGCGCAGATCGAGCGCGGACGCCTCAAGCGCGACGAGTTCATGCGCGAGATCGCGCAGATGACGCAGCAGATCGTCAAGCGCGCCAAGGAATACGACAACGACACGATTCCGGGCGACTACGCAACGCTCGATACGCCGTGCCCGCAGTGCGGTGGCCAGGTCAAGGAGAACTACCGGCGCTTTGCCTGCACGGCGTGCGAGTTCTCGATCAGCAAGATCCCTGGCGGACGCCAGTTCGAGATCGAGGAAGTCGAGGAACTGCTGCTGAAGAAGGAAATCGGTCCGCTGCAGGGCTTCCGCAGCAAGATGGGCCGGCCGTTCGCGGCCATCCTCAAGCTGGCAAAGGGCGACGACGGCAACTGGAAGATGGAGTTCGACTTCGGTCAGAACGACGAGGAAGACGACGAGCCCGTGGACTTCAGCGAGCAGACGCCGGTCGGGAACTGCCCCAAGTGCGACGGCTCGGTCTACGAGCATGGCATGAAGTATGTCTGCGCCAACGCCGTGGGCAGCGAGAAATCGTGCGACTTCACCAGCGGCAAGATCATCCTGCAGCAGGAAATCTCGCGCGAGCAGATCGGCAAGCTGCTGACCGAAGGCAAGACAGACCTGCTGACCGGCTTCAAGTCGTCACGTACCGGCCGCAACTTCAAGGCCTATCTGGTCAAGCAGCCGGACGGCAAGATCGGCTTCGAGTTCGAGGCGCGAGAGCCCAAGGCGGGCGCGGCGGCGAAGACTGGTGCCAAGCCTGCGGCAAAGTCGGCTGCCAAGGCAGAAGCGGCACCGGCAAAGGTTGCAGCCAAGAAGGCACCGGCCGCCAAGAAGGCGCCGGCTGCGAAGAAGGCTGCCACCAAGACCGCCACTAAGACAGCCGCGAAGACCGCAACCAAGACGGCGGCAGCCAAGAAGACGCGCGCGGCCAGCAAGCAGACGGCCGAAGCGGAAGAGTAACGACTCACATACTGATATCGGGATGTACCAGGCGGCGGGGTGAAAACCCCGCCGTTTTGCTTATGCGTGCACCTTGCTTTCCGGATCCCCTACCCTTTGCCGACCCTCTTCCAGCAGGAAGTCGATGAACGCCCTGACCTTGGTTGGCAGGAACTTGCGGCTTGGGTAGACCACGCTTACGTCGCGGCGCGGCAGTTGGTATTGCGGCAGGATGTGGGTCAGCCGGCCCGCCTCGATATTGGGCCGCGCCAGATACGACGAAAGCATGGCAATGCCGAGGTTGGCCAGCGCGGCCTGGTGGGCCAGTTCGGCGTTGCTGCACAGCAGGCCGGGGCGGATCGGCACGGTGACTTCGCCTTCGGGGCCGGACAGCGTCCATTCGTGCTCGGCATTGGGTAGCCGCATGGCAATGGCACGGTGATTGGACAAGTCATGCGCGGTGCGTAACGGCGGGTGCTGGCGCAGATAGCCCGGCGACGCGCAGAGAATGACCTCGGCCGAGATCAGCGGCCTCGCCACAAGGTGCGAGCCGAGGCCGAGATCGGACAGCAACACGCCCACGTCTCGCCCTTCCTCGACGATATCGATCATGCGGTCTGAAAGCTGCACGTCGAAGACGACGTCGGGATAGAGCTGCTGGAAGCGTGCGAGCGTCTGCGGCAGCAGGTGCAGGCCGAACATGACCGGCGTTACCAACCGCAGCGTGCCGGATAACGACTGGCTGCGCGCCGTGACGACCGACTCGGCCTCCTCCACGTCTTCCAGGATCTGGGAGCAGCGCTGCAGATAGGTCTCGCCGGCATCGGTCAGCGACAGGCTGCGGGTGGTCCGGTTCAGCAGACGGGTTCCCAGGTGGCTTTCCAGATCGGCAACGTAGCGCGTCACAACCGCATTGGACATTTCCAATTGCTGCGCCGCACGGGCAAAACTGCCCAGTTCGACGACTTTCGCGAAGACGCGCATCGATTGAAGCCGATCCATGACATAGTCTCCCGATCCACCCGTGAACTTTTACGTGATCAGGGCGATTTATTGTTGAAACCACAACCAATCATTGTGGATGGCGCTATTTATTCATATCAGGGAAATGCCTAATATCGCTCCATCTGATGCCGCATCGCAGCAAGGTCCAGGACCACCGGCATCCTTGAGAGAGAAAGGATTCCACCATGAAGCGCCAATTCGCCCTGATCGCTGCCCTGACCGTTGCCCTGTCGGCAGCCCCTGCGTTCGCCAAGTCCAGCAAGTTCGACACGTACAGCGACGGCGCCCGCGCCGGCAAGTTTGACACTTACAGCGACGGCGCCCGTGCCGGCAAGTTCGACACGTACAGCGACGGTGCCCGTGCCGGCAAGTTCGACACGTACAGCGATGGCGCCCGCACCGGCAAGTTTGACACTTACAGCGACGGCGCGAAGATCTGATTCTTCCCCAGGCATTCCGCAAAAAGCCCGTACCTCCCCGGTACGGGCTTTTTGTTTTGGGCCTCCCGCTCTATGGGCCCAACTCTATGGGCCCAAGGATCCGAGGACGCTGCGGACAAAAGAAAACGGGCCACATGGGCCCGTGATCATCATTACTGCTCGACTCAGTCGTCGTGGTCGTGATGGTGGTGATGCTTGCTGCGCTTGTAGTGGCCGCGGTCGTACCGGCGATCGTCCTCGTACGAATTGTTGCGCGACACATTGCCGCCCAGCGCCGCGCCGGCCGCGCCGCCAAGGCCCGCGCCAACCAGGCCGCCAGCGCGGCCGCCCATCGCGTTGCCAGCCGCAGTGCCTGCACCGCCACCCAGTGCGCCACCTATGATGGCGCCAGTGCGTTCGCGACGATTCGAGGTGATGGCGCCACCGGCACCACCGCCCACGGCACCGCCGATCACGGCGCCGGTGCTGCCACCCAGCGCGCCGCCTACGGCAGCGCCAGCCACGCCGCCCAGGCCACCGCCAAGTGCATTATTCAGATCACCCCCTGCGAACGCCGGCAGCGCAGCCGCCGAAAGGGCAAGGGCCAGAGTCAGGTTACGAAGAGGACCGCGCGACATCGTTATTCCTTTATTTGCTATGTATCTGGATCGGGAGTGTAGAGAAGGAGCCTCACCGTTGCTGTAACGAGTTGTGAGGCCCTGTAACCCCCTGCAGAAACGGTTTCGAATCGTGAGAAATCGACGAAAAATCAGCGAAACATCGACGTTGCCGCGCAACACGGCCTGCCGCAACGTCACGGCCATCGAGACGGGCAACAAAAAAGGCGACCCGGACGGGGTCGCCCGGGTCGCCTTTCTTGCCTTCGTTGCCTGGCGCAGTGTCAGTCAGGCTAGCAGCACTTTCCTTGCCCCCCGCCGTACCGTGCTTCCTGACGCTCGCGGAAGAACTCCTCGTACGTCATGGGCGCGCGGTCCGGGTGGGTGCTTTCCATGTGGGCCACGTAGGTCTGGTAGTCGGGCAGGCCGACCATCAGCCGCAGCGACTGGCCCAGGTAACGTCCCATGTTTCCGATCTGTTCCAGCATGATGGCCTCCAGGTGATCAGTGCGACGCGGCCGAAGCCTGTGCCGGCATCGGCTCGAACGGCGTTTCGCGGTCCGTGCGCTTCGCGGCGCCCCGGGCCGACATCGCGGTCTTGAAGCCGTAGAAGACGATCGACAGCACCACGAACATGAACAGCGCACACAGGCCGGCGTCCAGGTAGTCGTTGAAGACGATGCGGTGCATCTGCTCCATCGTCTTGGCCGGGGCCAGCACCTTGCCTTCGGCAATCGCGGCGCTGAACTTCGACGCATGGGTCAGGAAGCTGACCTTCGGATCGGCATCGAACAGCTTCTGCCAGCCGGCGGTCAGCGTGCAGATCAGCAGCCAGACCGTGGGCAGCAGCGTCACCCAGGCGTACTGGCCGCGCTTCATCTTGACCAGCACGCAGGTGCCCAGCACCAGCGCCACGGCGGCCAGCATCTGGTTGGAGATGCCGAACAGCGGCCACAGCGTGTTGATGCCGCCCAGCGGGTCAACCACGCCCTGGTACAGGAAGTAGCCCCAGGCCGCCACGGTCAGCGCGGTGGCGATCAGGTTGGCCGGCAGCGAGTCGGTGCGTTGCAGGGCCGGCACGAAGCTGCCCAGCAGGTCCTGCAGCATGAAGCGGCCGGCACGGGTGCCCGCGTCCACGGCGGTCAGGATGAACAGCGCCTCGAACAGGATCGCGAAGTGGTACCAGAAGGCCATCATGGCCTGGCCACCCACCACCTGGTGCAGGATGTGGGCGATGCCGACAGCCAGCGTCGGCGCGCCACCGGCACGCGAGATGATCGTATTTTCGCCAACATCCTTGGCGGTCTGGATCAGCACGTCCGGCGTAATCACGAAGCCCCAGGTGGACACCACGTGCGCCACCGCTTCCGGCGTGTTGCCGATCACGGCTGCGGGACTGTTCATCGCGAAGTACACGCCCGGCTCGATCACCGATGCGGCCACCAGCGCCATGATGGCGACGAACGACTCGGCCAGCATGGCGCCATATCCGATGAAGCGCGCATGCGTTTCATTTTCCAGCAGCTTCGGCGTGGTGCCCGACGAGATCAGCGCATGGAAGCCCGACACCGCACCGCAGGCAATCGTGATGAAGAGGAACGGGAACAGGTTGCCCGACCACACCGGACCACCGCCCTGCGCAAACTGCGTGAAGGCCGGCATCTTCAGTTCCGGCGCGACGATCAGGATACCGATGGCCAGCGCGATGATCGTGCCGATCTTCAGGAACGTCGACAGGTAATCGCGCGGCGCCAGCAGCAGCCACACGGGCAGCACTGCGGCGATAAAGCCGTAGATGATCAGCATCCAGGTCAGCGCCTTGCCGTCGTACGTGAACAGCGGCGCCAGCGTGGCGCTTTCATGCACGTACTGGCCGCCGATGATGGCCAGCATCAGCAGCACGAAGCCGATCACCGACACCTCGCCAATGCGGCCCGGGCGGATGTAGCGCGTGTAGATGCCCATGAACAGCGCGATCGGAATCGTCACGGCCACCGTGAACGTGCCCCACGGCGATCCGGCCAGTGCCTTCACGACGATCAGCGCCAGCACGGCCAGGATGATGATCATGATCATGAAGCAGCCGAACAGCGCGATCATGCCCGGCACCGTGCCCATCTCGGACTTCACCAGGTCACCGAGCGAACGGCCGTCCCGGCGTGTGGAGATGAACAGGATCATGAAATCCTGCACTGCACCGGCAAACACCACACCTGCCAGGATCCACAGCATGCCGGGCATGTAGCCCATCTGCGCGGCCAGCACGGGGCCGACCAGTGGGCCTGCGCCGGCGATTGCGGCGAAGTGGTGGCCGAACAGCACCGCCTTGTTGGTCGGCACGTAGTCCAGGCCGTCGTTGTGGCGCCAGGCCGGCGTCATGCGTTTGGGGTCGAGCTGCATCACCTTGTCGGCGATGAAGCGGCTGTAGAAGCGGTAGGCAATCAGATAGATGCAGAGCGCGGCAACCACGATCCACAGAGCACTGACGGCCTCCCCGCGCGACAGCGCGACAGTGGCGAAGGCAAACGCGCCGAGTACGGCGACGGCCAGCCACAACAGATGTTGTCCGATGCGATTCATGTTGAAGGGTCTCCTCAGACCGGCTGAAAAAACCTGCGGCGACGGGAGGCGGGCAGCGGGGGGGGGCCGGATGGCGGCCGCTGACGATCGCGTGGATGAGTGTCTCCTGGATGTCTGCGGCGCCCGGTCTGTTTTCGTCTGGTCCGGATCTGTCGTGCAGGCAGGCAGTGCACCCGACAGCGAGGTTCGCCAGGACGAGTTAGCACCTACTGCGTCGAATTGCGCCAGGAGCCGGGTCCGGGAGCAATCCGGCGTGTAGTATTGACACCCGCCCTTGTCGGCACAAGCGCGAAACTACGCAACGCTTGCACGTAGTACTACGCAGATCGACGAGATCAAGCGGCCTTCCCGGCATCGGTGTTTACCCCCGGTTCAGATGAAACTCCGCCAAAAGATACTTTTGCTCGCTGTGGCGCCGCTGGCCGTTGCCATGTTCGGCATCGCGCTAGCCGTGCGTTATCAGGCCACGGCGCTTGTCCGTCACGAGCGTGCACTCGTGGAGGCCGCCTATCTGCAGAGCAAGGAAACCGAGCTGCGCCACTACGTGGAACTCGCCCAAAGCGCGATTGCACCGATGGTCAATTCGGGCCGCACGGACGCGGCCACGCGCCAGGCGGCAATGGATGCGCTGGCGCGGCTGGACTACGGCCCCGACGGATACTTCTTCCTCTACGACCTGCAGGGCCGCAATCTGATGCACCCGCGCCAGCCTGAACTCGTGGGCCAGGATCTGTGGCTGCTGCGCGATCCCCACGGTGCATTGACGATTCAGAAGCTGGTGGCTGCCGCCAAGGCTGGCGGCGGTTCGGTGCGCTACCAGTGGAAGAAGCCCTCGTCCCAGCAGGTGGCGCCCAAGCTCGGTTATGTGGTGGCTGTACCGGGCTGGAACTGGATGCTCGGCACCGGCATCTATCTTGACGATGTCGAAAAGACATTGCGCCAGCTCGATGCGCGCGCCGAGACCGATATTCGCGAAACGATGGCCTGGATCGGCGTGATCGCCGCCATCAGTATCCTGCTGGTGGCCGCCAGCGGCCTGGCGCTCAACGTCAGCGAGCACCGCGAGGCCGACGCCAAGCTGCGCCAGCTTGCCCAGCGCGTGGTGCAGTCGCAGGAAGACGAACGCGCGCGGCTGTCGCGCGAATTGCATGACGGTATCAGCCAGTTGCTGGTCTCCGTCAAGCTCGTGCTCGAAGCCGCGACGAACCGCATCCGCCTGGCGCCCACCGAAGGCGCATCGGTGGCGCCGATCCTCGGCATGGCGCTGAACCGGCTGGACTCGGTATTCAACGAAGTACGCCGCGTGGCGCGCAACCTGCGCCCTGCCCTGCTCGACGACCTGGGCCTCTACGCGGCGCTCCAGCATCTGGCGCGCGAGATGCAGGCCGGCAGCACGCTGACCGTCAACGTGACGCAGACCGGGCATCCGCGCGAACTGGCCGATGAACAGGCCACCGCGCTGTTCCGCATCGCGCAGGAAGCGCTGACCAACGTCGAGCGGCACGCCCACGCCGCGCACGTCGACGTGTCGCTTGAATTCTCCGATAGCGCCACACGCCTGACCGTGCGTGACAACGGCATCGGCTTCGACGTGGCCCGCATGCAGCTCGATCCACAACGCGGCATCGGCCTGCGCAACCTGCGCGAGCGGATGGCCGCACTGGGCGGAACCTTCGAGATCTTTTCCGCGCCATCGGGTACGCGGCTTGTCGCTGCCCTGCCGTTTTCTACTAATACCCCGCAGTCATGACCGATTTACACGACGACGATTCCGCAGTACGCGCCCCCACCGCACCGGCCCGTGTGCTGCTGATCGACGACCACGCACTGGTGCGCGACGGCATGCGCATGCATCTGACGCTACAGCCGGAACTGGAAGTCGTGGGGGAGGCAGACGACGGCGAGGCCGCGCTGGCCTGGCTGGCGGCGGCTGGCGCCGGGCGGATGCCGGATCTGGTGATTACCGACATCGGCATGCGCGGAATGGGCGGCATCGCGCTGGCTGGCGCGTTGCACGAGCACTATCCAGAACTGGCCGTGCTGATTGTCTCGATGCACGACAACCTTGAGTATGTGCGGCAGGCGATCCGTGCCGGCGCACGTGGCTACGTGCTCAAGGATGCGCCGGCCGACGAACTGCTGGCCGCAATCCAGGCAGTGCTGGCAGGCCGCGTGTTCTACAGCGCCCGCATCGCGCGCGGCATGGCCGCGCAGGACGTGAGCCCGCTAGACGCGCTGACCCCGCGCGAGCGCGACATCCTCAACGGCATCGGCCGGGGACAGGCCAACAAGGACATCGCGTCCCAACTTGGTGTATCGGTGCGCACCGTGGAGACACACCGGCTCAACCTGAAACGCAAGCTCGGCATCGAGGGGCGGGCAGAACTGGTGAAGTACGCTGTGCAGCAGCTCGGGATCGACGTGGAAGGGAACTAGTGTGGAAGGGAGGCAGGAGGGATGAGGCTCCCCTCTCCCGCGCGCGGGAGAGGGGAGAACACCGACTGAAACTCAGGCGGACAGGCGCTTGGCCAGTGCGTCCTTGGTTTCCGCCAGCGCCTGCGGCAGGTTGTGCTTGAGCTGGGTGAACAGTTCGTCGTGCAGCGCCAGTTCCTTCAGCCATGCGTCATGGTCGATCGACGTGACCTGGTTGAACTGCTCGGCCGTGAAGGCCAGGCCGCTCCAGTTCAGGTCCGTGTAGCGCGGCGACGTGCCGAACACGTGATCGGCGCCTTCGCCATGGCCTTCCACGCGGTCGATCATCCACGACAGGACGCGCATGTTCTCGCCGAAGCCCGGCCACACGAAGTTGCCGTCGGCATCCTTGCGGAACCAGTTCACGCAGTAGATCTTCGGCAGCTTCGCGCCAGCGGCTTCCAGCTTCTTGCCCAGCGCGAGCCAGTGGCCGAAGTAGTCGCTCATGTTGTAGCCGCAGAACGGCAGCATCGCGAACGGATCGCGGCGCACCACGCCTTGCTGGCCGGCAGCGGCTGCGGTGGTTTCCGAACCCATCGTGGCGGCCATGTAGACGCCTTCGGTCCAGTTGCGGGCCTCGGTCACCAGCGGCACCGTGGTGCTGCGGCGGCCGCCGAAGATGAATGCGTCGATGGCCACGCCAGCCGGGTTGTCCCAGTTCTCGTCGATCGACGGGCACTGCGAGGCCGGGGCCGTGAAGCGGGCGTTCGGGTGGGCGGCCTTGGCGCCGGTGGTCTTGGCGATCTCGGGCGTCCAGTCCTTGCCCTGCCAGTCCACCAGGTGGGCCGGGGCTTCCTTCGTCATGCCTTCCCACCACACGTCGCCGTCATCGGTCAGCGCCACGTTGGTGAAGATGACGTTTTCCTTGAGCGTCGCCATGGCGTTGAAGTTGGTCTTCTCGCTCGTGCCCGGGGCCACGCCGAAGTAGCCGGCTTCCGGGTTGATGGCGTACAGGCGGCCGTCCTTGCCCGGCTTGATCCAGGCGATGTCGTCGCCGATCGTGGTGACCTTCCAGCCCTCGAAGCCCTTGGGCGGGATCAGCATGGCGAAGTTGGTCTTGCCGCAGGCCGACGGGAACGCGGCGGCCACGTGGTACTTCTTGCCTTCGGGCGATGTCACGCCGAGGATCAGCATGTGCTCGGCCAGCCAGCCTTCGTCACGGCCCATCGTCGAGGCGATCCGCAGTGCAAAGCACTTCTTGCCCAGCAGCGCGTTGCCGCCGTAGCCGGAGCCGAACGACCAGATCTCGCGCGATTCCGGGAAGTGCACGATGTACTTGGTCGGGTTGCACGGCCACGGAACGTCCTTCTCGCCGGCGGCCAGCGGCTTGCCCACGGTGTGCACGCACGGCACGAACTCGCCGTCGGTGCCCAGTACGTCAAACACGGCGCGGCCCATGCGGGTCATGATGCGCATGTTGACGGCCACGTATGGCGAATCGGACAGTTCCACGCCGATATGGGCGATCGGCGAACCGAGCGGGCCCATCGAGAACGGCACCACGTAGAGCGTGCGGCCACGCATGCAGCCGTCGAACAGGCCGTTCAGCGTCTGGCGCATTTCGGCCGGGGCGATCCAGTTGTTGGTCGGGCCGGCATCTTCCTGCTTCTGCGAGCAGATGAAAGTGCGGTCTTCGACGCGCGCCACGTCGGACGGGTCCGACAGCGCCAGGAACGAGTTCTTGCGCTTGGCCGGGTTCAGGCGGCGCATCGTGCCGGCGGCGACCATCTGTTCGCACAGGCGGTCATATTCTTCCTGCGAGCCGTCGCACCAGTAGATCTGGTCTGGCTTGGTCAGTGCGGCGATATCGGCAACCCAGGCGACCAGTTTCTGGTTCTTGACCCAGGCCGGCACGTTCAGTGCCGGAGTGCCTTGCATGGTGGGGTGGTTCATACAGCAGCTCCAAAGCGAAAAAGAAATCTTGCAACGTCCGATCGGCAGTACGCGGAGGAGTGGGGCTGGGAATGCGGGCCGGGCCGGCTGCCTGCCGCGTTTGGCATGGCGCACTTGCCTTCTGACCGTGACATCCCGTTACAACTCGGCGGCGACCAAATCCTTGCAAATGGTCGCGGGGGGCCCTGCTGCTGCGATACAGTTGCGCTTCGCCTGCTTTTGGCGGGCGACAGGGGCCGGGCGGGCATTGTCCGGCGACGAACAGGGAGCGGGAGGGTGGCTCGACCGCATTGTCTCGTCGCGGGAGCGGGCAAGGATACCATTGCGCGGAAGACCTGTTTTTTGCTGCGCAGCATTGTCCCCCCTGTCAGAATGCCTGTACGCCACCGCTGCGGATCGTCGCAGCACGGGTCGGGGACAACCATGTCTCCTGTCAATGTTGCGTCAGGGAAGCCAACAATACTGTCGGTCGCACGCTGATTCTGTGGTCGTGCGCACCAAGCCCCGAGGTCAAAGAGTCACCGATGAAAATTGCAGTTCTCGACGATTACCAGGACGCCGTGCGCAAGCTGCCGTGCTTCGCGTTGCTTGAAGGGCACGACGTCAAGGTCTTCAACAACACCGTGAAGGGCGTGGGCCAGCTTGCCGCACGCCTGTCCGACGTGGAAGCGCTGGTGTTGATCCGCGAGCGCACGCGTCTGACGCGCCAGTTGCTCGAGAAGCTGCCCAAGCTCAAGATCATCAGCCAGACCGGCCGGGCGGGTAATCACGTCGACCTCGAAGCCTGCACCGAACGCGGTGTGGCCGTGCTGGAGGGTGTTGGCTCGCCCGTGGCGCCCGCCGAACTGACCTGGGCGCTGATCATGGCCGCCCAGCGCCGCATTCCGCAGTACGTGGCCAGCCTCAAGCATGGTGCCTGGCAGCAGTCGGGCCTGAAATCGACGACGATGCCGCCGAACTTCGGCCTGGGCCAGGTGCTGCGCGGGCAGACGCTCGGCATCTGGGGCTACGGCAAAATCGGCCGCCTGCTGGCGGGCTTTGGCCGTGCGTTCGGCATGAACGTGCTGGTCTGGGGGCGCGAGGCCTCACAGCAGGCAGCCCGGGAGGCCGGCCTGAACGTGGCGGAGTCGGTCGAACAGCTATTTGCCGACTCCGACGTGCTGTCCCTGCATCTGCGTCTGAACGACGAGACGCGCGGCATCGTCAAGCTGGCCGACCTGCAGCGCATGAAGCCCACGGCGTTGTTTGTGAACACCAGCCGCGCCGAACTGATCGAGGAAAACGCCCTGGTGGCGGCGCTGAACCGCGGACGCCCCGGCATGGCGGCCATCGACGTGTTCGAGTCCGAGCCTATCCTGCAGGGTCACGCGCTGCTGCGCATGGAAAACTGCATCTGCACGCCGCACCTGGGCTATGTGGAGCGCGACAGCTACGAGCTTTATTTCCGCACGGCGTTCCAGAACATCCTGGACGTACTGGCCGGCAAGCACGACAGCATTGTCAATCCCAAGGCGCTGACCCCCGTCCTCACCCGCTGACCCGCTGACCTTTCGCAACACGCACCCATTCGTTTCACAAAATAGTTGGAACGTGGGTGCGATGTGCCTATTATTCCCCTTGGCCATGGGCCTTTGGAGAGAGCCGAGTCCGTGGTCGGACCGTTGCCTTGCGTAGGCAATTCGGAACACAAATGCCGGAGGAGAGGTGAAATGACCGTGCGAAAGCTTCCCGCAGTTGGTTTGGCCGTAATGGTGGCGCTCTTGTCCATGGGCGCAAGCGCCCAGCAAGCCCCACAACCGCAACCACAAGCTCAACAAGGATCGGCGGACCAGGTGCCTCCGATACCGCCGACGTCCGAAGCCAAGGCCATGATTTCCGAGAAATTCAAGGCTGCGGATACCAACCATGACGGCAAGCTGACCCGTGAAGAAGCCAAGGCGGGCATGCCGGAGGTCTACAAGCACTTCGACCAGATCGACGTCAAGAAGAAGGGCTACGTGACCGCTCGTCAGATTGGTGCGTACTGGCAATCGAAAACGCAGAAGCAGATGCAGAAGGAAAATCCCATCTGGAACTGAGCCTCCAGACCCTGCCGGATCGGCGCCTGAAGCCGCGCTGAATCCGGTTTGAACCTTGCTGGCGGCGGATGCACGTGCCAATGCACGTGCGTCTGTTTCCCCACATTTCACGCGCTCAATCGAGCGGTCAAGTCGGTACACTCGGTGCAAAGCCTAAGCGCGCGCAGCAGCAAGCGCGTATCGCCCCGCACACGCAAGGAGAGCGTACCGTGGCCGAATCCGATCCGCGTCCGAACCCGGCAGGCGCCGGCGGCACGGCCATAGGCCGGGTGCTCGCCGTCAACGTCGGCACGGCCCTGCCGCTTGTGGTGGCGGGCGCCGGCACCGAAGCGGTGGTGATGTCGGCCATCCGCAAACACCCGCTCAGCACGTTGCATCACCCGATTGCGGTAGGCGTGCACCGGCTCGGCATGGCTGGCGACGAACAGGTCGATCGCACCGTCCATGGCGGCCCTGACCGGGCTGTCTATGCCTATCCGATCGAACACTACACCTGGTGGAATACGCGTCGCCGCGAGGCCGGCGTGGAGGAAGCCGACCGCCCGCTGGCGTTCGGCGCGCTGGGCGAGAATTTGACTACGCAGGGTTTGCTCGAGTCCGGCTTATGGGTCGGCGATCGCCTGCAGATCGGGGAAGTCGAATTTGTGGTGAAAGCGCCACGCCGCCCGTGCTACAAGCTCAATGCTGTGCTGGGCTATGCGCATGGCGTGCGCGACATGCAGCACAGCGGCTTTACGGGCGTGTACCTCGGCGTGCTCCACCCGGGAGTGCTACGCGCCGGCGACTCCCTGATCCTGACGCCCGGGGCGCGTGAAATCCGGCTCGAAAGCCTGATCCACCGCGACGACAGGCACGACAGGCAAATCCCACGTTAGTCCGGAGTGGCCAACATTGGCTTTTCTGCTAATGTTTCCAGGCCCATACAAGCAGTTCTGCCATCCCTCCTCTGCTGGCCAGACATTCACATCCTGCGATGCTGTAATGGGTTGTAATACAACGTGCTAGCCTGAAGCGGCCGAGGCGCGGTACTACTAGCGGTTTGCGCGGACAAGGCCGGTTGCATGAAGCCGGTGTCAGGGGAGTCGCGCGCCGTGCAGTAATTGAAGGTCCTCACACTTATGAAAACAGACGGGATCGACCAGCCGAAGGGCTTTGTCGATGGCAACTGGAGCGCGGCCGCAGGAACGGGCCGTGGTCGGATTTCGCCCTGGCCGGCCATTCTGGTCGTGCTTGCAATCGGCGCCGCCGGCTGGTTTGGCTGGAAGACCTGGTTCGCGCCGAAACCTCCCGCGAAGGGGCCGGCAGTGACGACGGTGGCCACGGCGATCGTCCGGCAGGGCGACATGCCGCTGGAGGTAACTGCCAACGGCAACGTCATGGCGATGCAGACCGTCGAGGTGCGTCCGCAGGTGTCCAGCACCGTGCGTACCGTCCATATCAAGGAAGGCCAGTCCGTAAAGCCGGGGGATCTGCTGTTCTCGCTGGACACGCGCATGGACGAGGCCAATCTGGATAAGGCCCGCGCCCAGCTCATGCGTGACCAGGCCGATCTGGCCGATGCCCGCCGAACGCTGGCGCGCAGCCAGGAACTGCTGCAGCGCAATTTCATCTCGCGCAGCGCCGTGGATACCGCCCAGGCCAAGTTCGATGGCTTCGAAGCCACCATTCGCGCCGATCAGGCGGCCATCGAGGCCAGCCGGGTGGCCATCAGCTATGGCACGATCCGCGCGACGATCGGCGGCCGGACCGGCGTCATCAATGTCTTCCCGGGCTCGCTGGTCACGCCGACCAGTGCCACGCCGATGGTGATCGTGGCGCAGATCGCGCCGATCACGGTCATGTTCACGCTGCCCGAGCGCCAGCTCGCCGCCTTGCGCGAGGCGCTGCGCGCCGGGCCGGTTTCGGTAACGGCCCTGCCCAACGACGGCAGCAAGACGCCGGTGACCGGCAAGATCACGTTTGTCGACAATACCGTCGATCCGCAATACGGCAGCATCCGTGTCAAGGCGACGTTCGACAACGAGGAGCATCGACTGTGGCCTGGCACGTACGCCAGCGTCAGTGCAACCGTGCAGGTGCTGAAGAACGCGTTGTCCGTGCCTCCGCAGGCCGTGGTGACGGGGCCCGAAGGCCGCTTCGTCTACATCGTGCAGCCTGACAACAAGGTGGCGCGCGTGCCGGTGCAGGTCGTGGCCACCACCGCTGCAGCCGCCGTGATCGAGGGCGTGCAGCCCGGCGCGCGCGTGGTGACAGAGGGCGCGCAGAACCTGCGCCCGGGCGCTCTTGTGCGGGAAGCCACCGCACGTGGCGCCTCGGCTCCCGCCGCCGCAAACAAGCATTGAAGCCATGACGCTGTCCGAGCTCTGTATCCGCCGGCCCGTCATGACGGTGCTGCTGTGTCTGGCCGTGATCGTGACCGGCATCGTGCTGTATCCGACGATTCCGATTGCGGCGCTGCCAAGTTTCAATTCGCCCGTGATCCAGGTCACGGCCACGCTGCCGGGGGCCAGCCCCGAGACCATGGCCGCATCGGTGGCCACGCAGCTGGAAAAGCAGTTCGCGACGATCCCGGGTGTCTCGGTGATCAGTTCGTCGAACACGCTCGGCAACTCGAGCATCACGATCGAATTCAACAACGATCGCGACATCGATGCCGCCGCCGTCGACGTGCAGGCCGCGCTGTTCCGCGCGCAGCGGTCGCTGCCGATCGAAATGACGCTGCCGCCGTCATACCGCAAGGTGAACCCGGCCGATGCGCCGGTGATCCTGCTGGCGATCAACTCGCCTTCGATGAGCCTGGGCGATCTGAACGCATTCGGCGACAACCTCATTTCGCCCACACTGGCCACGCTGCCCGGCGTGGCGCAGGTGCAGGTGTACGGCCAGAAGCGCTTTTCCGTGCGCGTGCGCGCTCACCCCGACGCACTGGCTGCGCGCGGCCTGACGCTGGACGAACTGGCCACCGCGCTCAATCGTGCCAATGCGAACACGCCGGTCGGCACGCTTGATGGCGCGCGCCAGATGCTGACGATCCAGGCCAATCGCCAGATGACCAACGCGGACGCATTCCGCAACATCATCGTGGCCAGCCAGCCCAGCGGTGCCGTGGTGCGCCTGTCTGACGTGGCCGAGGTGGAAGACAGCGTCGAGACGATCAAGGCCGGCAGCTGGCTCAATAACGAGCGCTCGATCGTGCTGGCTGTGCAGCGCCAGCCGGACGCCAACACCGTGGCCGTGGTCGATGCGATCAAGTCTGCCTTGCCGCGTCTGCTGGCGCAGATGCCGGGGTCGGTCAACGTCAACGTGGTGAACGACCGTTCGGTGTCGATCCGCGAGTCGATCCACGACGTGCAGTTCACGCTGGCGCTGACCGTGGCGCTGGTGGTGATGGTGATCTTCCTGTTCCTGCGGCGTGCGGCGGCGACGCTGATTCCCACGGTATCGCTGCCGATCTCGCTGATCGGCACCGTGGCGCTGATGAAGGCGTTCGGCTACAGCCTGGACAACGTGTCGCTGCTGGCCATTACGCTGGCCGTGGGCCTTGTGGTCGACGACGCGATCGTGATGCTCGAGAACATCGTGCGCCATATCGAGGAAGGCGTGCCGCCGCTGAAGGCCGCGCTGGTGGGCTCGCGCGAGATGGGCTTCACGATCCTGTCGATCTCGATCTCGCTGGTGGCCGTGTTCATCCCGATCTTCTTCATGCCGGGCGTGATCGGCCTGCTGTTCCACGAGTTCGCCGCCGTGGTGTCGCTGTCGATCCTGGTGTCCGCGCTGGTGTCACTGACGCTGATCCCGATGCTGTGCGCGCGCTTCCTGTCAGCCGAGAACGTGCCCGTCGATGAATCGCAGCATGCCTATGGCGATCACGCCGCCGGCGCGCCCGCGCATCGCGTGCAGCAGAAGCAGACGCTGGGCATGCGGTCGACGCAGTGGTTCGAGGACCTGTTCGAGTGGACGCTGCACAAGTATGCGAGCGGGCTGGACTGGTGCCTGGCCCACCGGCGCGTGGTGCTGGCCGTTGCCGGGCTGACGTTCGTACTGACCGCCGTGCTGTTCGTGAAGATTCCGAAGGGCTTCTTCCCCGAGGAGGATATCGGCCAGATCCAGGTCAACGCGGAAGGCCCGCAGGATATTTCGTTCGACGCGATGGCCGAGCGCCTGCGCGACGCTGCCGAGCGCATCCGTGCGAACCCGTCCGTGAAGAGCGTGGTCGCGTCGATCGGCGGCGGTCCGTCCCCCGCCATCAACACGGGCCGCATGTTCGTCGAACTGAAGCCGCTGGGCGAGCGCCCGAAGATGCCACAGGTGTTGGAGTCGCTGCGCAAGGATGTTGCCGGGGTGCCGGGGCTGGCGGTCTACTTCTCGCCCGTGCAGAACCTGCGTCTCGGTGGCCGGCAGAGCAAGAGCCGCTACCAGTACACGCTGCAGAGCGTGAAGCCGGGGCAACTGCAGGAGTTCAGCGACAAGCTCATGGCGAAGATGCGCGCCGAGCCGATTTTCCGCGACGTGACCAGCGATTCGCAGCAATCGGGCCTGGAAGCGCAACTGACGATCGACCGCGACAAGGCCAACGCGCTTGGCGTGCAGATGCAGGATGTGCGCACCGCGCTGTACACGGCGTTCGGTGAACGCCAGGTGTCGACGATCTATACGCCGATCGACAACTACTACGTGATCCTGACCGCCGCCGATATCGATCGCGCGGACGAGACCGCGTTCTCCAAACTCTACGTGCGCAGCAAGACGGGGCAGATGGTGCCGGTGTCGGCGTTCGCCACGACCGAGCGTCGCGTGGGCCCGATCGCGGTGAACCACCAGGGGCAGTTGCCGTCGGTGACGGTGTCGTTCAACCTGGCCCCCGGCGCCGCGCTGGGCGATGCGTCGAGGCTGATCGACCGCTATCGTGACGAGATCTCGATGCCGACCGCGATCTTTACGAGCTGGGGCGGCGACGCAGCCGTGTTCCAGTCGTCGCAGGCCACGCAAGTGGTGCTGCTGGTGGCGGCCATCGCGGTGATCTACACGCTGCTGGGCGTGCTCTACGAGAGCTACATCCACCCGCTGACGATCCTGGCGGGCCTGCCCTCGGCGGCCATCGGCGCACTGGTGACGCTGTTCCTGTTCAACGTCGAGCTATCGCTGATTGCCACCATCGGCGTGCTGATGCTGATTGGTATCGTCAAGAAGAACGCGATCATGATGATCGACTTCGCGCTGGCCGCACAGCGCGAACAGGGCATGGCGCCTGCAAAGGCGATCCGGCAGGCGTGCCTGCTGCGCTTCCGGCCGATCATGATGACGACGTTTGCCGCGGTGATGGGTGCGCTGCCGCTGGCACTGGGCCTGGGCGCGGGCGCCGAACTGCGCCAGCCGCTCGGCCTGGCCGTGGTCGGCGGGCTGTTGTTCTCGCAGGTCATCACGCTGTTCATCACGCCGGTGATCTACCTCGCGCTTGACCGTTACTCGGGTACGGGCCCGCTGCAGATCGACTCGGAAGGCAATCCGCTGGAAGACAAGCAGCCTGCGATGGCGTCGCACTGACGGCGGATTTCGCCGTATCAAGCCGGTTCCCGAACGCAGCGGAACCGGCGCGCCCTTCTCCCCAAAACCACAAATTTCGACAGCCCTTTCCGCGGAGGGCTTGTCACGTCTCTCGTAAACAAGAATAATTCTCGTTATCAACGGCAGGGCTGCCATTCAACGATACAAGGCTCGCCGACTCACGCCAGCCAGCCCATCGCCTCCCGACGCACGCGGTTCTCGACCGTGATCCGTCGCCGCCAGCCAGCGTTTCGTTTTTCTACAGGGGAAAATCCGATGAAACGCTGTTACCTGGCGCGCCGCCTGCGCGCCTCTGTCCGGGTCACGCCGGCCGCCGCGGTTTGCGCCACGCTTTGCACGCCGCTATGGGCCGAAGAAGTCCAGCAACTTCGCGAGGTGGTCGTTACGGCCACGCGTACGGAAGAACGCGCCGACGACGTGGCGTCGACGATCACCGTCGAAGACGCACGCATGATCGAACACTCGATGCCGGTCGATGAGACCGGACTGTTCGCCGACGAGCCGGACATCGACGTGCCGCGCGACCGCCGCCGCTTCGGTGCCGGCAGCATCAACATCCGCGGCATCGAGGACAACCGCGTGCTGCAGATGGTCGACGGTGTGCGCCTGCCGGATTTCTATAATGGCGGCGGGCCGTCGAATATCTCCACGTCGACGCGCGATGCTCCCGAGTTCTCGTTCCTGAAGCGCGTGGAAGTGTTGCGCGGGCCGGCGTCGAGTCTGTACGGGTCTGACGCCATTGGCGGCGTGGTGTCGTATGCCACGAAGGATCCATCGGATCTGATGCGCGGCAAGTCGGTCGGCGGCGAAGTCGGCCTGAACTGGAATGGTATCGACAATGGCTTCGGCCAGACTGTCGGCGTGGCCGGCGGCAACGACTCGATCCAGGGTTTGTTCATGTACGCGCACCGCAGCGCGCACGAGATGAAGAACATGGGCGGCGACGATTCGGTATCGGTGTCGCGCAGCACGCCGAACCCGCAGGACGTGGAATCCAACGCCTACCTCGGCAAGATCGTGCTCAGTGCCACGCCACGGCAGCGCTTCCGGCTGACGTACGAACATCGCGACGCCAGCAGCAGCACGGACATGCTGCGACTGTCCCGTTCTCTGCCGCGCGTGACATCGGCCAACGGCACGGAAGATCTTGAGCGCGACCGCGTATCGCTCGACTACGAATGGCGCCCCGAGAACGGTGTACTCGATCGCCTGGTTGCAGCGATCTACTATCAAAAGAGCCACACCACCAACAACACCAACCAGGTGCGTAGCCGCACAAGTAGCGCTTGTTCCGGCACCAGGCCGGGCGCGAACGTGTGCAACGTGGCGCTCGGTTTCGGTTTCGAGCAGCAACAGACCGGTTTCAACGTCCAGGCCGACAAGTCGTTCCACACGGGCAGCGTGGAGCATCGACTGATTGGTGGTGTCGACGTCATCCGCACCGAGTCCGAAGAGTATCGCGACGCCAACGTCGCCAATATCACCGCCGGCACCGGCACGAAGTCGCTGGCGGGCGAGACCTTTCCACTTCACGACTTTCCCAAGGGCGAGACGCGGCAGGTGGGCGTCTTCATGCAGGACGAACTGCGCTTCATGCATGGCCGCTTCACGCTGACGCCGGGCCTGCGCTTCGACCACTATTCGCTCGGACCTGACGACGATCCGCTCTACAACAGGGTCGCCGCGAAGCCGGCGATCAGCAAAAGCGACTCCAACCTGTCACCGAAGCTCTCTGCGCTGTGGCAAGCCACCGATCGCATCAACGTCTGGGCGCAATACGTCTTTGGGTACCGTGCACCGAACTACCGGGAGATCAACGGCAGCTTCCGCAATCCGGTGCAGGGCTATGGTGCCGCGCCGAACAGCGATCTCGATGCCGAGAAAAGCCGCTCGTTCGAAGTCGGTGTGCGCTATTCCGACGAGAACGTTCAGACCAGTGTGGCCGTATTCGACAACCGCTACAGGGACTTCATCGAACAGATTCAGCTGGCTTGTCCGTCCGACCCCGCATGCCTGCCGGGCATGCGCGCCACCTATCAGTTCCGCAACCAGGCAAGGGTGCGCATCTACGGCGCAGAGTGGCGCGGCGTATGGCGCTTCCTGCCGCAGTGGCGCGTCGATGGTGCGGTGGCCTATGCACACGGCACGAACGAGCAGAAGGACCAGCCGCTCAACAGCGTGTCGCCACTGCGCGCGGCGGCGGGTCTGACGTGGGAGCCGTCGGTCAGCGAAGGGCCAGGTGCCGCATTGCGCTGGCGTGGTGCCAAAGCTGTCACGCGGACTGACGACACAACCTTCACGTACTTCAAGCCAGGCGGCTATGGCGTGGTCGATCTGCAGGCGTGGTGGCGCCTTGGCAAGCGCGCCACGCTGACGTTGGCCGTGAACAACCTGTTCGACAAGAAGTACTGGCTCTGGGGCGACGTGCGCCAGACCGGCGTTTCCGCGACGGAACCAGGCCTCGACTTCTACACGCAGCCCGGCCGGACCGTTGCCGCTAGCGTGAAAGTGATGTTCTGAGACGCAGGAGGAATGATGTCCTCACAATCGGCATCAGCAAGATGGCTGGCGTTCTTCGGCATCGTGCTGCTCGTGATTACGGCACAGATCGCGCAGCACCCGCTCAAGCCGTTCATGCACAATGATGACGTCACGATCAAATGGCGCAATGCCGGCGCCGGTGCAAACGCAACAAGAGATCGCACAACCATGATCCGTTTTGTAGCCTGTTTCGCAGCGGCGGCGATGATAGCCGGCTGCGCATCGACCGGGCCTTCGCCAGATTCCCTGAGCCAGCAGTTCACAGGCAAGTCCTATGTGCTGCTGGGCGAAGTCCACGACAACGCGGCAGGCCAGCAGCAGCGCTTGCAGGCGCTGACGCGCGCCGTGGAGGCCGGCTGGCGCCCTGCAATCGCTATGGAGCAGTTCGATCGCGAGCGGCAGGCTGACATCGATCGCGCGCGCCACGAACGGCCGCGCGATGCGGAGTACCTCATCGTCCAGGCGTCTGGTCTCAAGAGCGGCTGGGACTGGGACCAGTACCGCCCGGTGGTGGCACTCGCGCTGCAATACGACCTGCCGCTGCTTGCGGCGAACCTGTCACGCGCCGATGCCGCGAAGATCGTGCGCGGCGGACTCGGTGATGTTTTCGATCGCGCACAACTCGGCGCGCTCGGTCTGGACAAGCCACTGCCGGCGGACCTTGTCGCATCGCAGACGGCCGAGCTTGAAGCTGGCCATTGCGGCCATTTCCCGACATCGATGCTGCCGGGGATGCTCAACGCCCAGGCAGCGCGCGACGCGGTCATGGCGCAGACGATGAAGACGTATGCCGATCGTGGCGTGGTGCTGATTGCCGGAAACGGTCACGTGCGGCGCGACCTTGGCGTGCCCCGATGGCTGAACCGTGATGGCAGCCGCGTGCTCAGCGTCGGCTATGTGGAAGCGCAGGGAAATGTCGAAGGCTTCGACGAACTGGTGCGCGTTCCCGCCGTGGAGCGGCCCGACCCCTGTGCCGATGCGGTGATGCGCAAGTAGGTGCCGAACGCGCGTGCGGGCGCGCGTGATGTCATGCGTCCGGCTCGCTGTGCGCCGCCAATGGCAGGCTCAGTTCCGCGCGCACGCCGCGCCCCTGTGCACCCTCTTTCAGGACCACGGCACCGCCGAAGCGCACCGCCATCTCGCGCGAGATGGCCAGGCCCAGGCCCGAGCCGGTCTCCGTGTTGCCAACCCTGCGATAGAAACGCGCGAACACTTTCTCGCGTTCCGGCTCGGGAATGCCGGGGCCATCGTCCTCTACCGCCAGCGTTGCGCTGTCTTCGACCAGTGCAGCCGAAAGCGTGATGCGGCTGCCGCGCCCCGAGTACTGGATGGCGTTGTGGACAAGATTGGCGAATGCCTCGCGCAACAGCGCCGGATCGGCCTGCACCGGCAGTGCGAGTCCGGCGGGCCGTTCCCATCCGAAATCCTGCTGCTTGCCGCGCGCAAGTGGAAGGTAGTCGAGCGCCACCTGCTCGGCCACGCCAATGGCGTCGATGACGTCCACTTCCGCCGCCGGTGAGGGGCCATCCTGCGTGTGCTGACGGACGCGCGCCAGCGCCAGCAACTGGTTGGTCAGGCGCGCGGCTTGCTCGAGCTGCTTGACGATGCCCCCAACCGCTTCGGTTGCGGCCGTGTGCGCTGCGCCATCGCTATCGGCTATGTCAAGCTGGCGCTGGGCAAACTCGGCCTGTGTCTTCAGGATGGCCAGCGGTGTGCGTAGCTGATGCGCCGCATCGGCGATGAACTGCGTCTGGGCCTGCGCCATCGCATCGGAGCGCGACACGTGCAGGTTGACCGCATCGACGAGCGGGCGCACTTCCACCGGCACGTGCTCGAATTCGAGCGGTGTCAGGTCTTCCGCCGAGCGTGCGCGCACGTCGTCGCGTACCCGCTGCAGCGGCCGCAGCACGTACGTGATGCCACCCACCAGGATCAGCGCCGAAGCGACGATCAACGCCATGTCGCGCAGCAATGCGCTGCGCCAGACCTTGCCGATCAGCGCGGCACGCGGCTCGGCCGTCTCGGCCACCTGGATGATCACGCGCATGTGGGCATCCGGGCGATAGATCGGGCGCGCCATGGCCGCGATGCGCACCGGATCGCCACGATAGGTGGCATCGTAGTAGCGCGGCTGGTTGTTCAGAAGCGGCCCGGGCGGAAGCGGGAGATCGTCATAGCCGGTGACGGTTGCGATCCGGCCTGCGCGTTCCGTCGACACGCGATAGAACACATGCGTCTGCGCCGCGGTCTCGAACATCTCCATGGCGGCATCCGGCAGCGATAGCTGGATGCTTTCGCCGGCCATGCCGACAGCGTTGTCGATGGTCAGGACGGAGCCGTACAGCGAGCGGTCATAGGCCGTGTTGGCCGCGTCGCGCAGCGTGCCGTAGGTGAACCAAGTGTCGACGGCCATCATCAGCGCCAGCGCCGGCACCAGCAGTATCAGCAGCTGGCGCCGCAGGCTGCCGCGCAACCACGACCGCACAGGCAGGCGGCGCGGCCACATGTCAGGTTTCGCTCTCTGGCTCGAGCAGGTAGCCGAATCCGCGCAGGGTGACGATTGTCACGCCGTGGCCGGTCAGCTTCTTGCGCAGGCGATAGACCAGCACCTCGATCGCGTCGGGGCTCACATCGGCATCGAGCGAGAACACCTTGTCGAGTAACTGGGCCTTCGTCAGCGGCTGGCCGCTCCTGGCCAGCAACGCGCCCAGCAATGTCGATTCGCGCGGTGTCAGGGACAGCGGCGCGCCACCCAGCGTGAAGCTGCGTGTCTCGCCGTCGAAGACCAGTGCACCGCATTGCAGGCGCGGATGCGCCCGGCCGCGGCTGCGCCGGATCAGCGCCAGGATACGGGCTTCGAGTTCGGCAATCGCGAACGGCTTTGGCAGGTAGTCATCGGCCCCGAGATTGAGGCCGCGCACGCGCTCATCCAACGTGTCCTGCGCAGTCAGGATCAGCACGGGGGTACGATCGTCGCGGCCGCGCATGGCCTTCAGGACGGCGAGCCCGTCCTTGCCCGGCAGGCGCAGGTCAAGCACCACGGCGTCATATTCTTCAGCCATCAGGCGTGCCTCGGCCTTCAGGCCGTCGGTGACGTGCTCGATCACGAACCCGCCCTGCTCGAGCGCGCGCGTGACCCATCGGGCCAGTTCCACCTCGTCTTCCACCAGCAGAATGCGCATGCCGGACCTCCTCTGCCCGCTCTCGATCTGTACGCGAGGTAGCCCCCGCGGGCGCCTATGATACCGCCGCCTTGCCGGTCGGTGTCGCCGGGCGCCAGCCTATAATGGCGGCGCCCCATTTCGTGTTCAACACGCGTGCCTACCGTGCCTGAATCCATGCCGCCCTCCGTTCATGCCACACGCCGTCAGCTGCTGCTGGCGGGCGCAGCCATGGCCGCGGGGGTCCCGGCATTCGCACAGCCTTCGGTACGTGTTCCGGCGGGCTATCCGAGCGACTACATCGAGGTGATCGCCCGCGCGCAGCGCGAAGGGTCGGTCATGGTCTATAGCTCGACCGATCTCGAGATCGCGCAGCCGCTGATCGACGCATTCGAGGCGCGCTACCCCGGCATCCGGGTGCGCTACCAGGACCTGAACACGATCGAACTGCACGACAGGTTCCTGTCGGAAAGCGCAAGCCTGGGCCCGAACCGGCCCGCGCGGGCCGCGGATTTCGCCGACGTGCTGTGGAGCACGGCGATGGACCTGCAGATCAAGCTCGTCAACGACGGTTATGCCCAGCGCTACGAATCGCCCGAGCGCGATGGCCTGCCCGGCTGGGCGGTCTGGCGCGATGAAGCGTTTGGCACCACGTTCGAGCCCGCGGTGATCGTCTACAACCGCAAGCACTTTGCCGGCACCCATATCCCGGGCAGCCGCAGCGGCCTGGCGCGGCTGCTGCAGGAGCGTTCGCCACAATGGCGTGGCAAGGTGGTGACCTACGATGTGGAGCGGTCCGGCGTCGGGTACCTGCTGGCGCAGCAGGACGCCCGCATGGGCAGCGAGTTCTGGTACCTGGCGCAGGCACTGGGCCGTGCGCGCGTGCAGTTGTCCGCATCGACCGCCGACATGATCGAACGTATCGCCAGTGGAGAACTGGTGCTGGGCTATAACCTGCTTGGCTCGTACGCGCTGTCCCTGATGGAGCGCGGGGCGGGAATCGGCGTGATTGCACCGCGTGACTACACGCTGGTGATGTCGCGCGTGGCGTTTATCGCGCGGCAGGCGCCGCGGCCGCATGCGGCGCGATTGTGGCTGGATTTCCTGCTGTCGCGCGAAGGACAGGCGCGGCTCGGGCAGTCGACATCACAGCTCTATACGGTTCGTACCGATTCCGACAGCACCCACACGGCCAACGCGCTGGCAGAGCGCCTGGGCTACGCGCTCAGGCCGATCAGCGTCGGCCCGGGCCTGCTGGCCGGGCAGGATGCGCTGCGCAAGAAGACGTTTATCGCGCGCTGGCGCGAAGCCATGCGCGGCTAGGTCAGTCGGCCAGTGCCTGCTGCGGCTGGGGCTGGCGATCGCACAGCGCCGCCATTTCCGCATCGAGCGGCGCCATCGGGCGCGGCACATAGCCCACGCGCAGCGCTTGCGACAGCCGCAGCGTATCGACGAAGGCATCGGCCAGTCGTTCGGCTTCGTGGTTCAGATCGAAGTCTTCCGGGGAAAACAGCCAGTGGGCCAGCACGCCGCCGATTGCGGCGTGGAACGCGTTGACGGCTAGCGGCAGGTCGAGTTCGGCGGGAAGCTGGCCGCGCTCCATGGCCAGGCGCAGGTGCTCGCGCATCTTCACCATGCCATCCTGATGCGATTGCCGCTGCCGTTCAAAAATGGCGCCGTTGTCTTCGACCATCTCGCACTTGTGGAAGATGATCTCGAACACGCGGCGCCACTGGGGATTGGTCACGGTCTGGCGGAACACGAAAGCGCAGATGTCGCGGATGCCGCCAAGAGGGTCTTCCTGCGTGGCAAGGCGCTCTGGCGAGCACAGGGCCTCGACGGGAAGGTTGACGCGGTCGCACATCGCGGCGAACACATCGCTCTTGTTCTTGAAGTGCCAGTAGATCGCACCGCGGGTGACACCTGCCGCCTCGGCAATGTCCGCCAGCGACGGGCGCGCCACGCCGCGGGCGTGGAACACGGACTCGGCCGCATCCAGAATCCGGTTGCGCGTCTCTTGCGCTTCTTCCTTGGTACGTCTGACCATTTCCTCTCTCCCCGGACGGTGGGGCCGTCGGGTCTCCAAACGCCCTGCCCGATAGGGGCATGGACGGATCTCTCCAAATTGCGCTAGGGCACTGGGCGGGGCGCATCGTACCGTGAATGGAACAATCATGCTCGAATCGCACGAGCATTCCACTGCACGCAACCATCGCCAGGTGTTGTAATCGGCCCAAATTACAATGCGGGACTTACATACATGCGCGAATGTATCTATACTAGCCGCCTGCCCGGGATTCGGCCAACCTGATTTTTGTGACGGCTCGCACGCAAAGTGACGCAGCCGCAAAGCCTGACCCGGGAAATCCTGCCTGTTTAAACAAACGTTCCAGCGAGCTGCCGGTTGTCGTGCGGCGCCTGGGAACCAGCAAGACCTGTTTGGCCGCCACGCCCCGCCCCCGGGGTGTGTTGGCCTGCGACCGTTGCGTCGCAGGCGTTGCGGCAGATCTCAAATTGCCATCATGGGGTTATCGATGAGGAAGTCCCGACAAATCCGTAGCGTTGCCGCCGCCGTGGCGGCACTGGCGTTGTCCGCTTGCGGCCAGAAAGCCCCCCAGGGCGGCGCGATGCCGCCGCCGGAAGTCGGCGTTGTGACCGTCACGCCGTCTGCTGTTGCCGTCGTCAATGAATTGCCGGGCCGTCTGGAAGGTGTGCGCACCGCCGAGGTACGCGCCCGTGTGGAAGGTATCGTGCTGTCGCGCAACTACACCGAAGGCGGTGAGGTGAAGGCCGGTCAGGTGCTGTTCCGCATCGATCCTGCCCCGTACCAGGCACAACTGGCCTCGGCCAAGGCCCAACTGGAGCGCGCCGAGGCCAATGCCGTCTCTGCACGCCAGAAGGCCGAGCGGTACAAGCCGCTGGTTGCCGCGAACGCCGTCAGCAAGCAGGAATATGACGACGCCGTGGCCGCCGCAGGCCAGGCCAATGCCGATATCGCCGCGGCCAAGGCGGCCGTGACCACCGCGCAGATCAACCTTGGCTACACCACGGTTACCGCGCCCATCTCGGGCCGCGTGGGCCGCGCGCTGGTTACCGAAGGCGCACTGGTCGGCAAGGGCGAAGCCACCAGGCTGACCACGGTCGAGCAGGTCGATCCGATCTGGGTGACCTTCACACAGCCGGCCACCGAAGTGGCGCGCCTGCGCCGCGCCATCGAGTCCGGCCAGGTCAAGGGCGTGAACGGCGGTGCGCGTGTGCACCTGTTCCCGGAGGGCAGCGACAAGGAATACGGCATGACCGGCAAGCTGCTGTTCTCCGACATGACCGTGGACCCGACGACCGGCTCGATCACGCTGCGCGCCGAGTTCCAGAACCCGAAGCGCGAACTGCTGTCGGGCACCTTCGTACGCGTGAAGATCGAACAGGGTGTCGATGAAAAGGCGCTGACCGTGCCGCAGCGCGCGCTGATCCGCAACGCCCAGGGCGCAAGCGTGCTGGTGGTGGGCGACGACGGCAAGGTGGCCGCGCTGCCGGTCAAGGCACCGCAGGCGATCGGCGATCGCTGGGTGGTGACCGAAGGCCTCAAGGGCGGCGAGAAGGTGATCGTCGAGGGCCTGCAGAAGGTCCGGCCCGGCGCGCCTGCCAAGGCCGTGCCGTTCCAGAACCCGCAGACCGCGGCTGCTCCCGCATCGGGCGCAGGAGCGGCGGGCGGCAAGTCGGAAGCCAGCAA
>NZ_ALOU01000094.1 GCF_000292345.1 Cupriavidus sp. BIS7
GAGGAGTTCGGCAACATCCTGCTGCGCGTGAATCCGGATGGTTCGTCCGTGCGCATCAAGGATGTGGGCCGCGTGGAACTGGGCGGTGCCGACTACTCGACGCTGGCCCGCATCAACGGCAAGCCGGCCTCGGCCATCGCCATCAAGCTGGCCCCCACCGGCAACGCGCTGGCCACGGCAACTGCGGTGCGCGCGAAGATGGAAGAGCTGTCGCACTACTTCCCGCCGGACTACGAGTACAGCGTGCCATATGACACGTCCGCGTTCGTGAAGATCTCGATCGAGGAAGTGGTCAAGACGCTGCTGGAAGCCGTGGTGCTGGTGTTCCTGGTGATGTACCTGTTCCTGCAGAACTTCCGTGCCACGCTGATCCCGACGCTGGTGGTGCCGGTGGCGCTGCTCGGTACGTTCGGCGCCATGCTCGCGTTCGGCTTTTCGATCAACGTGCTGACGATGTTCGGCATGGTGCTGGCGATCGGTATTCTCGTGGACGACGCCATCGTGGTGGTGGAGAACGTCGAGCGGATCATGAGCGAGGAAGGACTCTCGCCGCGCGAAGCCACGCGCAAGGCAATGGGCCAGATCACTGGCGCCATCGTCGGCATCACGCTGGTGCTGACGGCCGTGTTCATCCCGATGGCGTTCTTCTCGGGCTCCGTTGGCAATATCTATCGCCAGTTCTCGCTGTCGCTGATCGCCTCGATGGGCTTCTCGGCGCTGCTGGCGCTGACGCTGACCCCGGCACTGTGCGCCACCATGCTCAAGCCGGTGGAAGCAGGCCACCACCACGAGAAGAAGGGCTTCTTCGGCTGGTTCAACCGTACCTTCACCACCGCGTCCGGCCGCTATCAGGGCATGATCGCGCGGATTCTGAAGCGCACGGGCCGTTACCTGATCATCTACCTGGTCATCATCGCGGGCGTGGTGGTGCTGTTCAAGCGCCTGCCGTCGTCGTTCCTGCCTGACGAGGACCAGGGCTACATGATCACCGTGGTGCAGTTGCCCACGGGCGCGACGCAAGAGCGCACGATCGGCGTGCTCAAGCAGATCGAGGACTACTACCTGCAGAAGGAATCGAAGGTGGTGGACCAGATGATCACGGTGGCGGGCTTCTCGTTCTTCGGCCGTGGCCAGAACGGCGGTATCGCGTTCGTGCGCCTGAAGGACTGGAAGGAGCGCCCCGGTGCGGATCAGACCGCGCAGGCGCTGGTTGGCCGTGCATTCGGCGCGCTGTCGTTCATCAAGGACGCGATCATCTTCCCGCTGAACCCGCCGGCCATTGCCGAACTGGGTAACTCGTCGGGCTTTGACTTCCGCCTGCAGGACCGCAGCGGCCAGGGTCACGCCAAGCTGATGGAAGCACGCAACATGATGCTGGGCATGGCGGCGAAGTCGCCGGTGCTGCAGGGCGTGCGTCCTGAAGGCCAGGAAGACGCGCCGCAGCTGCGCATCGACATCGACCGCGAAAAGGCGCGTGCGCTGGGCGTATCGGTGGCGGACATCAACGCAACGCTTTCCATCGCGTTCGGCTCGTCGTACGTGAATGACTTCATCTACGAAGGCCGTGTGCGGCGCGTGATCGTCCAGGCGGAAGGTGCGGATCGCCGCCTGCCGGACGACCTGACCAAGCTGCGCGTGCGCAACGCCAATGGCGACATGGTGGCTTTCGCGGCATTCGCGACGTCGAAGTGGATCATGGGCTCGCCGCGTCTGGAGCGCTACAACGGCATGCCGGCGGTGAAGCTTGCTGGTCAGGCCGCACCGGGCAAGTCTACCGGCGAGGCAATGCGCGTGATGGAGGAGAACTTCGCCAAGCTGCCGCCGGGTTTCGGCTACGAGTGGTCCGGCCAGTCGTATGAAGAACGTCTGGCTGGCTCGCAGGAGCCGATTCTGTACACGCTGTCGCTGGTGATCGTGTTCCTGTGCCTGGCCGCGCTCTACGAGAGCTGGTCGATCCCGGTGGCGGTGCTGCTGGTGGTGCCGCTCGGCGTGATCGGCGCGCTGCTCGGCGTGACGCTGCGCGGCATGCCCAACGACGTGTACTTCAAGGTGGGCCTGATCGCCACGATCGGTCTGTCGGCCAAGAACGCAATCCTGATCGTGGAATTCGCGAAGGACCTGCAGGCACAGGGCCGCAGCCTGGTAGACGCCACGCTCGAGGCCGTGCACCTGCGCTTCCGCCCGATCCTGATGACGTCTATGGCGTTCATCCTGGGCGTGCTGCCGCTGGCAATCGCCACTGGCGCGGGCTCGGGCAGCCAGCGCGCGATCGGTACCGGCGTGATGGGCGGGATGATTACGGCCACGCTGCTGGCGATCTTCCTGGTGCCGGTATTCTTCGTGGTGGTGCGTAGCCGCTTCAAGGGCAGCAAGGCCCAGCATGAGCGGGAAATGGCGCGCCTGGAAGGCCAGAAGGAAATCTGACTATGACCAAGACACTGACCACATTGCTGCTGGTGGCCGGGGTGCTGGGCGGCTGCACGCTGGCGCCGCACTATGACCGCCCTGCCGCGCCCGTGGCGGGCAGCTACCCCGCAGCGCCGGAAGGCTATGCCACTGCCGAGGTGAAGAGCGGAGAGACGCGTCGTGCCACCGATATCGGCTGGCGCGAGTTCTTCACGGACCCGCGCCTGCAGGGGCTGATCGAAACCGCGCTCGAGAACAACCGTGACCTGCGTACGGCTGCGTTGCGTATCGAGGAAGCCCGTGCGCAGTACCAGATCCAGCGCGCGGACCTGCTGCCCACCGTGAACGCGAACGCGAGCTTCCAGCGCGGCCGCTTCTCGGGCGCGACGTCGGGCATCGACCAATCGTTCACCGGCAACGTGTACCAGGTGGGCCTGTCCGTGACGCAGTGGGAGCTCGACTTCTTCGGCCGCGTGCGTAGTCTGTCGAATGCCGCGCTGGCGCAGTACCTGGCTACCGAGGAAGCGCATCGCGCCGCCTATATCTCGCTGGTATCGGAAGTCGCCAAGGCCTACCTGGCCGAACGCGCATTCTCCGAGCAGTACGATCTGGCCCGCGATACGTTCAAGGCGCGCCAGAGCACGTACGAACTCGCGCAGAAGCGTTTCGATGCCGGCGCAACCTCCGCGCTGGATCTGCGCGACAACGAATCGCTGGTGGCGCAGGCACGCGTTTCCGCGGCCCAGCTCGCGCGTCAGCGCGCGCAGGCGCAGAACGCGCTCGAAGTGCTGGTGGGCAAGCCGATCGCCGAGATCCCGAACCTGCCGGCGCCGATGCGTCTGTCCGACGAACACATCATCAGCGACATCCCCGAGGGCCTGCCCTCGGAGCTGCTGACGCAACGTCCGGATATCCGCCAGGCCGAGCAGCAACTGCTGTCGGCCAACGCAAACATCGGTGCGGCACGTGCGGCGTTCTTCCCGCGCATCACGATGACGGCCAACGCCGGGAACATCAGCACGTCGTTCACGAATCTGTTCGACTCCGGTGCTCGCGTTTGGTCGTTCTCGCCGCAACTCGTGCTGCCGATCTTCGACTACGGCCGCAACATGTCGAACCTCGACCTGTCCAACGTGCGCAAGAACATCCAGATCGCCAACTACGAGAAGACGATCCAGACCGCGTTCAGCGAAGTGGCCGACGCCCTGGTGGCGCGCGGCACGCTCGAGGATCAGGTGGCCGGCCAGGAGCAGCAGCGCAATGCCGAAGCGGCGCGCTACGAACTGGCGCGCATGCGCTTCCGCAGCGGCGTGGCCAGCTATCTTGATGAACTCGACGCACAGCGCCAGCTGTTCTCGGCGGAGCAGGACCTGGTGGCAGCACGCCAGCTGCGTCTGGTCAATTCGATCGATCTCTACCGCGCGCTTGGTGGCGGGCTGATCGAAAAGGGACCTGTGGCGCAGCAGCCAGTGCCGCAGACCACGACGACGCAGTAAGTCATCGTTTCGTTTCAGCGATGCAAGAAGGGCGAAGCTCGCAAGGCTTCGCCCTTTTTTCGTTCTGTCGTGCTGCGAGTGCTGGCCCTCTCCCCCGGCCCCT
>NZ_ALOU01000095.1 GCF_000292345.1 Cupriavidus sp. BIS7
TGTTCATATAAGGGGAGCAAGACCGTAGAAACCGAAAGCCCTCAGGCAATCTGCTCGATCTGCTCCTGCAGTTCAAGCCAGCGTTCTTCCAGTTGATCAAGCTCGCCGGTGACTTCGCCCTGGCGCTTGAGCATCTCCATCAGCTTTGCCTTGTTGGCATCCTCGTAGCTGGCTGCATCGGCCATGAATGCGTCGATCGCTGCCTTGTCGGTCTGCAGCACCGACATCCGCTTCTCGATCTTCTCCAGTTCCTTTGTCAGCGGCTTGCGCAGCACAGACAGCCGCTGGCGCTCGTCGGCTTCGGCCCGACGCTGGTCCTTGCGGTTGACCACGGGCGCGGCCTCGGCGGCGTGTGCGGCGGTGGCGGCGTTGCGCTTGGCGGCGGCCTGCTGCAGCAGCCAGTCGCGGTAGTCGTCAAGGTCGCCGTCGAACGGGCGGATCGTGCCGTCTGCCACAAGCATGAACTGGTCCGACGTGGCCCGCAGCAGGTGCCGGTCGTGCGAGACCAGGATCAGCGTGCCTTCGAACTGGGCCAGCGCCATCGTCAGTGCTTCGCGGGTGTCGAGGTCCAGGTGGTTGGTCGGTTCGTCGAGCAGCAGCAGGTTCGGCTTCTGCCAGACGATCAGCGACAGCGCCAGCCGGGCCTTTTCGCCACCCGAGAACGGCTCGATTGGTGACGTGGCCATGTCGCCGCGGAAGTTGAAACTGCCCAGGAAATCGCGCAATTCCTGCTCGCGCACGTCCGGCGCCAGTCGCGCCAGATGCTGCAGCGGCGAATCATGGTCGCGCAGCGTCTCAAGCTGGTGCTGCGCGAAATAGCCGATCACCAGCCCCTTGCCAAGACGGACCGTGCCGTTCAGCGGCGCTTGCGTGCCGGCCAGCGTCTTCACCAGCGTCGACTTGCCCTGGCCATTGGCGCCAAGCAGGCCAATGCGCTGGCCGTTCTGGATCGACAGCGCAAGGTTATGCAGGATCGTGACGGGCGGATCGGCCTCGGCATAGCCGCAGTCAACCGCATCGAGCACCATCATTGGATTCGGTGCCGAATCGGGCTCGCGGAATTCGAACGCGAACCCGGCCGCTACGTGTACCGGCGCCAGCCGCTCCATCTTCTCCAGCGCCTTGACCCGGCTTTGCGCCTGACGCGCCTTGGTGGCCTTGGCCTTGAAGCGGGTGATGAACGATTCCAGGTGCGCGATTTCCTTCTGCTGGCGCGAATAGGCGGCCTGCTGCTGGGCCATCTGCTGCAGCCGCATCGTTTCGAACTGCGTGTAGTTGCCGCCGTAGCGCTTCAGTTGCTGGTTCTCGATATGCACCGTGACGTTGCAGATGGCATCGAGGAATTCGCGGTCGTGCGAAATCATGACCAGCGTGCCCGGGTAGCGCGCGAGCCAGTCTTCGAGCCAGACGATGGCGTCCAGATCCAGGTGGTTGGTCGGTTCGTCGAGCAGCAACAGATCGGACGGGCACATCAGCGCCTGTGCCAGGTTCAGGCGCATGCGCCAGCCGCCCGAGAACGACGCCACCGGCTGCGAAACCTGCGCCAGCGTGAAGCCAAGGCCCAGCAGCAGCGCTTCGGCGCGGGCCGCGGCCGTGTAGCCGTCGGCATCGGCATAGGCGGCGTGGGCCTCGCCCTCGGCCGAGCCGTCGCCGCTGGCCTGCGCCGCGGCAATGCGTGCCTCGATCTCCCGCAGGCGGCTATCGCCGTCGATCACATATTCCACCGCCGTGCGGGAAACCGCTGGTGTCTCCTGAGCCACGTGCGCGATGCGCCACTGCGCGGGCACGAACACATCGCCGCCATCGGCATGCAGATCGCCACGCAGCATCGAGAACAGCGTGGACTTCCCGCTGCCGTTGGCGCCGACAAGGCCTACGCGCTCGCCCGGGTTGAGCGTCACGCTGGTGTGGTCGAACAGCACCTTGGTGCCGCGCTGGAGGACAAGCTGGTCGATTCGGATCACGGGGAGGGCAGGCTGAAGCTGGAAACGGTTTTTTCGGCAGGCCGGCATTGTATCGCGCCCGCCTGCCACGGCCGCGCAGACTCCCATGTTTGCGCGCTTGTCCTGAGGGATTACCCGTAATCGTTCACTTTTTGCTCTCCGGGTACGGCATTTGCGTGTAAATTCATTTACAGCCTCTGACGCACCAAGAAAGTGTCTTTTCACGAAACTACGATACTCGTCCTGGTGCGCCGGTCATTGTTGTGAATTCATCCAGTAGTCCACCCAGTAGTCCTTGAGATGCCAGACGGCCTGTCGATTTCCGAACGCATTGCCCGCGCCTTGCCCACATTGACGCCTGCGCACCAGCGCATGGCGCAATACGTGCTGGAGAACCCGTTCCGCGCGGCCACGATGCGTATCGACGAGTTCGCCACGGCCGTGAATGTGTCGGTGGCCACGGCCAACCGCTTCGCGCGGGCGCTGGGGTTCGAAGGCTATCCGCAGTTCCGGGCCGAGCTAGTGCGCGGTTTCGAGGCCACGCTGGCACCGGTGGAGCGCCTGCGCGACGAACTGGCGCGTCCCACCACGGCTGCCGAAGTCTTCGCCGCATCGTTCGAAGACGGCATCCGCAACCTGGAAGCCACGCGCCGGGCGATTGATCCCGCCGCCTGCGAGCGGGCCGTGTCGGCCATTCTTGAGGCCGAGCGCGTCTATGTGATGGGTTTCGGCGCCAGCGGTTTCCTGGCCGGGCTGCTGCAGCATGGGCTGGAGATGCACTGCCGCATGGTCACCTCGGTGTCGGCCGCCGGCGGCGCGTCGCACGCGGGACGGCAACTGTTCAAGCTGCAGCCGCAGGACCTGGTCATTGCAATCGCGTTTCCGCGCTATGTGACTGACACGATGCTGCTGGCCCAGCGCGTCAAGGACCATGGTGGCCGGCTGCTGGCCCTGACCGATGGCCCGGCTTCGCCACTGGCGCCGCTGGCCGACTACACGCTCTACGCGAATGCCGGATACCGGTTCTCCGCCAATTCCGATGCAACGGTACTAGCCTTGATCGAGGCACTGTGCGGCGCCGTGGCGCACCGCTCGGCACGCTCGGTCAAGGCCGCGGCCGAAATGACCGAGTTCCTGCTGCCGTGGCTGTATGGCGCGCCCGATGCGCGCGACGGCCGGGCCGCGCCGAAATCTTCCGACTGATCCCGACTGAAGTAGAAGGACCCCCATGCCCCAAGCTGTTATCGCCATCCACGGCGGCGCCGGCACGATCACCCGCGCAGCCATGGACGCCAACCGCGAACGCGAATACACCACTGCGCTGGAACAGGTGCTGCTGGCGGGCCAGCGTGTGCTGGCCGATGGTGGCAGTGCGCTCGATGCCGTCACGGAAGCCGTGCGGCTGCTAGAGGAGTGCCCGCTGTTCAACGCCGGCCGCGGTGCCGTGCTGACGAATGCCGGCACCTACGAACTCGATGCAGCAGTCATGAATGGCGCCACGCTCGATACCGGCGCGGTGGCCTGCGTCAAGCGCGTGCGCAATCCTGTGCTTGCCGCGCGCGCGGTGCTGGACCATAGCGAGCATGTGCTGTTCGCCGCAGAGGGCGCCGAGGCGTTTGCCGAAGCGCAGGGGCTGGAACTGGTGGCGCCCGAGTATTACTTTACGCAGGCGCGTCACGATCAATGGGTGCGTGCCCGCGCAAGCAGCGGCATGGCATTGCTCGACCATGACGCAGCGACGCTGGCCGCACAGGCTGCACAGGTGGCTGGTGGGGCTGCCGATCCGATCGATCCCGACAGCAAGTTCGGCACGGTTGGCGCGGTAGCCTGCGATGCCGCCGGAAACCTCGCCGCGGCCACCTCCACGGGTGGCGTGACCAACAAGCAGGTGGGCCGCGTGGGCGATACGCCGATCGTCGGCGCCGGCTGCTATGCCGACGACGTGGCGGCCGTATCGGCCACCGGCACGGGTGAGATGTTCATCCGCACCGTGGCCGCATACGACGTCTCGGCGCAGATGCGCTATGCAGGGCTGTCGCTCGAGGAATCGGCGCGCCGCGTGGTGATGGAAAAGCTGCCCGCGATCGGCGGTCGCGGCGGCCTGATTGCGGTGGATCGCGCCGGCAATGTCACGCTGCCGTTCAATACGGAAGGCATGTATCGCGGCGTGGCGCGCGTGGGCGAACCGGTCAATGTCTGGATTTACGGCTGATATGGCGAATACCGTCTCGAAACAAGGCATCGTGCTGCCGCCCCAGCGTGTGGTTGCAGTCGACAATCTCACGGTGCGCTTTGCCACCTCGGAGCGCACCGTCGAGGCCGTGCGCAACCTGTCGTTCCATGTCGATCGCGGCGAGACGCTGGCCGTGGTCGGTGAATCGGGATCGGGCAAGTCCGTGACGTCGCTGGCGCTGATGCGTCTGGTGGAGCACGGCGGCGGCAAGATCGCCAATGGCAGCATGCTGCTGCGCCGTCGTAATGGCGACGTGCTGGATCTGGTCAACGCCGGGGAATCCACGCTGCGCCGCACGCGTGGCGCGGACGTGGCGATGATCTTCCAGGAGCCGATGACCTCGCTGAACCCGGTGTTCCCGGTGGGCGAGCAGATCGCGGAGTCTATCCGGCTGCACCAGGGCAAGGGCAAGTCCGCGGCACGCGCGGAGGCGCTGCGCATGCTCGAACTCGTGCGCATCCCCGAAGCGCGCCGCGTGCTGGATCGTTTCCCACACCAGCTTTCGGGCGGCATGCGCCAGCGCGTGATGATCGCCATGGCGCTGTCCTGCAAGCCGGGGCTGCTGATTGCGGACGAGCCGACCACGGCGCTGGACGTGACGATCCAGGCCGAGATCCTGCAATTGATCCGCAACCTGCAGGCCGAAATGAACATGGGCGTGGTCTTTATCACGCACGACATGGGCGTGGTGGCCGAGGTGGCCGACCGCGTGCTGGTGATGTATCGCGGAGAAAAGGTGGAAGAGGGCAACTCTGACGAAGTGTTCCACGCTCCCGCCCATCCGTACACGCGCGCGCTGCTGTCGGCGGTACCCAAGCTTGGCGCAATGGCGGGCACCGACCTGCCGGCCCGCTTCCCGCTGGTGCAGATGAGCGACACGAACACGCCGGTCACGGAGGTGCCGCAGGACACGATTCCGGCCGGCGCCGCGCCGATTCTGCGCGTGAAAGACCTGGTGACGCGCTTTGACGTGCCCGGCGGCCTGTTCGGCAAGGTCACGCGCCGCGTGCACGCGGTGGAGAAGGTCAGCTTCGACCTGTACCCGGGAGAGACGCTGGCGCTGGTCGGCGAATCGGGCTGCGGAAAATCCACCACCGGACGCTCGCTGCTTCGGCTTGTGGATTCGCAGAGCGGCACGATCGAGTTCGCGGGCCAGAACATCAGCCAGATGCGCGGGCCCGCGCTGCAGGCGCTGCGCCGCAATATCCAGTTCATTTTCCAGGACCCGTTTGCGTCGCTGGACCCGCGCGTTCCGGTTGGCTATTCGATCATGGAGCCGCTGCTCGTGCACAACGTGGCCAGCGGCAGGGAGGCCGAGGCCCGCGTGGCCTGGCTGCTGGAGAAAGTGGGGCTGACCGGCGCGCATGCATCGCGCTACCCGCACGAGTTCTCGGGCGGCCAGCGCCAGCGGATCTGCATCGCGCGCGCGCTGGCGCTGAATCCGAAGGTGGTGGTGGCCGACGAATCGGTCTCCGCGCTGGACGTTTCGATCCAGGCGCAGATCGTCAACCTCATGCTCGATCTGCAGCGCGAACTGGGCGTGGCGTTCCTGTTTATCTCGCACGATATGGCTGTGGTCGAGCGCGTAAGTCACCGCGTGGCCGTGATGTATCTGGGCCAGATCGTCGAGATCGGCCCGCGCCGCGCCATTTTCGAGAATCCGCAGCATCCGTATACCCGGAAGCTGATGTCGGCGGTGCCGGTTGCGGATCCGGCGCGCCGTCATATGAAGCGCGAACCGCTGTCTGATGAAATCCCAAGCCCGATCCGCGCGGTTGGCGACGAACCGGTGGTTCAGCCGCTGGTTGCCGTTGCCGGAAGCGGCGCGCACGGACATTACGTAGCCCGGCACGCCGTCGGCGGCGCCTACTGAAGTTAGGTTTTTTCCACGAGGAGAAGAGAAAAATGTCTGACCGCAAGGTTTCGTTCCGCCTGATGGCCGGCGCCGCAGCAGCAGGCGCGCTGGGCATGATGGTTGCCGCGCCGGCGTTTGCCGCCAAGGACGCGGTAATGGCCGTGTATTCGACGTTCACCACGCTGGACCCGTACGACGCGAACGACACGCTGTCGCAGGGGGCGATGAAGTCGTTCTACCAGGGGCTGTTCGGCTTCGACAAGGACATGAAGCTGGTCAACGTGCTGGCCGACAGCTACGACGTCAGCAAGGACGGCCTGGTCTACACGATCAAGCTCAAGAAGAACATTAAGTTCCACGACGGCACCACGTTCGACGCCACGGCTGTCAAGGCCAACCTGGACCGCGTGACCGATCCGGCCAACAAGCTCAAGCGCTACACGCTGTTCAACCGCGTGGCCAAGACCGACGTGGTGGACCCGAACACCGTGCGCATCACGCTCAAGGAGCCGTTCTCGCCGTTCATCAACGTGCTGGCCCACCCGTCGGCCGTGATGATCAGCCCCACCGCGCTGAAGAAGTACGGCAAGGACATCGCGTTCCACCCGGTCGGCACCGGTCCGTTCGAGTTCGTGGAATGGAAGCAGACGGATTACCTGAAGGGCAAGAAGTTCGCGGGTTACTGGAAGACCGGCTATCCGAAGATCGACACGATCACCTGGAAGCCCGTGGTTGACAACAACACGCGCTCTGCCGTGATGCAGACCGGCGAAGCGGACTTCGCGTTCAGCATCCCGTTCGAGCAGGCCGCCGTGCTCAAGGGCAGCCCGAAGGTGGACCTGATTACTGCGCCGTCGATCATCCAGCGCTACCTGTCGCTCAACACGATGGTCAAGCCGTTCAATGACCCGAAGGTGCGCCAGGCCATCAACTACGCGATCAACAAGGAAGCGCTGGCCAAGGTGGCGTTCGCCGGTTATGCCGTCCCATCAGTGGGCGTGGTGCCGCCGGGCGTGGACTATGCCGAGAAGCTGGGCCCGTGGCCGTATGACCCGGCCAAGGCGCGCGCGCTGCTGAAGGAAGCCGGCTACCCGAACGGCTTCGAGACCACGCTGTGGTCGGCCTATAACCACACCACCGCGCAGAAGCTGATCCAGTTCGTCCAGCAGCAACTGCAGCAGGTTGGCATCAAGGCGCAGGTGCTGGCGCTGGAAGCCGGCCAGCGCGTGGAACGCGTGGAGTCCGTGCCGAAGCCTGAAGACGCGGGCGTGCGCATGTACTACACGGGCTGGTCGTCGTCGACCGGTGAGTCGGACTGGGCGCTGCGCCCGCTGCTGGCCTCGGAAGCGATGCCGCCGAAGCTGCTGAACACCGCGTACTACAAGAACGACCAGGTCGATGCCGACATCGCGGGCGCACTGCGCACGACCGATCGCGCCGAGAAGGCCAAGCTCTACAAGGATGCCCAGGAACGTATCTGGAAGGATGCACCGTGGGCCTTCCTGGTGACTGAGAAGATCGTCTACGCACGTTCGAAGCGTCTCTCCGGCGCCTATGTGATGCCTGACGGTTCGTTCAACTTCGACGAGATCGATATCAAGCAGTAAGCGATTGAACACCTCCGGTATTCGGTGTTCTCCCCTCTCCCATGCAATGGGAGAGGGGCCGGGGGAGAGGGCGCGGCAGTTCAAGTTCCGACAAGTCGCGGCTTGAGCCTCGATACCCTCTCCCCCAACCCCTCTCCCGCGCGCGGGAGAG
>NZ_ALOU01000096.1 GCF_000292345.1 Cupriavidus sp. BIS7
GGAGAGGGGAGAAAACCGGAGATGCGAGACAAACAGGCATAAAATGCCGTCTTGTCACGTCACCCGCCATCCACCATGCAACATCACTTCGATGCCGTCCTGCCCGCGCCATTCGGCAAGGTCGGCGTACGTATCGATGGCGCGCATGTTCACGAGATCGTCTACCTGCCCGACCACTTCGCCGAGGTGGCGCCAGACAATGCGCTGCTAAAGCGCGTGGCCGAGCAGCTCGATGCCTACTACGCCAACGCGGACACCGTGTTCGACCTGCCGCTGGCCGCGCGCGGCACAGAATTCCAGCGCAAGGTGTGGGATGCGATCTGCGCCGTTCCGCGCGGCGGCCTGACGACCTACGGCGCTATCGCAAAGTCACTGCAAAGCATGCCGCGTGCGGTGGGCCAGGCCTGCGGGCAGAACTGGTTTCCGATCGTGGTGCCATGCCATCGCGTCGTCGCAGCCAACGGACTCGGGGGATTCGCCCATCATGGCGAGGAAGGTTTCTACCTGAGCGTGAAGCGCTGGCTGCTGTGCCATGAAGGCGCGATGCTGCTATGACGGCGGCACTTGATGAAGACCTGGCCCTGGTCGACCGGTTCTGCGATGCCCTATGGCTCGAGGACGGCCTATCGCGCAACACGATCGACGCCTATCGCCGCGACCTTGCACTGCTGACGCGCTGGCTGCACGAAAGCGAGACGTGCGCGCTGCTTGGCGTGGATGACAACGCCCTGTCTGGCTACTTCGCCGCGCGCCACCCGGAGACGCGCGCCTCGTCGGCCAATCGCCGCCTGACCGTTTTCCGCCGCTTCTACCAGTGGGCACTGCGCGAGCACATGATCGAGGCCGATCCCTGCCTGCTGCTACGCCCCGCCAAGCAGCCGCCACGCTTTCCGAAGACGCTCTCCGAGGCACAGGTCGTGGCGCTGCTTGAAGCCCCCGACACCGAAACGCCGCTGGGACTGCGCGACCGCACGATGCTCGAACTGATGTACGCGAGCGGGCTGCGCGTATCCGAGCTGACGAACATGAAGACGATCGAGGTAGGCCTCAACGAAGGCGTGGCGCGCGTGGTCGGCGGCAAGGGTAACAAGGAACGGCTCGTGCCGTTCGGCGCGCAGGCAAGCGACTGGCTGCGCCGCTACCTGTCCGATGGGCGCCCTGCACTGTTGGCCGGCCGCGTCTGCGATGAACTGTTCGTCACGCAACGCGGCGAGGGCATGACACGCCAGACGTTCTGGCACCTGATCAAGAAGCACGCACGCGACGCGGGCATCCACGCCCCGCTGTCGCCGCACACACTGCGGCATGCGTTTGCCACGCACCTGCTCAACCACGGCGCAGACCTGCGCGTTGTGCAGCTGCTGCTGGGCCATGCCGATATCTCCACCACGCAGATCTACACGCACGTGGCGCGCGAGCGCCTGCGCGAGCTGCACCTGCATCACCATCCGCGCGGCTGACAGGCGCGGCCACCGACTGACATGAGCAAGAACAAACACGTCTCCGAAACGCCCGCCACGCAGATGCTGCGCAAGCAGGGCGTCACGTTCGGCGAACACACCTATGACTATGTCGACCATGGCGGCACGGGCGAATCTTCGCGCCAGCTAGGCGTGCCCGAGCATGCCGTGGTCAAGACGCTGGTGATGGAGGACGAGGCCGCCAAGCCGCTGATCGTGCTGATGCACGGTGACTGCTCGGTCTCCACCAAGAACCTGGCGCGGCAGATCGGCTGCAAGAGCGTGCAGCCATGCAAGCCCGAAGTGGCCCAGCGCCATAGCGGCTACATGGTCGGCGGCACATCGCCATTTGGCACGAAGAAAAAGATACCGGTCTTTGTCGAGGCATCCGTGCTGGCGCTCGACACGATCTACATCAACGGCGGCCGGCGTGGCTACCTGGTCAGCATTGCACCAGCGGTACTGACCGAGCTGCTCGGGGCGAAACCGGTGGAATGCGCGCTGCCTGACTGACTTGCCGGTATTGGGGAAGTCACGGGGTCTGCCAACCCAGCGCCGCGCTACAATCGCGCCAGCCCGAAATTCCCTGTCTCATCCCCACACAAATGGTCAACCTGCTATTCGCCGCTATCGCCTACCTGATCGGATCGGTGTCATTCGCCGTCGTGGTCAGCAAGTTCATGGGCCTGCCCGATCCGCACAGCTACGGTTCCGGCAACCCCGGGGCCACGAACGTGCTGCGTACCGGCAGCAAGAAGGCGGCCATCCTGACACTGCTGGGCGACGCGCTGAAGGGCGTGGTTGCGGTGCTGCTGGCCAAGCATTTCGGGCCAGCATACGGCGTGGACGAAACCGGCATCGCCATGGTGTCGCTGGCCGTGTTCCTGGGTCACCTGTTCCCGATATTCCACCGCTTCGCCGGTGGCAAGGGCGTGGCCACGGCGGCCGGCATCCTGTTGGCAATCGATCCGATCCTCGGGGCCGGCACGCTGGCGACGTGGCTGATCATCGCGTTCTTCTTCCGGTATTCGTCGCTGGCCGCACTGATCTCGGCGATCTTCGCCCCGTTCTTCTACGTGCTGATGAACGGCGTGGACATCATGGCCGGCGCGATCTTCGTGATCAGCGTGCTGCTGATCGCACGCCACCGCGCCAATATCGCAAAGCTGCTGGCGGGCAAGGAAAGCCGGATCGGGGAGAAGAAGAAGGTTTGAGGTAGGGCCACCGATGGTGGTCTCCCCTC
>NZ_ALOU01000097.1 GCF_000292345.1 Cupriavidus sp. BIS7
CGGCTGATCCCGCCGCGCCAATACCCCAACACGTCTACCTGTAACGAGTGAAGGATCCGAATATGTCGAAGCAAACCTACAAGCGCATCGTCCTGGCCTCGCGTCCCGAGGCAGCGGTAACCCCGGACAACTTCCGCCTCGAGGAAGTACCCGTGCCGGAACTCGCCGATGGCCAGGTGCTGGTACGCAACCATTACCTGTCGCTGGACCCGTACATGCGCGGCCGCATGAGCGAGAGCAAGTCATACGCCGATCCGCAGCCGCTGGGCGAGGTGATGATTGGCGGTACCGTCGGTGAGGTCATCGCCAGCAAGAACCCGAAGTGGAACGTCGGCGACAAGGTCGTCGGCATGTTCGGCTGGCAGGAGCTTGGCGTCAGCGACGGCGGCATGATGCAGAGGGTCGATACCACGCACATCCCGCTGTCCGCCTATCTGGGCTCGGTGGGCATGCCCGGCGTCACGGCCTGGTACGGCCTGAACAAGATCATCGCGCCGAAGGCCGGTGAAACCATCGTTGTCAGCGCCGCGTCGGGCGCGGTCGGCAGCGTGGTGGGTCAGCTGGCCAAGCTGGCAGGTTGCTACGTGGTGGGCGTGGCTGGCGGCAAGGACAAGTGCGACTACGTGACCAACGAACTCGGTTTCGATGCCTGCGTGGACTACAAGGCCGCCAAGGATGCCAAGGAACTGTATGCGATGCTCAAGGCCGTGACGCCGAAGGGCATCGACGGCTATTTCGAGAACGTCGGCGGGGATATCCTCGACGTCGTGCTGTCGCGCCTGAACCCGTTCGCGCGCATCGCGGTCTGCGGCCTGATCGCAGGCTATGACGGCCAGGACATGCCGATCCGCAACCCGCGAGCGATCCTGGTTTCGCGCTGCAAGATCGAAGGCTTCATCGTGTCCGAGCATATGGAACTGTGGCCGCAGGCGCTTGGTGAACTGGGCAAGTACGTCGCGCAGGGCAAGCTCAAGTTCCGCGAGAGCATTGCCGAGGGGCTGGCCAGTGCGCCGGAGGCGTTCATGGGCCTGCTGAAGGGCAAGAACTTCGGCAAGCAGCTTGTGAAGCTGGTCTGAGCCGCATTCCAAATAAGAGAAACAGGAGACAGCCATGAACGCCCCGCAAACCAATGACGAAATCGGTGCCGGCCTCTCTGAAGAGGTCAAGGCCCGCTATCGCAACCTGCCGCGCCCGCCGCAGTTCGATACGCCGGCGCTGGAGCGCCTGCATCGGAAGCAGCGGCTCGCTGCGGCGTTCCGGCTGTTCTCCAAGTTCGGTTTCGATGAAGGCGTGGCCGGCCACATCACGGCACGCGACCCCGAATTCACAGACACGTTCTGGGTCAACCCGTTCGGTGTGCATTTCAGCCAGGTCAAGGTGTCGAACCTGATTCGCTGCGATCACCACGGCAACGTCGTGGAAGGCGAATACCCGGTCAATGCCGCCGCGTTCGCAATTCACTCGCGCGTGCATCAGACCCGCTCCGATGCCGTAGCCGCCGCCCATTCGCATAGCACCCATGGCCGCGCGTGGTCCACGCTCGGCCGCAAGCTCGATCCGCTGACGCAGGATGTCTGCGCGTTCTATGACGACCATGCGCTCTACGACGACTTTGGCGGCGTGGTGGTCGAACTCGATGAAGGCCAGCGCATCGCCAACGCGCTCGGCGACAACAAGGCGGCGATCCTGCAGAACCATGGCCTGCTGACCGTCGGCAAGACCGTGGACGAGGCCGCGTGGTGGTTCATCACGATGGAGCGGTCCTGTCAGGTGCAACTGCTGGCCGAAGCCGCTGCTGCGCACACCGGCCAGGCCCCGAAGGCGATCAGCGATGCCGCGGCACGCCAGGCGTATTCGATCGTGGGTACCGCGCAGGCTGGCTGGTTCCAGTTTCAGCCGCTGTACGCGCGAATCGTGAAGGAGCAGCCGGACCTGCTCGACTGATCCCGGGGAGGCGCGCATGGCAGAAATCATTATTCATCAGTACGCGACGTCGCCATTCTCGGAGAAGGTTCGCCTTTTGATGGGTGCCAAGGGGCTGTCCTGGTGCGCGGTGGAGATCCCGCCGATACTGCCCAAGCCGGACCTTGTTGCGTTGACTGGCGGCTACCGGCGCACGCCAGTCATGCAGATCGGCAGCGATATCTACTGCGATACGGCATTGATCAGCGAGGTGCTGGACCGGCTGGCCCCGAATCCGACGTTGTATCCAGCCAGCCAGGCGGCATCATCGCGCGCCATGGCGGCATGGCTGGACAGCGCACTGTTCACGGCATCGGTCACCTATACGATGCAGCCGGCCGGCGCGCAAACCATGCTGGCGCATCTGACCCCGGCCCAGATCCAGGCGTTTATCGCAGACCGGATCGCCATGCGCGGGGAGACCAATGCGCTGCGCATGCCGCAGGCCGAAGCGGCCGCGCTGCTGCATGAGACGTTCGGCCGCCTGCAGCAGCAGTTCGCGGCGGGTGTTCAGCATGTGGCAGGCCCGGATCTGTCGATCGCCGATTTCTCGTTGTTTCACAACATCTGGTTCATTCGCCGCGCCACGGCGCTGGCCGCGATTCTTGACGCCTATCCGCTGGTGCAGGCGTTGTTTGCGCGCATGCAGTTGTACGGGCACGGCAAGCTGCGTGTGATACCGGCGGAAGATGCGCTGACCGAAGCGTATGGCAACGACCCGCTTCCGCACGATACGACGATCCTGCCCGGCAGCGGCTTCTCTGCTGGCGACGCGGTTACGGTGACCCCAACCGACTACGCAAAGGACCCTGTGGCCGGCGTGCTGATGACGCTGACCGAGCATGTGGTGACGATACGGCGGCAAGACCCGCGCGCGGGTGCCGTCAACGTGCATTTCCCGAGACAGAACTATCACGTACAGGCCGCAGAGCAGGCCTACTAATAAGCGGAGGGAGACAACATGAAGCAGTTCGAAAACAAGGTAGCAGTGATTACCGGCGGCGCTTCGGGATTCGGCAAGGAGTTCGCGCGAATCGGTGCGTCGCTGGGCATGAAGCTGGTGCTGGCGGACGTCCAGGAAGATGCGCTCGACAGCACGGTGGCCGAATTCAAGTCACAGGGCACCCAGGTAATCGGGCTGCGGACCGACGTATCGAAGGCGGAACAGGTCCAGGCGCTGGCCGATGCGGCGATGACCGCGTTTGGCGAGGTCAACCTGCTGTTCAACAACGCAGGCGTTGGCGCTGGCGGCCTGCTCTGGGAAAACACGGAGAAGGATTGGGACTGGGTGCTTGGCGTCAACCTGTATGGCGTGGTTCACGGGGTCCGGATTTTCACGCCGCTGATGCTGGAAGCCGCGCGCAAGGACCCGGGCTACCAGGGCCATATCGTCAACACCGCGTCGATGGCAGGCCTGCTCAGTCCGCCGGCCATGGGCGTGTACAACGTGTCCAAGCATGCGGTGGTGGCGCTGACCGAGACGCTGTACCAGGATCTGGGCCTTGTCACCGAACAGGTACGCTGCTCGGTGCTGTGCCCGTACTTCGTGCCCACCGGCATCACCCAGTCGGGACGTAACCGGCCAGCCAGCCTGGCCAACGACGCGCCGCCCACGCGCTCGCAGATGGTCTCCCAGGCGCTGTCCGACAAGGCCGTCAGCTCCGGCAAGGTCAGCGCAGCGGATGTGGCGCGGCTGACGTTCGATGCCATCCGAGACGAAGGCTTCTATATCTACTCCCACCCGAACCAGCTGGAGGCAGTGCACCGGCGCATGGACGACATCGTCGGCCAGCGCAATCCGAGCGATCCGTTCGGTGACAAGAGCGAAGTGCGCGCCGCCCTGGTTGCCGCGTTGCGCGGCTGAGCGGGCCGCATTCCTGCTTGAACGGACAGGAACGGACAGGAACGGACGGGAACGAACAGGAGAGAAGATGGCGAAGGAGACCATGATGACCACACCAGCCGTGATTCACCACTTGCAGTTTGCCAACCTGCCAAACGGGACGCGATTGCACTACGCGAGCGCCGGGGAGCAGGGCCGGCCGCTGATCCTGTTCGTGCACGGTTTCCCGGAGTTCTGGTTCGCGTGGGAAAACCAGCTTGCGGAGTTCGGCCAGACGCATTTCGCGGTGGCGCCAGACCTGCGCGGCTTCAATCTGTCGAGCAAGCCGGCCGAGGTTGACGCCTACAAGCCGAAGCACCTGGTCGAGGATCTGGTGCAGTTCATCCGCGTGCTTGGCTACGAGCGCTGCGTGATCGTGGCGCACGACTGGGGCGGTGCCATCTGCTGGAACCTGGCCGCGCAGATGCCCGACCTGATCGAGCGTTTCGTCATCATCAACTCGCCGCACCCGTACGTGTTTGCGCGCGCGCTGAGCAGTGACCCCGCGCAGCAGCAGGCGTCGGCCTACATGAACTGGCTGCGCAAGCCGGGGTCGGAACAGGCGCTGGCTGCCAACGACTTCGCGTTGATCGAGAAAATGCTGACTGGCGATGCAGCCGTCACGCCTGCCTGGTTCGCGGGGGAAACCCGCGAGAAGTATCACGCCGCATGGTCTCAGCCGGGTGACGGCGGGTCGCATCCACTGACGGGCAGCGTCAACTACTACCGCGCGTCGCCAATGCACCCGCCCACGCCGGGTGAGGCCGCGCCCGATATCTCGCGCCTTGATCCATCCGCATTCGTCGTGCGCGTTCCTACGCTGGTCATCTGGGGCGAGAACGACCGGGCCTTGCCGAAGTCGCTTGTCAACGGGTTGGAGGAATTCGTACCCGACATGCGGCTGGAGCGCATTCCCGAGGGCACGCACTGGGTCATTCACGAACAGCCGGAACGTGTGAATCACCTGATTCGCAGTGCGTTGCCGTAGACGCGCCTCAGGTACCCCAGGCGCGTCCTAAAAGATGGCAGACGCGGGCGGCTCCGGTTCAGGTGAGCCGTTCGCGATACAGCCGATAGTTCTCGTCATCGAAGCACACGAAGGTCACCTGTTCGATCGAGCGGGCCTTCGCCAGCGCATCCCGCACGGCCGCAATCGCGATGTCCACGGCCCGCTCGCGCGGAAAGCCGTAGATGCCCGTGCTGATATTCGGGAATGCCACCGTGCGCAGGTTGTGCTCGCCCGCCAACCGGATGCTGTTCCGGTATGCGTTGGCCAGCAGTGCATCTTCGTTCTGGCTGCCGCCTTTCCATACCGGGCCTACGGCATGGATGACATACGGGGCAGGCAGCAGGCCGCCCGTGGTGATCACGGCCTCGCCTGTCGCACAGCCGCCCTGTGTGTCGCGAATCGCTCGGCAGGCAGCCATGATCGCCGGCCCGCCCGCGCCATGGATCGCACCATCGACGCCGCCGCCGCCCAGCAGACCGCTGTTGGCCGCATTGACGATGGCATCGACTTCCATCCGCGTGATGTCGCCGTGCACAACCTGCAAGTGTTCGCCTGTCATAGTGTCTCCTGGTTCTGGCGGACGATGGATTCGCGCCTGACCTCAAGCATAGGCCGCGAAATCGACTTGCGCATCTGGCCGATCATCGCGCAGAAGCCGCAGCGATGTGGAGATCAAGGGTTATTTCGTAATGAAGCGCAGTGGAATCGCTGGCATGATACGGAAATCGAACGACCGTTCACAATTAGAACTCCAGTACATGCCTGCGCAGCCGTTGGACCCCCAGGTCGCCCAGTTGCTCGACCTGATCGCGCGTGCCAGGCGGCCGTCCATCCACACGATGGACCCAATCGACGCCAAGATTGCGTACGAGAAGAGCGCGCCGATTCTCGACCTTCCTCCCGCCCCTGTGCATGCGGTCGAGGACTTCTACGTGACCGCGCGCGATGGCCATGCGGTGCCCGTGCGCCTCTACGCGCCGCGTGAAGCAAGCTGGGCCGATCCACTGCCGCTGCTGGTCTATTTCCATGGTGGCGGGTTTACGGTCGGCAGCATCAATTCACACGACTCACTGTGCAGGATGTTCTGTAATGCGGCGGAATGCCTGGTCCTGTCCGTCGACTACAGGCTGGGGCCCGACTGGAAGTTTCCGGTTGCGGCCAATGACGCATTCGATGTGCTGCACTGGGTTTTCGAAGAAGCAGCGCGGATCGGCGCCGACCCCGGACGTATCGCGCTCGGTGGCGACAGCGCCGGCGGGACGCTGGCGGCGGCCTGCGCGGTGGAGGCCAGGAACCATGGGCTGGCCCCGGTGCTGCAGATGCTGATTTATCCGGGCACCAGCGCGCGTCGGGATTCGGCTTCGCGCCGTGAGCTTGCCGAGGGCTATCTGCTGACCGCCGAGATGATCGAGTGGTTCTTCTCGCAATACCTGGATACCGAAGAGAGCCGTGACGACTGGCGCTTTGCGCCGCTAGACGGTGGCGGGCAGGGCGCCGATGTGCAAGGCTGCTGCCGGGCCTGGATTGCCGTGGCCGGCTACGATCCGCTCCATGACGAGGGCGTGGCCTATGCCGCAAAGCTCGAAGCGGCCGGCGTGGCTGCGGAGTTGGCGGACTACCCGACCATGATTCACGATTTTTTCAAGCTCGGGCGCTTTATTGGTGCGGTGGCCGGCGCGCATGCCGACGCCGTGGCCGCACTGCGCGGGGCCTTTGATATGTAGAAATGTCCGGCGCCGTTCCGGACCATCGTCCGACCCCTCTCACAGAATTGCGGGGCGGGCGCGCATCTGTCCAACGGTTCAATCGAAGTCGAAGTCCCAATCGCATTCGCAATCGCAACAGCGCATTCTTGCAGCAGAAGGAGACATAAAAACATGCAACGCCGCCGCTTTCTCGTCCGCGCCATCGCTCGCGCCAGCCTGCTCGCCGCTACTGCCGTGGCGGGGTTCGCCGCCATGCCGGCACACGCCCAGGCGGACAAGTTCCCGCAGCGCCCGATCCGCCTGATCATCGGCTACACGGCCGGCGGTTCCACCGATATCCCGTTCCGGGTGCTGGCAGAGAACGCATCGAAGATCCTTGGCCAGCCGGTCATCGTCGAGAACAAGCCCGGCGCTGGTGGCGTGCTGCCCGCGCAGATGATGCAGTCGACCGCGCCCGACGGCTATACGCTGGCCCAGGTGGCCATGCCGGTGTACCGCCTGCCGTACACCACCAAGATCAACTGGGACCCGGTCAAGGACCTGACCTATGTGATCAACCTGGCGGGCTACTCGTTCGGCCTGGTCGTACCTGTGGATTCGCCGATCAAGACGATGCAGGACTACATCGCCTACGCAAAGGCCAATCCGGGCAAGCTCACCTATGGCTCGCCGGGTTCCATGACCACGTTGCACCTGACCATGGAAGACCTGGCCATGCGCCAGGGCGTGCAGTTCTCGCATATCCCATACAAGGGCAATTCGGAATCGATGCAGGCGCTGCTGGGCGGCCACGTGATGTCGGTGGCCGATACGCCGGCGTGGGCCCAGTACGTGGAATCGGGCAAGCTGCGCCTGCTGTCCACCTGGGGCGACAAGCGCTCGGCGCGGTTCCCGAACGTGCCGACGCTGAAGGAACTCGGCATGGGTATCGTGCAAACCTCGCCGTTTGGCGTGGTGGCGCCCAAGGGCACCGATCCGAAGATCGTGCAGAAGCTGCATGACGCGTTCAAGCAGGCCATGGAAATGCCGAACTATCGCGAATCGCTGGCCAAGTTCGACATGGAGCCGTACTACATGAGCAGCAGCCAGTACCAGGCGTTTGCCGCCGATACGGTCAAGCGTGAGCGCGCGATCATCGAAAAGCTGGGTTTGGCCAAGGGGCAGTAAGCAGGCCGTGGGGTGCCCGGAATGGGCGCCCCGTTTTATCAGGAGCTTCAAACCGATGGCCAAAGAGGATTTTCGCCACAGCATGCCGCTGCGCGTGCGCTGGGCCGAGGTCGATCCGCAATCGATCGTCTTCAATGCCCACTACCTGACCTATTGCGATATCTGCGTGACCGAGTACTGGCGCGCGGTCGGCATTCGCTATCCCGAGGACGTGCTGCACGCTCACGGCGTGGACATCTTCGTGGTCAAGTCCACGCTTGAATATCACGCGTCGGCGCGCTTCGACGACGTACTCGACATTCGCGGCCGCATGGCGCGGCTCGGCAAGTCGAGCATGCTGTTCCGCGTGGAGATGTACCGTGGCGACGAGCACCTGATTACCGGGGAGATCGTCTACGTGTGCGCCGATCCGCAGACGCAGAAATCTGCGCCGATCCCGGCCCAGGTGCGCGATCAGATCGACGCGTGGGAGGTGGTGAAACCGGCTGCATAAGCAGCCGACTCACCGTTATCGGCCCAGGTAGCCCTTGATCCAGCCAAGCCCCGCCGACGTGCCGCCGCGCGGGCGGTATTCGCAGCCGATCCAGCCCGAATAGCCAAGCTCGTCGATTACGTCGAACAGATACGGGTAGTTCAGCTCGCCGATATCGGGTTCGTGGCGCTCCGGCACGCCGGCGATCTGGATATGGCCGATGCCGCCGAAATCGCGCTTGAGCTTGACGGCGAGGTCGCCCTCCATGATCTGGCAGTGGTAGCAGTCGAACTGCACCTTGAGGTTGGCCGCGCCAACCTGCCGGCAGATCGTGTGGCCGTCGGACTGCAGGTTCAGGAAATAGCCCGGCATGTCGCGCGTGTTGATCGGCTCGATCAGCACCGTGATGCCATGTGCCGCAGCGGAAGCGGCCGCGTAGGCCAGGTTTTCGAGGTAGACGGCGCGGCAGCGGGCACGGTCCGCATTTGCCGGCACGATACCGGCCATCACGTGCACGCGGTCATTGCCCAGCACGGCCGCGTATTCCAGCGCGCGGGCAAAGCCGCCGCGGAACTCGGCCTCGCGGCCGGGCAGGGCGGCAGTGCCACGGTCGCCAGCGCCCCAGTCTCCCGGCGGCGCATTGAACAGCGCCTGCGTCAGCCCGTTGTCGTCGAGCCGCTTGCGGATCTCAGTGGCCGGGTGGTCGTACGGAAACAGGTACTCCACGGCCCGGAACCCATCGCTTGCCGCGGCGGCAAAGCGGTCCAGGAAGTCGTGCTCCGTGTACATCATCGAAAGGTTCGCGGCAAAGCGCGGCATTTCAGGGTCTCCTTCTACTGAATGTTCGTGAAGTTCTCGTAGTTCTCGCAGTTCTCGTGCTCAGCGGCGGCCTGGCCTATCGCGCGCCGCCAAGCTGTTGCAGCGCGGCCTCGAAGAAATTTTCGCCACCGAAGTTTCCGGACTTCAGCGCCAGCGCGAGCGGCTCATCGTCCAGTGTCACCGTGACCGGCACGCCCGGGGCGACCTGCCTGCCAATACGCAGCGCGCCCACCCCCAGCGCCTGCACCACGGCACCCGAAGTTTCTCCGCCCGCCACCACAAAGCGCCGCGTGCCGCGAGCCTTGAGGCTGGCCGCGACGCATGCCAGCGCGTGTTCGACAAGCGTGCCCGCACGGACCACGCCAAGCTCGGCCTGCACGGCCTTGACCACTTCCGGCTGGTCTGTGGCGTAGATCAGCACCGGCTCGTCGTGCGCGCGTGCGAAGGCCAGCGCTTCGTCCACCACGGCTTCGCCACGCGCCAGGCGCAGTGGGTCGATCCGTATGGCCGGACGCTTGCTGGCGATCCAGTACGCGACCTGGTCGTTCGTGGCGCGCGATACGCTGCCGGCCAGCACGACACCAGGTCCGTTGACGGCAGGAAGCTCGGCGGCATTGGTACGCACCGGCAGCAATCCGGCGCGGCGGAAATTCTCGGGCAGGCCAAGCGCAATGCCGGACGCGCCTGTAATCAGCGGAAGCGTGGCGCAAGCCTGCCCCAGCGTGAGAAGGTCGGCGTCGGAGATCGCATCGGCAATCGCCAGTTGCACACCTTCTTTGCGCAGCACGTCGATGCGGGCGCGCACGGCCTCGGCACCGTTGGCGACCACGTCGTAGCGCAGCAGCCCGACCTTCGACTGGCTCTGGCGCTGAAGCACGCGCACGAGGTTGGCGTCCGTCATCGGCGTCAGCGGATGATGCTCCATGCCGGATTCATTGAGCAGCGCGTCCGCCACGAACAGGTGACCGCGAAAAACCGTGCGGCCGTTCTCGGGGAAGGCCGGGCAGGCGATCGTGAAGTCACTGCCGAGCGCCTGGAGCAACGCGTCGGCGACCGGGCCGATATTGCCGGCATCGGTCGAATCGAATGTCGATCGGTACTTGAACACAATCTGGTGACACCCCTGGTCGCGGAGCCAGCGCAGTGCCGCCAGCGACTGCCTGACGGCATCGGCGGCGGGAATGGTGCGCGATTTCAGCGCGACCACAAGCGCGTCTGCCTCCACCGGGGCGCCAGGCACGCCAATCGTCTGCACCGTGCGCATGCCTTGCCGCACGAGCGTATTGGCGAGGTCGGTGGCGCCGGTGAAGTCATCGGCAATACAACCGAGCAGTGGACGCTGGGATTGGGTCAACGGAGGGTCGCCTGGCGAGGTATTCAAGTCATCATACAAGTGTGGCGGAAGATGCCGACAAGGGGAATCCCTAAGGCGCCTCAACGAACGGCCGATAATCGCGCCGCTGCCGTCCGATATGGATGCCGGAAGGCGTATGATCTCGCCTTCCTCAGACTTTCATCGGCCCGCATCATGTCCGCCTCCGTTCTCGTCTGCGCCTGGGAAGAAGCCCGCGAGCGCGCCCGTGCAATCCGCTACACCGTATTCGTCGAGGAGCAGGGCGTGCCGGTGGAACTGGAATGGGATGAGATGGACGCGCCAAGCTGGCACGCGCTGGCGTTCGCCGAAGACGGCACGCCGGTGGCGACGGGCCGCTTGCTGCCGGACGGCCATATCGGCCGCATGGCGGTGCTCAAGTCGGCACGCGGCACGGGCATGGGGGCGAAGGTGCTTGACGCGCTGATGGCCAAGGCGGCCGAACTCCGCTACCCCGAACTGATCCTCAACGCGCAGACCCACGCGGCGCCGTTCTACGCGCGCGTGGGATTCGAGCAGGTGGGGGACGAATTCGAGGAGGCCGGGATACCGCATATCGAGATGCGCAAGCGGATCGTCTGATCGGCACCTGCTGGACGCAGGCCTCAGGGGCTCTCAGCGTGGCGCGGGAACTGTTCCAGTATCGCGCGCCACATTGAGCTGGCCGCGATAGGACACTTCGCCGCTCTGACCGTCTGCGTCGAAGCTCCGTTCGACGAAATCGAAGCGGCCATCATGCCGCACCCTCAACACGGTGCTGGCGCGCGTGCCGTAGTTTGGCGAGCGGATGAACGCCGACGACAGCAGCTTTTCCCATTCGGGCGCCACGCCCGTGCTCGGCAGTTCCCAGTCAGGGGCCTGGCGCTCGTCGGCCAGTAGCTGCAGGTAGGGCTCGACATTCGATCCAACCTGGCCACGATCAGCCGCCAGCACTTCGCACATCGCACCCACGCGGCTGCGGACCTTGGGCCACGGGGTATCCAGCAGCGCATTGGACAGGCCGTAGAGCCCGGGTTTGAGCCGCTGCGGCTGACGCGATTTCGAGCGGTTGCTGTACCACCAGAGGTCGTGCAGGTCGCTGGTCAGCAGGTTGAAGCCGTTGTAGGCGCCGTGATCGCTGGCAAGATCGTGCAGGTAGTCATGCGGCGACTGGTCGCCACGCAGGAAATGCGCCACGAGTTCGCCGCGCGAGCGGGCATCGGTACGCTTTTCGGACGGGGCGCGATAGTTGGTCAGCGCGGCAAAGCGTGCGCCTTCCAGGCCTTGCTGCCCGGGCTGCGCATGCTGTCCATGCTGGACATTGGCGCCGGCAATTCCCATCCAGGTGCCGGCATCGCCGATCACCTCCGCCAGGTCGCGGCCGCCCAGCACCTCGGGGGCATCCTGCCACCAGTGCGCGGCCGCCGCAGGGCGGACATAGAATTCGTCGCGGTTGCCAGCAACCACCAGGGCATAGTCCGGGTGAGATTGCCAGGCCACCAGAATCAAGCACATATTCCTTCCTTTACTGCTTCGGCCGTGGGCTAGAGCACGTCCAGATCTACGAAACGCTCGCTCATGCGGTCGCCGCTGATCCATTGCGTCAACCCGCTCTGGCGCCAGAGGCCGTCCAGCGTGGCGTCGAACGCCGGTGGGACATCGGCGTAACACTCCATCCACGTCTGCAGGCCGGCGCGGGTTTCCGGCCTGCGCATCAGCGTACCACCAATCCCGGTCGCCTCGGCGACCGTTTCCATCCAGCGATGCCAGTGCGGCAGGGCTTCGGCAGCCCTGTCGTCAGGCACCTTGAAATAGACATAGAGATGATCGCTCATGACGCCCCTCCGGTGTCTGTCAGCCAGCCGCTTCGGCCTCGTTCGGCAGCAGCACTTCGTACGGCAGCGCACGCGTGGACACTGCCGGCCCAGTGGCCGCGCCGAGATGCAGCGCGCCCGCGGCGGCATCGATCTTCAGTTCGGCCAGGCCGTCCCAGCCGCCCTGCGGCGCCGGTGCGACGTTGACCAGCATGCCGCACGGCTGCTCCGGATCTTCGGGACGGAAGATCTCGGCAGCGGCGGCGGGTACGTCGCCTTCGCCATGCACGCGCCACATACGGCGCTTGAGCGTGCCACGGTACTGGCTGCGTGCCACCACCTCCTGGCCCGGGTAGCAGCCCTTGCGGAAGTTGACGCCGCCAATCAGTTCGAAATTGATCATCTGCGGCACGAACTGCTCCTGCGTGGCGGCCGCAATACGCGGAATGCCTGAAGCGATATCGAGCCAGTCCCAGAAGGCGGGGGCTGCGGCGGCCAGCGTGGCGCCCAGCGATTGCTCCAGCGACGCGATCCGGTCGGCCGGCGCGGCAATCTGCCAGCGCGGCTCGCCTTCGGCATCGGCCAGGCGGATCACGGTAACGCCATCTGCCGTGGCTGTGGCCATCGGGCCCTGCGGTGCGGGCAGGCCAGCCTGTTTCAGCGCGGCCTCGGCACCGGCGCCGGCCACGCCAACGATACGGTGCGTGGCGGACAGGTCCGACAGCTTCGCCTTGGCGCGCAGCACGAACATCGTCAGGCGCTTCTGGATAGGCGGCTGGATCTCGGCCGACAGTTGCAGCACGATGCCGTCGGCGTCGCGCCACATCAGGAAGCTGGCCATCAGGCGGCCCTTGGGCGAGCAATAGCCAGCCAGGCGGGCAGTATCGGCGGAGAGGTCCTCGACAGCGTTGGTGAACTGGCTGTGCAGGAAGGTGGCGGCATCGTCGCCGGCCACGCGGATCAGGCCGAGCCCGGCGGGCATGGTCACGATGCCGGTGCTGCGCAGGGATTCAAGGCTGTTGGCGAGGGGCGTAAATTCGGTGGCGGACATGCAAACGGTCCTGAATGGCGTAATAAATAGGGGGAGGTGCCGTGTGCCGTGGCACCGCCGTAACTTGCGGTGACACATCGGGCACAAGGCTCCCGGTATTATATGGGCCTGTCGCCATTCCGGCCGGCCGCCAATATGAACCCGACCCGCCGGCGGGGGCATGGCGGCCGGCCTTTGCCATCACTACATGAAACGTCTGTTCCTGCGTCTGGTCGGTGTTCTCGCGGTCTTTGCCATGGCCGTGGCCGGCGCCTTTGCCTGGTGGGCGCATCAGCCGCTTGGCCTGGCCTCATCCCCGATCGAAGTCGTCATCAAGCCGAATTCCGGCGTGATGAGCGTCGGCCGCCAGATCCAGCGCGGCGGCATAGGCATGGACCCGCGCCTGTTCCAGTTGCTCGTGCGCATCACCGGCCATGGCCCCGACCTGAAGGCTGGCGGCTACCAGTTCGAGACCGGCGCCACGCCGCTCGACGTGATCGAAAAAATGGCCAAGGGCGAGGTCACGCACTACGTCGTCACCGTCATCGAAGGCTGGGAGTTCCGCAAGATGCGCGCGGCGGTGGACGCCAGCCCGGCGCTCAAGCACGACACGCAGGGCATGTCCGATGCAGACCTGATGCACGCAATCGGTGCCCCCGAGCCCGCGCCCGAAGGGCTGTTCTTCCCCGATACCTACCTGTTTGCACGCGGCAGCAGCGATATCGAGCTATACAAGCACGCGTATCGCGCGATGCAGAAACGGCTGAACGACGCCTGGAATTCACGCGCCGCGGACCTGCCGTACAAGACCCCGTATGAGGCGCTGGTGATGGCGTCGATCGTCGAAAAGGAAACCGGCCAGGCTGCCGAGCGGCCAATGATCGCGGCCGTGTTCGTGAACCGGCTGCGCAAGAACATGATGCTGCAGACCGATCCCACGGTGATCTACGGCCTGGGCGAGCAGTTCGACGGCAACCTGCGCAAGCGCGATCTGCTGACGGACACCCCTTACAATACGTACACCCGCACCGGCCTGCCGCCCACGCCCATCGCGCTGCCGAGCCTGGCGTCGCTGGCCGCGGCCACGGCGCCGGCGCCGTCCGATGCGCTGTATTTCGTGGCGCGCGGCGACGGCAGCAGCTATTTCTCCAATTCGCTACCCGAACACAATCGCGCGGTCGACAAGTACCAGCGCGGCAAACCTTAAATTCATGCGCGGAAAATTCATTACCTTCGAGGGCATCGATGGCGCGGGCAAGAGCACCCATATCGAGTGGGTGGCCGAGCGCCTGCGCGCGCGTGCCAATGTCGTGACCACCCGGGAGCCCGGTGGCACGCCGCTGGGCGAGGACCTGCGGCAACTGCTGTTGCACCGCACGATGCACCTTGAAACCGAGGCGCTGCTGATGTTCGCGGCACGCCGCGAGCATATCGCCGAGGTCATCGAGCCCGCGCTTTCACGTGGCGACTGGGTAATTTCCGATCGTTTCACCGATGCCACGTTTGCCTACCAGGGCGGCGGGCGCGGTCTGGCGCTGGAAAAGCTCGGTGCGCTTGAGCAGTGGGTGCAGGGCGGTCTTCAGCCCGACCTGACGCTGTTGTTCGATGTGCCGCTGGAAACCGCCAGCGCGCGGCTGGCCAGTGCCCGTGAGCCGGACAAGTTCGAGGCCGAGTCCCGTGCGTTCTTCGAGCGCACGCGCGCCGAATACCTGCGCCGAGCGGCGGAGGCGCCTGACCGCTTCCGCGTGATCGATGCCACGCGATCGATCGACGAAATTCGTGTGACGCTTGAGAAAATCCTCGCAAGTCTCTGATTTTCGATATGTATATCGGCGGTGTGATGTCGGCCCAATAGGTGCCGACAATACATGAGATCACCGCGCTAACCCCTTGAAACAGCATGCTTTATCCCTGGCAACGAAATGATTGGCAACAACTGGCCGCGCTGCGCGACCGGTTGCCGCATGCGCTGCTGTTGCACGGCCAGCAAGGCATTGGCAAGCGCGATCTTGCGCTCCATTTCGCGCAAGGCTTGCTGTGCGAGACGCCGCTTGCCGATAGCCAGCCCTGCAATGCCTGCAGCGCGTGCCACTGGTTCGCCCAGGGCAACCATCCTGATTTCTCGGTGGTGCGGCCCGAGGCGCTGGAAGCCGGGGCCGGCGGGGACGCCGAGTCCGATGGCGAAGGCAGCGGCAAGAAAAAGGCGCCCAGCAAGATCATCCGCATGGAGCAGGTGCGCGCGCTGATCGAGACCGTGGGCGTTGGTACGCACCGCGCCGGTTTGCGCGTGGTGGTGGTCTATCCGCTCGATGCACTCCAGACCGAAGGCGCCAACGCACTGCTGAAGACGCTGGAGGAGCCGCCGCCGTCGACGGTGTTCCTGCTGGTGACGGACCGGATCGACCGTGTGCTGCCGACGATCCTGTCGCGTTGCCGGCAGTTTTCGGTCACGCGGCCCACGCCCACGGCCGCGCTTGAATGGCTGCGCAGCCAGGGCGTTGCAGATGTCGAGGCGCAACTGGCGCTGGCTGGAGGGGCGCCGCTGACGGCGTTGCACGCGGCCGAGGCCGAAGAGCAGCCGCTGCAGCGCTGGCTGGTCGGCCAGTTAGGCAGCGCCGCCGCATTCGACGCGCTGGCCGCGGCTGAGCACGTGCAGAAGCTGCCCGTGCCGCCCGTGCTTGGCATCCTCCAGCGCTGGACCTACGATCTGCTCGCGCTGTGCGTCGGGACTGGCACGGCGCGCTACTTCCCGAAGGAGCAGGCGGCGCTGGCCCGCTGTGCCGGTGCCACCAATGCGCATCGGTTGCAGGCGTTTGCCGCAAGACTGGTCGGACTTCGCCGCAACGAGAACCATCCGTTGGCTGCGCGCCTCGTCATGGAGTCGGTTTTCCTCGATTACCGGCAATTGTTCCGCTAGACGGTAGGAATCAGTCCGCACACGTGGTAAAAGTCGAACCACGCATATTTCCAATAGCCCGTACAAAGCGGGCAATGTTGCAAACAGGGGTCAAACATGAATGCACCATCCATGGTTGCGCCGACGCGACCTGCCGTCGCGCCCGCCGGTGTTGGCAATCCGGCCACGGGCGGCGTGCCGCAGCGTCCAAACGTGCTGTCACTGTCGATCAAGGATCAGGCCGGGCTGTATGCGGCCTACATGCCGTTTCTGGCTCGCGGTGGCATCTTCGTGCCGTCGAACCGGCCGTTCCGGCTCGGCGAGCAGGTGTTCCTGGTGCTTTCGCTGCTGGATCGCCCGCAGAAGTACCAGGTGCAGGGCACCGTGGCATGGATCACGCCAGCCGGTACGCCGATGAAGACGCCAGGCGTGGGCGTGCATCTGCCTGATGACGACAACGGCCGCATGCTGAAGCGTGCCGTGGAAGAGATTCTGGGCAAGGCCATTGAATCGGGGCGGCCGACCCAGACCCTGTAATTGCTTCGGATTTTGCGCGAAGTTTGCTTCGCAACCAATTGTTATATATGAGTTTTTATGGTTTCACGCGTGCGTGTGGTGATCCTCGGACGCTGGCTGGACTGAGATTCCCCCATGTTTGTTGATTCACATTGCCATATCGATTTCCCTGAACTGGCCGAGCGGCTGCCGCAGTTGCTTGAGAACATGCGGGCCAACCAGGTCTCGCACGCGCTTTGCATCTCGGTGACGCTGGAAGACTTCCCGCGTGTGCTGGCGCTGGCCGAGCAGCATCCGAACCTGTACGCGTCGGTCGGCGTGCACCCAGATTATGAGGAAGGCGCGGAAGAGCCGACGCTCGAGCGTCTGGTTACGCTTTCAGCCCATCCGCGTGTGGTTGGCACCGGCGAAACCGGTCTCGACTACTACCGCCTGAACGGCCGCAGCATTGGCGATATGGAGTGGCAGCGCGAGCGGTTCCGCACGCATATCCGCGCCGCGCGCCAGACGGGCAAGCCGCTGATCATCCATACGCGTTCGTCCGCAGACGACACGCTGCGCCTGATGCGCGAAGAGAGCGCGCGCGAGGCGGGTGGCGTCATGCATTGCTTTACCGAGACGTGGGATATCGCCCGGCAGGCGCTGGACGAGGGCTTCCATATCTCGTTCTCGGGCATCGTCACGTTCAAGAGCGCCGCCGACCTGCAGGAAACCGCAAAGAAGGTGCCGCTCGACCGCATGCTGATCGAGACCGACTCGCCGTACCTGGCGCCGGTACCGTACCGCGGCAAGACCAACGAACCGGCCTGGGTTCGCCATGTGGGCGAGTTCATTGCCAAGCTGCGCGGCGTGCCCGTGGAGACCATCGCTGAACAGACGACGGACAATTTCTTCCGTTTGTTCAAGCACATAGACAGGAATGCTAATGCTTGACATGAATATTCGACGACTGGTTGCGGCAACAGCCCTGATCTGTGCGGCCTGCGCAAGCGTGGCCGCGCCGGCCGACGACATGCGCAAGGCCGTCGAATTCGACGATGCCAATACGGCCCAGAAGCTGCTGGCGAAGGGCATCGATCCGAATCTGGTCGACCGTCGCGGCGATCCGATGCTGGTGGTGGCCCTGCGCGAGAAATCGACCAAGGTCGCAACGGCGCTGATCAAGGCAAAGAACATCGACCTCGACAAGACCAACCCTGCCGGCGAGAACGCGCTGATGATGGCCAGCCTGCAAGGTGAGCTGGACATGGTCAAGCTGATGGTCGACGGCGAGGAGGCCGAGGTCAACAAGAAGGGCTGGGCCCCGCTGCACTATGCGGCCACCAACGGCCACAACGATATCGTCAAATACCTGGTCGACCACGCCGCCTATATTGACGCGGAGAGCCCGAACGGTACCACGCCGCTGATGATGGCCGCGCGTGGCGGGCATATCGACACGGTCAAGCTGCTGCTCGACGAAGGCGCCGACATGCGGCTGAAGAACCAGCAAGGCATGACCGTGATCGACTTTGCCGAGCAGTACAACCAGCAGGAAATTGCCAATGGCCTGAAAGCGCGCTGGCAGAAACTCTACGGCGCGGTGCCGCCCCCGGCCCCGAAGCCGAAGCCCTATACGCCGCCCGCCGCCAGCCAGGCGAAGTAAGCCCCCTGTACCAAACGCCGCCTTCATGGCGGCGTTTTTCTTATGGGAATTCGCGTTCGGTAATGGTGACCGATCGCGATTTGCCGGGCACCGTGCAGAGCGTGAGGATGTTGCGTCCGGCGCTGGTGCCGCCCGCCTCCTTGAGTTCCTCGAACACAAAGCGTTCCGAACGGTAGATCTCGCCGGTGTCCAGGCTCTGGTACCGCACGTCATAGCTGCCGGGTGCAATCGCGTCCATCGTGAACGATGACCCGCTGCGGACAAAGCTGGTGCGGACCGGAACGGGCGTGCCGCCATTGACTGCCACAAGCTTGAGCAGGACATCGGAGCGGCTGCGCGAATTGTCGACGGTCAGCATCGACAGCCCGCTGGTGTTCAGCACCGGGTAGCCCGGCAGATAGCCGGAATCCGCCGGCCACGGCAGGCCGCGTGGCGTCAGGCTCGGGCGTGTGTACCGCACATCGCGCACCAGCGTGGCAGGGATGGACGCCGCCGCTTGCGCCGCCAACGCAGGCCGCACGAGTTCAGGGCCGCGCTTGTCCACGTTGGGCTGGTCCGGGGATGTCCATTCGCCCATCAGCACCACAATGGCTGCGCCGATGGCGGCATAAAGCAGGAACGACCATTTCCTGGCCAGCGGCGCGGCCGGGCCGCCGCTGTCGCGTGCGGTTTTGCCAGGCTTCTCGGGTCGCGCCGCGCGCTCCGGGTGGCCGGGGCGACCCGCATCGGGCTGCGGCTGCGTCGGGCTGGCCGGTCTTGCCGGTGCGGCCTGGGCTGGGCGCGCGGAGCGCGGCTGGGCTCTCGCAGCTTGCGCGGCCTGTGCCGCCCGTTGCGCCTGCCGCCGTTTCTGCTCGGCTTCCAGCTTTTCCTGCACTGCAATCCACTGGTCGTGCTCGGCGCGCCTGACCGGGTCGCTCAGGACCTCATAGGCCACGTTGAGCAGCCGCATGATGCGGTTGGCCTGCTCGCTGTCCGCATGCCGGTCCGGATGGTACTTCTGGCTGAGCGACTTGTATGCGGCCCGGATGACTTCGGGCGGGGCATCGCGAGAAACCTTGAGGTTGTCGTAATGGGTATGCATCAGGCGAAGAAGGACGCAATAGCGGTGGTCGACAACAATTAACGGCAGAACGCCAGGATCCTCAAGTGTTCACGGAAACCGGGGGGCGGGTATGCGGGCTATCCAACAAAATCCTGGGTCCGTGTCGGTTTTTCGTTTCGGCGCCCTAAAGTCTGCGCGGAACCTGTCGATATACGCGCGAGGGGGCGAGGGGCCTGTCAAGAGCCTCAAATTTGGGAAGGCGAGGCACACGCTTCGCCAATATTCGATAGGGGCAAGAACATGCTAAGAAGAATCAAGGCGGAGCAGCTTCAGGTGGGCATGTTTGTGGCCAGGCTGGGCGGGCCATGGATCAACCATCCGTTCTGGCGCTCACGCTTTCTGGTCACCAGCGACGATCAGGTCGAACAGATTCGTGCGGCCAACGTGCACGACGTCTGGATCGACATCCTCAAGGGCCGCAACCTGCCGACCCCGGCCACGCCGGAAACGATGGAAACCGAGCCCGCCGATGAGTCCGCGTCGAATTTCGAGGAGGAACTCGAACTCGCGCGGGAACTGGTCAAGACCGGCCGCGCGGTAATCGGGTCGATGTTCAGCGAGGTGCGCATGGGCCGCGCGCTGGAAACCAACGGCGCGCTGCTGCTGGTGGATTCGGCGTCGACGTCGCTGTCGCGCCATTCGCAGGCACTGCTGGCCATGGCGCGGCTCAAGGCCAAGGACGACTATACGTACCTGCATTCGTTTTCGGTCTGCGCGCTGATGATTGCCGTTGGCCGCAGGCTGAAGCTGCCCGATGCGGAGGTCCGCGAGCTTGGGCTGGCGGGGCTGGTCCACGATATCGGCAAGCTGACGCTGCCGGAATCGCTGCTGCTCAAGGCGGGCGATCTTTCGCCGGCCGAGTACGAGCAGATGCGGCGCCACCCGTCGGCCGGATACCGGATTCTGAACGAGGCGCGGCTCTACACCAATATCCCGCTCGATGTCTGCGTGCACCACCATGAGCGCGTGGATGGCCGGGGCTACCCGTTCGGCCTGCACGAGCACGAAATCAGTGTGCACGCCAAGATCGCCGCGATCTGCGACACGTACGATTCGCTGACCTCGCCGCGCCCCAACCACCAGGCTTGGTCCCCGGCGCGCGCCATGGAATATATCGCCGTGCGCGTCGATACGCTGTTCGACCGCCGCGTGTTCAAGGCATTTGCGGGCACGGTCGGCATCTATCCGCTGGGCACCGTGCTGCGGCTGCGCTCGGGCCGGCTGGCCGTGGTCTGCGGGCAGAACGGGAACGAACCGCTGCGTCCGCGCGTGATGACGTTCTATTCCGTGCCGGAGTCGGCCTCGCTGCCGCCAGAGATCATCAATCTGATCGAGAGCGAGGATTCCGTGGTCGCGTTCGAGGACGCGAAGCACTGGGGCTTCACGGACGAGCAACTGATGGAGATGTACGCGCCACACGTGAGTTAAGCCGGTTCCGGAGCAACAGGGCCGGAACCGGTGCGGCATGGGCGGCATGGGCAGCATGGGCGGCGAGATGGGCTGGAAGAGGTAGTAGACTTCGCACTTGTCTAGTTGTCTGCACGTACTGCCTCACGCCCCATGAATTTCGACGCCCTGCTGGACCTGTTCGAGCAACGCATCCCGGCCCATCCGTGGGCACAGATCACCCTGTACGTGGTGGCACTTGTCCTGATCGCCGGCGTTGCCCAATGGCTGGTGGCGCGCGTGGTTGGCCGCGTGGTCTACCGTGTGCTGGGCCTGTCGGGTCACGCCAACTGGGCCGGTGCGCTGCTGCGGCACCGGACCTACCGCCGCCTTGGCTATGCGGTGTTTCTGGCGATCATCACGCTTGGCATCAGCGAGGTGCCGAACCTCGGCCGGTTCTCGGTGGCGATCGAGCGGCTGGCCCATGCCGGTACGTGGATCAGCGTGTTCCTGATGCTGTCCGGCGTGCTGGACGCATGGCAGACGGTGTTTGCCAGCAGCCGCAGCGCGCAGACGCATTCGATCAAGGGCTATGTGCAGGTGGCCCAGCTTGCGCTGTGGCTCGTTTGTGGCGTGCTTGTCCTGTCGATCCTGATCGACCGCTCACCGCTGTGGATGCTGTCCGGCATCGGTGCGATATCGGCCGTGCTGCTGCTCGTGTTCAAGGACACGCTGCTGTCGCTGGTGGCCAGCACGCAGCTTACGTCGAATGACATGCTGCGCATCGGCGACTGGATCGAAATGCCGCAATCGAATGCCGACGGCTTCGTCGTGGACGTGGCGCTGCATACGGTCAAGGTCAAGAACTGGGACAACACCGTGACCACGGTGCCCACCTACAAGCTGTTTTCGGAGAGCTACCGCAACTATCGGCACATGTTCGAGTCGGGCGCACGCCGCATCAAGCGGACGCTGCGCATCGACGCCACCAGCGTACGGTTCCTGAGCGATGACGAGGTCAAGGCGCTGATGCGCTTCCGGCTGCTGCACGACTATCTCGAAGTCAAGCAGCAGGAGGTAGAGCAGAGCAACCGCGAACTGCTGGTAGCCGATACGGACCTGGTCAACCGCCGGCGCCTGACCAACCTCGGCACATTCCGCGCCTATGGCATCGCGTTCCTGCGCGCGCATCCGGAAATCCATCACGATCTGCTGCTCAACCTGCGCATGATGGAATCCGACTCGCAGGGGATCCCGATCGAGGTCTACTGCTTTACCACGCTGACCAACTGGACGGACTACGAGCGCATACAGGGCGATATCTTCGATCACCTCTTCGCGATTCTGCCGGAGTTGGGTTTGCGCGTGTATCAGGCACCGTCCGGGGCCGATTTGAGCGGCTTGCGCAGCGGCGCAACGATCGGCGACCAGCACGCCGCGCTGGCCTTGGCCGCGGCCGATTCGGGCGGGCGTCAGCCGTCGGAGGCGTCAACGGACAAGGCTGACAGGGTCGCTTAGGGTTTGGATCTTTCTCCCCTCTCCCACAAAGTGGGAGAGGGGCCGGGGGAGAGGGCCGGGCGGTTCAAATTGCGAATGGTGGCAAGCAGAGCCTCAATGCCCTCTCCCCCAACC
>NZ_ALOU01000098.1 GCF_000292345.1 Cupriavidus sp. BIS7
GGGGCCGGCGGGGCCGTCTGCGAGCCGCAACCCGTCGGTGCGGCCGGAGCGCCCGCAGGCACCTTGTACCGGTTGTAGCCCCACAAATATTGCTGCGGGAAGCGCCTCACCATTTCCTCCATCTCCGCATTGATCCACGCGGCCTGCGCTTCGGCGGTCTCCGGTAATGGCCCTTGAAGACGCTTCACATGCATCCGCCAGCCGCGCCCGCCCGGCAGCCGCTCACCGGCGGCGATGATCAGCGGCGCACCGGTCTGCGCGGCGAGCTTGCCTGGCAGAGTAATCGTGTAGGCCATGCGGCCAAAGAACGGCGCCCAGACACCGTCTCCCTTGGGCGCCTGATCCGGCAACAGTCCAACCGCTTCACCCTGGCGCAATGCCCGTACGAAAGCGCGCACTCCCTGCGAGTTTGCCGGCACGGCTTTCAGGTTTGACGTGTCGCGAACCGTTTCCAGTACGTCGCGCAGGAAGGCCTTGCGGTGTGGCCGGAACATGATGGTGAATGGAATCCGCTCCGCCGCATAGCGCGCGGCCAACTCGAAACAGCCCAGATGCGGTGTGAGCATGATGAGGCCACGGCGTTCGGCCAAGGCTTGCTCGATTACCTCAAAGTCATCGCAGGTGACCCGGGCCATGCAGTCGGAACTGCGAAACCAGACGTGGGCCAGTTCACTCATCATTGCACCGGTTTCCGCAGCGGCCTGTCGGGCAAATGCCGGCGCGGCGAAGCCAGCCTGTGCGGCGTTCTCCAGCAGATGCTGCCGATACCGCCCGGGCAAGGCGTAGACCAGCCGGCCAATCATGCGCCCGATCGAGTGCACAACCGGCAAGGGTAACTTGGCAAACACTCTCAAGACGTTGGTGAGGACGTTTCCCCGGGAATCCGACTTACTTTGCATGGTCTCGTAGTCCTCGCCACATATGTCCGTATGTCCGTATGCGGCAGCCTGACGCGCATCCTTAGCGCGTCCAACCGAGACTGTACAAGCAGCGAGCCGGTGGCTCGCCTACTTCCGTCTCGGGGAATACCCTTACAGGCCAGTATGAAGCGTTACCGTTACTTCCCGATACAGAAGCGCGTAAAGATCGTCCCCAGCAGGTCATCGCTCGTGAACTCGCCCGTGATGCTGTTCAGATGGTCCTGGGCCAACCGCAGTTCCTCCGCGAACAGGTCGAGTGCCTGGGCCTGCTGCGAGGCGCGATCCTCGGCCAGTTCAAGGTGAGACTGCGCGTTGCGCAGCGCGGTCAGATGGCGCTCGCGTGCGAGGAATGTGCCTTCGTTGCCTGACTGCCAGCCGATCAGGCGCAGCAGTTCGCGGCGCATCAGGTCGATGCCGGCACCCGAGCGCGCGGAGATCCAGATCTCGGTTGGATTCGGGCCGTTGGCCGCAACGACGTGCGGGCGGTTGCCGCCAAAGCCCATTTCGCCGGCGGCCGGGGCCAGGTCGATCTTGTTGACCACGCGGACGATTGGCGAGCCCGGCGGCAACTGGCCGCTCAGGCGGTCGTCGATCTGATCATCGATCTCGGAGATGCCACGTTCGAGATAGTCGCTTGCGTCGACCAGGTGGAGCACGATGTCCGCGCGGCGAATCGCATCCCACGTGCGCTCGATACCGATGCGTTCGACTTCGTCGGCTGCATCGTCGCGCAGCCCGGCGGTGTCGATAATATGCAGCGGGATGCCGTCGATCTGGATCGTTTCGCGCACGCGGTCCCGCGTGGTGCCCGCGATCGGCGTGACGATGGCAAGTTCGGCGCCGGCCAGTGCATTGAGCAGCGACGACTTGCCGACGTTCGGCTGACCCGCCAGCACCACCGACAATCCCTCGCGCAGCAGCGATCCCTGGCGCGCCTGCTTGAGAACGCCGGCCAGGTCGTCACGAATGCGCGCGAGCTGGCCGCGAGCGTCGGATGCCTCGAGGAAGTCGATCTCCTCCTCGGGAAAATCGAGTGTGGCCTCCACCAGCATGCGCAGGTGAATGACCTTCTCGACGAGTGCGTGGATCGCGTTCGAGAACTCTCCTTCCATCGAGCGCGCTGCCGATCGTGCCGCGGCTTCGGTGCTGGCTTCGATCAGGTCGGCCACCGCTTCGGCCTGGGCCAGGTCGAGCTTGTCGTTGAGAAACGCGCGGCGCGTGAACTCGCCCGGCTCGGCCACTCGCAGGCCGATGTCCTTGCCCGCTTCCAGGCAGCGTGCCAGCAGCATCTGCATGACCACCGGCCCGCCATGGCCCTGCAGTTCGAGTACTTCTTCCCCGGTGTACGAGTTCGGCGCCGCGAAGTAGAGCGCGAGGCCGTGGTCAATCACGTTGCCGCGGGCGTCGAGGAACGGCAGGTAGGTGGCATGGCGCGGCTGCAGCGCGCGGCCGCACACGGCGTGCATGACGGCGCTGACATCGGGGCCGGAAACACGCACGACGCCGATGCCGCCGCGGCCCGGCGCGGTGGCGATTGCGGCGATGGGAGGCTGGGAAACAGTCATGGGCGGTATTGTCGCAGATCGCCTGAATGGCGACCGCGTGGTGCGGCGCGATTCAGCCCTCCAGGCATTCGCACATCAGCCGTCGCGCAACGGCGTCGTCGATGATGGCGCCGAGTTCGGTCTGCTGCGCGATGAGCTTGTGGTGCAGCCGCTTGCGGTAGCGGTCCGGCAAGACGTCCGCCAGCGCTTCGATCGCATAGCGAAGGCGCTTGTTGCCGATACGGAGTTTGTGCACGTGCTCGGTCTGGCCGTCACGAGCGATGCGCGCCAGTTCGCGCACGCGTCCGCGTGCCTTGCGGATCCGCCTGGGCGCGAACGAGACCATGCGGCCGTGATCGCCGTGACGGTGTCGAGGATCGGAGAGATGCAGCAGGTCTCTGTGCAACGTGGGCAGCGGCGCCTGCCTGTACCCGGACAGCCTGGCGATCATCGTCACGCGTGCCTCGGCGCGCCTGGCATACGCGGTGTCGATCAGTGCGGTCAGTACGGGATTGTCGGGCTGAAGGGCCAGGGCCGGCTGGAGCGTTTCGACGATAAATACGTCCCAGTCGCGCACCGCGCCCGCGGCATCGGCAACGTCACGGAGGGCCTGGTTCCAGCGCCCCTTGATGACCTGCGGCAGGATCGGGCCAAAGGCCCAGGTCACCGCGCGCAAGTGACGCACGGCCACGCGCAGCGCGTGCACGTCCTCCACCTGATCGCGGTGCAGCAGGACGTCGAGCCGATCGTTGACGTTGCGCAAGCCTTCGTCGCCCAGCGTGGCAAAGGCGGCCATGGGGCGCATCTTCCGGTGCAGCACGGGCGGGCGGCTCATGGCGGCATCTCTCTGTACGCAGTCGAGAAGACTGCACGACGCCACTGCAGTGTAGGCGATGGCGCATGTGTCGCCAACGCCATCCCCTCTTTCCGCCTAGCGCGTGGCGACGATGAACACGCGCGGAAACGGCAGCAGCACGGTGCCGTCCGGCATCGCCGGGAATACCTTGGCCAGCGCTGCTTCGTACTGCTTCAGGTAGTCGGCCTTTTCGGCTTCGCTGAGCGGCGCCAGGAACGGGCGCAGGCCGCTGCCCTTGAACCATTCGACGATGGCCGCCGGCCCGCCCTTGAGCGGGTGCTGGTAGATCGTGCGCCAGATGTCCACGCGCGTGCAGTGCGGCTTGAGCAGTTCGTAGTACCAGCGCTCCGTGGCCAGCGGCGTGCGCGCTTCGGCAGCCGTGGCCAGCTTGCCGGCCCATGGTCCATTGAGGGCGGTCTCTCGCATCAACTGGTGCGGCGGTTCGTTGAGGTTGTCAGGCATCTGCACGGCCAGGCTCCCGCCGGGCGCAAGCTTGCTGACCAGCGACGGGAACAGGCGCGCGTGGTCGGGCACCCACTGGAACACCGCATTGGCCAGGATCACATCCCAGGGGCCGGCATCGGCCCATTGCGTGACGTCTGCAATGTCGAAGTGCAGGTCCGGCAGGCGCTTGCGCGCGGCGGCGATCATGTCGGCGTCGCTGTCCAGGCCCGTGACCTCGGCCTCGGTGTAGCGCGCGGCCAGCACCTCGGTGGAGTTGGCCGGGCCGCACCCGACATCGACCACGCGGCGGGCGCTGGCGGTGGGGATCGCCCCGACCAGGTCCCGCACCGGGCGGGTCCGTTCATCCTCGAATTGCACATATTGGCTGGCCGACCACGTCATGGCATTCCCCTCCGGTTGTTGGGCGATGTTCAGGTCTTATATAAGACCTGAAACGCGAAGCATACGCCGGAAACAAAAAACCCGGCACGTGGCCGGGTTTTTCGTGGTCGGTCTGGCAACCGTGGCGATCAGGTCTTGGCTACCGCCGCAGTCTTGCCCTTGCCGAGCATGCGGTTGATCTGCCATTGCTGGGCGATCGACAGGATGTTGTTCACAACCCAGTACAGCACCAGGCCGGCCGGGAAGAAGAAGAACATGAACGAGAACACCAGCGGCATGATCATCATGACCTTGGCCTGGACGGGGTCCGGCGGGGTCGGGTTCAGCCTGGTCTGCACGAACATCGACACGGCCATCACGATCGGCAGGATGTAGAACGGGTCCGGCACCGACAGGTCGTGAATCCAGCCCAGCCACGGCGCGCCACGCATTTCCACGGACGACAGCAGCACCCAGTACAGCGCGATGAACACCGGGATCTGGATCACGATCGGCAGGCAGCCGCCGAGCGGATTGACCTTCTCGGTGCGGTACAGCGCCATCATCTCCTGGTTCATCTTCTGCGGGTCGCCCTTGTAGCGCTCGCGGATGGACGTCATGCGCGGCTGCAGGTCCTTCATCTTGCCCATCGACTTGTAGCTGGCAGCCGACAGAGGGAAGAACACCAGCTTGATCAGCACGGTCAGCGCGATGATCGACCAGCCCCAGTTGTCCAGGAAGCCGTGCAGCTTCTCCAGCAGCCAGAACAGCGGCTTGGCCAGGATCGTCAGCCAGCCATAGTCCTTCACCAGTTCCAGGCCCGGGGCGATCTTCTCGAGCATGCGCTCTTCCTGCGGACCGGCAAACAGGCGGGCATCCGTGCTTGCGGTAGCGCCCGGGGCAAGCTGGCCCAGCGGCTGCTGAATACCCACGCGGTACAGGTTCGGGTCGATCTGCTCGGCGTAGAAGCTGTGCTGCTTGCCGGTCTGCGGAATCCAGGCCGAGGCAAAGTAGTGCTGCACCATTGCCACCCAGCCATTGTCCGTGGCGGCCGGCACGCTGGCCTTGCCCTTGGCGATGTCTTCGAACGTGATCTTGTGGTACTTGTCGGCGTTCGTGTAGATGGCCGGGCCGGTGAACGTGCTGTAGAACTGCGACTTCTCGACCTTGCTGCCGTCACGCGCGAGTTCCAGGTACAGCGTCGGCGAGACCGGCGCGGTGCCAGTGTTGGTCACGTCGAAGCGCGTATCCACCACGTAGCTGCCCTTGTGGAACGTGTAAGTCTTTACAAACTTCACACCGTTCTTCTCGGCGGTCAGCGTCACGTCGAGCTTGTCCTGGCCAGGTTCCAGCGTGCGTGCGCCAGGTGCCACCGTGAACATGGTGGTGTGGTTGGGTAGGTCGCCGCCGATCAGGCCGGAGCGGGCCAGATACGTGCGGTTGGCGTCACGTTCGAGCAGCACTACCGGCTTGCCGTCCTTCTCGTGCTCGTTGAGCAGTTCCAGGCGCGACAGGATGCCGCCGGCCGTGTCGATCTCGGCACGCACCTCGTCGGTCGTCACGATGACCTTCTCGCCGGTGGGCTGGGCGGCGGCCTGCGGGGCTGCCGGAACCGCGCCCGGCGCGCTCGCGTTCGTCACGTTCGCCTTGGGCACATCGCCCTGGGGCGTGGCGCCGGAGGCAGGGGTGGCCTGCTGCTGCGTATTGGCGCTCGGGAAGAACATCGACGCGTGGCCGTTGGCGCGCTGCCAGTTGTCGTAGAGCAGCACTAGGGACATCGAGAAGATGACCCACAGGATGGTGCGTTTGATATCCATGTCTAGCTATGGTCGAAGGAAATCATGGTCTGGGAAGCCGGACCGTGACAGGCTGGCGGCCTGGCGCGGCGGATGCTGCGGGCGCCGCGGCGGCAGTCCCGTATGTAGCAGGCACGGGATCATACCCGCCATTTGCGAAAGGATGACAACGGCAGAGTCTGCACGCAGCCATCCAGGTGCCGCGCGCCGGGCCATGCATCACGATTGCGTCGCGGGCATAGTCGGAACACGTCGGCAGGAAGCGGCACTGCGAGCCCAGGTAAGGACTCAGGGCGATCTTGTAGATGCGCAGCAGGGCTAGCAGGATTCGCTTCATGGTGATGGTCAGGCAGGCGCGGCTGGCGTGGCCGGTACATCGGGGGAAGCTGCCGGCGGAGCGGCCGGCGCGGCCGGTAGTGGCTTGGCTGCGACGTCCAGCAAACCGCTGAGTTCGGCATGGCAGGCCTTGCGGATTGCCAACCGGCTGGAGTACTCCGCGCGCGGAAACTTTGCTTGCAGCCGCAGCAGAATGTCGCGGCCAGCGAATTGGGCCTGCCGGCCCCGAAACAGTTCCCGCACCATGCGCTTCACGAGATTTCTCTCGGCTGCGCGTGGCGCGAACTTCTTGCCGACGACAATGCCCAGCCGGGCCTGAGCCAGGCCGTTGGCGCGCACATACAGCACAAAGTGCGTAGTGCGGCGCCGGGGCCGCAAAGCAAAAACGGATGAAAACTCATCCGTCTTTGTGAGCCTCGCGGCTTTGGGAAAGGCATGGGTCGACACGCTTGGCAAAGCTAGCGGGAAGCTGGGCTTCGACGGGCGGCGTTCCGGGCCATCCTGAGTGCGAGGCGGTGGGCCGAAGACGGCTGCATCGGGCAACGCACGAAGGCGTTGCGACGCTTGCCGTCCAGGCCGGCGCGCCCGGCGCTCAGATTGCCAGGCGCTTGCGGCCCTTGGCGCGGCGGGCGTTGATCACGGCGCGGCCGCCGCGGGTCTTCATGCGCACGCGGAAACCATGGGTACGCTTGCGGCGGGTAACGGAAGGTTGATAGGTACGTTTCATGTTGCACTCTCTGGTTGATCCGGGCTTTCCGGGCGCCGGCCGTTGCCGGGGCGCCTTGGCCGCCGCGTATGGTTCGCATGGGGCTGCCGCTTTGCAGACTCTGGGAAAGCTGCGGCCTTGCCGACGATTCTGGTTCTGTCTTGCTGCCGGCCGCCGCTGGCTTCGCCATATTCAGGCGAGGCACTGGCGGGGATCAGGCCGCTTGCCTGATGCCGCACATGTTTACATGCGCCGCACGGGCCAGACCCGGCGATGCGCATACGTGATCCCCTGCCGCATCGCAGAACCCGCCATTTAACCGATTTTCGTTGCGAGTGTCAAGGCGGCAAATGAAGGTGCCCGGCGAGCGCGCCACAGTGCGCCACGGTGCGTCCAGTATCGCCGTGCGCCATTGTCCACAACAGTCGGTGGGTAACTCTGTGGGTATTCCCGGTCACCCATACGTATTAGCGACGGCAATCAAGTCCTTGTTTCCGATGGATTATCAGCCGTTTCTGCCCCATCCGGCGTGGGGCCCCGGGAGTGGTTGTGCACAGCAATCCACTGAATTTTCACAACTTGTCCACAGGGTTATCCTTTGTGGATAACTTGGCCGGGGGGGTACAATCCCGGTCCAAACACCACACGGGCCGCGTGGCGCACGCACAACCCGGACTTCCTGCCACGGTATACCAGCGACGTATACCGATTGATCGACGCCGTTTTCGCTGCCTTGGGCGCGTGAACGGCGTGTTGCCGTTGACGCGTTCGGGCATGACGCGCCGGCGGTCTGGAGGAAGTCCGTGGCGCGAACGCCGCGACACTCGTGACGCACCTGCAAGGGCGCGATCACTTAAAAGAACACATGCAAGATTTCTGGCAGGCGGCAGCCGCGCAACTTGAGCGCGAACTGACGCCGCAACAGTTCAAGACCTGGATCAAGCCGTTGGCGCCCGTGGCCTTCGACGAGGAAGCGCATGCGCTGCGTATTGCTGCGCCCAATCGCTTCAAGCTTGACTGGGTCAAGAGCCAATTCTCGGGCCGTATTACGGCCCTCGCGTGCGAGTACTGGGAAGCGCAAGTTAGCGTTCACTTCGTGCTCGACCCCGCCGCCTCGGGCCGTGCGGCCGCCTATCCCCAACAGGCGATGCAGCCGGGCCAGGATGCGCACGCTGCAATGGGTACGGCCCACGCGCCCTACCCTGGCAATCCCGGCAATGCCAACCCGGGCTACGGCGCGTCGGCCGCGCAGGGTGCCAGCGGACATCCGAACCAGATGGGGGGCTACCCCGAGTATCGCGGCCAGTCGAACGGCGCTCCGGCAGGCTACGCCGGCGCGGCCGGACACTCGCCCTACCCTGCTGCGCAGTCGCCCGCCCCCATGGCTGGCCGCGGCGCGGTGCCGACGGGCCATCCGCTGCAAGGCGGCGCGGGCGCGCACATGCCGGACATGGGCGAGATCGACGTGGCCCAGATGGACCCGGCCGAAGCCAGCGCCCGCTCGTATCGCGTGCCGTCGCCTCAGCCCGCAGGAGCGCCAGGTGCACCCGGCGCGCCCGGTGCGCAACAGAGCGACACGGTGCACGAGCGTTCGCGCCTGAACCCGATCCTGACGTTCGACAACTTCGTGACCGGCAAGGCCAACCAGCTTGCGCGCGCCGCGGCGATCCAGGTCGCCAACAATCCGGGCAAGTCGTACAACCCGCTGTACCTCTACGGCGGCGTTGGCCTGGGCAAGACCCACCTTATCCATGCCATCGGCAACTTCATGCTGATGGAGAATCCGCGCGCACGCATCCGCTATATCCATGCGGAACAGTACGTGTCCGATGTGGTGAAGGCGTACCAGCGCAAGGCGTTCGACGAGTTCAAGCGCTACTACCACTCGCTGGACCTGCTGCTGATCGACGATATTCAATTCTTCTCGGGCAAGAACCGCACGCAGGAAGAGTTCTTCTACGCGTTCGAGGCGCTGATCGCCAACCGCGCCCAGGTGATCATCACCAGCGATACCTATCCGAAGGAAATCACCGGCATCGACGACCGGCTGATTTCGCGCTTCGACTCCGGCCTGACGGTGGCGATCGAGCCGCCCGAGCTGGAGATGCGCGTGGCCATTCTGATGAAGAAGGCGGCCGCCGAAAACGTGAGCGTGCCCGAGGAAGTGGCTTTCTTCGTGGCCAAGCACCTGCGTTCGAACGTTCGCGAGCTGGAAGGCGCATTACGCAAGATCCTCGCTTTCTCGAACTTCCACGGCAAGGACATCACGATCGATGTCACGCGTGAAGCGCTGAAGGACCTGCTGACTGTCCAGAATCGCCAGATCTCCGTGGAGAACATCCAGAAGACCTGTGCCGATTTCTACAACATCAAGGTCGCCGACATGTACTCGAAGAAGCGGCCGGCCAACATTGCAAGGCCGCGCCAGATCGCGATGTACCTGGCGAAGGAACTGACGCAGAAAAGCCTGCCGGAAATCGGCGAGCTGTTCGGCGGCCGTGATCACACCACGGTGCTGCATGCCGTGCGCAAGATCGCCGAAGAACGCAGCAAGGACGCGCAACTCAATCACGAATTGCACGTGCTCGAGCAGACGCTCAAGGGCTGATTCGGGTACGGGTTGCGCGCCTCGATCGGGGCCGCGCAACTGGCCGAGCAATTGGCTGCGTAATTGGCCGCGTAACTGGCCGAAAAGCGATCTATCGCCGATTTTGAAGGCCGGCCTTGCCGGGCTGGCATACTACTGGGTGCGCGTCCGGCGGCAAACGGACGCCGGAAAACTGTTGGATTGCGGGAATCTGGCCTCAGATAAGGCTTTGCGGTGAGTCGGGACGGATTGGCAAGGGTTGGCGACGGAGCGTGGCATTTTGTGCACAACCAGTCGCCGTGCCGAATTCGCCCCGCTTCACCGCAGCGGCTTATCCTTGGTACAATGCGATATTAACTCCTTGATTCCTAAGTGAATTTGGAGTTGCGCCAACCCTGCGGTCGCTAACGACAAACGACGAAGGATAAATTCAATGCAATTGGTCAAAACCTCGCGAGACAATCTGCTGCGTCCGCTGCAAATCGTGAGCGGCATCGTGGAGCGCCGCCACACCCTCCCGATCCTGGCCAACCTGCTGATTCGCAAGTCCGGCTCGAACGTATCCTTCCTCTCGACCGACATCGAGATCCAGATCACGACGCATGCCGAGTGTGGCGTGGGCAATGACACCGTGGCAACCACCGTGGCCGCCCGCAAGCTGCTGGACATCCTGCGTGCGATGCCCGATGGCGACGTGGCGCTGTCGCTGAACGACAAACGCATGTCCGTGCAATCGGGCAAGAGCCGCTTCGCATTGCAGACGCTGGCCGCAGAAGAATTCCCGACCGTTGCAGAGGCAGCCGAGTTCAACGCCAGCGTGAGCCTGCCGCAGAAGACGTTCAAGCATCTGCTGGCGATGGTTCACTTCGCCATGGCGCAGCAGGACATCCGCTATTACCTGAACGGCATGCTGCTGGTGGTGGATGGCAAGAAGGTCATGGCCGTGGCCACCGATGGTCACCGCCTGGCGTATTGCGGCGTGGAACTCGAGAACGAAGCAACCGGTGCCGGTTCGCGCCAGGAAGTGATCATTCCGCGCAAGACCATTCTGGAACTGCAACGCCTGCTGGAAGACACCGACGATCCCGTGCAGGTGCAGCTGGCCGCCAACCAGGTCAAGTTCACGTTCGCCAATATCGAACTGATCAGCAAGCTGGTGGAAGGCAAGTTCCCGGACTTCCAGCGCGTGATCCCGAAGGGCTACAAGAACGCGTTCGCGATCGACCGCGTGCAGTTGCAACAGGCGCTGCAACGCACGGCCATCCTGACCACCGACAAGTTCAAGGGCGTGCGCTGCATTCTCGATACGCACGTGCTGAAGATCAGCTCCACCAACGCCGACCAGGAAGAGGCGCAGGAAGAGCTGGAACTCGATTATTCGGGCGATGCGCTCGATATCGGCTTTAACGTGACCTATCTGCTCGATGTGCTCGCCAACCTGAAGAGCGAGCAGGTTCAGGTCAGCCTCGGCGACTCCAATTCGAGTGCGCTGATTACCGTGCCGGAAGACGACAACTTCAAGTACGTTGTCATGCCGATGCGCATTTGATGGCCACCATCAGACGCCATCCAGAACACAATCGGGCACACACCGCAGCAGGGGCCGGATCCGCGCGATCCGCCCCTTTTGCCGTTTTTAAGTAACCCGCGAAACGCGGACCGGCCGCTACCCACTGCCTTTGGGAGCAGGCCAGGTTTCCGCTTTTGCCGTGAGTATCGTGAGTAGAAAGACATGACCGATCAGCAGACACCGCAGCAGGAAAACTCTTACGGCGCCTCTTCGATCCAGATCCTGGAAGGCCTGGAGGCGGTACGCAAGCGTCCCGGCATGTACATCGGCGATACGTCCGACGGCACCGGCCTGCACCACCTTGTGTTCGAGGTGCTGGACAACTCGATCGACGAAGCCCTGGCAGGCTACTGCACCGAGATCCAGGTCACTATCCATAGCGACAACTCGATCTCGATCGTCGACAACGGCCGCGGCATTCCGCCGGCCGTCAAGTTCGACGACAAGCACGAACCGAAGCGCAGCGCGGCGGAAATCGCCATGACCGAACTGCACGCCGGCGGCAAGTTCAACCAGAACAGCTACAAGGTGTCCGGCGGCCTGCACGGCGTGGGCGTGTCCTGCGTGAATGCACTGTCGAAGTGGCTGCGCCTGACCGTGCGCCGCGATGGCCAGGTCAACCTGATCGAATTCGCCAAGGGCGAGGTGCAGAACCGCATCGTCGAGACCGTGACCGGTCCCGATGGCCAGCCCGTCGAAGTGTCGCCGATGAAGGTGATTGGCGCGACGGACAAGCGCGGCACCGAAGTGCACTTCCTGGCCGATGAGGAAATCTTCACGAACGTCGAGTTCCACTACGAGGTGCTGTCCAAGCGCATCCGTGAACTCTCGTTCCTGAACAACGGCGTGCATATCAAGCTGGTCGACCAGCGCACCGGCAAGGAAGAAGACTTTGCGTTCTCCGGCGGCGTGAAGGGTTTCGTCGAGTACATCAACCGCGCAAAGACCACGCTGCACCAGAACATCTTCTACGGCAACGCCGAGAAGGACGGCATCGCCGTGGAAGTGGCCATGCAGTGGAACGATGGCTACAACGAGCAGGTGCTCTGCTTCACGAACAACATTCCGCAGCGCGATGGCGGCACTCACCTGACCGGCCTGCGTGCGGCAATGACGCGCGTGATCAACAAGTACATCGAAGAGAACGAGATCGCCAAGAAGGCGAAGGTCGAGACCTCCGGCGACGACATGCGCGAAGGCCTGGCCTGCGTGCTGTCCGTGAAGGTGCCCGAGCCGAAGTTCAGCTCGCAGACCAAGGACAAGCTCGTGTCCTCCGAAGTGCGCCTGCCCGTGGAAGAGCTGGTCAGCAAGGCGCTGACCGATTTCCTGCTGGAAACGCCGAACGACGCCAAGATCATCTGCGGCAAGATCGTCGACGCCGCGCGTGCCCGCGAGGCCGCGCGCAAGGCCCGCGAAATGACCCGCCGCAAGGGCGTCATGGACGGCATGGGCCTGCCCGGCAAGCTCGCCGACTGCCAGGAGAAGGATCCGGCCCAGTCCGAACTGTTCCTGGTCGAGGGTGACTCCGCGGGCGGCTCGGCCAAGCAGGGGCGCGACCGCAAGTTCCAGGCGATCCTGCCGCTCAAGGGCAAGATCCTGAACGTGGAGCGCGCGCGCTTCGACAAGATGCTGTCGAGCCAGGAAGTTCTGACGCTGATCACGGCGCTGGGCACCGGCATCGGCAAGGAAGACTACAACCTCGACAAGCTGCGCTACCACCGCATCATCATCATGACCGATGCGGACGTGGACGGCTCGCACATCCGCACGCTGCTGCTGACGTTCTTCTATCGCCAGATGCCGGACATCATCGAGCGCGGCTACGTGTATATCGCCCAGCCGCCGCTCTACAAGATCAAGCACGGCAAGGAAGAGCGCTACATCAAGGACGACAACGAACTCAACGCCTACATGCTGAAGCTGGCAATGGAGAAGGCTTCGCTGAATCGTCCGGACGGCAGCGAGATCGCCGGTGAGGCGCTGACGGAACTGGCACGCCAGTACCAGCTGGCCGAAGGCGTGATCGGCCGCCTGTCGCGTATCGTCGACGTCGACGCACTGCGCGCGATCGCCGACGGCGTGGCGCTCGACCTCGACAGCGCCGCCGCCGCGGAAGCTTCGGCGGTAGCCCTGAAGGCCAAGCTAGCCGAGATGCACGCCAAGACGCTGATCGGTGCCGCGGTCAACGACGACGGCACCGCCGACGTCTACGCGCAGTTCGACGAAAAGACCGACAAGCATCGCCTGATGATCGCGCGCCGCCACCACGGCAACGTGCGGCTGTCCCACCTGGACGCGGACTTTGTCCACGGCGCCGACTACGCAGCACTGGCGCGCGCGGCCACAACGTTCCAGGGCCTGATCCCGGACGGCACCAAGGCTCGACGCGGCGAAGGCGAGAAGATGCGCGAGCAGACCGTGGCGGACTTCCACCAGGCCATGCAGTGGCTGCTGTCCGAAGCCGAACGCGGCGTCTCGCGCCAGCGCTACAAGGGTCTGGGCGAGATGAATCCCGGGCAGCTCTTCGAAACCACCCTGGACGTGACGCAGCGCCGCCTGCTGAAGGTACAGATCGAAGACGCCATCGCCGCCGACCAGATCTTCACGACGCTGATGGGCGACGAGGTGGAGCCGCGCCGCAACTTCATCGAGTCGAATGCACTGGTGGCGCGGAATATTGATGTTTGAGGGCGGCTGTAGATAGCCGCTTAACCTGAGAAAAACGGACCCATAAGTTGAGAAGCTTATGGGTTTTTCTTATTGATAGCCCAGATTTTTTGGTGAATTCTGCAGCAAGAAACGGCGCAGCAAGGCCAAAACTATGCCCAGCGCGAGAGGGATGAAGAAATGGGTGTCAGTCATGGGTTTTTGCTCAATCCTCAAGTTGCTCTTTCATGGCGGCCGACTCATGGGAGCCACTCGGCGGCGCCCTGTCCAGACCATGAGGCATCGCTACGCCCAGCGCCTGCATCAAAGTCTCCATGGCCTCGATCCAACCCAACCGCTCTTGCTCCATGCGCACACGTTGATCCCACGTATGGGCTCTCAGGTTGTCATAGCAGGCCCGTTCCTCGGTAGTCAACGTTTCCAACGGCACGTTGGGGCACTGGGTTGCTTCTTGTACCCAAAGCGCTCGATGGCGAAGAAGCGTCCACTCATCCATCAACACAGACCGCAAATGCGGCACCGCTCTGCGGGCACGGTCTAGGATGGCAAAACCGTGCGTGTCGATGTCGCCCCAGTACACCGCGCCAGCACTCTGTAGCCATGGCAACGTTCCGAGCGCACTGACTGCATTTCCCAGACGCATGACGACGATCACACCCGGCACGTCCGGAAGCGCTAGCCCTGTCTCGAGGTTTTCAACGATGACCACGGCCCTCGGAGCAATCGGCATTCTTGCAAGCTCGCCTACCGGCGCCTCGATGTCGCACAGACCGCCGACGAGTGTGCGCAGGGAGGGGCAAAGCAGTCGGACACGGACGCGATGCGCAGGCTTGCGCAGCCCGCACAGCTCGCGGAAGTCGCTTTGATCATCTGGGACCGCTACGCGTAAAGCCCGAAGAAGCGTGGACACCAAGCCAGTCCGCTTCTCAAGCCACTTTGTGTCCAAGCCTTCCACCGGCAACTGTCGCAGGTAGAGGCCAGACTTCGGATTTGCCTCCAACCACGCCAGTAGCGACATCAAACGCTCGAAGTCCTCAACGGCATAGTCGGCCAGGACGTCGAATCTCGACGCCAGCGCGTTCCCTTGCCCGAGCAAAGGCCAGCGGCTCACCATCCGTTGGTAGCGTTCTGCCGCTGTTGACCAGCGACTGCTTTGGCCAACGGCCGCTGCGACCTGGCCGGCATCGGAGAAAGTCAGGCTGACCGGTAGCCGATGCTTTCCGAGCCGAGCGAACTGCCGCTCTTCAAAAGCGACCTCGCCGGGTCCGGCTCTGGACTGCCATGCGCTCGCCCAGCTTCTGACCGCGCCGGGGTCTTCGGCAATGTCCTTCTCTGTCGGAGCGCCCAAGGAAACATCCAGTGGCCAACTGCCACCCCCAGCTACCCAAGTCTGGTGCTGGTTGTTGAAGCGGCGAACGAGGAAGTCGCGCGCGGCTTCAGGAGACAGAAGCTTCTTCGGCATTGCGCACGTCCTGTGTCAACCTCAGGCGTTGGGTCTCGCCGTCGTACTCGATAGGGATGACGGCGGATTTCTTGCGGTCCTTGATGTGTACGAAGCACGCGCCGCCGATGAAGGGCTCTAGCGTCATCACCGACTTCAAAGGCGTGGCCACAATCATCTGGAACCCGAAGGTCTTGAATATGTTCATAGCCATCGCGGTGAACTCGGCGTCCGCCTTGTCGAAGGCTTCGTCGAGCACAACGGTGGAGTAGCTTGGAAGTGCCCGCTCTTGGCCGCCCAGCTGGTAGCGAAGAGCTGCTGCCAAACAGGTGGCCGCGAGTTTCTGGCGCTGCCCGCCTGACTTCCCGGCGCCGCTGCGGTAGACCTCGACTTCTATGTCATCCTCATCGAGCTCACGGGCCACGAATTCGACGTGCTGCCTGACATCAAGCACAAGGTTGCGCCAGTTTTTGTCTGCGGTTTCCTGGCTTGCGAGGCGCTTGACGAGCGCGGCCAGCGCGTTGAAGCGCTCCTCGGCCAGGTCGCGGTCGTTTGAGAACGAATGGCTGAGAGATTCCCTCAAGCTCGCGCGGAAGAGCCGGACGTCTTCGAGCGACTTGTCGGTCGTGTCGATGACCAGATGGGTGCCCGGGTTGAACGGCGCGGTTCGCAGGCTCTCGTTGACGAGCTCCATTCGAGCCCGAATGGCCGACCGCTCCTCGTCAAGCTTGGTCGCCAGCAGCATGAGGTTTTGGTCACTCTGCTCGCGAAGCAACGCGAAGAACTTGTCCTCGTACGCAGGGAGGTTGTCGTCTTCCAGACGCTTGAGCTTGGCCAGATAGTCCTCGGCGCTTGCGAGAGTGGCATCCAGCCCACCAGCGACCGCAGGCCACAACCGATTGAACTCAGCAAATCGCTGTACGATGGAGCCCTTTAGCTCAGTCAGTCGGGTGTCGAGCGCACGCAGCTCTGTATTGAGCGCGCGCTCGACAGTGCTGGTCACTTGGTCGAGGTTTTCAAGGGTGACTTCCTTACCCGTAGCGACATACCGGGAGGAAATTTGCTCTGCGAACGCCGGTGGCCGCTCACAACCGGGCCACAGGCGCGTGAGTTCGGCGAGCTTGCCGTTCAGCTGGTCGATTTCCTTGGCGATGCCTCGACCCTTGGCATCTTCGTCGTTCTTCTTGCTGACGGCTGTTGAGTGGACGCCTTCCTGTGCCTTGATGCGGTCGCTCAGGACTGCAAGGTCTGGTCTCGCCTCCTGCTCCGCCCTTAGCCGTGCCTTCAGGTCGTCAATGCGAGTCAACAGGGAGCCAACGTCGACATCGTTCCAGGTCAGATTCGACAGATTCTGGCAGTGCAACAGCTGTTCCTGCTGGAGGTCCTCTTCATCTCCAATCTTGTCCAGCCCCACCTTAAGTTCGGTGATGCGTCCACCGAGCTCCGCGGCCCTGTCCTTGTAGAGGGCCAACTTTTCCTTATTGTCGAAGCCCAGCACCCACTGACTGCGATCATTGACGGAGTGACGGTCGTTCTTCTCATGTCGCATGGTGTTGTGTTTGACCGAGCCCTCACGAGTGACAGCACGAGAGGCGTTGCGAAACGCCTGCAACGTGTCAGCGCACTCGAGGTCGAAAGAGTGCTTCAGTTCCTCTCGCACCCAGTCACCAAAGCTTCCACTGGCCAGGTTCAGCTTGCGGACCAGCGAGTTCGGCCCCGGCGTGCGTCCCGAGGGTTGTAGGATGGTCCGGAAGTACACCAGACGCTCGCCGATATTCCGCCCGTTCAGGTACTCCGAAACCGCCGGGTAGTGCTTGTCATCAACGAGGATGGAGCGCGCGAATCCACCGAGAACACGCTCGATGGCTCCGCGCCATTCGGCGGCATCAGAGCGTACCTCGACCAACTCACCGACAAACGGAAGCTTCTCCTCCGGGATCGAAAGGTCGCGGGCCATGCGCTCCCTGAGGTCCACAAGCCGTGCCGGCAAGTTCGACTTCTGGCGCTCGAGGGCTTTGACTTCGGCCACTGTTTTGGTGAACTCTTCGCTGGCCAGCCTTTGGTCGGTCTTGAGCTGGTCCTTGCGGTCCTCGACCTCCTTCTTCAAGTCCCGCGCCTTCAGCATGCGTTGCTTGGCCGCGTCTACACGCTGAACAAACAACACGACGCTGTCAGGCACCGCCCACCCCATGACCTCGCAGGCGGCTGCGGCCTGGTCGCGCTTGGCCATCCGAACAGGCTTCTCTGCTTCCGCTGCCTTGATTTCGTCATCGAGCCGGTCGAGAACATCCGCACCGAGGTTGAGCTTCTGACGCTGAAGGTCCGTCAGCTTGACGAACTCATCGTCCGCAAGCTGCGTCAGGCGCAAGGCTTCCTGCCTTGAGCCTTCCTTGTCCACCTCCAACTCCGCAATCCGTTCATCGACAAGTAACTTGCGCCGATGTTCACGGTACTGGTCAATGGCGGTCTGGATGGCCTGTAGCCCATTGCGTTCGTTGTTGTCGTGGTCAAGCTCCATATGCTCGACGCGCGCTGGTTTGAGCGTCAGAATCTGATTGCGAGCAGCCACCACCTCTTGGTGGGCGTCCTTGAGCTCGCCAAACTCGTTGACGAGGCTAGTAGCGATGCTGAAAGCCTCGGGCTCGTCGAGCATGAAGTCGCGCAAGAACACGTTGAGGTCACCAAGGTTTTTCGCCGACTGAGTCTTGTGCAGCAAACGAAGCGCGCGCTCGTTGTCAATGCCAAGCAGGCGACGAAAGCGTTCCTGGTAGGCGCTGAACTCTGTGTGAACCTTCGCGTCCGGCAAGTCGTGCTTGAAGCGGCGCGCGTCGAACTCGCTTTTCGCGAAGAACTCTAGCTCCTGGACATCGAACTCACGCTCGAACGTCAGGAATAGCCGCTTCGCATCTCCTGGCGCGGTCGAATGCCCTTTGACCCACAGAACCTGCGCGAGGACGACAACGCGCCCCTGCTCGTTGCGGTACGTCTCTGCAATGGCTGACCAGGTCGTGCCGCTGCGCAGGTACTGAGAAACGTACTCGCCACCGTCACCGGTCTGCTGAGCCCAAGCGCCGCGCAGGTACGTCACGACGTTGCGGTCGCGGCCATGCCGCTCGGCCTCCCGTGCGGCGACGTTGAAGTCCACCCACTTCGGTGGCGTCATCAAAGCTGCATGCGCGTCCAGCACCGTTGACTTGCCGGACCCGGACGGGCCGACAAAGAGGTAGCCTTGCGTCGGGATGGGGAAGTCAAAGACGTTGGAGAACGTCCCCCAGTTGAAGGTCTGAATTCGTGTCAGACGGAACTGGTCGCTCGCGCCATCAAGCGCCAATGTCGGTTCAGCGGTATTCACAGGTCCTCCTCGTCTTCATTCCCACCATCGCCAGCCACGACGACCGCGACGGAGTCGTCCGGCTCGCCTGTTGGCTGGGGCGCTTGTGCCAGCCGTTCATAGGTTCGGGAGAGCTGTTGGATCTCCTCGGCCGAGAACAATAGCTTCAGCGTCGGGGCGACTTCGTAGCGCTCGTCTGAGCTACGGATGCGCTGAAGGAGGCTCAGCTTCTTCGCCTTGTCTACCGCGTTGACCACCTGGCGGCCGAACTTGGCGTGGTCAGGGTTGTTGTCACGCTCGAACACTCCCAGGTGCTCCTGCATGTCCGACAGTGACACCACTGCGCGATCCCCTTGGGCATCGGCCTGGGTCAACCGCTGACGCAGGAAAAGAAGTAGAGCCGTTTCCAGGAAGGTCAATGAGGCTTTGCGCAGAAGGATGGGAACTTCGATTTCCTCTGATGCCACCTGACGGGTGAACGCTACCTGCTGCTCGTGGTCGATGACCACCTCAAGGAATAGCTCGTGCATCCGCGAGCGGATGACCGTTTCATCGCGCAGCAGCACCGGCCAAAGCTTCGTTTGGCGCCGTGCGTCGACCGAAGGGCCGAGCAGCAGTTGCACCAGGACTCGGCGCGTGTCAATGGGCAGTGAGCCGGTATCACCAAGGAAGGTGGCCGTTTCTTTGTGTTCCCCAACGGCTGCGGCGTCGCCAAAAGCAGCGCAGCTCCCAGCCGCATCGGCCTCATCAGTCCACGAATTCAAGATAGCGCTCCCTCATGAAATAGATGGCAGGCACTTTGGCGCGGCGCTGCGCGGCGTCCTCGCCCTGCCATTCGACAACTTCGGAATCTTCGGTGACTTCGCCGTGCTTGGCGCCCAGTGCGACGTAGCCGACGACACTGCCAAGTCCTTGTTCGGCGGGAAACTCCGCCAACACCTGGCCGATGGTGGCTTGCGATTGGCGCTCGAGAACCGAGCGCACATGCTGCTTCAAAGTGCGGAAGTCAATTTCCGATTGCCGAACGAGTTCGCTGACGGTATCGAGGTCGAGCTCAGAAGGCTCTGCATCCAGCATTGAAGAGTCGGTGACCCGCTGCGCCGGGTCGTACAGTACCCACTGCGACACCGAGCGAATGCGGCTGCTCGACTGCATCAGCTCAAAGCTCACCTGCTCGTTCGGGCGAACCATGTTCTTGGCTGCTAGCGCCGCCTGTGTAGCCTCCTTGAGCAAACCATGCAGACGCCGATGCTCAAGGAATTCCCTGCTCTGCACGAAGCTCTTCAGGCTGCGCGCGAAATGTTGAAGCACGTCATGCACGCCTCGCCCTTCGTTCAAGAGCGCTCCCGTCAGGCCCAGCAGGAACTTGCGTTCGTGCGATTCCAACTCGCGGGCAAACGGCCGACTCGTCACATCATTCAGCGACTCGCGCAGGGTGGCAGACTGCTCGCTATCCGTGAGCAGGCGCCAGAAGGCGTTGAAAGTTCGTCCAGCGTCGCTCTCGCCGATGAGGTCGACACCGGCGAACAACTGCTCAAGAACATCTCCACGGCTGCCCTCGTTCTCCATGAGGCTCTGACGCAGTCCACGGTTGAGCCGCTCGAACTCGTCGCGCACGCTCCTGAAGTCAGATGCAAGTTCTTGCGCCAGCGCGATGACCTCTCGGGCGCGCTCGATAGCGCGGTCGATGGGTAGCGTCCTCACCCCACCCCGCTGCGCCTCAGCAATCGCCCTGTCGATTCGGTCGCGTTCCGCGTGCAGCGCGGCCAAGCGCGCCGACGGGCTGCTGTTCGTCTCATCTGCAAGCCGCGATAGTTGATGGATGACAACAGACAGCCGACTCTCAGTGGCGGTAGTTCGAGGCTTGAGCAGTCCCATGACGAAGCGAAGCGCAGTCAGCGTGTCAGCTGAGAGCTCATACTCTTCCTCCGGAGCCCCAGCGGGGAATCTGCGTGTGAGCCAGCCCTGATTCAGCCATTCGGTGACGTAGGCCTGTGGTGTCTGCGGAAGGTCTTCTCCTGACGAACGCAGCGAGTCAAGGTCGCGGGCCAGCCTCTCATGCAAAACCGAGTTCGGGAGCGCCTTTTCGGTCTCGGCAAACAGAGACTGCAGCATGGCAATCACCGCCGGCGCCTTTGTGGCAGCCAGCAAGCGCCACAAAGGCTGCTCACGCAGGTTGCGGAGGGCGGCGGCACCGCGCAGGGCTTTCATCGCGCCCTCGCTCGTGACTGTCTTCGATCACCACAGCACATACGGACCTCCCTGGACCGATACTGTCGTTTGCGCCGAGTGTATGTCTATTTTTTAGACTAGTCTAGTTTTTATACTAATGAGACAATCATTCAATGACGGAACGCAAAAGCCCCCTACCGACCTCCCCACTGGACCGTTTGGGTCGCTCACCCGGTCGCTGGAGCCAAGATCGTCGCCTTGAGTTCATCGATTTCCGGCTCCGATGGGACGGTCGCCTCAATCGCGGCGACCTAACTGAATTCTTTGGCATTTCTGTGCCCCAGGCGTCCCTGGACATTGCCAGGTACTTGGAGCTAGCTCCAGGCAATCTAGAGTACGACCGAAGCTCTAGAGCCTACGTCGCTCCTCCGTCGTTTACGCCACTCTTCCCAGCAAGCGACGCTGGGCGCTATCTCAACGAACTACTGGCAAAGTGCTCTGGGCCGGATGCTGCGCAGAGCAGCTTCCTCGCGTGGGCGCCCCCTGTGGCAACCGTTCCGAGCCCTGGTAGAACATTTCGAGTGGATGTTTTGGTTGCCCTGATCCGGGCGATACGAGAGGGTAGGGCTCTCCGAGTGCTGTACCAGTCGATGACAGGCCCTCAGCCCTCGGCTCGCGTGTTGACTCCTCATGCCCTGGCCCACGACGGGTTTCGCTGGCACGCTCGAGCGTATTGCCATAGTCGCAAAGAGTTCCGCGACTTTGTGATTGCACGCATGCTCGAGGTTCACGGATTCGACATAGCTGCGGTCAAGTCGGATGCTGACAAAGAGTGGCACACCATAGTGCCCGTCGTACTGATCCCACATCCGAAGCTATCCGACTCACACAAGCGCGCTATCGAACTCGACTTCGGCATGGAGGATGGACAGGTCGAATTCCAATGCCGTCAGGCCTTCCTCTTTTACGCCCTGCGGCATCTCCGACTGGACCTAGACGGCTCCGCAAAACCAGAGGCGCAGCAGATTGCGTTGAAGAACCGGGCCGCCATCATGGCCTTCATCCTTAAGACAGCAACTTAGGCAAGACGGCGCCGACCGACGCTGAATTCACTTCTCTAAGGTTAGCGAGAGCGCTTCTTGTGGCGCCCTACGGGATGGAAATGGAGAATGGGCTGTCGTAAGCCGCCGTCAGCCATAGCATCTCTTCAAAGAAAAGGCCTCATTCGAGGTCTTTGGGGTTTCGGCATTCTGTTACAGTTTGTTGCATGGCAGCGGCCAAGTAGGCGATGCCACAACCATCTGACGCCCCATTACGATGACCAAAATCATTCCTTTTGATGCCCTCGCGACGGCCGATCTCGTTGTCGATGCGGTTTATCAGAGTCGTGCAGATGGTCAGATTGCCGGTGAGCCAATTGCTAAGCTCTTACCGGGTTCCGGCAACATGGGGGGGTTCCGTGTCACAGGGAAAGGTGAGCAAAAAAGCTGGGTCGTGCTTTTCACGACTGGCGAGGATAAAGACTGGCCAGACACGCTGGATTTAAGTACTGGCAAGTTTGTCTACTTTGGCGATAACAAGACGCCGGGTCATGAATTGCATGAAACGCGTGGTGGCAACAAGGTTCTTCGATATTCGTTCGAGCGACTCCACGCTGCAGTGAATCCGCGAGCGGACGTGGCTCCGTTTTTGGTGTTCAAAAAGTACCCACTCGCACACGGAGCGAGGTCTGTTCAGTTCAAGGGCCTTGCGGTACCGGGCTTCCCAAGCTTGTCATCGACGGAGGACCTGGTTGCTGTCTGGAAGTCCTCTGAGGGCCAGCGATTCCAAAACTATCGCGCTGTCTTTACGATCCTAGACGCGCCTGTGTTGAGCCGTGCTTGGGTTAACGATCTCAAGGCGGGAAATCCAGACTCTTCCAATGCGCCAAGAGCGTGGCGCCAGTGGCGCGAGTCTGGAAAATATTCGCCGCTTGCTGCGGCGCCGAACACCAACATTCGATCTGCGAAAGCGCAGAGTCCAGATACGCCTCTGAAACGTGAGCTGCTCGAATGTATTTGGCAGCACTACAAAGGCGCACCGATTGCTTTTGAAGCGTTTGCCGCCCTCGTCTTTCAAATGACCGATGAGCGTGTGGTCATCGATGAAATCACGAGAGGGGTAGTCGATGGTGGTCGAGACGCAATCGGGAGATATCGGCTTGGCTCAATGGCCGATCCGGTCTATGCAGAATTCTCGCTGGAAGCAAAATGCTATCGTCCGCCACTAAACGGTGATGCGCCGACTACGGTCAGCGTTAGTGATGTTGCGCGCTTAATCTCGCGTATTCGCCATCGGCAGTTTGGCGTTCTAGTCACAACCTCAGTAATTGCCTCTCAGGCTTACAAGGAGGTGCGCGAAGATCGTCACCCGATTGTCTTTATTTCAGGTGGCGATATGGTCAATATCCTCATCGACAAGGGCTACAACACCAGGGCAAAGGTGCAAGAGTTACTTTCCTCGGACTTTGCGCTTGTTGCGAATGCTAGCAATGAGCCGGCTGATAAGCCGCGCTAGTAGTTCTGCAGGCATTCCCGCTCACGAAAGGGACGCTTGTGGCTTTTCTAATCTCATTGGATTTCTACGGTGCAGCAAGGCGTGGGCGCTTACACCGCTAGTACACCCCCGGCACCATCCGCCAAGTGTGCGCGCAGTACCGCTCATACTCGTCCCCAAACTGCCCGCGCAGCAGGGCTTCCTCGGCCCGGATACGCGCGATTAGCGGCGGGAGCATCAGCACGGTTAGCAGGACGCCTACAAGGGATCGGAACACCAGCACCCAGCCAAGTGAGTTCACCACGAATCCGAGGTAGCTTGGGTTGCGAATCACGCCGTAGATGCCGGTTGTCACGAGCGTATGTCCAGGCTGGATGGCTACCAGGCCGCTGAAGCGTCGCCCCAGCACGAACACCGGCCACAGCCGCAGGGTGCCGCCGACGATATACAGCGCCAGGCCGATCCATCGCACCGTGTCGCCATCGATCGTCCACACGCCGATGCGGTCCGTATAGGCGGGCAGGATTCCCGCCAGAAGGCCGAGCACGCCGAACGCCACCAGCACCCATCGGTTGCTGCGGTCTTCGCGCTCGCCGGCGCTGATGTTGCCGCCCGAGAAGATGGCGATGACCGCCATTGCCATTGTTGCAACCACTGCCAGCGTGCGCGCGGGGTCTGCGAAGTATGGGGCGATGCCACCCCAGGCGATGATGGGCAACGCCAGATAGGCCACGGAGCCCACGATGGTGAAGAACGCCATACCGGGTTTGGGTCGCATGAATGCCTCCGTCTGCTGTTGGCTTCACATGACAGCCTATGCTCGCCCGGAGACGGTGTCGAGAGGCCGCCATTCGGTGCGAAAATATGCCCTCTGTTCCGCGAGCGATTTCCACGCCCTTCAGCAATGCCTCTTATCGATATCAAGAACCTCCAGCATGCGGCTGCCGCCTTTGGCGAGGCCCGGGGCTGGGGCAAGTACCACAGTCCCAAGAACCTCGCGATGGCGCTCAGTGTGGAAGTGGCCGAGCTGGTCGAGATCTTCCAGTGGCGGACCGAGGAGGAGTCACGCGGCATCATGTTGACCGATGAGCGTGCGCACGTCGAACAGGAGCTGGCCGACATCACGATCTACCTGACGCAGCTCGTCACTGCACTCGGGGTCGATCTGGACGCGGCCGTGCGCGCGAAGATGGAGATGAACGCGCGGAAGTATCCGCCGCCGCAGAACTAGGCTCTGCTGCTGGCCGAGAGTTTCGGGCAAGTGTCGGATCACGTGTCGGATCACGTGTCCGATGGCGTCTGCCACGTGCGGCAAATCCGGCTAGACTTCCCCAACCACCCCTCGCGGAGAGATGGACATGGCAGCGGGCAGGCAAGGCAAGTCGGCGAGCAACATCCACATCGGTATAGGCGGCTGGAACTATGCGCCGTGGCGGGACAACTTCTATCCGGCAGGGCTCGCGCAGGCGCGTGAACTCGAATACGCAAGCCGGCATCTGACCGCGATCGAGATCAACAGCACGTATCACGGCACGCAGAAGCGCTCGTCGTTTGCCAATTGGCGCGATGCCACGCCAGACGGCTTTGTCTTCTCGGTCAAGGCATCGCGATTCGCCACCAACCGGCGCGTGCTGGCGGAAGCCGGTGATTCGATCAGCCGGTTCGTCGATAGCGGCATTGCGGAACTGCGTGACAAGCTTGGCCCCATCGTCTGGCAGTTCGCGCCAACCAAGCAGTTCGTCCCCGATGATTTCGAGGCCTTCCTGGGCCTGCTGCCCGATTCGGTGGAAGGCGTGAAGCTTCGTCATGTTCTGGAGGTGCGCCATGAGAGCTTCATGTGCGACGCCTACCTGAAGCTCGCGCGCAAGTTCAAGGCGGCCACCGTTTTTACCGACTCACCGAAGTTTCCATCGTTTGCCGATCTCACCTCGGATTTCGTGTATGCACGGCTGATGAATGCCGGGGAGAAGATTGCCACCGGTTACGCGCCGAAGGATCTCGATCAATGGGCGCAGCGGGCATCCGCGTGGGCCGACGGCAAGGCGCCCGATGACCTGCCGCGCGTCGAGGGCGGGCCCGGTGGAAAACTCAAGCCGAAACAGGTGTACCTGTTCTTTATCAACGGCGCCAAGGAACGAGCGCCGGCTGCAGCCGGGGCGTTGCTGAGTCGGCTTGGGTGGGCGCCATCGGAAGAGGTGCCAGTGAAGGCCAGGACGGCGAAGGTGGTGGCTAGTGCGGCACCCAAGGCGGTGGCATCCAAGACGCCTTCCGCGAAAACGCCGACCGCCAGGAAGACGTCGGCAGGGAAGGTGTCGGCAAGGAAGGCGTCGGCAAGGAAGGTTGCGAAGGTCGCGTGAGGGTGTCCAGGCCATGCGCATCAGCAAGCTTGCCCCATCGCTTTCGGTTCCGAACGGGGCGCCGTTTGCCGCGCTCCGGCTGGCCCCTGCCCTGCAGGCAACGCTGACCGAACTCGGCTTGGCCAATGTCACGCCGCTCCAGGCCGCCATGCTGCCCGGCGCGCTGGCGGGCCACGACCTGATCGTGCAGTCGCCCGCCGGAAGTGGAAGGATTCTGGCATTCACCATCGCCCTGCTCCATCGGCTAGACCCGCGCCGGTTCGACGTTCAGGCGCTGGTTCTCTGTCCGACGCGGGATCGTGCGCAGCGGGTCTCACAACGCATCAGGGACTGCGCACGTGCGGCCAGGCACGTCAAGGTTGTGACGCTGAGCCAGGGCTCGGCCATGCGTTCACAGATCGACAGCCTGATCCATGGCGCGCATATCGTTGTGGGCACGCCGGGCCGGGTTCTCGATCACATCGAAAGTGGCAGCCTGGACCTGCGCGCCGTCGGTACACTCGTGCTCGATGAGACCGATACGATGCTCGACATGGGGTTTGCCGATGACATCGTGTACGCCGCAAGCCGTTGTCCGAAGGACAGGCAGACACTGCTGCTCTCGTCGTCCGGCGAAAGCGACCTGCCGCCCGGGATTGCGCGGCTTGCCAGGCATTGGCTCAGGAAGCCGCAGCGCATCTTCCACTTTCCCGCATAGCGCGTCGCATTCGTGCTGCATCGCGGCGACAACCAAATTTCTTACGAAGATTCGTGAAAGTCACCCTGTGAGCGTCGTCATTACTTTGCTAATCTGAATGAACGCTGCCGGAGCACATTGCGTATTGCTCCTGAAGCGGCCCGTCGTGGGCATTGAATGTTTCCAAAACGGCAACAAGGAGTCGGTGTCATGAAAACCGCGCGGCAGGTTCTGGAAAACAAGGCAAGTCATGCGATCTACAGCATCCCGCCCACGGCGACGGTTTATGCCGCGCTGCAACTGATGGCGGAGAAAGGCATAGGTGCGCTGTTGGTGATGGAGCACCAGAAGATCGTCGGCATCATCAGTGAACGGGATTACGCACGCAAAGTGATCCTGATGCAACGTACGTCGCGTGAAACCCTGGTGCGCGAAATCATGACCAGCGCGGTGATCTATGTGCGCGCAGACCAGAGCACCGACGAATGCATGGCCCTGATGACACGGCACCGCCTGCGTCACCTGCCGGTCATGAACGGCGATGACCTGATCGGCATGCTGTCGATCGGCGACCTCGTGAACGACATCATCAGCGAGCAGCGCTTTACGATCGAGCAACTGGAGCATTACATCCACGGCGGCTCGCGCTGAGCGCGCTTTCGTCTCGATCACACCGCTAGTTTCGGCAATCTTGAGGCGATCTCCGGGCAACATCGATGTGATGTTCCCGCGAGACGCCCGTCTGCCTTCGCGCGCCTGAAAACCCGGCATTCGCGCCAGCGCCAAATGCTGAGCATGCATATAATTATGCGGTTACTGAATTAGGCCGCGCCCCCAACATGCGGCCGTACCACCCTGCCCCGCATGTCGTCCCCCGCTCCTGCCAGCCAATCTGCCGTCGAGGCCATTGCCTCCATTTCCCCCGCACCAGTCCACGACCATGCCGCGATCATGCGCGTGATCGGCGGCATCGTGCTCTGCATCCTGCTGGCCGCGCTCGACCAGACCGTGGTGATCCCGGCCGTTACGGCGATTGCGAACGACCTCAACGGGTTCGGGCACCTGTCATGGATCGTGACCGCGTACCTGATCGTGTCGACGGTGACCACGCCGCTGTACGGCAAGTTGTCCGACAGTTTTGGGCGACGGCGCCTGCTGATGGTGGCGATCTCGCTGTTCATCGTCGCCTCGGTGGCATGCGCGCTTGCGCAATCGCTGCCGCAGCTGATCCTGTTCCGGGCGCTGCAGGGCGTTGGCGGTGGCGGGCTGCTGTCGCTGGCGCAGGCCGCCATTGCCGATGTGGTGGCGCCACGCGAGCGTGGCCGCTACCAGGGGTACCTGGCGACGGTCTGGGCCGTTTCGTCGATTGCCGGGCCGCTGGTCGGCGGCTGGGTGTCTGATCACCTGTCGTGGCGCTGGCTGTTCTGGATCAATCTGCCGCTCGGGTTGCTGGCGATGACGATGTGCTATCGCGGACTTGCCCACCTCAAGCCGCGCGGCGGCAAGCCCCAGGTCGACTGGCTGGGCGCCCTGCTGCTCGCCGTGGCCATCGTCGCGTTCCTGCTGGCGATGAGCTGGGGTGGCGAGGCATTCGACTGGATCTCGCCGGAGATGGCCGGGCTGCTGATGCTCACGCTGGTGGCCTTGGCGCTGCTGGCATGGCAGGAGCGCCGGGCCGCCGATCCAATGCTGCCGCCGCGCCTGTTCCGCAATCGTGCCTATGTCATGGGTGTGGGCGCGTCCGCGCTGGCCGCACTCAATATCTTCCTGTGCATCTTCGCCCTGCCGCTGCATTTCCAGCTTGTGCGCGATGCCGATGCATCGATGTCGGGCCTGCTCGTGGTGCCGTTCCTGCTGTCGTCGGTGGGCGGCAACTTCCTGGTGGCCTGGCTTGCGCCGCGCCTGGGCCGCATGCGCATCATCCTGACCGGCGGTTTCATTGCGGCGGCGATCGGCCTGATCTCGCTGGCGGCGGTGACCTCGGCAGTACCCACGGTGTTTGTCCTGATTGCGATGACGATCGGCGGCATGGGTCTGGGCGTGGGGATGGTCGGCACGCTGATCAGCGTGCAGAACGCGCTCGAGCGTCGTGACATGGGCGCCGGCACCGGCGCGCTGCTCGTGCTGCGCTCGCTGGGCAGTTCGATCGGCGGCGCGCTGGCCGGCACGCTCCTGGCGATGGAGTTTCGCGATGCGCTGGCCAGGGCCGGTGTTTCGCAGACGCTGGACCTCGGCGCGCTGCGCCATGGCAGCGATGCGCTGGCGCATCTGTCGCCAGCCGTGCGTCAGCTTCTGGCCGGCGGCGTGGAATCCGGCTTTCATCTGATCTTTGCCGCCGGTGCGCTGGCCGCGATTGCGGCACTGGTCATCGTCCGCCGCATGCCGGATCTGGAACTGCGCAGCAGCGTGACCGAGCACGCGTCCAAGATCCACATGGAATAAGCGCAGGGCGGGCGTGGCCGCCGCATGACGGCATGACGCAAGACAGCCGAAAGCGTAGACTTGCCAGCACCGCAAGCCACCGGAGCGCCGATTCATGTCTCGTCCACGTACCCTGGAACCTGTTCAACGGATCGCGCTGACTGGCGCGTTGGCGCTGGCCGCCGCGGCAGTCATGCTGCCGCCGCCGGCCCGTGGCGCCGAAAAGCCCGCCACGGTGGGCGCGTCGCAATCGGCTGGCAATTGCCCGGCATCCCTGAACTTCCGCTTCCCGCGGCTCCAGGACGAGTCGCCCCAGAACCTGTGCCAGTACGCGGGCAAGGTGGTGCTGGTGGTCAATACAGCCAGCTACTGCGGCTTCACGCCCCAGTACGAAGGGCTGGAGGCGCTCTACGCGAAGTACCGTGACCGTGGGCTCGTGGTGCTTGGCTTCCCGTCGAACGACTTCTCGCAGGAACCGGGCTCGGCCAAGGAAATCTCGGACTTTTGCTACAACACCTACGGGGTCAAGTTCCCGATGCTGGGCAAGAGCCATGTGCGCGGCAGCGATGCCAACCCGATGTACGCACTGCTGGCCCAGCAGACCGGCACCACGCCGAAGTGGAACTTCTACAAGTACCTGATCGACCGCAAGGGCCAGGTGGTCGGCAGTTACAACAGCATGGTCAAGCCTGACGACAAGCAGTTCGTCGCCCGGATCGAGGAATTGCTGAACACGCGATAACTCGCTGACCACGGCCCGGCGCGCCTTCCCGTCCGCTGTTTCCACGCATCGTTGATTTTCGTCAAGAAAGAAACGCCCGCGCATCATTACTTTCGCCCCTTGGCCAATCAACACAAACAACAGGCGGCGAGAGAGGGATCATGGGTAACGTCTTGTACGAAGCGGATGGGCATGTCTGCCTGTCGTTCACGGATCTGGTAGAGGAAGAGCACGGCGAGGTTGTGCAGAGCAACCAGTTCCTGGTGGTGGACAACGGCCATGCGGCGCTGATCGACCCCGGTGGGCAGATGACCTATAGCGAGCTGTATCTGACGATCAGCCGCTACTTTCCGCCCAAGCAGCTTGACTACGTCCTGGCATCGCACGCCGATCCGGATATCGTGGCCTCGGTGGGGCGCTGGCTGACCTCGTCAAATAGCCGCGTGCTGATTTCACAGGTCTGGGCGCGCTTTCTGCCGCATTTCTGCCAGGCGGGCAAGACGGCAGGGCGCATTCTGACAATCCCGGACGCCGGCATGGTGGTGCCGCTCGGGCGCAGCCAGCTCGTCGCGGTTCCCGCGCACTTCCTTCACTCCGAAGGCAATTTCCAGTTCTACGATCCGGTCAGCAAGATCCTGTTTTCGGGCGATCTGGGGGCGTCCATGACGTCCGCCACCGAGGCGGGCGACGTGGTGACCGATTTCGATGCCCATGTGACGCGCATGCTGCCATTCCATCGCCGCTACATGAGCGGCAACAGGGCGTGCAGGCTGTGGGCGGCAATGGCGCGGACGCTCGACATCGAATGGATCGTGCCCCAGCACGGGCCGTCGTTTCGCGGCCGCGAAATGGTGGGGCGCTTCATCGGGTGGGTGGAGCAACTGCAATGCGGGCTGGACCTGCTCGATTCCTCGCATTACCGGGTACCGTCCTACCGGATCTGATTCTGGACCTGAGCCGGCGCGCTTGCGCTATGCTCGCGGGCTGGTGTTACCCGAGGAGACAAGACCCATGAAACTCGTCCGCATTGGAGAGCCCGGCGCCGAGCGCCCGGGCATGCTGGACCGCGATGGCCGCGTGCGCGACCTGTCCGGCGTGATCGGCAATATCGGCCCGCAGGAACTGGCGCCCGGCGTGCTGGCCCGGCTGGCATTGATAGACCCCGAGACGCTGCCGGTGGTAGAGGCCGGACGCTTCGGTGTGCCCTGGAGCGGCGTTGGCAAGATCATCGCCATCGGCCTGAACTACGCCGACCACGCGGCCGAGGCTGGCATGCCGCTGCCGACCGAGCCTATCGTGTTCCTGAAGGCCAACACGTCGCTGAACGGCCCGAACGACAATGTGATGCTGCCGCTCGATTCGCATAAGTCGGACTGGGAAGTCGAACTGGGTGTGGTGATCGGTACCACGGCCCGCAATGTGTGGAAGGAGCAGGCGCTCGACTATGTGGCGGGCTACTGCGTGGTCAACGATGTCTCCGAGCGCGAGTTCCAGCTCGAGCGCGGCGGTACGTGGGACAAGGGCAAGGGCTGCGACACGTTCTGCCCGGCCGGCCCGTGGCTGGTTACGCGCGACGAGGTGCCCGACCCGCAGAACCTGGGGTTGTGGCTCGACGTCAATGGCGAGCGCATGCAGAAGGGCAGCACCGCAACGATGGTTTTCGATGTGGCGACGATCGTCAGCTACGTCAGCCGCTTCATGACGCTGGAACCGGGCGACCTGATTGCCACCGGCACGCCGCCGGGCGTCGGCATGGGCTTCAAGCCGCCGCGCTATCTGAGCGCTGGCGATGTGATGCGCCTGGGTGTCGAAGGTCTTGGCGAACAGAGCCAGAACGTGGTGGCTTACGTCGGGCACGGCGGCGCACTGCGGATCTAGGGCAGGGCAGTCGGGGGTGCCCGCGGCGACGTGCCGTGGGTTCCCCGCTGAAACGTCTTCATACAAAGCGTCGCGATTGCACACAAAGCGTCCGTTAAGGGCAACAGTTTTGTCGCAATTCAGGGTGCTTTCGCACGAAATCGGCATTCCCACTTTCATCTGCATCCCAGGGTGGAATACTGTTCATACATGTCTGCCAGTTAGAGCACTGCCATGTCTGAACACGCCCCCGAAATCGACGACCCAGAAAGCGACGCCCCCGAAGTCGAATCGATCCTGAAGTCTGTTTCCGTCCGCCTCGCCAGAAACACACCCACCCGGTCCTACTGCACGTTGCACGACACGCTCGACTCGCGTGATGAACTGCAGGACATCCGTCGCCACCTCCACCAGCATCCCGAACTCGCATTCAACGAAGTCCGCACGTCCGAACTCGTCGCCAGCAAGCTCGAAAGCTGGGGCTACGCGGTCACGCGTGGCGTGGGCGGCACCGGCCTTGTCGGCACGCTGCAGGCCGGTACGGGCCGGCGCAGCATCGGCATTCGCGCGGACATGGATGCGTTGCCGATTCACGAGCGCTCCGGCCTGCCTTACGCCAGTGTGCACGAAGGCAAGATGCACGCATGCGGGCACGATGGACATACCGCAGTGCTGCTTGGCGCCGCGCGCCAGCTTGCGCGCACCAGGCGCTTCAATGGCACGGTCCATCTGATTTTCCAGCCGGCTGAGGAAATCGGCGCCGGCGGCGGTGCGGAGCGGATGCTGGCCGATGGCCTGTTCGAGCGTTTCCCGTGCGATGCCATTTTCGGCCTGCACAACCACCCGGGTATCGAGGCCGGTACCTTCATGTTCCGGTCGGGCCCGTTCATGGCCGCGTGCGATACGGTTGCGATCACGATCCGTGGCAAGGGCGGGCATGCCGCGCGCCCGCACCAGTCGATCGATCCGATCCTGGTGGCCGGGAGCCTGGTCATGGCGCTGCAGTCCGTGGTGGCGCGCAGCGTCGATCCGAACGAGACCGCCGTGGTAACCATCGGCACGCTACACGCGGGCCATGCGCCCAATGTGATACCTGACAGCGCGCGCATGGAACTCAGCGTGCGCTCGTTCAGCCCGGACGTGCGCGCGTCGATTGAAGCGCGCATCCGCCAGTTGGCGGTTTCGCACGCCGAAGGGTACGGCGCCACCGCCGATATCGAGTACGTGCGTGGCTATCCGGTGCTGGTCAACAGCGAAGCCGAAACCGAGTTCGCGCGCCAGGTAGCCGAGGAACTGGTTGGCCCCGAGCGCGCGATCTCCAATTTCCCGCGCATCGCCGGCAGCGAGGACTTCGCGTACTTCCTGCAGGAACGCCCGGGCTGCTTCGTGCGGATGGGTAACGGCGCCAACCAGCCGCTGCTCCACAACGCCGGCTACGACTTCAACGACGACAACCTGACCGTGGGCGCTGCGTTCTGGACGCGGCTGGTTGAACGTTACCTGGAAGCGTAGCGCTATCTGACTGAGGGTCAGGGGCCAGGGTTACTTGAAGAAGGCGCTCGGCGGCACGCCAAACTGCCGCCGGAACATCGTTGCGAACGCACTCGGGCTGCCGTAGCCCATGTCGAGCGCGACATCCACCACCTTGTCCCCGGCTGCAAGCCTTTCCAGCGCGGCCAGCAGCCTGGCCTGCTGGCGCCATTGGCCGAATGTCATCCCCGTTTCGCGCGCAAAGCGGCGCTGGATGGTCTTGGGGTCCACGCCGAGTTTGCCGCCCCAGTCGGCCAGCGTCAGTTCGGAGTCCGGGCTGGCAACGATCAGGTCGCAGATCTCGCGCAGGCCATGGTCGGTTGGACGCGGCAGATGCAGCGGCAGTGTCGGCACCAGCGTGACTTCATCGAGCAGCAGCCGCATCAGGCGGCCTTCGCGCGAATCGGGCGAATAGGGCAGGGGGATGTCGATGGCGGCCAGGATCAGTTCGCGCAGCAGCGGCGAGATGCCGAGCACGGTGCAACGCGTGGGCAGGTTCGGCGCGGCGTCCGGGCGGATATAGGCGGTGCGCATCTGCACGTGGCCAACCATGCGGATCCAGTGCACCGTGCCTCCGGGCATCCACATGCCGCGCGTGGGCGGCACGATCCATTGGCCGTCGGCCGTGGACACCACCATCACGCCGTGCACGGCATGGATTAGCTGCGCGTGCGGATGCTGGTGGGGCTTCGTGACATGGGTGGGCAGGTAGTCGGCCGCCATGGCCGCAACCGGCATCGGGCCGCGGTCATACCGCAGATAGGCCGGCTGTTCGGAGTAGGTATCTGGGCGCCCGTCGGCATGGGCAGCGCGTGGGGCATCGGCTGGCATGTCCTTTTCTCCAAAGTTGCGGCCCCATTCTCGCAGGACAGGCGATTGATTGCCAATTAGGATCGTTGCACATTCCCCAGGTGCCGCACATTTGTGGCGCCGGGGCATCGCCAGAGAACCATCGGCCAATGCGCCCCCCGCACCATGAGCACAACCGCCCATCCGGCCCAGACGGCCGGCCGTGAGGAAGGCACGCGCTTTCGCGTGCTGTACGCGATCAGCTTCGCGCACTTCCTCAACGACATGATCCAGTCGCTGATTCTTGCCATCTATCCGATGCTCAAGGGCGGCTTCAACCTGAACTTCACGCAGATCGGCCTGCTGACGCTGACGTACCAGATCACGGCATCGCTGCTGCAGCCCGTGGTTGGCCTGTACACGGACAAGCATCCGAAGCCGCACTCGCTGGCCATCGGCATGGGCTTCACGCTGTGTGGCCTGTTGCTGCTGTCAGTAGCGCCAAGCTACGGCGTGCTGCTGGTGGCGGCGGCGCTGGTGGGCACGGGTTCTTCGATCTTCCATCCTGAATCGTCGCGCGTGGCGCGCCTGGCATCGGGCGGTCAGCACGGGCTGGCCCAGTCGATCTTCCAGGTTGGCGGAAATGGCGGCAGCGCGATGGGGCCGTTGCTTGCCGCGTGGATCGTTCACACGCAAGGCAGCGTGGCGTGGTTCTCGCTGGCCGCGCTGCTGGCCATCACGGTGTTGTGGCAGATCGGCGGCTGGTACGGCCGTCACCTGGCCGAGCGGGCGGCAAAGAAGAAGAGCGCCGGCGCAGTGGCCAAACGGCTGCCGACTTCGACGGTCGTGCGCGCCATTGTCGTGCTGCTGCTGCTGATTTTCTCGAAGTACTTCTACATGGCCAGCCTGAACACGTATTACACGTTCTATCTGATGGAGAAGTTCGGCCTGCCGCGCCAGAGCGCGCAGATCTACCTGTTCCTGTTCCTGTTTGCCGTGGCCGCCGGCACCATCCTTGGCGGCCCGATCGGCGACCGCATCGGCCGCAAGCGCGTGATCTGGGCGTCGATTCTTGGCGTGGCACCGTTCACGCTGATGCTGCCGCACGCCAACCTGTTCTGGACCGCCGTGCTGTCCGTGGTGATCGGCTTCATCCTGGCTTCCGCCTTCTCGGCAATCCTCGTGTTCGCGCAGGAACTGATTCCGGGCAAGGTCGGCATGGTGTCTGGCCTGTTCTTCGGGTTTGCCTTCGGCATGGGCGGCATCGGCGCCGCCGTGCTTGGCCGGCTGGCCGACGCGCACGGTATCGAATCCGTGTACCAGCTTTGCGCATTCCTGCCGCTGCTGGGGCTGCTGGCGGTGTTCCTGCCCGATCTGAGGGAACGGGCGAAAGCGGCCTGAAGGCCTGATGGTTTTCTCCCCTCTCCCGCGCGCGGGAGAGGGGAGCGACACATATCCTCACTTCGCCGTCTTGTCCTGCGACACATCCATGATCATCCGCGTCAACAGGTACAGGCGCGGCGTGATCGAGTTCAGGTCCACGTACTCGGCATCGTTCGAATGCGCGCCGAAGCCGCGCAGGCCGAAGCGCTCGATGACCGGCGCCTTGGTGGCGGCCGCGGCGAATGCCGCGTCGGTGCCGCCGCCTTCGGCGGTATCGTAGACGGCCAGCTTCTCGCCGATCTCGGCATAGATGCCTTGCGCATGTGCGGCCAGCGCACGGGAGGCCGGCGTGGCCTCCAGCGGCGGGCGGCGGCGCTCGAACTTCACCTCGACCTTGGTATCGGGGATCAGCTTCTTCTGAATGCGTTCCTGAAGCGTGCGCTCCAGGCCGTCGTAGTCGGCCGTACGCAGCACGCGCACGTCGGCCTGCGCGGTGGCAGCGGCGGGAATCACATTGCGGTTGGTGCCGGCCTGGGCCAGCGTCCAGTTGACCTTGAGGCCGGTAGCGGGATTCGACAGGTCGCGCATCTGCAGGACCTGGTGCGACATCTCGTAGAGCGCGTTGCGGCCCAGTTCGGGCGAGTTGCCCGCGTGTGACGACTTGCCCTCGACCTTCAGCGAGATCGCCCCGATGCCGCTGGTGGCCAGCGACAGCCTGTCGCCCGTCACGCGCGTGGCCTCGCACGAGAACACCGCATCCTGTTCCGCGCCAAGCTTCGTCAGCGTGGCCCGTGCGCCCGGCGAACTGATCTCCTCGTCACCGTTGATCAGCACGGTCAGCGTGCCGTAATCCTTGAAGTTCATCTTCTGCAGGATCGCCACGGTATGCAGGATCACGGCAATGCCGTTCTTGTCGTCGGCGATGCCCAGCCCGTAGGCGCGGTCTCCGTCGACGCGGAACGGCTGCTGCGCGAGCATGCCGCGCAGGTACACCGTGTCCATGTGCGCGATCAGCATGATCTTGCGGTGACCAGTGCCCTTGAACTGCGCCATGACCATCTTGCCGACTTTCGGGGGCGTGTCTTCCATGCGATAGACCTCGGTCGGCTCCACCAGCTTCGCGTCGCCACCAAGCGCGGCCAGGCGATCACGAATCAGGGTGGCAATGCGGTCCAGGCCTTCGAGATCCTTGCTGCCGGATTCGATCGAGACCAGGTCCTTGAGCGAATCGATCAGCGCGGGCTTTTCCTGCTGTGCGAGCTGGTAGACCGGCTGCACCGGCTCGGCCTGCGCGGGCAGCGCGCAGATTGCACCGGCCAGCGCGAGCGCGGCGGGGAGCAGGGTGAAACGGGTTCGCAGGGCAGGGCGGGCGGTGACGTGCATGCGTGAAACACTCCTTCTTGTGTTTTCTGTGGGCAAAGCGGAATGTTGCGGAATTGGCGTGCCGCGGTAAAGGGGCAATTGCGGGGCAAATGCGGGGCAACTGCGGGGCAACTGCGGGACATCGGTCACCCGACATTGAATTTGCGGCATCATGGCGGTCATGAAGTCCGCCGTACCCCAGCCCCCCGGAACCCCACCCATGCCCGCCGCCACGCCTCCCCGGGCGCCAGCGCGCCCCGCCTGCGCCCATTGCCTGGCGCTCGCCGACGATCCGCGCCGGCGTGAGCCGCATCCGTGCCTGGCACTGCGCGATACCGCACCGCTGGTCAGCCAGAGCGCTGCCGGCGTGCCCTTCAGCATGATGTCGTTCACGTGCCGCGAGTGCGGCACTGCCTGGCGGCTCTACGACCGCGCAAACGAGTTGTTTGTGTCGTGGGTGCCCGAACATCCGCTGGTGCGATAACCGCCCGGAGGCATCGGGCGCGGGCGGCGGATCGGCTAAGATGACGCCTGTCCGGATGCCGCAGGGTTCTGTCTGCCGGTGTCGTCGCGACGCCATTTCTTCGTGATTCCCGCCAGCCCCCGCCCACGCCCGACCATGGCCGCCTTCCGTTCCCTGCCGCTGCATGCCGCGTGCATCGCCGCAACCCTGACCGCCGCCGTTACCGTTGCCGCCCCGGCGTACGCCGCCGACAACTATCCGAGCCGCCCGATCCGCATGATCGTTGCCTACCCGACTGGCGGCATCAGCGACACCGTGGCGCGTGCGCTGGGCGAAAAACTCTCCGCACAGATGGGCACATCGGTCGTGGTCGAGAACAAGGCCGGCGCCGGTGGCAGCATCGGCATCGATGCGGTGGCCAAGGCAGCGCCCGACGGATACACGCTTGGCTTTGCCTCCACCAGCCCGCTCACGCTCAATCCGCATGTGTCGCACGTCAACTACGACCCCCAGCATGATGTGGCGCCGGTGATGAGCGTGATGTACTCGCCGGTGCTCGTGGTTGCCACGCACAGCTTCACAGGCAAGTCGTTTCAGGACCTGATTGCACAGGCCAAGGCCAGGCCGGGCTCGGTGCGATGGGCAACGTCGGGCCTTGGTACCGTGGGCCACGTGATGCTTGAGCAGATCAAGGCGAAGTCGAAGGCCGAGGTCACGATGATTCCGTACAAGGGCGCAGGCCAGCAACTGAACGACGCACTGGGCGGTCAGTTCGAGGTGATGAGCACCAATGCCAGCCCCATGCTGACGCAGCACATGCAGGCAGGGCGCCTGCGGGCCATCGCCGTGGGCGCGCCAAAGCGGATCGATTCGCTGCCCAACGTGCCGACCTTCGATGAACTCGGCTATCCCAAGGCCAACCTGACCTCGACATTCGGCATCTTCGCGCCGGGCAAGACGCCGCCGGCGATCATCAACCGGCTCAACGCGGAACTGAACAAGGCACTGGCCGAACCTGACGTGCGCGATCGCCTGATGCGCGGCGGCGAGGTTCCCACGGGGGGCGCGGCCGCGCAGTTTGGCGCCGCCATTCGCGCGGAATCGGCCGAGAACGCCCGCATCGTCAAGGAAGCCGGCATCAAGGCGGACTGATTTGGTCAACGCCATTGGGCGATACAGGGCGCGACTACAGGGCGACTACAGGGCGACTACAGGGCGACTACAGGGCGACTACAGGGCGTCCAGGCGGCTGCCAAGACGATAGACCGATCGCAGCATGACGCCGTTGAATGGCCAGAGCGCAAGCTTGGTGCGCACGCGCGACAGATGACTGTCGATGGTGCGCGCCTGCTCATCCATGCGCATGCCTGCCCAGACCTGCTCGATCATCGTGCTGCGCGCCACCACGGCGCCAAGGTTGCGGAACAGCAACAGCGCCAGCGCATACTCCTTCGGTGACAGCGTCACAGGCACGCCATTGACCCATACCCGGCGCTCCGCCACCGCAAAGCGGAACGCACCACAGACCAGTTGGTCGGGCGCATCGCTCAAGGCGCCCTGCGGCGTGGGCGTGGCCGTCATGCCCGGCATCGCGGCACGCCGGGACAGCGCCTCGATGCGCGCCCGCAACTCGTCGCAGCGCGCGGGCTGCGGCACATAGGCGTCCGCGCCAGCCGCGAGGCAGCCAACGATATCTTCCTCCGCATTGCTCTGGCCCAGCATCATCACCGGCAGACCATGTCCTAGCGTGCGCCGGATCCAGTCGAGCATCTCGTCTGCGCTGGTGTCCGCGACATCGCGGTCAAGCAGCAACAGGTCATATGGCTCGCTGCGGATCGCCTCGATCATCGGCTGGGCACAGCGGAAGCGCGCGAGGGTATGCCCGCCCGGATGCAACGCGTGTTCCAGCACCATGGCGCGGGCCGGATTGTCTTCTAGCGCGGCGATTCTCACGATGCGTGTCCTTCCTCTCTGGTTCAGATCGTGCGGGCCATGGTAGGCCGATGAACCGCGCGGAAGAAGTAAACATTTGTGGCCGACAAAATGAGCATCGTCTCATATGGTTTTATCGCGCAAGCGCATCTAATGGTCGTCTGAGACTTCACTGGATGCCCCGCAAGGGTGCATGACGACGCATGACAAGGGTGGGACTGAGGATTGCATCGCTGGAAGACGATGCCGCACAGGCCGCGTGGATCCGCGAGATCGTGAGAGCCGAAGGCCACGAGTGCGTGACGTTCGCAGACGGCCGGCGCATGCTGGTGACGCTGCGCAAGGTCACGTTCGATCTGCTGGTGCTCGACTGGCACGTGCCGCACGTCACCGGCAGGGAGGTGCTGGCCTGGGTGCGCGCGCATCTGGACCCGCGCGTGCCGGTCATGTTCCTGAGCCGGCGTGCCAGCGAGGAAGACGTCGTTGCCACGCTGAACGCCGGTGCGGACGACTACATGATCAAGCCGATCCGGCCGCGCGAACTGGGCGCGCGCATCACGGCACTATTGCGGCGTACCTATCCCGATACGCGTCAGCCCGAAGAAGGCCGGCTGGCGTGGGGCTGTTTCACCTTTGACACGGTCACGCGCATCGCCACGTGCCACGGGCAGGAGGTGCGGCTGACACCGAAGGAGTTCGAACTCGCGCTGCTGCTGTTTCGCAGCGAGGGCAGGGCAGTGCCGCGCGAGCACATGCTGGTGGCGGTTTGGGGCAAGGAGCTTCCGCCGCTGTCGCGCACCGTCGACACCCACATCTCGCGCGTGCGCAACAAGCTGGGCCTGTGGGAGCGCAACGGCGTGCGCCTGCTGCCCGTCTATACGCACGGCTACCGGCTGGAGATGGTGGGCGAGCCGGTTGTGGAAGCACCTGTGGAAGCGCCACCGAAAAAAAAGAAAGGCACCCGAAGGTGCCTTTCCGACAACTGATCAAACCAACAATCAGAAGATGTGGCGGATGCCAGCGCCGAAGCTGGTCTGGTTGTTGCGGCCCGGCAGTTCGGTCGTGGTGGCGCCCGAAACCTTGTTGAAGTCCGCAGCACCGTAGACTTGCGTGCGCTTCGACAGCGAGTACTCGGCGATGAACGCGCCGGTATAGCGGCGGCCGCTGTTGTTGGCGATACCGTTCTTGTTCTCGACGTAGTCGCCGTAGAACGCGCCGGTCAGCGCCCAGGCCGGGGTGACCTGGTAGGTCACGCCGATGTAGCCCAGCGTGTCCTTGCGCGGGTTGGCGTTGGCGCCGGCGGTGCCGAGGGTGGCCGGTGCCGGATTGGCGGTCGTGGTGACGACGGCGGCGTTGTTCAGGATGTTGTCCATCTGGCCGGTGTGGTCACGACCACCGATGTAGCCCAGGAAGATCTTCGCCGGTCCGATCGAGTACTTACCAGCGGCGCCCCACATTTGCTGCTTGTTGCTATTGGCGTCGCGGATTTCCTGGTACACACCACCGACGGCAAACGGGCCGTACGTGTAGGCTGCGCGCACGCCGAAGTACGGCGTGTTGGTGGCGTTGTTCACGCTGGCGGCTGTGCCGCTAGCCTTCGTGAAGCTGCCCGGGACTTCGCCGAAGCCGTAGCTGGCGCCGAAGTCGAAGCCGCTGAACGAACCACCGTAGCTGACCACGTTGTTCCGGCGCAGCTGCGTCAGGCTGTAGTACATCCACGAGTTGCCGGTGTAGTTACCGATGGTCAGCGGATCGTAGTCGCCGAAGAAATTAAACCCTTCGGTGTACTGGCGGCCCAGCTTCACGGCGCCGAAATCACCAGCCAGGCCAACGTAGGCTTGACGATTGAAGAGCTGACCCGTGCTGGCGCCATTCATCTTGCCATTGTCGAGGCTGTAGCCGTTTTCCAGTTGGAAGATGGCCTTCAGGTTGTTGCCCAGGGCTTCAGCGCCCTTCATGCCCCAGCGGCTCTGCGTGATGGCACCATCGTCCATCGCGGTCAGGCCGTGGTTCTGGGCATCGGCGTTGGTCGTGTAGTGGATGCTGGCATCGGCGATGCCGTACAGCGTGACCGACGTTTGCGCATAGGCGCCGCCGGCAAACAACGAACCGAGTGCGAGGGTCAGTAGCGATTTCTTCATGGTGCTCCTTTTCTGTCTTGTGGTTGTCCGCTGCCGGATCACGGCGCGTCCATTTGAATAACGTTTGCTGTAAACGCCGCGAAAATTTAACAAAAGGCGGATCGTTCGGACATAAAAGTAAGCAGGAGCATCGCTTCAGGAGGACATTTGGTGCAATTCCGTTGGTTTGCCGCTACACAATGCCTAAATGCCCTGAAAATGGTGCGCGGCAGCACGCGCCGTTCGGGTGCATGCGCACGAACGGGCGAAGCGTAGGGCGGGGATTAGCGGAAGTGCAGGATTCAGCGCAGTAGTCGTCGAGCGAGACTGCTGCGCCGCAATAATCCCTGCGAAAGAGGGGCGGGTTTTCCCTTAGAAAATAATTCCGAGAAATTGCCGCGAATTTATCGCGAAATTACTAGGGTAATTACCCACCCGCTAGATCAGGCTTGTGGAATTTCGATCTTGACCTCGAGAACCTCGAGGTTGTCCTGGCGCTCCAGACTGACGCGCAGGTCCTGATCGCTAATCTTTACGTATTTGGAAATCACGGCCACCAGCTCGCGCTGCAAGGCTGGCAGATAGTCGGCCGGTGCCGAATGGCCCGAACGTTCATGGGCGAGAATGATCTGCAGGCGCTCCTTGGCGACAGATGCGGATTTCTTCTTCTCTCCCAGCAGGAAGGACAGGATCGACATGTTGATGAGCCCCCCTTACTTGTTGCCGAAGATGCGCGAGAGCAGCCCCGGTTTTTGATAATCGGTGAAACGCAGCGGCTTTTCCTTGCCCAGGAAGCGGTCAACCACGTCGCCATAGGCGTCTGCCACGTCGGTGCCGTCCAGGTGGATCGCCGGCGTGCCCTGGTTAGAGGCATGCAGCACGGCTTCCGATTCGGGGACCACGCCGATCAGCTTGATGCGCAGGATTTCCTGGATATCGGTCAGCGACAGCATCTCGCCGCCATGCACGCGCTTGGGGTTGTAGCGCGTGATCAGCAGGTGCTCCTTGATCGGGTCGCCGCCCTCGCTGGCGCGCTTGGTTTTCGAGGCCAGGATGCCGAGGATGCGGTCCGAGTCGCGCACCGACGACACCTCGGGGTTGGTCACCACGAGCGCCTCGTCGGCAAAGTACATGGCCATCAGCGCGCCGGTCTCGATGCCCGCGGGCGAATCGCAGACGATGTACTCGAAGCCCATCTCCTTCAGGTTGTTGATGACCTTTTCCACGCCATCGCGCGTCAGCGCTTCCTTGTCACGCGTCTGGGAGGCCGGCAGGATGAACAGGTTCTCGCACTTCTTGTCCTTGATCAGCGCCTGGTGCAGGTTCGCTTCGCCCTGCACCACGTTGATCAGGTCATACACCACGCGGCGCTCGCAGCCCATGATCAGGTCGAGGTTGCGCAGGCCGACGTCGAAATCGATCACGACGGTCTTGTGGCCGCGCAGGGCCAGGCCAGCGGCGAAGCTTGCGCTGGTGGTGGTCTTGCCAACGCCCCCCTTGCCGGAGGTCACTACGATGATTTTTGCCATGGCTCTATGGTCCGGATGAGTGGAATTCGTTCGGTATGTGCTGCCGTTACTTCATTCGCAGCGGTTCAAGGATCAGCTTTTCATTGGCCAGGCGAACCTGCGCCGACTTGCCGAGCACATCGGCCGGGAGCGTCTGCTCCGCGGTCCGGTAGATGCCGGCGATGGAAATCAGTTCGGGTTCCAGGCACGTGCAGAAGATGCGCGCATCGGGATTACCCTTGACGCCCGCCAGCGCACGGCCGCGCAGCGGGGCGTAGATGTGGATGTTGCCTTCGGCGATCACCTCGGCGCCGTAGCTGACGAGGTCCAGGATCACCACGTCGCCCTGGGCGTAAACCTGCTGCCCCGAGCGCAGCGGCTTGTCGATCAGCAGCGTGGGAATTGCGCGCGGGCCGGAAGCCGCGCTGGCGGCCGCCATGATGTCGGCAATGTCCGAGGCCGTGCCGTTGGCAGTGGCGTCGGCCGCTCCGGAATCGGCGCTCGCCGCTGCGCCCGCCTTGGCGTCGCCTTCGGCATCCACCCCGGCGGCTGGCGCCACGGCTGCCGCGCCGGTTTCGGCGCTTCCGGCCTTCTCCTTCTCCTTCTCCTTCGGCGTCTCGTCCTTGCCGCCGCGCCGGCTCTGGCTGTCCAGCAGCGGCAGGCCGAAGGCGCCCGCCCAGGCACGCTGGTCGGCACGCGCGACCACGCCGATGGCGCGGGCCTTGAGCGTGGCAAGGGTGTCGATCACGCGGTCCAGCGCCAGCGCGCTATCGCCTTCCAGGCGGCGCAGGTCCAGCGCGACAACGTCATCGGAGAAAAAATCGGGGGTCGATTCGAATCGGGAGAGGAGGTCGTCCCGCAGCGCGTCCAGGTCGGCGGTGTTGAGGGCGAGGAGGAGGGCGTCAACATTGCCACTGCGCAGCTCGAAGCGTGGCGATTTCTTCTGAGACATAGCCGGGTGACCGTGGAAATGCCACATTCTAACGTCGGATTTCCGGGGAACTGTAACAAAAATCAGCCCACCGGCCTCAGGTGCCCGATGCGGACCATCAGGGCGCGCTCGCATGCCGGAAGTCGCGGCCGGGGGTATGGTTCACACCGATTGCATCGGCTTGATACGATTGCGCGTCCTCAAAAAGTGGAGCGTGTGGAGAGTCTATGGGAGCTATCGTCAACTGCGCGGCGTATCGCGATGGCAAGAAACTGGGCAAGGTCGAGTTCGAGGGCATCGCGGGCGCGCTGGCCGAGGCGGGCACTTTTGTCTGGCTGGGCCTGCACGAGCCGGACCTGCCGCTGCTGCGCAAGGTTCAGCAGGCGTTCGGCCTGCACGACCTGGCGGTGGAGGACGCGCTGGACGCCCATCAGCGGCCCAAGCTGGAGACCTATGGCGATTCGGTGTTCGTGGTGCTGAACACCGCGCAACTGGTGGATGACGAAGTTGTGGTGGGCGAGACGCACCTGTTCGTCGGCCCGAACTACGTGGTCTCCGTGCGTCACGGCGCCAGTTCCACCTATACGCCGGTGCGCGACCGCTGCGAACAGGACCCGCACGGCCTGGCCAACGGCACCGGCTACGTGCTGTATGCGCTGATGGACTTTGTCGTCGACCAGTACCTGCCGATCGTCAACCGCCTCGAGGACGCGTTCGAGGCGCTGGAGCAGAACATCTTCCGCGACGAGTTCGATCGCGCCGCCATCGAGCGGCTCTACAAGATCAAGCACCAGGTCCTGCGCCTGCGCAACGCGGTCTATCCGGTCGAGGACATCTGCGGCCAGTTGATCCGGCTGCACGAGGACCTCGTGCCGAAGGAGCTGCGCGCGTATTTCCGCGATATCGAGGATCATTGCAGCCGCATCGTGCGCTCGCTCGACGTCGTACGCGAAATGCTGACCACGGCGGTGCAGGTCAACCTGGCGCTGGTCACCGTGACGCAGAACGAGGTGGTCAAGCGGCTGGCCGGCTGGGGCGCGATCCTGGCGGTGCCGACGGTGGTGTTCTCGCTCTATGGCATGAACTTCAACTTCATGCCGGAACTGAAGTTCCACTACGCCTATCCGGTGGTGATCGGCGTGACAGGAACACTGTGCGGATTTCTCTGGCGGAAGCTGCACAGGGCCGGCTGGATCTGACACGAGGTTTGCTCCCCTCTCCCGCACGGCGGGAGAGGGGCCGGGGGAGAGGG
>NZ_ALOU01000099.1 GCF_000292345.1 Cupriavidus sp. BIS7
CCCCACCCCTCTCCCACTTCATGGGAGAGGGGAGCGCATAACAAACGATATCGGTACAAGACCGGAGACATCATGTTGAAGATTGCCCACCTCACTGCAGCGTTATGCGCTGCCACGCTCGCTGTCACCGCGCATGCGCAGACGAACTGGCCCACGCGCGCCGTCACGATCATCGTGCCGTTCACGCCCGGCGGCGGCACCGACATTGGCACGCGCCTGGTGGCGCAACGCCTGTCCCAGATCTGGGGGCAGCCGGTGGTCGTCGACAACCGCCCCGGCGCGGCCGGCAATGTCGGGCTGGAACTGACCGCGCGCGCCAAACCCGATGGCTACACGCTGGTGGCGGGCAATGTCGGCACGCAATCGGTCAACCCATTCCTGTACAAGAAGCTCGCGTACAACCCTGACGGATTCGTGCCGGTGACGATGATGGCCGAGCTGCCGTTCGCGCTGGTGGTCACGCCGGGCCTGCCGGCGAAGACGCCGAAGGAACTCGTGGCGCTGGCCAAGGCGAAGCCGGGCAAGCTCACGTTCGCAAGCTCGGGGACAGGCGGCTCGCCGCATCTGTCGGGCGAGATCTTCAAGGCAGCCACCGGCACCGACCTGCTCCACGTGCCATACAAGGGCGGTGGCGCAGCGATGACCGACCTGATGGCCGGCAACGTCGACATGCTGTTCGCATCGATACTGGAAACGACGGGCCATGTGAAGGCAGGCAAGCTGCGTGCGCTGGCCGTGACCGGCACGGTGCGCTCCCCGTCCATGCCGGACGTGCCCACGCTTGCCGAAGCGGGCATCCAGAATGCGGAATCGGGCTCCTGGGTGGGACTGCTGGCGCCGGCCGGCACGCCGAAGGAGATCGTCGACAAGATTGCCGCTGGCGTGAAGCAGGTGGTTGCCATGCCTGAAGTGAAGAAGCAGCTTATCGAACAGGGCGCCATTCCGGTGGGCAACACCCCGCAGCAATTCGCCGACATCATCGCGCGCGACCGCAAGCGTTACGCAAGGATCATCGCCGACAATCACCTGAGTGCGGACTGACCCGCGCCCAGCCATATATCCAAAGACAAAGGACTCTCCCCGCATGAAACCCCGCCTTCTGCAGCATGGCCGGCTCCCGGAAAACACCGAGGCCCGCCTTGCCGAGCACTTCGATGTGCATCCGTTCTGGGCCGAGACCGATCCCGCCAGCTATCTGGCCAGCCACGGTGGCGAATTCGTGGCGATGACCACGCGTGCCGCGATCGGCGTCGATGCCACGATGCTGGCCGCGCTGCCGAACCTGCGCGTGATCTCCAGCTTTGGCGTTGGCACGGACAAGCTCGATCTCGAGACGGCCCGCGCACGCGGCATCGCCGTTGGCTACACGCCGGACGTGCTTAACGACTGCGTGGCCGACACCGCCTTCGCGTTGCTGATGGACGCGGCGCGCCAGGTCAGCGCGGCCGATCGTTATGTGCGTCACGGCGAATGGCTCAAGGGCCCGTACCCGCTGACCACGCGCGTCAGCGGCAAGCGCCTGGGCATCGTCGGCATGGGGCGCATTGGCCGCGTGATCGCCAGGCGGTCGAGCGGCTTCGACATGGAGGTGCGCTACTTCGGCCGCAAGCCGCAGGACGATGTTGCCTATGGCTTCGAACCTTCGCTCGAGGCGCTGGCTCGCTGGGCCGATTTTCTCGTCGTGGCAACGTCCGGTGGCCCGTCCACGCGGCACATGATCTCGGCAAGCGTGCTGGAAGCGCTTGGTCCGCAGGGCTACCTGATCAACATCGCGCGCGGCACGGTGGTCGATGAAACCGCACTCGTGGATGCGCTGACGCACAAGCGCATCGCAGGCGCCGGACTCGATGTGTTCGAGAGCGAGCCGCATGTGCCGGAGGCCTTGTTCCCGCTCGACAACGTGGTGCTGCTGCCGCACGTGGCCAGCGGCACGCACGAGACGCGTGCGGCGATGGCCGGTCTTGTGTTCGACAACCTGCAGAGCTTCTTTGCCACGGGCGCCGTGCTGAAGTCCGCGCTCTGACCTGCGGTCCGGTCTTCGGTCCGGTCTTCGGTCCGATCTACGGCCTGGTCCGTCTTGCCGCGTGCAGCCAGGGTGACACTGCGCAGTAGTATTCCCGCCCCGGGGCCCGGCGCGTGGCGCACGCCGGCACGCCGCGGCCCCGGGCGTAACGAAAGCGCCCTACGCTGTACAGGCTGCCGCCGCCGTCACCCTGCCTCACCTCTCAGACCCGCCTCAAACCCGACATCCGGCCGACAGCGACGGTGCGCCGGCGCATGTCGACGCCAAAAAAGTAGCAGCCGGGATTGGCGATTGTTCGCTATGCTCCCCATAGCGGCAGTTTTCCTGTTTCAGCGCATACCCGGTTGATCGATGGATCGGCGCCTCCCCAACGGCGGGCGCCGCTTGCGGCGTAGTCTCATGAGGGCACCCGATGCAGCGAAGCTGGTTCCTGGTGGTGACGATCGTGCTGACGACGCTGGCCACGCTGTTCCCCGCGGGAATCGGTGTGTTCATGGCGCAGCTCGAAGCGAACCGGCGCGAAGCGGACCAGCTCAGCGTGTTTGCGGACGCCGCAGTCAAGCGGGCCGAATCGGTCATGACGCAGGCGCTGAGCGCGCTGCAGGACATGGAGGCGCTCAAGGACGAGCCGTGCTCGCCCGGCAATCTGGTCGAACTGCGCCGCATCACCTACACCTATTCGTACATCCAGGACGCCGGCGTCTACCGGGCCGGCAAGCGGCTCTGCTCGGCGCTGCTCGGCCCCATTCAGGCGGGCCAGCTTGTCCTGCCGCCGCCAGACTGGCGCACGCCGGACGGGCTCGATTTCTGGTTCGATCAACTGAGTCCGTTCAATTCCCCGCGCCGCGTGATGCTGATCGGCCGCAACGGCAACAACGTGGGGCTCGACCCACAAGTGTTCGTGGATGTCGTCGATCGGGAATCGCGCATGCTGGCCGTCGTACAGACCGAGGCGGGCCGGATTTTCGCCGCCACGCAGGGCGCAAGCCTGGCGCGGCTTCAGCGCGCGTATGCCGAGCACGCCTACGGCGCCACTGGCGGAGAGGCGCTGCAGGAGGACGATGCCTCGATCGTGCTGCGCAGGTCGCGCACCATGCCGCTGGCCGTGGTGGTGCTGGCGCCGAATGCAGCGCTGCTGGCCAACTGGAAAGCGCTGCTGATTGGCGGCCTGGTGGTGGGGCTTGCTGCCGGCGTGCCGCTTGGCATCCTGGTCTGGCGACGCGCCACGCGGCGCTTCAGCCTGGAAGGCGAGTTGCGTGGCGCGGTTCGCCGTCATGAAATGGCTGTGCATTACCAGCCGATCGTCTCGCTGACCGACAACCACTGGGTTGGCGTGGAGGCGCTTGTGCGCTGGCGCCGCCACGGCCGGCTAGTGCGGCCCAACCTGTTTATCCCGATGGCCGAGAACGCGGGCCTGATCCAGCAGATCACCGACCAGGTGCTGGAGATCGTGCTGGCCGAGGTTGGCTCGCTGCTGCGCCGCTACCCGTCGTTCTACGTATCGATCAACGTTGGCGTGGAAGACCTCAAGAGCCGGCGCTTCCTGGGCGTGCTGACTTCGCGCCTGCGCAACACCGGCATCTCGCCCGGGCAGATCCGCATCGAGGCCACCGAACGCGGCTTCCTGGAGCCCGATGTGGCACGCGAGACGATCCAGGCGTTCCGCGATGCCGGGCACCCGGTCTATATCGACGACTTCGGCACCGGCTATTCGAGCCTGTCTTACCTGCAGAGCTTCAAGGTGGACGCGCTCAAGATCGACAAGTCGTTTGTCGACACGATCGGGCAGGAGGCCGCATCGAGCACGGTGGCTCCGCACATCATCGCGATGGCGCGCTCGCTGGGCCTGCAGGTTGTGGCCGAGGGCATCGAGGACGAGGCACAGGCCGATTTCCTGCGCGAGCAGGGCGTCGACTTTGGACAGGGCTGGCTGTTCGGACGGCCCATACCGGCTGTGGAACTGGCGCAACTGATGGGGCGCGCGACCCCGCAGGCCGTGACCTGATCGCTAGAATGGGCAACGCGGCCAATCGAGCGCCATTCGCCTTCATTGACCGCCTGCCGCCCCCAAACAACTCCAACCACCGTTCAAGCGCGAGCCAGCATGTCACTCCCTACCCTGTTCCTGACCGCTGCAGGCGTCGGCCTGGCCGTGGCAGCGCCCGTTGGCCCGATGGGCATGCTCTGCATTCGCCGGACACTGACCGACGGGCCGCGCGCGGGCCTGGCCATCGGCTTTGGCATTGCCTGCGGCGATGCCATCTACGGTCTGGTGGCGGCGCTGGGGCTGGTTGGCATTTCGCAGTTCATGCTGGCCTACGACAAGCCGCTGCATCTGGCTGCCGGGCTGTTCCTGGTCTACCTGGGACTGCGCACGTTCCGGCAGAAGCCGACCGACCAGGCAGCGTCGCTGCGCGGCAACGGCTCCGGGATTCGCGCTTTCTCCAGCGCGCTGCTGCTGACGCTGACGAATCCGCAAACCATCATCATGTTCGCGGCGCTGTTTGCCACGCTCGCGCCGCGCGGGCCGTTCTCGACCCCGATCGCCATGACCACGGTGTTCGGCGTGTTCTGCGGTTCGATCCTGTGGTGGTGCGTACTGGTCACGATCGTAAGCGGCGCCCGTCATGCGCTGGGCATGCGCGTACGCATATGGATCGACCGCGCGGCCGGCCTGGCGCTTGCCGCGTTCGGCGTGTCGGAGATCCGCCGCGCGCTGTAGCGCTGTAGCGCACTCGTCACCACGTGGACGAAACGGCGCAAACGCCGCAGGTCCAGTTCCTTTCCTGTCACAAGCGGCCGGTATCGTACCTGTGCGCGGGTTGACCGTGCGCGCTCGATGGATAAGCATGTGGGCACAGCCTTTCATACTGCAGTGACGCCACCGTCACCGCGCCTGGCCCCATCCTGTTCCCTTCTTGTTCACCGGGCCGGCACAGTCCTCGCTTTCAGCTCGTCCACCACCAGGTACCAGGTACCAAAACGGAGCCTTCACCATGCAAAGCACCACAACGGTTACGCCGACTCTGTGGCCCATGCCGCCATTTGCGTTCCAGGCCTTTGTTTCGATCGACGACACGCTGATCGAAAGCTGGCGCAAGCTGATGGGCCTCAATACCGACTTTGTCCGTTCGATGCTTGAGGAAGCACAGTTCGACTGGGCGTCGTGCCTGGTCGCCAAGGAACCGGAAGATCTCTATGTGCGCGAATGGTCCTGCCAGACGCCTTTCCTGACGATCCCGATGCACTACGCCACGGCCATGATGGAGCTGACCGCCGCCACGCAGCGCGCATGGGTGGACGCCTGGGGCCATATGTTCGGGTTGCCGGCACTGCTGCCGACGATGGCCGACTTTACCGCTACCGCCGCGGCCGTGACCGCAGGGGCGGCTGGCCTGGACGTGGTGGACGTGCCGGCTTCCGCCATTCGCGAAACGCCGCATCCGCGCGAAGGCAAGACCCACTAGCGCAGCGCAGTGCCTGCGGCTCCGCATATCGGCATGCAATCGGGGCCGCAGGAATGATCCACAACAAGTTGCGCTGCGCGCGATCCTCGTTTCCTCGTTGAAACGACTATGCTGCAAGGGACATGCATTCGTGTCATGCCGCCGGCCCGATGGCAATGTGGGCGCACTCGGGCCGGCAAGTGATTCGCGCCCATCTTGCGAGGCAGCCATGAGCAAGACTTTACTCACCAGCCTGATCGTTGCCACGGCGGCCCTGGTGGCCGCGCCGGTGGCTCATGCTCAGGACAAGAAGCAGTTCGACCCCTATACGCAAGGCGCCAAGACGGACAAGTACAACCCGTACACGGACGGCGCCAGGGCCGGCGACAAGTTTGATCCGTATTCGCAGGGTGCCAATACAACCACCCAATCCGACCTTGCGCCAACCCAGAAGGCCGATCCGTACACCGATGGCGCAAAGGCCAGCAAGTACGATCCGTACACCGATGGCGC
>NZ_ALOU01000100.1 GCF_000292345.1 Cupriavidus sp. BIS7
GCGGTTCAAATTGCGACATGTCGTTGCTTGAACCGCCGGCCCTCTCCCCCGACCTCTCTCCCGCCAGGCGGGAGAGGGGAGAACGCCCGTCAATCCTTCCCGAACTCTGCGCCCATCTCGCGGCCGCGCGCGGCGGCTGCGTGCATGGCACGAACGAAGGCGTCCTTGATCCCGCCTGCATCCATCGACGTCAGCGCCGCATAGGTGGTGCCGCCTTTCGACGTGACGCGCTCGCGCAGTGTCGACACTGGCTCGGGCGACTCGGCGGCCAGTGCCGCAGCGCCACGGAACGTTTCCACGGCCAGCTTGCGGCCCTGCTCGGCGGAGAGACCCATTTCGGTCGCGGCGCGTTCCATCGCCTCGATGAAGTAAAAGACGTACGCCGGGCCGCTGCCGGAGATGGCGGTGACGGCGTCGATCTGGCTGTCATCCTCGACCCATACGCACTGGCCCACGGCCTCGGCCACGGCCGTGGCGATGGCGCGGTCGTCGCCGGACAGCCCCGCCGCGGCCGCCAGGCCCGTCATGCCCATGCCGGCCAGCGCCGGGGTATTGGGCATCGCACGGACCAGGCGGGCCGTGCCCATCCAGCGTTGCATGTCCTGCAGCCGGATGCCGGCGGCCACGCTGATGATCAGGTTGTTCCGCAGCAGCGGCGCCAGCGATGCCACGGCATCGCGGAACTGCTGCGGCTTGACGGCCAGCACGATCACGTCGCTGGCACCGAACGCGGCGTCGGGCGCTGCGAGGGTTTGCACGCCAAGCGTCTGGGCCAGGCGCTGGCGGGCGTCTTCGAACGGATCGACCACGCGGATCGCACTGGCAGGCACGCCGCGGGCCACGAGGCCGCCGATCAGGGCGGAGGCCATGTTGCCGCCGCCAAGGAAGCCGAAGGTAAGGGTGTCGAGCATCATAGTTCCTGGTGTGCCTGCGCGATGGGTGTCGGGCCGGCGTCGATTATCGTGGTGTCGTGGAAGGCGGCGTGAACGCTGGCGGCGCCATCAGTGCCGCGCGCCGAAGATCGCGGTGCCGATGCGCACCAGCGTGGCGCCTTCGGCAATGGCCGCGTCCATGTCGGCGGACATGCCCATCGAGAGCGTATCCACCTGTAGTCCTGCTTGCCGTAGCTGGTCAAGCAGCTCGCGCAGGGCGGCAAACGGCTGGCGCTGGGCTGCCGGGTCATCGGCCGGCGCCGGAATGGCCATCAGGCCTCGCAACCTCAGGTTTGGCAGCGCGGCCACAGCCTGTGCCAGTGCCAGGACATCCTTCGGCGGCACGCCGCTCTTGGTGGTCTCGTCGCTGATGTTGACCTGGATGCAGACCTGCAGTGGGGCCATGCCCGCCGGCCGCTGGGCCGACAGCCGTTCGGCAATCTTCAGCCGGTCGATCGCATGCACCCAGTCAAACTGCTCGGCCACGGGCCGGGTCTTGTTGCTTTGCAACGGGCCAATGAAATGCCACTGGATGCGGCTGCGCAGGTCGTCCAGCGCGGCAATCTTGTCCAGCCCTTCCTGTACGTAGTTTTCCCCAAATGCGTGCTGCCCGGCCTGGAAAGCCTCGCGAACACGTTCGGCGGAAACGGTCTTGGAGACGGCCAGCAGCGAGACTGCTGAGGCTTCCCGTCCGGCTTGTTGTGCAGCCGCCGCGATGTCATTTTTCACGGCTTGCAAGTTGGCGGCGATTACAGACATAATCCGGCGAACATACCAAAGAAGTACAACAATAAGCCATTAAACGAAGACCCTGACAAAACGAAACGAAGCAGTTCTGGCCAGGAGGGTGAAGCAGCGGCGCCAGAATCGTTTTGTCAGGGTCTATTAGGGTGGGGTCATTATAGATGGACATCGCGCAGCTACTGGCCTTTGCGGTCAAGAACAAGGCATCCGATCTCCACCTCTCGGCAGACATGCCGCCGATGGTGCGTATTCACGGGGATATGCGCCGCATCAACGTCGCGGCAATGACGCACAAGGACGTTCACGCCATGGTGTACGACATCATGAGCGACGTTCAGCGCAAGTCATACGAAGAACGCCTTGAGGTCGATTTCTCGTTTGAAATCTCCGGTCTGTCCCGTTTCCGGGTCAACGCCTACAACACCCAGCGCGGCGCGGCCGCGGTGTTCCGGACGATTCCTTCAAAGGTCCTGACCCTTGACGACCTGCACACGCCGGCCGTGTTCGCCGACCTGTGCATGAAGCCGCGCGGCCTGGTGCTGGTCACCGGCCCGACCGGCTCGGGCAAGTCGACCACGCTGGCCGCCATGGTCGATCATCGCAACGACAACGACATGGGTCACATCCTCACGGTGGAAGACCCGATCGAATTCGTTCACCAGTCCAAGAAAAGCCTGATCAACCAGCGCGAACTCGGACCCCATACCCATTCGTTTGCCAACGCGCTGCGTTCCGCGCTGCGTGAAGACCCGGACGTGGTCCTGGTCGGCGAATTGCGTGACCTGGAAACCATCCGCCTTGCGCTGACCGCGGCGGAAACGGGCCACCTGGTCTTTGCCACGCTGCACACGAGTTCCGCGGCCAAGACGATCGACCGTGTGGTCGACGTGTTCCCGCCCGAAGAGAAGGACATGGTGCGCACCATGCTTTCGGAATCGCTCGAAGCCGTCATTTCGCAGACGCTGCTCAAGACACGGGACGGCAATGGCCGTACGGCGGCACACGAAATCATGATCGCCACGCCCGCCATCCGCCACCTGATCCGCGAAAACAAGATCGCGCAGATGTACTCGATGATGCAGACGTCGAGCGGGCTGGGCATGCAGACGCTGGACCAGTGCCTGGGCGACCTGATCAAGCGCGGCATGATCAACTACAACGATGCGCGGGCGATTGCAAAGAATCCCGACGCCTTCATGGGCTAGGAAACCGCTTCAGAATGATTCTGGCGTCGTTGCGCGGCCTTGTCGTACTGTTTGTACTGCCTGCGGCCTCGCGTCTAGCCAGAACCGCTTCGCTTCATTCTGAACCGGTTTCCATGTAAGAGAGGGGCACACCATGCTCGACCGCGAATCCGCCGCCAAGTACATCAACGACCTGCTGGAGCTGATGGTCAACAACCGCGGCTCCGACCTGTTCATCACCTCGGAATTCCCGCCGGCCATCAAGGTGGACGGCAAGATCACGCCAGTTTCCCAGCAGCCGCTGAACCCGACGCAGGCACTGGGCCTGGTGCGCTCGATCATGAGCGAGCGCCAGATCAGTGAATTCGACGACACGCGCGAATGCAACTTCGCGATCACGGCGCCCAATGCCGGGCGCTTCCGTGTCTCGGCTTTCATCCAGCAGGGGCGCGCGGGCATGGTCGTGCGGACCATCAACACCCGCATTCCATCGGTGGCGGACCTAGATCTGCCGCCGGCGCTCCACGACATCGTCATGGCCAAGCGTGGCCTGGTGATCGTCACCGGCGCCACGGGCTCGGGCAAGTCGACCTCGCTTGCGGCGATGCTGGACCACCGCAACGCGCATTCGTATGGCCACATCATTACGATCGAGGATCCGATCGAATACGTGCACGCGCACCAGAACTGCGTCGTCACGCAGCGCGAGGTGGGCATCGACACCGAGTCCTGGCACATCGCGCTCAAGAACACGCTGCGTCAGGCCCCGGACGTGATCCTGATCGGCGAAATCCGTGATCGGGACACCATGGAATACGCGATGCAGTATGCCGAAACGGGCCACCTGTGCCTGGCCACGCTGCACGCGAACAATGCCAACCAGGCCATTGACCGTATCGTCAACTTCTTCCCCGAGGAAAAGCGCCAGCAGTTGCTGATCGATCTGTCGCTGAACCTGAAGGCGATGATCTCGCAGCGCCTGTTGCCGCGCGCGGGCCGCAAGGGCCGCGTGCCTGCCGTGGAAATCATGATCGGCACGCCGCTGGTGGCCGACCTGATCTTCAAGGGCGAAATCCACGAACTCAAGGAAGTCATCAAGAAGTCCCGCGAGCAAGGCATGATCTCGTTCGACCAGGCGCTGTTCGAGCTTTATGAGGAAGACAAGATCACCTACGAGGACGCGCTCAAGAACGCCGATTCGCTCAACGATCTGCGCCTGATGATCAAGCTTCACAGCACGCGGCACCGGGACGCCGACCTGGGCGCTGGCACCGAACACCTGAACGTGATCTGAGCCGCCGCGGTATCCTCACAGCCGTGAATAGTCTCAGGAGACAACCATGAGCAACGTCTACACGTTCGAAGCCAATTCCCTGTCCGGCAAGCCGCAGCCGCTGGCCAACTTCCGGGGCAAGGTGCTGCTGATCGTCAATACGGCCAGCGAATGCGGTTTCACGCCGCAGTACGCGGGCCTGCAGACGCTGCAGGAGTCCTACCAGGCACAAGGTTTCGACGTGCTCGGCTTCCCCTGCAACCAGTTTGGCAAGCAAGAACCGGGCGACGCGGACCAGATCGGCGCGTTCTGCGAATCGCGCTTCCATGTCACGTTCCCGATGTTCGAGAAGGTCGACGTGAACGGCGCGGACGCGCATCCGCTTTACAAGTGGCTGACCTCGGAAAAGCCCGGCCTGCTCGGCACGCAGGCGATCAAGTGGAACTTCACGAAGTTCCTGCTGCGCCGTGACGGCTCGATTTTCAAGCGCTACGCGCCGACCACCAAGCCCGAGGAAATCCGCGCGGACATTGAAAGCCTGCTGAACAACCAGCAAGCCTGACGTTTGCGCCTACTGGCTGTCGGCGTGGATGGTGCGCAGGAATCCATTGAGCGAACGCTCGGGCGTTTCGTGGAAATGCTCGTCGAGCATCGTCAGCGCGCGGCAGCGGTCCAGCCGGAAGCTGCGGTAGTCCGACCGCGCCGTGCACCACGCCGCCAGTAGCCAGACATTGCCCCAGAAGAACAGCCCCAGCGGCTGCACCACGCGCATGCTTTCGCGCTGCTGCGCGTCGCTGTAGTCGATCTGCAGCAGGCGCTGCGCGCCGATTGCGGTGTGCACGATGTCGAAGGCCTCGCGCACGGCGGGCTGGTTCACATACTCGGGCGCGAAGATGCGGCTCTGCTGCGCGGCCACGCGCCGTTGCGGTGGCAGTGCAGCCACCAGCTTCTCCAGCGAAGGATCGGCCGCCGCAGCCAGCGCGCCGCCGCCCCAGGCCTTGAGCAGCCGCAGCCCGGCCACCATCGCTTCCACTTCCATCGCCGTGAACATCAGCGGCGGCACATCGTAGTCGGGCCGCAAGCGGTAGCCGATGCCGGCCTCACCTTCGACGGGCACGCCCGAAAGCGACAGCGCCTGGATATCGCGATAGACCGTGCGCTCGGACACGCCAAGGCGCTGGGCCAGCAGTGCCGCCGTGGTAAGACGGCGGCCCCGCAGGACCTGGACGATCTGGAAGAGACGGTCGGCGCGTCGGCTCACGGAGGGCTCGCGTTCAGTGGGTGCACGGCTCGTGCAGGCCGATCCGGTTGCCTTCGCTGTCCTTGATATGCGCGTAGCGCCCCAGGTTGTCCGGCAGTTCCACCGGGCCTTCCAGGGTCTGGCCGCCTGCGAAGCTCACGCGAGCCAGCATGTCGTCAAGCTGCGGCGCGTTCAGGTACGGCACCGGGCCGTAGAACGCGCTCGACCGATACTGATCGCCTTGCACCAGTGCGCCGGACGCATCCGCGTGCGTGAACACGGCCATATCGACCTTGCCCATCGTCTCGCGGCGCAGCGGGTGTTCGAACACGGCCTCGTAGAATTCCACTGCGCGCCGCATGTCGGTCACCGGGATTTCCAGCCAGTTGACCAGGGTGTTGGTGGGGGTGGACATGGTGGCTCTCCTCGTTGCGTGGTTGGGAGAACGGATGATGCGCCGGGGCTCCTGACAACGTCCTGTCAGGAGCGTGTCAGGGGCTCAGTGCGGCATCCAGGTGGCCAGCACCGGCACCATGATTGCCGTCAGCACGCCGTTCAGGCCCATCCCGAGTGCCGAGAACGCTCCGGCCTCCTGGCTCACCTGGAACGCCCGTGCGGTGCCGATTCCGTGTGCGGCTACGCCGGTGGCGAAGCCGCGCACCGTATAGTCGCGCACACGCAGCAGGTTCAGCAGCGCGGTGGCGCTGACCGCGCCGATAATGCCGGTCGCCATCACCAGCACGGCGGTCAGAGAAGGCAGTCCGCCGATCTTTTCGGAAACACCCATGGCAATCGGGATCGTGACCGATTTCGGTGCGAGCGACCGCACCACCTCCGGCGTTGCGCCAAGCGCGTAGGCAATGCCCACCGCAGACACCACGGCCGCCAGCGAGCCAGCCGCTAGACCGCACAGCAGCGGGAACACATGCGTGCGCAGCTTCGGCAACTGCATGTACAGCGGTACGGCCAGCGCCACCGTGGCAGGCCCGAGCAGGAAGTGCACGAATTGCGCACCGTCGAAGTAGGTCTTGTAGGGCGTGCCCGTGACTGTCAGCACGGTGACAAGAATCGCCACCGAGATCATCACCGGGTTGGCCAGCGGCGAGAAACGCGCGCGTTCGTAGATGCGGAACGCAAACACGTAGGCAAGCAACGTGGCCGTGAGCCCGATCAGCGGGCTCGCGGCCAGGTAGACCCAGATCTCGTTCAGACGTGGCGTCATGGCTGGACTCCCTCATCGGCGGGCTGCTGGACAGGCGGCTTGCGCATCAGCGCGCGCGTGACCAGCGCGGTGACGGCAATCGCCACCCACGTGGAAATCACCAACGCAACGATGATCGGCAGCCATTCGCTTTCAATGCGGCTGGCGTGCACCATGATGCCGACGCCGGCAGGCACGAACAGCAGAGACAGATGCTTGAGCAACTCGTTCGCGGAATTCTGAATCACGGGCAACAGCCGGTTATCGAAAACCAGCCAGCCAAACAGCATGAGCATGCCGATCACGGGACCCGGCACGGGCAGGTGCAGCGCGAAGCTGATCACCTCGCCCACGGTCTGGAAGACCAGCAGGATGGCAAACGTCTGGAGCATGGGGGCGCTATGGGAACGAAATGTGCCGACATGGTACTCCCGTACAAGATGCGTGCAAACGTAGGTGAGCCTGGTGGTTTGCGCCCCTCTCCCATTCATGGGAGAGGGGCGGGGGAGAGGGCCTTGAGGTGCAAATTGCGCTATGTCGCATTCCGAGCCGCCGTGCCCTCTCCCCCAACCCCTCTCCCGCCGTGCGGGAGAGGGGAG
>NZ_ALOU01000101.1 GCF_000292345.1 Cupriavidus sp. BIS7
CCGCAGCCTCCTTGATCTTCTCGGCCAGCGGCGGATAACGGAAGTACTGGTTTTCGATGTAGATGAAGCGCGTCGCATTGTTGACCGCCTGCATGTACATCTTCTCGATGTCCAGCTCGTCGTCTTTGACCACTTTCGAATGCGTTCGCAGGATCTGCGCGGTCACCTTCTCACCATGACCCGGCAACACCCTGAGGTTTGCCGCAGCCGCCTTGCGTGCTTTGCCCAGGCCTGCATCGGTCTCCTTGTCCCAGCCCTCGCAGAAATTCTCGTTCAGATACTTGAGAATCGGGCCTGTCAGCCGGCATGAAATGTCTTGCCGTGGCGTTTCGCCATTGCGCCCCTGGTAACCCCGCATCTTGACGGCGCTGTGGGTGTCGACATCCCAGTATGGGTCCAGCATGTTGTGTCCCATCACGAACCCGACGGCGCGCTCTGGAAGCTCATAGTCCACCAGCACCATCTTCTGATGATGTGTCGGGACGACAGTACCCATGGCCAGGCCGCCGGCAACCTTGTTGGCAGTGCTGCGCGCCTTGTCTTCGCCAAAGATGGCTGTTCTGAAGGTGATCTCGACCCGTTCCGGGAAGGAAAACTCCCTTGTCATGAACTCGACGTTCTTGAACGCAGCGAGTTGCCAGACGGACGGTATGCGCGATGCGATGGTCGACGGATGCATGACCACATTTCGCAATGTGAGCTCTCTCGGATCTTTCTGAGACACGCACCAATGCCAATACTTGTCGAATTCCGTCGGTGCAATACGCGCATCGGGTCTTGTGCGCAAGTGAGCGGTCTTTGCATTCGGCCTGTTCGGCTCGGGGCTAACGTAGATACTTGCACCCGGCAGACCCAAGGCTCCCCCGCCCCAGCACAGCACGCGCACCTTGACGCCGCGCTTGCCTACGCTCTCGAGCAATTCACCAATGCAAAGCGTGCCCTGTCCGTCTGCACCTCGCCGAAAGAACATAGATGGCTGGAAACCCCAGCAGATGATGTCGACGCTCTGCTTCGCGGAGTGAATCGCGTTGTAGACGTCGCGAAACGCCTCCTCGCCATTCACAAGCGGTTTGAAGGTGCATGGTGCGTGGCCGTACTCGGTGCACTGCACAAACCAAGGCAGCGTTATCGTGGCAGTCCTCGTGCAGGACAGCGCAACAGGGGTGGTGATCGCTTTCCCGGTCATGCTTCAGACTCCGAATTGAGATGATCGCGGTAGTTCCGCCGGTACACGGCCCGGTCCACGTCCGCTTCGCTACTTCCGGCTGCCACCTCGTGGAAATGAAAGCC
>NZ_ALOU01000102.1 GCF_000292345.1 Cupriavidus sp. BIS7
GGGGAGAGGGCGGGGCGGTTCAAATTGAGGCAGATCGGCAAGCAGACCCCCAATACCCTCGCCCCCAACCCCTCTCCCATGTCATGGGAGAGGGGAGCCAAACCAATAAGGAGACAAGCACCATGCGCACCATCGCATCGCTGGAAGAACTGGAATCGCTCAAAGGCCAGGAAGTAGCCGTCAGCGACTGGTTGGAGATCACTCAGCAGCAGGTCAACCTGTTTGCCGAGGCCACGGGCGATCATCAGTGGATTCATATCGACGTGGAACGTGCGAAGCGGGAATCGCCGTACGGCGCCCCGATTGCACATGGCTTTCTGACGCTTTCGCTGCTGCCACAGTTCATGCAGAACGCGATCCACATGGAAGGCGTGAAGATGGGCGTCAACTATGGCCTGAACCGGGTCCGCTTCATGGCGCCGGTGCCAGTGGGCAGCCGCCTGCGCGCGCGCGTGAAGCTGCTTGGCGTGGAACGCCTTGAGCCGATGCCGAACGGCCTGACTGGTGCGCAGTCCACCTGGGGGGTGACGATCGAGCGGGAGGGCAGTGATCGTCCGGTCTGCGTGGCGGAATCGATCAGCCGGCGCTATTCCTGAGCCCTGACATATCGATCAAACAACAAGGGCCGCTAGAACGCGGCCCTTGTTGTTTGTCCAGTGGAATCGTCGAAAAACAATCAATCACAGCATGACTGTTTCCTGCTTGCGACAGATCAAAGCATTGTCCGATTAAAAGAACAGTGTTTCCGTTGTGTCTGGGTTTACCCGTAATGTTGCGTTGCGGTACAGTCGCGCCCACGATGTTTGAAGTAATGCGATATCCGCTCGGAGACCGTTCTCACTGCGCTGGTGAGGGGGGCTCTACAAGCGGTTATGGCGTGAGCATCGTGACACAACGCTCGTCCCGGTGGCAGCCCGAACCGGGACAGACGCAGTTCAGGCAGTCGGTCACCTCAGCGCTCGCTCCCGCCCCTTCAGGCGCGCGCACGCAGTCGTCAGTTGCTGTCCAAGCCGCGTTCATGGCGTTGCCCGGCCGCATGGTCCGCAGGCGTTTGCATCGCCCATTTCGCAGCGCCAGCTTTGGACACGTCCTCCGGTTTTTCCCAGCCCAGCCAGCCAGTTGCCCCGTGCAGCAGGTAGGCGGTGCCACGCTTGTGCACAGGCGTGGCGCAACCAGACCGTCGTGACATGAAGAAACCAAAAATGCCGCCCCTGATGCGGTACCTGCCTTGCCTTGGCCTGCTCCTGCTGGCCGGCTGCAACCTCACGCTGATGGACCCGAAAGGGCAAGTCGGCGTCGACATCAAGGGCATCATCCTGATCGCCACCTGGCTGATGCTGCTGGTCGTCGTACCGGTCATCATCCTGACGCTCGTGTTCGCGTGGAAGTATCGCGCCGGCAACAAGTCCGCTCAATACGACCCTGACTGGTCGCACTCCACCCGCATCGAAGTCGTGGTCTGGCTGATCCCCTGCCTGATCATCATCGCGCTGGGCATCATCACCTGGAAGTCGTCGCACGATCTCGATCCGTACAAGCCGATCGAATCGAACGTCAAGCCGGTGACCGTGGAAGCCGTGGCGATGAACTGGAAGTGGCTGTTCATCTATCCGGAACTGAAGATCGCGACGGTGAACCAGCTCGCGCTGCCGGTAGGTACCCCGGTGAACTTCAAGATCACGTCGGATTCGATCATGAATTCGTTCTTCATCCCGCAACTGGGCAGCCAGGTTTACGCCATGGCAGGGATGGAGACCAAGCTGCACCTGATCGCCAGCGAAGCCGGCACGTATGACGGCATGTCCGCCAACTACAGCGGCGGCGGCTTCTCGGGCATGAAGTTCAAGGCCATCGCCATGTCGAACTTCGAGTTCGACAAGTGGGTGGAAAAGGTGCGCGCGTCCGAAAAGCAGCTCGCGTCCGAGGACTACAAGGTCCTGGCCAAGCCGAGCGAAGCGGATCCGGTGACGTACTTCGGCAAGGTCGAAGACGGTCTGTTCACCGGCATCCTGCATCAGTACATGGGCGGCGACGGCCATGCCATGGCCCGCGAAGGTTTCGATGGCGGTCCGGTCTGCACGTCGCGTAACACGCTCGGTGAAGAGCGGGTGTCCATGGCCACGCCGGCCAAGCCGGCGCTGGGCGCGCAAATCTAGGAGCAATGATGTTTGGCAAATTGAGTTTGTCGGCGATTCCGTTTCATGAGCCGATCATCATGGTCACACTGGCCTGTGTCGCCCTTGGCGGGCTGGCGCTGCTCGGTGCGATCACGTACTTCAAGAAGTGGAATTACCTGTGGACCGAGTGGATTACCTCGGTCGACCACAAGCGCATCGGCGTGATGTACTCGCTGGTGGCGCTGATCATGCTGCTGCGTGGCTTTGCCGACGCGATCATGATGCGTACCCAGCTGGCGGTTGCCACTAACGGCGCCACCGGCTTCCTGCCGCCCGAGCACTATGACCAGGTGTTCACGGCCCACGGCGTGATCATGATCTTCTTCGTGGCCATGCCGCTGATGACGGGCCTGATGAACCTCGTGGTGCCGCTGCAGATCGGCGCGCGCGACGTGGCTTTCCCGTTCCTGAACACGCTGAGCTTCTGGCTGTTCGTGGCTGGCGCGCTGCTCGTGAACGTCTCGCTGGGCGTTGGCGAATTCGCCCGTACCGGATGGCTGGCCTACCCGCCGCTGTCGGGCCTGGACTACAGCCCGGGCGTGGGGGTGGACTACTACCTCTGGTCGTTGCAGATATCAGGCCTTGGGACATTGCTGACTGGCGTGAACTTCCTGGTGACCATCCTCAAGATGCGCGCTCCGGGCATGACGCTGATGCGCATGCCGGTGTTCACCTGGACCGTCCTGTGCACGAACGTGCTGATCGTGGCTGCCTTCCCGGTGCTGACGGTGTCGCTGGCACTGCTGGGCCTGGACCGCTATTTCGACATGCACTTCTTCACGAACACCGCTGGCGGCAACGCCATGATGTACGTGAACCTGATCTGGATCTGGGGCCACCCCGAGGTCTACATCCTGGTGCTGCCAGCGTTCGGTATCTTCTCGGAAATCATCTCCACGTTCTCGGGCAAGAAGCTGTTCGGCTACAAGGGCATGGTGTACGCCACCAGCGCGATCATGGTGCTGTCGTTCATCGTGTGGCTGCACCACTTCTTCACGATGGGCTCCGGCGCCAACGTGAACGCGTTCTTCGGCATCACGACAATGATCATCTCGATCCCGACGGGCGTGAAGATCTTCAACTGGCTGTTCACGATGTACCGTGGCCGCGTGCAGTTCACGTCGCCGGTGCTGTGGACGCTGGGCTTCATGATCACGTTCGTGATCGGCGGCATGACCGGCGTGCTGATGGCCGTGCCGGCTGCTGACTTCGTGCTGCACAACAGTCTGTTCCTGATTGCTCACTTCCACAACGTGATCATCGGCGGCGTGCTGTTCGGCTACCTGGCCGGCGTGACCTACTGGTGGCCGAAGGCCTTCGGCTTCACGCTGAACGAGCGCCTGGGCAAGTGCGCCTTCTGGTGCTGGCTGGTGGGCTTCTACTTCGCCTTCATGCCGCTATACGTGCTGGGCCTGATGGGCATGACCCGTCGTCTGAACCACACCGACAACCCGGCCTGGACGCCGTGGCTGCATCTGGCCGTGGTGGGCGTGGTGTTCGTGGCGCTGGGCATCTTCTTCCAGGTGCTGCAGATCGTCGTGTCGATCCGCGACCGCAAGAAGCTGGCCGACGTGACGGGCGACCCGTGGGGTGGCCGTACGCTGGAATGGGCAACTTCGTCGCCGCCGGCGTTCTACAACTTCGCGCACACCCCGGTGGTGCGTGACCTGGACGCGTTCGCCGACATGAAGGCCCGTGGCGAGAAGATCCGCACGGATGGCTTCGAGCAGATTCACATGCCGAAGAACACCGCCGCCGGCTTCTACATGGGTGCCTTCAGCCTGGCGCTGGGCTTCGCGCTGACCTGGCACATCTGGTGGCTTGCCGCCGTGGGCCTGATCGGCATGGTCGTGTCGTTCATTCGTCGCGCCAACGATGACCATATCGATTACTACGTGCCGGCCTCCGAGGTCGAGCAGATCGAAACGCGCTACCAGCAGCGCATTGCTGCCCAGGGCTGATAACCATGTCGACTGAAGTTCTTGACCGCTTTGGGGCGAAAGCCCCCGCGCATGCGCACTCGCACGACGAGGCGCACGACCACGCGCATCACGACACCAGCGAGAACACCATCTTTGGTTTCTGGCTGTACCTGATGAGCGACTGCATCTTGTTCGCGTGCCTGTTCGCAGCATTCTCCGTCCTGCGCGGCGAAGTGGCGGGCGGCCCGTCGGGCAAGGAGATCTTCGAGCTGAACTATGTGCTCGTGGAAACCGCCATCCTGCTGTTCTCGTCGATCACCTACGGTTTTGCCATGGTGTCGATGCAAAACCAGCAGAAGGGCCGCGTGATGTTCTGGCTGGGCGTGACGTTCCTGCTGGGCGCCAGCTTCATGGGCATGGAAATCAACGAGTTCGCGCACCTGATTCATGAAGGTGCCGGCCCGAGCCGCAGCGCGTTCCTGTCGTCGTTCTTCACGCTCGTGGGCACCCACGGCCTGCACGTTGCCAGCGGCATGGTGTGGATGCTGGTGCTGATGTGGCAACTGTCGAAGAAGGGCCTGACCCCGGTCGTGGCCAAGCGCCTGAACTGCCTCAGCCTGTTCTGGCACTTCCTGGACGTGGTCTGGATCGGTGTGTTCACCGTGGTCTACCTGATGGGAGCAATGTAAATGGCACAGCAACACGCTTCGACCGCCGCTCACGGCGCGTCGCACGGCCACAGCAGCGTCAAGTCGTATGTAATCGGCTTCGTGCTGGCTGTGATCCTGACGGTGATCCCGTTCAAGATCGTGATGGACGGTACGATGGACCGCGGCACCATGCTGTGGATCATCCTTGGCATGGCCGTCGTGCAGATCATCGTGCACCTGAAGTACTTCCTGCACCTGGACGGCTCCGACGGTCAGCGCTGGAATGTGATGGCGCTGCTGTTCACGGTGCTGATCCTGTTCATCGTGCTGGCCGGTTCGCTCTGGATCATGCACAACATGAACGCCAACATGATGCCGTGGATGAAGTAACCATTCATACGGTCGTTTGAAAAACGGAGCCTTCGGGCTCCGTTTTTTATTGGCCACGGTGCGCAACGCACCGGCTTCGGCCATTGCTGCACCGGCACGTGCCGGTTCGCACCCGATCGCGGCGTTGCACATTCGCGGTGCGCCAGCCATCTCCCGGTCAGCCCTGCCTGCGGCACCAGCGTGGTGCGACACCGCGCGTCTCCCATCGAATTGTCACGTCCCGGCGGCCCGGGAAGGTGTGCCGGGCTGGCACGCTAGTTGCGGAAGTGGTTTCCGGGGTGCGTAGTCCCTAATCACACGACAAACTGGGAGCTGCAATGAAACGACGTGACATCCTCAAGCTGTCGGCGGTAGCCGCCGCAGCGATGATCGGTACCAGCCCGCTGATGGCGCAGACCAACGAGCCGATCAAGGTCGGCATCCTGCATTCGCTGTCGGGCACGATGGCCATCTCCGAGACCTCGCTCAAGGACGTGGCGCTGATGACGATCGACGAGATCAACAAGAGCGGCGGCGTGCTGGGCCGCAAGCTCGAGCCAGTGGTGGTGGACCCCGCATCGAACTGGCCGCTGTTCGCCGAGAAGGCTCGTCAGCTGATTACCAAGGACAAGGTGGCCGTCACGTTCGGCTGCTGGACGTCGGTGTCGCGCAAGTCGGTGCTGCCGGTCTTCGAAGAGACCAACGCGCTGCTGTTCTATCCGGTGCAGTACGAAGGCGAGGAAATGTCGAAGAACGTGTTCTACACGGGCGCCGCGCCTAACCAGCAGGCGATCCCGGCCGTGGAATACCTGATGAGCAAGGAGGGTGGCGGCGCCAAGCGCTTCTTCCTGCTGGGCACCGACTACGTCTATCCGCGCACTACCAACAAGATCCTGCGTGCGTTCCTGAAGAGCAAGGGCGTGGCCGACAAGGACATCGAAGAGGTCTACACGCCGTTCGGTCATAGCGATTACCAGACCATCGTCGCCAACATCAAGAAGTTCGCACAGGGCGGCAAGACCGCCGTGATCTCCACGATCAACGGCGACTCGAACGTGCCGTTCTACAAGGAACTGGGCAATGCCGGCCTGAAGGCCAAGGACGTGCCGGTGGTGGCGTTCTCGGTGGGTGAGGAAGAGCTGCGCGGTATCGACACCAAGCCGCTGGTGGGCCATCTGGCGGCGTGGAATTACTTCATGTCGGTCAAGAATCCCGAGAACGACGCATTCAAGAAGCAATGGGCGGCATGGGTCAAGGCCAACAACCTGCCCGGCGGCGACAAGCGCGTGACCAACGACCCGATGGAAGCCACCTACGTCGGTATCCACATGTGGGCCCAGGCCGTGAAGAAGGCCGGCAGCACCGATCCGGACAAGGTACGCGCGGCGATGTACGGCCAGACGTTCAAGTCGCCGGACGGCTTCACGCTGACGATGGGCGACAACCACCACCTCTATAAGCCGGTGATGATTGGCGAGGTGAAGGGCGACGGCCAGTTCAGCGTGGTGTGGAAGACGCCGAAGCCGGTCCGCGCGCAACCGTGGAGCCCGTTTATCGCGGGTAATGAGGGCAAGGCGGACAAGGTCGCCGGGAATTGATGTCCCCTTGCAGTGGATATGCGCTCCCCTCTCCCATGTAATGGGAGAGGGGTGGGGGAGAGGGTGTTGAGGTTCA
>NZ_ALOU01000104.1 GCF_000292345.1 Cupriavidus sp. BIS7
CCCGTTGGCGCTGGTCACGGTCACGTTCTGAGCGGCCATCAGCCGCATCTCGTCGCTCTGCGCCTGGATCTCCACCTTGCCCCGCGCCGCGAACAGCTTGATGCCGAGCTTCTGGGCATAGACCGACACCAGTTCGCCTGCCGCCACGGTGAAACGCTTGAGCACGCTGATGTCCGCGTGGTCGCCGGCCGTAAGGGTCAGGGTCTTGTTGGCCGACAGTTGCACATCGGCGCCGGAAACCAGTGCGATGCCCGCCGGGGCGCTGGCCAGGATGCCGGCCTGCTTCAGTTGGTCCAGCGTGTCGGTGAACAGCGCCTTCTGGCGCTCGTAGTCTGCGGCGGCGGCCTGGGCGGCTGTGGCGCCGCTGCCCAGTGCTTCGGCTTGCAGCACGGCCTGCTGGAGCAGCGCCCGGGCGGCCTGCATGTCCAGTTGCTGCCCATTCGCGCCCGGCTGGTCATCGGCCGAGAGGAACAGCCCCTTGCCCCCGCGAATCGCGCCCCAGCCCGACGTGCGCAGCTCGAATCCATCCCCGCGCTGCTTGCGCCGGGCATCGACCAGGTAGCCGAGGTTGAGCTGCGACTTGCCCGCGTACTCGGTGGACAGCTTGATGCTCTCCTGCTTCTCCCAGTCCTCGAACCGCAGCTTGTTGTTTGCCTGCGTACGGATGACGTTGCGGGACAGCCACCGGTCGTGGCTGGTGATCAGGTCCTGCTGCTGGCTGTTGTGCATCGCGTGGGCGATGTACGGTCGGTTTGGGTTGCCGTCGTGGAAGGCAATCGCCACCTCGGTGCCGTCGAGCAGCGGGAAGTGGAAGCCCGTCTGCCGCGCGCCCGCGAACGGCTTGGCCAGCCGCAGCGGCACGCTCTCCGCGCCCCTGGGCCGGTCGTCGAAGTCCAGGTCGAAGCGCACGATGTAGTGCCCGTCCTGCGTCAGGTACGCGTACTGGTATTGGCTCGGCGAGGTGATGCGCCCGCTCAGCGTGCCGGCGATGCGCGGCCACTTCGCGTCATCGATCGGCAGGCGGAAGCGCCGGTCAGACGGGATCGCCTTGTACGTGTTGCGGTACGCCTGGTCGCGCGCGCCGGTGTGGGTGACTTCGGTGATGACCTGGCCGTTGGGGGCATCGGGCAGCGCCACGTCCAGGCGCAGGATGCGCGCCGGACGCAGGTTCACGATATTGCTCTCGCCCTCGTAGACCAGTTGCCCCGCGATGGCGGCCTCGTGCCGCAGTTGCGCCTCCCATTTCGCGCTGTCCTGGTCCAGGTGGTGGGTGCCGTAGACGTAGGGCGTGCCGTAGGTGGTGCGGTCCTTGCGGGCCACGTTGGCGTCGGCCTTGAAGCGCTCGTAGGCTGCCTCGGGGTTGTAGTCCGCGGCCAGGAATGATGCGGGCACGGACTTCGCACGGGTCCGGATTGCGGAAACCGACTCGATGCCGGACTCCAGCCCCGCCGTTTCCCGGTAGGGCACGCGCAGCTCGGGCTGGTAAATGTAGTGATCGATGTCATCGGCGATTACGATCATCTCGCCGAACTTGCCCGGAACGAAGTAGCAGTACAGCCCCTCCTGCTCCATCAGCACGCGGATGTAGTCCCAGTCGGACATCTGGTACTGCAGCCGGAACCGGTGCTGCGGATACTGGCGGCGCGTCCTGAACGCGAACTGGTGCCCCTGCAGGTCATGGCCGCGCAGGATCGCCTCAATGATCTGCGGGGCGGTCTTCTGCTGGTAGATGCGACTGCGTGGCGTGCATCGCAGGCGGGCCGCCAGCGGCTCCAGCACGATCTCGTAGGCGCAGAAGTCGGCCGTCTGGCGGGTCCTGGAGAACTCGGAGATCCAGCCGGCAAACTTGCGCGGCTCGGTGCAGTCAGCGGCGTCGATGACGAACGTGGCGTCCCGGTTCAGGTATTCGGCGCGGTCCAGATCGAGGGGATGGGTCAGCCGGACGGTGACCTTGTAGGGCTCGCCCAGGCGCTCCACGGCCTCGAACGACACCACCGACAGCGCCACTGCACTGGGTGCGGCGGGCACCTCCAGAAAGTAGGACTGCCGCCCCGTCACGGCGCC
>NZ_ALOU01000105.1 GCF_000292345.1 Cupriavidus sp. BIS7
CCCGGCCCCTCTCCCGCGTGGCGGGAGAGGGGAGCCAGCCGACATCAGATTTCAAGCCGCCAACTGCTGCGGCGCCGCGCCAAAGTGCGGGTGGCGCGAGAACAGTTCCGCCGCCCAGTTCACGAAGACGCGCACCTTTGCCGACAGGTGCCGGTTCTGCGGGTACATCGCGGAGATTGGCAGTTCGTCGGTCTGCCAGTCGCCCATCACCTCGACAAGCCGTCCGCTGTTGACATAGGGCTCCGCCATAGCGCGGGAGATGCGCGCAATGCCGTGGCCCTCCAGCGCGCAGCCCATGTAGACATCGGCATCGTTGGTGGAGACGGACGATGGCAGCAATACCTCGGTGCGCTCGCCGCCGCGAATCAGCGGCCAAGGCATCTCGCGGCCAGTGCGGTTCGACAGGAAATTGACGGCCTTGTGCTGCGCCAACTCCGTCATGTCGCGCGGCGTGCCAAAGCGCCGCAGATAGATCGGCGAAGCATAAAACGCCAGTTTGAGTTGGCCGATGCGTCGCGCCACCATCGATTCGTCGAGCGTCCCCACGCGCAACACCACGTCCACGCCTTCCTTGAGCAGGTCGATCGGCTTGCCGTTGATGGTCAGCTCGAGCTTCAGTTCGGGATAGGCGTTGAAGAAATCGTGCAGGTTCGGCAGCAGCACCATCTGCGCGAGACCGTTCGTGGTGTCGACACACAGCGTGCCGCGCGGCGAATTGTTATGCCGGGTCAACGATTGTTCCGCTTCCTCCACATCGGCCAGGATGCGCACGCAGCGTTCGTAGTAGGCCGCGCCATCGGTCGTTACGCTGATGCGGCGCGTGGTCCGGTGCAGCAGCTTGACGCCAAGGTGCGTTTCCAGGTTCTGGATCAGGCGGGTGAGTGTGGCCTTTGGCAGGTCTAGCGACTCCGCCGCACGCGCAAAGCTGCCGACATCCACCACCCGAGTGAATGCCTGCATAGAGACAAGACGATCCATGATTGAGAAGCTTTCGAAAGAGTACGAGCTACGTTCCGAAGGATGTCTGGCGGGAATGGGTCCGCTGCATGTCAAGTGCGCGGCCTGGATTTGCTGCCGGCGGTCCGCCAGTGGCGGCCGGAGCGGGGACGGGTGGAGGCTTGGGGGCACGGCGGCCGCGCATGTTTCCCCAAACTGCGCGGTGCCGAAGGACCGGAGTGAATCACATTTTGGGTGACCTTGCCAAGCGTGTGGTTTCACTTCATCGATTATTCCAGCGCAGAAATAGTGCGTTGGCAATAGCCCGCTTTATCCCATGATCGTCAATCACCATAATTCGGAGCATCGCAACACAGTATCGACGACCCATGCCGGTCGCCGGCCCGCTATGACCAAGACCACGAGCCCCCGTAGTTCCGCCGTTCAACCGGCCGCAGAACAGGGCAAGGCCTTCGTGGAACAACATATGGTTGTCAGCGGCGACCGCGAAATCAAGGTCTGCGTGTGTTACCCCGCAGGTTATTGGCCGGTGGCGCCCGGTACGGCATTGTTGCCCTGGATGGTGTATCTGCATGCCGGCGGCTTTGTGGAAGGCGGTGTCGAGGCAGCGAAGGAACTGGCGCGGGATCTGGCGGAGTCCGTCCCGGCCGTGGTGGTGACGCCAGCCTATTCACTGGCGCCCGAAAACCCGTTTCCTGCCGCGCCCGAAGACGCCGTCAACACGGTGGCATGGGTGTTGAAGCAGGCGAAGAAACTCAAGGTCGACAAGCTGCGTTTCGTGCTGGTTGGCGAAGAGGCTGGCGGCAACCTGGCGATTGCCACGGCGCAGATGCTGCGCGACAGAGGCTTGCCGCAGCCAGCCGGCCAGTGGCTGATCCGGCCTGTGACGGACCCTTGCCTGGCGGCGATGTCCTCGGCTGGTCAGGTACCGATGGAGATGCTGCGCCGGCTGGCCTGCAACTATCGCGACTACCTGCCGACGCCTGCGGCCAGTGTGCATCCGTATGCGGCGCCGGCACTGGCATCGCGTATGGCGGGCCTCCCAGCCACGCTGGTGCAGGTTGCGGAGCAAGATGCATTGCGTGCCGAGGGCGAAGCCTTCGCCGCCAAGCTTGCCAAGGCTGGTGTTCCGGCCAAGGCCCTGATCATGCCCGGCGCCTGTGGCGACGGGGTGGAACAGTCCCATGAGATGTGTCAGGCATGGGTCAAAGAAGGCGCGCGGTTCCTGCGCGATTGTTTCGCGAAGGCTGACGACGCCTCATAACCGGTCCGAACGCCGGCCGATACCGGGTACGTGAAGGTATCGGATTCCATAGCCAGCGCCCTTTGAGGCTGGCAGCTGTACTGGCTTGGCATCAACCATCCCTCGTGGGATGAGATCCCCCTTTTCCCGTTTCCGGGCCACTCGGCCCGGCGGGATGCGTTCGGCCTGATTTTTTGCTTTTCCAGTTGAAGAAACCCGACGAAACACGGAGTGAAGAAAATGAATCAACAGTCTCGACGCACGCTGATTGCGATCGCCATCGTAGCGATCCTTGGCATCGGCGCGGCAACCTCGGTTCTGCGTCCCTGGCACGGCGGGGAAGCTCAAGCCAACACCCCACCGCCGGCCGCGGCGGTGGAGGTGGCGTCCGCCGTGGGCAAGACCATTACCGAATGGGATGAGTTCTCTGGCCGCATCGAAGCCGTGGATCGCGTGGAGATCCGTCCACGCGTGTCCGGCACGATCGAAACCGTGCACTTCCGCGAAGGTTCGATCGTGAAGAAGGGCGACCCGCTGTTCACGATCGATCCGCGCCCGTATGCGGCGGAAGTGGCGCGCGCCGAAGCGGCACTCGCGGCAGCACAGGTACGCGCTTCGCACGCGCAGACCGAAAAGGCCCGCGCCCAGCGCCTGCTTGATGACAACGCGATCTCGAAGCGAGAGTTCGACGAGCGCATCAACACGGCAAGCGAAACCGTTGCCGACGTGCGTGGCGCGCAGGCGGCGCTTGAGGTGGCAAAGCTGAACCTGGGCTATACGCGTATCGTCGCGCCGGTTTCGGGCAAGGTGTCTCGTGCCGAGATCACGGTTGGCAACCTGGTGGCGGCCGGTGCGGCGTCTCCGGCGCTCACTACGGTTGTGTCGGTGTCGCCGGTGTACGCGAGCTTCGACGTCGATGAACAGAGCTACCTGCGCTACACAGAACCGGGTGCTGGCGGCGGCAAGAAGGACCTGCCGGTGTTCCTGGGCCTGGCCAACGAGGACGGCAATCCGCACGAGGGGAAGATCCATTCGGTCGATAACCGGCTCGATACGCGCAGCGGCACGATCCGCGTGCGTGCGATCTTCGACAACGAAGATGGCCGTCTGCTGCCGGGCCTGTACGCGAAGATCAAGCTCGGTGGCGGCACGCCGCATCCGGCGGTGCTGATCAACGATCGCGCCATCGGTACCGATCAGGGCAAGAAGTTCGTGCTGGTGGTGGACAAGGCCAACAAGCTGGCATACCGCGAGGTTGAACTCGGGCCGACGTTCGAAGGCCTGCGCGTGATCCGCAAGGGCCTGCAGCCGGGTGAGAGCATCGTGGTCAACGGCCTGATGCGCGTGCGGCCCGGTGACACCGTTGCACCGAAGCCCGTGGACATGGCTTATCGCAGCGAACTGGAGCCGCGCGGCTCCACGCCGGACCGCAAGCAGGCCGCGGAAGAGAAGACCGACAAGCCGAACGTGAGCTAAGCACAGCCCCCACCTAGCCCCCGAAAAGCCCCCGCAGCCAGACAATTTCCCCCTGCAGCATTTTGATGGCGTCCGCTCCGGCGGACCGCCAGGGGGACTGTTTTCGCCGAGACAAAGATGAATCTCTCGAAATTCTTTATCGATCGCCCGATCTTCGCGGGCGTGCTGTCGGTGCTGATCTTTTTGATCGGCGCCATCTCGATGTTCAAGTTGCCGATCTCGGAGTACCCGGAAGTGGTGCCGCCGTCAGTGGTGGTGCGTGCCCAGTTCCCGGGCGCCAACCCGAAGGTGATCGCCGAGACCGTGGCCACGCCGCTGGAAGAGCAGATCAACGGCGTCGAGGACATGCTCTACATGAACTCGCAGGCCAACAGCGACGGCACGCTGACGCTGACGGTGACCTTCAAGCTGGGCACGGATCCGGACAAGGCGCAGCAGCTCGTGCAGAACCGCGTCTCGCAGGCCGAGCCGCGCCTGCCCGAAGACGTGCGCCGCCTTGGCATCACCACCGTCAAGAGTTCGCCGGACCTGACCATGGTGGTGCACCTGGTCTCGCCGAACAATCGCTATGACATGACGTACCTGCGCAACTACGCGCTGATCAACGTGAAGGACCGCCTGGCGCGGATCCAGGGCGTGGGGCAGGTGCAGATGTTCGGCTCCGGCGACTATTCGATGCGTGTGTGGCTGAACCCCGACAAGATCGCCGAGCGTCATCTGGCGGCGTCCGACGTGGTCAAGGCCATCCGCGAGCAAAACGTTCAGGTGGCGGCCGGCGTGATCGGCCAGTCGCCGTCGCTGCCGGGCACCGACCTGCAACTGTCCGTGAATGCGCAGGGCCGCCTGCAGACGGTGGAAGAGTTTGGCGACATCATCGTCAATACATCGCCGGACGGTGCGGTGACCTACCTGAAGGACATCGCCCGCATCGAGCTGGGTGCCTCGGAGTATGCGCTGCGTTCGCTGCTGGACAACAAGTCCGCCGTGGCACTGCCGATCTTCCAGGCGCCCGGTTCGAACGCGATCCAGATTTCGGACGACGTGCGCAAGACGATGGCCGAGTTGAAGGCCAACATGCCGGACGGCGTGGACTACAGCATCGTCTATGACCCGACGCAGTTCGTGCGCCACTCGATCGAGGCCGTGGTGCATACGCTGTTCGAAGCCATCGCCCTGGTGGTGCTGGTGGTGATCCTGTTCCTGCAGACGTGGCGCGCGTCGATTATTCCGCTGCTGGCGGTGCCGGTGTCGATCGTCGGTACGTTCGGCCTGATGCACGTATTCGGATTTTCGATCAACGCGCTGAGCCTGTTCGGCCTGGTGCTGGCAATCGGTATCGTGGTGGACGATGCGATCGTGGTGGTGGAGAACGTCGAGCGGAACATCGAGGAAGGGCTGTCGCCGAAGGAAGCCACGTACAAGGCCATGCGCGAAGTAAGCGGCCCGATCATCGCGATCGCGCTGACGCTGATCGCCGTGTTCGTGCCGCTGGCGTTCATGACCGGCCTGACCGGGCAGTTCTACAAGCAGTTCGCGCTGACGATCTCGATCTCGACGATCATCTCGGCGTTCAATTCGCTGACGCTGTCCCCCGCGCTGTCCGCGCTGCTGCTCAAGGGCCACGACGCGCCGAAGGACTGGCTGACGCGTGCGATGGACAAGGTTTTTGGCAAGTTCTTTGTCCACTTCAATCGCTTCTTCGGCCGCAGTTCGGAGCAGTATGGCCGCGGCGTGAAGGGCGTGATCCGCCGCAAGGGCTCGGTGTTCGGCGTGTATGCGCTGATGCTGGTGGCGACCTGGGGCGTGTTCCAGATGGTGCCGAAGGGCTTCGTGCCCGCGCAGGACAAGCAATACCTCGTGAGCTTCGCCAAGCTGCCGGACGGAGCCACGCTTGATCGCACGGAAGACGTGATCCGTCGCATGTCGGAGATCGCTCTCAAGCATCCGGGCGTGGAATCGGCCGTGGCGTTCCCGGGCCTGTCGATCAACGGCTTTACCAACAGCCCGAGCGCCGGCATCGTGTTCGTCACGCTGGATCCGTTCGACAAGCGCAAGAGCAAGGAACTGTCTGGTGGCGCCATCGCGGCGGACCTGAACAAGCAGTACGGTTCGATCCAGGACGCGTTCATCGCCGTCTTCCCGCCGCCGCCCGTGCAGGGGCTTGGGACGATTGGTGGGTTCAAGATGATGATCGAGGACCGTGCCGCGCTTGGCTATGACGAACTGTTCAACGCGACCAATGCGTTCATGGCCAAGGCACGCGCCACGCCGGCGCTGGCTGGCATCTTCAGCAACTACCAGGTGAACGTGCCGCAGCTTGACGTGAAGCTCGACCGTACCAAGGCCAAGCAACTCGGCGTGCCCGTGACCGATGTGTTCGACACGCTGCAGACCTACCTTGGCTCGGCCTACGTCAACGACTTCAACAAGTTCGGTCGTACGTACCAGGTCAAAGTGCAGGCCGATGCGCAGTTCCGCCAGCATGCGGAAGACATCCTGCAATTGAAGACGCGCAGCGTGAATGGCGACATGGTGCCGCTGTCGTCGCTGGTGCAGGTCAAGCAGAGCTTCGGTCCGGACAGCGTGAGCCGCTATAACGGCTTCACAGCCGCCGATATGAACGGTGGCCCGGCTCCGGGCTTCTCCTCGGGCCAGGCGCAGGCTGCGGCGGAAGCGATTGCTGCCGAGACGCTGCCCAAGGGCATCGGCTTCGAATGGACCGACCTGACCTATCAGGACATCCTGGCCGGTAACGCGGGCGTGTGGATCTTCCCGCTGTGCGTGCTGCTGGTGTTCCTGGTGCTGGCCGCCCAGTACGAAAGCCTGACGCTGCCGCTGGCCGTGATCCTGATCGTGCCGTTGAGCCTGCTGGCCGCCATGACCGGCGTATGGCTGACGCGTGGCGACAACAACATCTTCACGCAGATCGGTTTCATCGTGCTGGTGGGCTTGTCGGCGAAGAACGCGATCCTGATTGTCGAGTTTGCACGCGAGCTTGAGCACCATGGCCGCACGGTGGTACAGGCCGCAATCGAAGCCAGCCGCCTGCGTCTGCGCCCGATCCTGATGACGTCGTTCGCTTTCATCATGGGCGTGGTGCCGCTGGTGGTATCCACGGGCGCCGGAGCGGAAATGCGTCATGCGATGGGTGTGGCCGTGTTTGCGGGGATGCTCGGCGTGACGTTCTTCGGCCTGTTCCTGACGCCGGTGTTCTACGTGGCGCTGCGTCTGCTGGCCACGCGCGGTCAGCGCCAGAAGGCGACAGGGCGGGCGACAGACCAGGCGACAGAGCACGCGACTGGACAAAGTGCATCGGGCTCGCAGGCAGTGGCGTCGGCCGAATAAGGGTAAAAAATCATGAACAACGTAATGAAGCAATACCTGCCGAAGCTTGGTGCGCTGGCCGCCGCGCTGGTGCTGGCGGGCTGCTCGCTGGCGCCGACCTACAAGGTGCCCGAGACGCCCACAGCATCGACGTTCAAGGAAGCCGAGGCGGCTGCCGCCGAAGGCGCGCAGTGGAAAACCGCGACGCCTGCCGAGGGCCAGCAGCGCGGCGAATGGTGGAAGGTCTTCGGCGACGCCGATCTTGACCGGCTGATAGACGCGGCTAATGCGTACAACCAGGACCTGGCCGCCGCGGCGGCCCGGCTCAAGCAGGCGCGTGCGTTTACCGGCGCGACCGAGGCGGACCTGTATCCGCAATTGACGGCGGGCTTCAGTCCGACGCGTGCGCAGCTTTCGGCCGCCTCGCAAGGCTTGCCAGATGGCACGCACATTCCGCCGCAGACCGTGTACCAGGCGCGCCTGATCGCCAACTATGAGCTTGACCTCTTCGGCCGCGTGGCCAACAGCGTCAATGCCGCACGCGCTGACGAGCAGGGCGCCGAGGATCTGTATCGCTCGGTGCAGCTTGCGCTGCAGGCGGATACTGCGCAGGCCTACTTTGCGCTGCGCACGCTGGACAGCGATCGTGACCTGCTGCTGGCAACGATCAAGCTGCGTGAGGATTCGCTCAAGCTGCTGCGCAAGCGCTACGAAGAGGGAGAGACCACCGACCTGGACCCGGCCCGTGCCGAATCGGAACTGGGTACGGCGCGCGCCGATCTGGCCGCCACCGAGCGCCGTCGCGCTAACCAGGAACATGCACTGGCCGTGCTGACCGGGGTGTCGCCGTCGCAGTTCGGAATCGCAGCGAAGCCGTTGGACGCCACGCCAGTGGCCATCCCGGCCGGGCTGCCATCCGAATTGCTCGAACGCCGCCCGGACATTGCTGCCGCCGAACGCCAGATGGCAGCCGCCAATGCGCGCATCGGTGTGGCGAAGGCCGCGTTCTTCCCGCGCATTTCGCTGACCGCGCTGTTCGGATTCGAGTCGTCGGATATCTCGAACCTGTTCAAGTGGTCGTCGCGTGCATGGTTGGTCGGCCCGCTGGTGGGGTCCACCGTCGCGCAGACCGTATTCGACGGTGGCCGCAACAGCTCCAACCTGGCCGGTGCGCGCGCCGCGCATGAGGAAAGCGTGGCACGCTACCGCCAGACGGTGCTGGTGGCATTCCGTGAGGTCGAGGACAGCCTGGCCGATGTGCGCTGGCTGAGCCAGCAGGGCGTGGCGCTCGATAGCGCTCTGGCAGGCGCCAAGCGCGCGCAGCGTACATCGCGCAGCCGATACTCCGCCGGTGCGGTCGACTACCTGACCGTGATCGACGCGGACCGCACGGTGCTGCAATCGCAGCGCGACGCCAATGCGGTGGCAGGGCTGCGCGCGGCTGCGACGGTGTCGCTGGTCCGCAGCCTCGGCGGTGGCTGGGGGCCGTTGCCGGAGCCCGTGGCGAAGAACTAGCGGTGTCTCGCATGCCCGGGCAGGCTCCCTCTCCCGTGCAACGGGAGAGGGCGGGGGGAGAGGGCGCGGCAGTTCAAATTGAGACAGGTGGCAAGCAGAACCTCAATGCCCTCTCCCCCAACCCC
>NZ_ALOU01000106.1 GCF_000292345.1 Cupriavidus sp. BIS7
AACTTTTGGGGGTCAGTTCACTTGTGGGAGAGGGGTGGGGGAGAGGGCCGGAGCGTCAAGATGCGACGCTCGCAGTTTGAACCTCAAAGCCCTCTCCCCCGACCCCTCTCCCGCTTTGCGGGAGAGGGGTGCAAACCGGCAGTCAGATTACGGCTGAATGATCAATTCGCCGCTGCGGCCCGGGATTTCACCCCAGGTCACCGGCATTTGCGGCAGGTCGGTGCGGTCGATGTGCTGGTAGTACGTTGCCATCGACACGAGTTGATGACCTTGCGCGCGCCAGCCTGACAGCAGCCGCTTGAAAACGGGCGCCAGCTTGCCGCCTTCAAGCTCCGTATGGAGCGTGAAGACGTGGTCGCGGTCGCTTTCGGTCAGCTTGAGCACGGCCTGATGCACGTTGTCTTCGGTCAGGTCGTCCACGCCGATCAGTTCGTCGAGTGTTGGCAGCGTGGTCGGCATTTGCACGTGGCGGCATGCCTTGCCATCGACGGTCGGAATATACGGCGCGGTGCCGCGGCCGTCGGAAGCGTAGGCCATGCCCCAGTCGTCGATCTGACGGAACGCCTCGTTGTTCATCTGCCAGCCGGCCGCGCCATGCGTCGGCGGCGGCGCGCCGAAGATATCGACGAAGCGTTCAAACGACTGTTGCATCTGGCGACGCGTCCAGGCCGCGTCGCGCCCGCGCACGTTGTCCTGCCAGTAGACGTGGTCCCACGTATGGATACCGCACTCATGCCCGGCTGCCGCGGCGGCGCGCATTTCTGCGGCACCCTTGCGGCCGATGTCGGGCCCCGGCAGCAGCACGCCATACATCAGCGTGCGCAGGCCGTAGTTGGACACCACCGACGTGCGCGAAACCTTCTTCAGGAAACCCGGCCGGAATACGCGGCGCAGCGCCCAGCCCGTGTGGTCCGGGCCGAGGCTGAACAGGAACGTGGCTTCCGCCTCGACGGCGGACAGCATGGAGAGCAGCGCGGGCACGCCTTCGCGCGTGCCGCGCAGCGTGTCCACGTCCACCTTGAGCGCAATGCGAGCCATGAAGCGATCAGTTGTTCGCGTCGACCAGCGTGCGGGCTTCCACCACCTTGTCGCGATACGCTTCAAAGATGCGGCGCAGCGCCTGCTCCATCGACACCTGCGGCTTCCAGCCCAGTTCCTCGATCGTGTTGTCGATCTTTGGCACGCGGTGCTGCACGTCCTGGTAGCCCTTGCCGTAGAAGTCGCCCGACGACGTTTCCACGATCTGCGTCTTGCGCGCTTCTTCGGCGTACTCGGGGTACTCGGCGGCCATCTTCAGCATCATCTCGGCCAATTCGCGCACCGAGTGGATGTTGCCCGGGTTGCCGATGTTGAAGATCTTGCCGTTGGCCACGCCGTCCTTGTTCTCGATGATTTGCATCAGCGCCGAGATACCGTCCGAAATATCGGCAAACGCGCGCTTCTGCTCGCCGCCATCGACCAGTTTGATCGGCTCGCCACGCACGATATGGCCCAGGAACTGCGTCACCACGCGCGACGAACCTTCCTTCGATTCGAAGATCGAGTCCAGCCCCGCGCCGATCCAGTTGAACGGACGGAACAGCGTGTAGTTCAGGCCTTCCTGCATGCCGTACGCGTGGATCACACGGTCCATCAGCTGCTTGGA
>NZ_ALOU01000107.1 GCF_000292345.1 Cupriavidus sp. BIS7
CCCCTCTCCCACAAGTGGGAGAGGGGAGCGTTCTTGTGGCAATTGATGCGCTCTCAAACCCGCCGCTGCCGCCCCGCCCAGTGCTGATCGCGCAGCCGCCGCTTGGCCAGCTTGCCGGTTTCGTCGCGCGGTAACTGCGCCACAACCTCGATCGTGCGCGGCACCTTGAAGCCGGACAGCCGGCCGCGCATCCATTCGATGACCGCCGCCGGATCGACCGTCGCACCGGCCACGGGCTGGATCACGCCATGCAGTCGCTCGCCGTACTCGTCGTCGGGCACGCCGAACACCACGCAATCGGCCACGCCCGGGTAGCGGACCAGTTCGTGTTCGATCTCGGCCGGATAGATATTCACGCCACCGGAAATGACCATGTCCGAGGCGCGGTCGCAGATAAACAGGTAGCCGTCGGCATCGAGATAGCCCATGTCACCGAGCGAGACGAGACCGTCGATGTCGATCGCCTGACGCGCGGCGTCATTGTTCAGGTACGTGAAATCGGGATAGGCGGGCTGGCGCACGTAGACGAGCCCAACCTCTCCCGGCGCGCACGGCTTGCCGGCTTCGTCGATGATGCGCACGCTGGCGTCATCGACCGGGCGCCCCGCCGTGCCGGGACGTGACGCCGCATCCTCTGGCGTGGCCACCGTGACCATGCCCGCCTCGCTCGACGCGTAGGTTTCGTGGATCACCGGCCCGAACCAGTCGAGCATCGCGCTCTTGACCTCGGGCGAGCACGGCGAGCCCGTGGATGCGACGAAGCGGATCGAAGACAGGTCATAGCGCGCGCGTACCTCGGGCGGCAGTTTCAGCAGCCGCACGTACATGATCGGCACAAGGTAGAGCACGTCGATGCGATGCTGTTCGACCAGCGCCAGCACCTGCTCGGCATCGAAGCGCGGCGTCAGCACCAGCCGTTCGGCCACCTGCAGCGCGTTCTGGATAAACACGCCCGGCGCGCTGTGGTAGAGCGGCGCGGACATCAGCGCGCGGCAGCCCGGCACGATGCCGATCGCCTTGGCCACCACCGAGCGCATGCGCGCGGTCTGGTCCTCAAGCTCGGCCAGCGGCACGGCGCGTCGCAGCACGCCCTTGGGCCGGCCCGTGGTGCCGGATGTGTATGCCAGATGGCCGCGCGGCGCCACGCGGGGGCCGTCATACGGCAATTGCGCGTCGAGCCAGGATTCATATGCGATGGCGTCGGCTGCACCACCGTTCCCCGCGCCGTTGACCGTCAGCACCGTCACGCCCGCCGGGATCACCGAGCGCACCGGCTCCAGCAGGTCGGCGTCTACGATCAGCACGCGCGCGCCGCTGTCCTCCAGCAGGAAGCGCACTTCCTCGGCCGTGAAATGCCAGTTGATCGGGCAGTAGTAGACCCCGGCCGTGCGGCAGGCAAACACCACGTCGGCGAAGACCGGGTCATTGCGCAGCAGGACGGCCACCACGCCCCCCTCTTCAAGCCCAAGCCGGCGCAGGCCGCCCGCCAGCCGCATGCCGCGCCCGAGCACTTCGGTGCCGGTGCGGTGCAGCGAATCGAACCAGAGGTCTGCGGGCATGTGCGGTCTCCTGTGTGCGTATTTTTAATGACAAGGCACTGTAACGGGGCATCCATCTATCGACAATGCCGGATGCCGGAATCACAATGTTGCGCCAGAATTGACAATCTTTGCGAGGGCGTCTTATGGATCTCCATCTCGTCCAGGCGTTCGTGGACATCGTGGAAGCCGGCAACCTGGCCGAAGCGGGTCGCCGGCGCGGAGTCACGCGGTCCCAGATCAGCCGTCAGCTTGGGCAACTGGAAGAGCAGGCTGGTGCGATGCTGCTGCGCCGGACCACGCGGCGGCTGGAGATGACCGACGCGGGCCAGTCTCTCTACGAGCACGGCCTGCGCATGCTGCAGGAGATGGCGGCCGCTCAGGCCGAGATCGACAGCCTGGGCAAGACGCTGCGCGGCCACGTGCGCGTGAGCGTGCCCACGGGTCTTGGGGATGCGTTTATCGCCCCGCTGCTGCTGCAGTTCGCGGAGAAGCACCCGGGCATCTCGCTGCGCGTATTCTTCGCCAACCGCGTCACCGACCTGATTGCGGCGGAGATCGACGTGGCGCTCAAGGTGACGTCCGAGCCGCCGCTAGATACCGTGGCGCGCGATGTCTGTGCAATCCACTGGCAGCTCTGCGCGTCGCCCGGGTACCTGGCCGGCATTGCGCCGATCCGCCAGCCCGCCGATCTCGCCGCTTGCCGCTTCCTCTGCCCGCCCTATACGTCGCGGCGTTTCCTGCTGACGCTGGGCCGCGACGACTGCGGCGGGCCCCAGCGCGAGGACGTGGAGATCACGCCGTACCTGCAGTCCGAACACTTTCCGTTCCTGATGAACGCAGTGCGGCAGGGACATGGCGTGAGCCTGTTGCCGCTCTACATGAGTTGGGAAGACGTGCGGCGCGGCACGCTCGTGCGCGTGCTGCCGGAATGGAAGCCGGAGGGGCTGGGCAACCGGCTCTACATCATCACCACGCCGAACCCGCACCTGTCGATGGCGACGCGGGCATTGATCAGCTTCCTGCGGGACACGATTGCAGGGCTTGAAGTGTTTGCCACGCCGAAGGCGGCATAGCGCCCACATGCCCCCATGCGCCGTTATGCACAGCGGAGCACAGGTCGCCGCGCCGCCGGTCAACGTGCCAGCGTGGCCCGGGCCTCCCCGCGCATGCCGGCGTCATGCACGTCAGCCGGCACTGCGGGCCATCCCCCGCCGAGCGATTTGTACAGGGCCGCGGTGCTGGTCAGTACATCGACCTTTCCCTGGATGGCGGCCAACTGCACGTTGAACAGCTTCTCCTGCGCGTCGGTGACTTCCAGATAGCTTGAGTAACCGCCTTCGTAGCGTGCCTTCGACTGGTCCGCGTAGACCACCAGGCTGCGCTCCTGCTTGCTCAGGCTGCCCAGCCGATTGCGTGTTTCGATCCCGCTGGACAGTGCGCTGTTCACATCGGCCAGCGCATTGAGCACGCTGGCCTGGTACGCAAGCATTGACTGCGTGCTCACGGCCTCCGCGGCGTTCACCTGCCCGCGAATCGCACCGCCCTGGAACACCGGTTGGGCAAGCCCCGCGCCGAAGCCCCACACCTGCGACGCGCTATGCCACAGCGCCCCCGGCGAAGTCGCCAGCGCGCCGAAGAAGCCAGACAGGTTCACCGACGGCAGGAACAGCGCCGTCGCCGCGCCAACCTGCGCGTTGGCGGCCACGGCGTTCTGCTCGGCCTGCAGCACATCCGGGCGCCGCGCGAGCAAGGCTGCCGGCAGGTCGGCGCCGACCGGCGGGGCCTGGAGTTCCGCCACGGTCTTGCCGCGTTCGACCGGTCCCGGCTCGCGGCCCAGCAGCAGTGATAGCGCGGCCTCGGTCTGTGCGATCGCTGAACGCAGCGGCGGGATCGTGGCCTCGGTCGTGTAGTAGTCGTTCTCGGACTGCGACAGCTCGACCTGCGAGATCACGCCGCCTTCGTAGCGTTGCCGGAAGATGTCGAGCGCGTCCGCCCGCGACTTCAGCGTGGCCTGTGCAACCTCAAGCTGCGCATCGAGCCCACGCAGCGTTGCATAGCCCTGCACCACCGATGCCGCCAGCGACAGCACCACGCCGCGCCGCGTGTACTCGGCGTTCCAGAGATTGGCTTCCGCCGCTTCGGCCTGCCGGCGGATGCGGCCCCAAAGGTCGATTTCCCAGTTTGCGTTGAGCAGCGCCTCGTAGCTGTTGCGCGGCGCGCCGAACGCGGCAAGCGGCGTGCCGTTGAACGTGCCGCTCTTCTGCCGCGCCGCGGATGCCGTGGCATTCAGTTGCGGATACAGGCCCGAGCGCGCCACCATCAGTTGCGCACGGAATTCGTCGATCCGCGCCACGGCGATGCGCGCGTCGTAGTTGTTGCGCAGCGCCGCCTCCACCATGGCAGTCAGCACCGGGTCATCGAAGCTGTTCCACCAGTCGCTGTCGGCAGCCACCGTCAGCACGCCCGTATCGATCCGGTACGCAGCGGGTTGCGCAACCTCCGGCCGCTGGTAGTTCGGGCCGATCGTACAACCGGCCAGCAGCACTGCGGCCGCTGCGGTCGCTGCGGCAGCTCGCACACGGAATCCCTGGCTCATGTCGGTTCTCCCTCGGCCGGCGGCGTGGCGGTTTCCACTGCTTCCCGTTTGCTGCGCGCGGTCCACTTGTCTGCGGCGGTACCCACGAGCCACGAGAACAGCGGCACGAACAGCAGCGCCAGCGACGTCGCGGCAATCATCCCGCCGATGATGCCGGTACCGATCGAGTGGCGAGAGTTGGAGCCGGCGCCCGAGGCAATGAACAGCGGCACCGCGCCGAGGATGAATGCCAGCGACGTCATCACGATCGGACGCAGGCGCATCTTGGCGGCTTCGACGGCGGCATCGGCATGGGACAGCCCTTCCTTATGCTTCATCACCGCGAACTCCACGATCAGGATCGCGTTTTTCGCCGCCAGCCCGATCAGCGTAACCAGCCCGATCTGGAAGTAGACGTCGTTGGACAGCCCGCGCAGCAGGATGGCCAGCAGCGCCCCGAAGATGCCGAACGGCACCGCCGTCAGGATCGACAGCGGCAGCGACCACGACTCGTACTGCGCCGCCAGGATCAGGAACACCATGACGATGCCGAACACGAACACGATGGTGGTGGTGTTGCCGGACTTCTTCTGCTCGAACGCCTCGCCGCTCCACGCAAAGCTGTAGCTGGCCGGCAGCACCTCGCGCGCCACCGCCTCCATCGCGGCCAGCGCCTGGCCCGAGCTGTAGCCGGTTGCCGCGTCGCCGGTGATCTTGGCCGCCGGGAAATTGTTGAAGCGCGACAGCAGGTCCGGTCCGCTGCTGTAGTGATTGAGCAGCAGACCCGAGACCGGCACCATCTTGTTGTCACGCCCGCGCACGTACAGGTATTCAAGGTTGTTCGGCGTCTCGCGGTACTGTGGCTCCGCTTGCAGGATCACCTGCCACACGCGGCTGTACTGCGAGAACTGGCTCACGTAGAGCGACCCGAACTGCGTCTGCAGCGTGCCATAGACATCGGCAATCGGCACGCCCATCGTCTCGGCCTTCTCCTTGTCAACCTCCACGCGCATCTGGCGCGATGCCGACTGCACCGTGCTGGTCAGCCGGCCCAGTTCCTTGTGAGCGGCCGCAGCCTTGATGAACTTGCGCGTCACGGCTTCAAGCTCCGCCGCATCGCCGGTGCCCCGGTTCTGAATCCAGAACTCGAAGCCGCCCTGTGAGCCAAGCCCCGGGATCGACGGCGGATTGACCGGGATGACGATGGCCTCGGGAATCGCACGCAGCTTGCCCGTGATCGACTCCAGCATCGCCGGCACCGACAGATCGGCCGAATCGCGCTGCTTGAAGCTCTTCATGCCGACAAACACGGTGCCGGCGTTGGTCTTGTACTGGCTGTCGATAAAGCTGTAGCCGGACAGCGCCGATGCGTCCTCCACGGCCGGATGCTCGCGGAACATCGCCGCGACCTGCGACGTGACCTTTTCCGTGCGATCAAGACTGGCGGAGTCCGGCATGATCACGGCCACCAGGACATAGCCCTGGTCCTCGGCCGGCACGAACGCCGTGGGGATATGTGCGAACAGCTGCCACACCGCCAGGATCATCAGCCCGAAACACGCCAGCGCCAGCACCGCGCGCCGCATGAACGCGCGCACCCAGTTGCCGTAGTGATTCACGAGCCTGTCGAACTGCTTGTTGAACCAGACAAAGCCACGCCATGGCGTGTGATGCCCCGGCTTGAGGATCATCGCCGCCAGCGCCGGTGACAACGTCAGCGCGCAGAATCCGGAGATCGCCACGGACACCACGATGGTCAGCGCGAACTGGCGGTATAGCTGCCCCGTGGTGCCAGATACGAAGGCCACCGGAATGAACACGGCCGACAGCACCAGCACGATGGCGATTACCGGCCCCGTCACCTCGTTCATCGCGCGCAGCGTGGCTTCGCGCGGCGATAGCTTGAACTCGGCCATATTGCGCTCGACGTTCTCCACAACCACGATCGCGTCGTCGACGACGATACCGATGGCCAGCACCAGCGCAAACAGCGTGAGCAGGTTGATCGAGAATCCCAGCGCGAGCAGCCCCGCAAACGTGCCGATGATCGACACGAACACGGCCAGCACCGGGATCACCGTGGCACGGATGTTCTGCAGGAAGATGAACACCACCAGCACCACGAGGATCACGGCCTCCGCCAGCGTGTGCACCACCTCCTCGATCGACGCGCTGACGAATTCGGTGGTATCGAGCGACACCTTGTAGGACACACCTGCCGGGAAGGTCTTCGACATCTCGTCGAGCGTCTTGCGCACCTCCTTGGCCACCTGGATCGCGTTCGATCCCGGCTGCTGGTAGACGGCGATGATCGTCGCGGGCTTGCCGTTCAACGCGGACCGCAGCGTGTATTGCTGCTGGCCTACCTCCGCACGCCCCACGTCACGCAGGCGCACGATGGCCGCGCCGTTGTTGTCCGCGCGCAGGATGATGTTCTCGAACTGCTCCGGAGTGGTCAGGCGGCCAGGCGTGACCAGCGGGAACGACAATTCCACCGGCTTCGCATTCGGCGCCTGCCCGACACTGCCCGCGCCAAACTGCTCGTTCTGCTTTTCCACGGCGCGCTGCACGTCCTGCGCCGTAATGCCGAGCGCGGCCATGCGGTCCGGGCGCAGCCAGATACGCATGGCAAGATCGGCCGAGCCCATGATCTGGGCCTGGTTCGCGCCGTTGATGCGCTTGATCGCATCGAGCACGTACAGGTTGGCGTAGTTGTTGATGTACTGCTGGTCGAAGCGGTTATCGGGCGAATAGACCGCGATCAGCAGCAGGAAGCTCGACGAGCGCTTCTGCACGTTGATGCCGGTCTTCTGCACGGCGTCTGGCAACTGCGGCAGCGCCAGGTTCACGCGGTTCTGTACCTGCACCTGCGCGGTGTCCGGATCGGTACCGATGTCGAAGTAGACGTTGAGCGTCATCGAGCCCGTCGGTGACGAGGTCGACTGCATGTAGATCATGTTGTCCGCGCCGTTGACCTGGGTCTCGATCGGCGCGGCCACGGTCTGGGCCACGGTGTCGGAGTCGGCGCCGGCATAGGTGGCGCTGACGGTGACCTGCGGCGGCGTGATGTCCGGGTACTGGGCGATTGGCAGCGCGAACATCGCAACACCGCCGCCGATCACGATGATCAGCGACAGCACGATGGCGAAGATCGGCCGATTGACGCAGAAGGCGGAGAGCATGGCGATCTCCCGGTCAGGATTTCTGCGCAGCGGCGGGTGCGGACGCCGGCTGCGACGCCGGACGGCTGCCCTCTCCCACCGCTGCCAGCGGCGCCTCGCCGGTGACATGCACCGGTGCGCCTTCCGTCAGCTTGCCCGCACCATCGACGACCACGATCTCGCCGGGCTCCAGGCCCTTGGCGATCCGCCACATCGAACCGGACAGCTCCCCAACCATGACGGGGCGCGGTACGGCCTTGTTGTCCTTGCCGATGACGAACACGACATCGCCCTTCGGCCCGTGCATGACGGCGCGCTGCGGCACCACGATTGCATTGGGCCGCATGGCACCATCAACGAGCACGCGTACGAACTGCCCCGGACGCAGCAGGCCTTCGGGGTTCGGCATCAGCGCGCGCACTAGGAACGTGCCGGTCTGCTGGTTGTACGTGGCATCGGCAAACGTGATGCGGCCCTTTTGCGGATACTCGGTGCCATCGGCCATCATCACGGTCACCGTGTAATGCCTGTCCGCAGGCACCACCAGCGTGTTGTCGCGCTGCTGCGCACGGAACTGCAGCGTCTGCGGTTCAGACACGCTGAAGTTGATGCGCATCGGCTCCAGCGTGGAGACCGTGGTCAGCAGACTGTTGGTGGTACTGACGTAGGCGCCTTCCGGCAACACGGCAAAACTCGATACTCCATCCACCGGCGCGCGCACGTACGTATAGGACAGGTTCAGCTTCTGCGTTTCGACCTCGGCCTGCGCCTGTTCCACGCCCGCAGCGGCTTCGTGAAAATTGCCGTTGGCGTCGTCGAGATCCTTTTGCGAAAGCGCGTTGCGTTCGGCCAGCGGCTTCACGCGCGTGAGGTTGGCGCGTGCCACTTCCAGCCGGGCCTTCTGCTGCTGCAGTTGGGCCTTTGCCGCGTCAAGCTGGGCCTGGAACGGCTTGTGATCGATCTCGAACAGCAGTTGGTCGGCCTTGACGTCTGCGCCCTCGCGGTAGTTGCGCTTGATCAGGAAGCCCGACACGCGCGCACGGATATCCACCGCCTGATCGCTTTGGGTCTGGCCGACAAAATCGAACGTGACAGGCAGGTTCCGGGCCACGGTCTTGAAGACCTGCACCGGCACTGGCTGCTGGGCAGCAGCGGGTGGCTCCGATTTGCCGCAAGCGGCCAATATGATCACCGCCCATGCGGCGGTTGCGATCCGGTACGCATGTGCCCGATTTGCCAGCGCTGCCACTGTCATCTGCCGTTCCCCGCTCCTTTTACATGTCGGCGCAGATTACGTTCAAGCCACTGCTGCGACCAATGAATCTTTTGCGGACCGTGTTAAGGATTTTCGAGACGCAATGCGGCAACCTCACCGCCTGAGGCCGCGGAACCGTCCCCCGCCTGCACCACCGCCAAAACGTGCGCCACCGCCCTGGAACCCGCCGCCAGCCATGCGTCCCTGCCATTGCTGGGCGGCGGAATTGCTGAAGCGTTGCTGGCCGGTTTCGCGTGCCTGGCGTTGCTGCTCCAGTTGGCCTTGCATGTTGCTGTTCGGCTGCACCGGCTGCCAGCCGTTGCTCGTATGCTGCTGCCAGCCGTTGTCGGTGTGCTGATAGACGTTGCCGTCATGCCCGGCGTAGACATTGCCGTTGTTCCAGGCCACGGCGTTGTTCTTGTTCGGATTCGCGACAAACCCGCGGCTGCCCGCCGTCTGCGCGCCCGTCTGCGTATTGCCCGCGACACCGGCCTCCGCAGCGCCAACCCGCCCGGTCTGCGCGTTGTAGCCGGCCACCTGCCGCCCCGCCGCGTAGTTGCCGTTGTACTCGTTGCCAACCACGCCGCCGCGTCCTGCACCTTCGCGGCCCGTTGACGGATTGGCGAACGAGCCCTGGCGCCCCGCCGCGTAGTTGCCCGAGTACGGATTGAACGCGGCGCCCCGGCTGCCCTGGTAGCGCGCCCCCGTTGCGGGGTTATAACCAGAGGCGGCCGTGCCTCGCCATTGCGTGCCGGTCCATGCGTTCCAGCCTTCGGCGTGCGTGACCGTGCCCTGCCCCCAGCGGCCGTAGAAGTTGGCCTGGTTCACGTTCACGTAGTTCCAGTTGTAGGCGCCACCCCACCAGTACGGCCCCCAGTACGGCGCTGCCGCACCCCAGATCGCACCGGCGGCGAAGCCGAATGCAAAGCCTTCTGCCACGCCGACGCCAAACCCGGCGCCGTAGCCGTAGGTCACCGGATAGCCGTAGTAGTACGTGCCGACGTACGGCGGATAGACATAGCCAGTGCCATAGACCACGGTGCCGTCCGGGCTGACCACCACGCCCATGTAGCCAGGCGTGTAGCCCACCACGACGGTGTCCGGTGTGACCGAATAGATGCGCACGTAGGTCACGTAATACAGCGGCGAGCTTGGTGGAATCGTATAGATCGCTGCCGGAACCTCGGTGGCGACGAGCCACGGGCCACCGGGCGAGCCGGCCGTGAACCATACGCCGTTGGCCACCGAGTAATAGTGGGTGTTGTCGACCTCGATCACGGGCGTGCCGGTATTGACCGCATAGCGCAGCGACGTGCCGTTGATCGGCTCGAACTTCGGCGCGCCGTCATAGGCCACCGTGGCGGTGGCCTTCGTACGCGAGACCGACGCCGTCTGCGGAATCGTCGCCGCGATCTCGGCTTCGCGCGCCTGCGGCGTGCCGGGTACCGACACGAGTACGTTCGCCTTGGGGTCCTGCGGCGAGATCTTCGCGAAGTCGGCCGGCAACTGCGCGCCGGGCACGAACTCCCAGGGGCCGGTCAGGATCGGCGCGCGAAACCAGCGGCCGGAGAGCAGCACGTAAAACTGGTTGGTCGACGGGTCGAGGAACACGGCGTGATCGGCGTTCGATACCGTCAGCAGGCCGACACCGGCAACCGGGGTCATCTGCGGCTCGCCGTTGGTAATCACCAGTTCGGCCGGGCCGGTCACCATCAGCACGCCTGGCGCGCGTGCGGGCTTCTTGCCATCGGCGGGCAGCATCGGATCGGGCCTGGTCTGGTCCTTGGCCGCATCGAGCTTGCTTGCCGCACCCAGCAGCGCCGACGACGGATTGGCAACCTCCCATCGGCCACCGGCCGATTCGGAGCGGTACCAGTAATCAGCCGCCTGCAGCCATAACTCGCCGCCCGGATCGCGCAGCAGCAGCGCACGGCTGTTGATGGCCCGTTCGAAATGGGTGCCCTCCACGGCGCGCCAGACCGGCTCGCCATCGACATGCACGAGCAGCGTGGGCGTGGTGGCGAACAGGATCTGCGGCACATCGTTCTTGACCGGCACACGCCCGGCGCGCGCCAGTTCCTGCGATACGGCATAGCTGGCCTGCAACTCGTCGAGCGGAACGGTCAGGCCCTTGGGTGGCAGACGGCCCACCAGCGCCTGGCGCACCTTGTCGGCGGTATCGGCGCGCGTCGGCACGTCGACGCTATCTATCTGAATCTGCGTAAGCTGGACCAGGCCGGATGGCTTGTCGATATCGGCCTGCGCCGAGAAACGGGCCACGCCATAAGTGGGCGTGCCGTCCTTGGCGCCAACAGCCACTGCGGCCCGGCCCGACAGCCGGTTGCCATCCCACTTTTCGATCTCGGGCTGGTACAGCTCGATGTGCTCGCCTGCGGCGTCGAAATTGCGCGGCCAGCTCAGCGAAGCCGGCGCCTGCGCCGCGTTGGTTGCGGTGGCAGGATTGGCGGCCAGCACGGCCGGCGCGCTGGCGGTCAGCAATGCGGCGGCAATCAGCGCCTGGCTCAGGAACGTACGCTTCGGGAATGGCATGGGATCTCCGGCAGCGGTGGGCAGCATGCGACACCGCATGTAACGCCCGATGAATCTAAAGTAGTGCGCAGACCGGAACAATGTGCGTCGAAAAGATTCACGATCCCGAGGAAAATGGACAGATCACCGGGCGTTGGAAGTCCGGCCGGATGTGCGCCTTGCTCCCCTCCATGTCAAACGCGCCGGACATGATAAAAACCGGCAGGGGTTGAAGCTTCGCGGCTGCGGCCTCACCTTTGAACGACCTCATCTTCGCGCCCCCGCCATGAGTGCCTCGCGTTCCAGACGTTCGCTATTGATCCCGTTCCTGATTGTGGCGCTGCTGCATGTCTATATCGGCGTGCGGCTGCTGCCCGACCTTCCCGTGCCGATGGTGGTCCATGGCCTCGCCGTGCTGTGGCTCGTTGCATCGACACTTCTGATGCCGGCCGCGCTGATGGCGCGGCGCCTGTCCACGCCATGGGCCGACCAGCTCTCATGGGTTGGCATGCTGGCGATGGGCTTCTTTTCGTCATTGCTGATCCTGACCATCGTGCGCGATGTGTTCCTGCTGGGCACGCTGGCCTTCCGCTGGCATCCGCCCGGCCTGCTTGCCTATAGCGCCGTGGGCGCGCTGGTGCTGGCCGTTGCGGTGACGGTGATCGGCTTCTTTAACGCGCGCGGCCTGGCGAAGGTCAGGGAGGTCAACGTGCCGATCGCCAATCTGCCTGACGCGCTGCACGGCTTCACGATCGCGCAGATCAGCGACATCCACGTGGGGCCAACGATCAAGCGCCCGTACCTCGACCGCATCGTCGATCGTGTGAACGCCCTGCAGCCCGACGCAATCGCCATTACCGGCGATCTGGTGGACGGCTCAGTGCGCGAACTGTCCGCGCACACGGCGCCGTTTGGGCGGCTGTGGGCGCGGCATGGCGCGTATGTGGTGACCGGCAATCACGAGTACTACTCCGGCGCCGAACCGTGGATCGATGAACTGCGTCGGCTGGGCCTGCGCGTGCTGATGAACGAGCATGTGGTGGTAGAGCGCGGCAATGCGTCGCTGGTGCTCGGCGGGGTGACCGACTTCACGGCCGGAGCATTCATCGAAAGTCATCGCAGCGATCCGGCCAAGGCGCTGGACGGCGCTCCCGGCGATGCGGCGGCGCGCGTACTGCTGGCACATCAGCCGCGCACGGCACCGGCGGCGGCGGCGGCGGGCTTCGACCTGCAGTTGTCGGGGCATACGCACGGCGGGCAATTCTGGCCGTGGAACCTGTTCGTGCCGATGCAGCAGCCCTACGTGCATGGGCTGAACCGGCATGAAAGCCTCTGGGTATATGTGAGCCGCGGAACGGGCTACTGGGGGCCGCCGAAACGGTTCGGGGCGCCTTCGGAGATTACGCTTGTGAGGCTGGTGAGGGCTTGATGCAGGTTTGGGACGTGCTCCCCTCTCCCGCAAGGCGGGAGAGGG
>NZ_ALOU01000108.1 GCF_000292345.1 Cupriavidus sp. BIS7
AAATTACTTGACCACTACACAGAGGAGAAGTACCACCTAGCCAAGCTCAGCATTCAGGGCGACTACAGGCCCCTCTGGCTGGCCTACTCGTGCCCCCTACATGCCAGCCAGTGGGAGCGGAAGGGGCAGCTTATGTTTGTAGCTTGGTCACTGTTGAGGGCTGAGGACCCGGAGTTCTAACGGGCAGTGCGGTCGGTCGTGGGACGCACCACTACTCGCACACCTTCCCCTTCAACCAAACTCGTAGGTTCTCGCTCTTATTGGCTTGGGCGTGATACTGGTTCAGCGTGAGCCTTCCATAGAACCCTCCGTTTTGATCAACTATGAGTGGGGGATTGTTGGCGTAGCGATTGCGGGGGCTGTTGTCCGAATACGCCGAACCGTAGTTGCCGTAGTGGTTGAAGATGCTTACCCCGTCAATGGGCTTAGCAATATTTCAAGATGATGGAGATGACGCCGCGTTTGATTAACATGGGCAACTTACCACAGAAACACGGCTGAATCGCCCGGAAAGGCTTGCTGGATAAGGCTTTGCGCCTAAGCTGATGGTGCCCGGGGTCGGACTCGAACCGACACGCCTTGCGGCGGGGGATTTTGAGTCCCCTGCGTCTACCTGTTTCACCACCCGGGCAGGGTGTCTGGCGATGGCCAGAATGGGCATCGCGCGGCAATGAACGGCGGATTATGCCGCAAATCGCCCCTTGGGACAACCAGAGCGCGCCAGCAGTGTCAGCGCCCGCGGCGGGCGTTGGTGGTGCGGCTGCGGTCGTAGAAGCCCGGCGGTTTTCGGGCGATCCATCGGATGAAATCCGCCATGACCGGGTGGGTGCGCAGCGTGTTCCAGTCGTGGTAGGTCGTGGCCAGTTCGGCCTCGGTGAACACGGAGTGGATCTTCTGGTGGCAGACGCGATGCATCGGCACGACGTCCTGCCCGCCATGGCTGCGTGGCACGGGATGGTGCAGGTCGGTGGTGGCGTCATCCAGCAGTGGGCGGCCGCATAGCGGGCAGACGGCTTCGGCGCCGGCTGGCGCCTCTGGAGGCGGGCCGAGCTGGTAATCCTGGCCTGCGCGCAGGCGGCGCTTGACGACCATTGGGGTTCCTGTGGAGTCAGGGGGTGGCAGCAGTTGCGGTAGGATAGCTCGCAACCGCGCCACGCGGTGCCCCCGAGATGCCACAGGAGCCGAGTGCCATGTCCGTCCAGCCGCCCCTGGATATTGCCCCTGCCGCCACGTTTGCCGCATTGGCCGAACTTCCCTCGCAGGACCCCGCGTTTTACGCGCAGCAGTACAACAACCGCGCCAACGTGCCGGAGAATCCCGTGCATATGGCGCGCTGGGCGGCGGATTCGGCGCTGGCGCGTGCTGCTGCGATCGAGTACTTCGAAGACCTCTCCTACGGTGATGCGGATTCGCCACTGTTTGCCACCGAGACGTACGACTACTTCCCGGCGATGCACGTGCCGGATGGTGCGCGCCCGCCACTGCTGGTGTTCCTGCACGGCGGCTATTACCGCGCGCTGGACAAGTCCGATCACAGTTTCGTGGCCAGCGTGCCGACGCGGCGTGGTGTGTCGGTGGCGGTGATCAACTACGCGTTATGCCCGGACGTGACCGTGGAGACCATCGTGCGCCAGGCGCTGCAGGCCGTGGCGTGGCTCTATCGGCAGGCCGATATGCTTGGCCATGACAGGGACCGCATCTTCCTGGCCGGCCATTCGGTTGGCGGCCACCTGGTGACGATGCTGATGGCGGCGCTCTGGCCGCAGATTGGTGTCGATCTGCCGGCGGACCTGATCAAGGGTGGGCTTTCGATCAGCGGGCTCTACGATCTGGAGCCGCTGCGCCGTACGGATTTCCTGCAGGCAGATCTGAGGCTTTCGGATGCCGATGTGGCACGCATGTCGCCGGCCTTCATGCAGCCGGCCACCAGGGCACCGCTTGTGACGGCCGTCGGTGAGCTGGAATCGAGCGAGTATCAGCGCCAGAACGCGCTGATTCGTGCGGCGTGGCGCAGCAATGTGCGCGAGCATATCCCGCTGCCGGGCCGCCATCACTTCAATGCGATGGACGATCTGGCGCGCGAAGACAGCCCGATGATGCGGGCTTTGCTTGGGATGATCGCGGGGGTTTGAATTTTCCGCTCTCCCGCATGGCGGGAGAGCGGAGCAACAACATCAGCGCTTCAACTCCAGTACCCGCAGTAGCGACGACGTATCGTCCTTGCCCCAGCCGTGATCCATCAGCTCGCCGAGTTGCGTGGACGTGGCGCGCATTGCGGGCAGGTCGAGGCCGATTTCCGTGGCGATGTCCGCCGCCAGTCCGAAGTCCTTGGCATGGAGCCGCGACTCGATGCCCGCCGCGAAATCGCGCGCCACCATCTTCGGCCCCATCATGTCCAGCATGCGGCTGCCCGCCATGCCCGTGGCCATCGCCTGGAAGACCTTTGCAGTGTCCACGCCCTGCGCACCCGCAAACCGCATGGCCTCGGCGATCCCCTCGATGTTGACCACCTGCGCGATCTGGTTGCACAGCTTGGCAACCTGGCCGGCGCCGTTATCGCCGATATGCGTGATGGTCTTGCCGATTCGTTCCAGCAGCGGGCGAACCTTCTCCAGCGCTTCGGCCTTGCCGCCGACCATGATCGTCAACGTGGCGGCCTGCGCGCCCATGGTGCCGCCAGATACCGGGCAGTCCAGTGACTCGATACCATGCGCGGCCAGCGCCTGTGCAATCTCGCGCGTGACGATCGGCGAGATGGTGCTGTGGTCGATGCAGATCGTGCCCGGCGCAGCGCCTTCCACGACGCCGTTCTTGCCAAGCAGCACTTCGCGCACGTCCTCGGACGAGGTCACGTTGGTGAAGACAACCTCGGCGCCCCGCGCGGCCTCGGCGGGCGTGAAGAACGGCTCGGCGCCAAGCTGGCGCGCGGCGTCGGCCGCCTCGGGGCGGCGCACGAAGGCGCGCACGACGTGGCCGGCGCGGATCAGGTGGCCCACCATCGGGGCGCCCATCGCGCCCAGGCCGATAAATGCTACGGTGGTCATGAACGATTCCTTGAACTGAAGCTACTTGTCGCCTGCGTAGGCGAACCTGCCATTTCGTACCACGCCCATCACGCGGGCACGCTGGTCGAAACCTTGATGATCCTGCGCGCTCAGGTTGAGCACGCCATTGGGTACGGCGAGGTTGCGCGTCGATTCGATCGCGTCGCGCAGCGCGTGCCGGAATGCGCGCGTGCCAGGCTGTGCGCCTGTCTTCAGCGCACGCCGGCTGGCGTCGTCGAGCAGTTGCCATGCGCCCCAGGCATCGCCGGCGAACTGCGTTACGGTATCTGTGCCGTATTTCGCTTCATAGCGCGTGACGAAGTCGAGCGCGACCGTCTTGACCGGATGGCCGTCGGGCAACTGGCGCGCCACCACCACCGGGCCGGTGGGGAACAGCGTGCCTTCCACGTCCTTGCCGCCGACGCGCAGGAAATCCCACGAGGCGATGCCGTGAGTCTGGTAGATGCGTCCCTTGTAGCCGCGCTCGTCGAGCGCCTTCTGCGGCAGCACCGCCGGCGTGCCGGAGCCCGCAATCAGGATTGCATCGGGATTGGCCGAGATCAGCTTCAGCACCTGTCCCGTGACCGAGGTGTCGGTACGGCCGAAGCGCTCGTTGCCCACCACGCGCAGGTGGCGGACCTCAGCCATCTTCGAGAACTCGCGCCACCAGCTCTCGCCGTAGGCATCGTTGAAGCCGATGAACCCCACCGTCTTCACGCCCTGGTTGGCCATGTGCTCGGTCAGGAGCGTCGCCATCAGCGCATCGTTCTGCGGCATCTTGAAGGCCCAGTGGCGGCGGGGGTCGCCCGGCGGTTCGACGATCGATGCCGAAGCGGCCAGCGCCACCATTGGCGTTTCGCCCTCGGCAATCGCGTCAAGCGCGGCAATCGCGTTCGGCGTGATGTTCGGGCCGACGATCACGTCGACCTTGTCCTCGGTGATGAACCTGCGCACGTTGCGCACGGCAGCGGCTGGGTCGGTGGCGTCGTCCAGGATGATGTACTGCGCGCGCTGGCCGCCAAGCGTCTGCGGCCACATCAGCACGGTGTTGCGCGACGGAATGCCGATGGCGGCGGCGGGGCCCGTGGTCGACAGGTCGACGCCGACGCGGATATCGGCATGTGCCGTACCCGCTGCCATCCACAGGAACATCACTGGCAGCAGCAAGTTGCGCAGACGCATCGACAGACTCCCGGACGTGACAACGTGAAGACGATGACTGTGGGATTACTTCGCGGCCAGGCGCCACAGCGAGGTGACTTCGGCCTTGCGCGCGGCGAAGAGCGGGTCGTCGGCATCGGCAGCCTTGGGGTGGCGCGGACGGATGTCCGAGCGGCCCAGCACCTTGAGGCCCGCCGCATCGATCCAGCCGAGCAGTTCCTCGCGCGAACGCAGGCCCAGATGCTCGGCAAAGTCGGACAGGATCAGCCAGCCCTGGCCGCCCGGTGTCAGATGCGCGGCCAGACCGTTCAGGAAGCCGCGCAGCATGCGGCTGTCCGGATCGAACACGGCATGCTCGATTGGTGAACTCGGGCGTGCCGGTACCCATGGCGGGTTGCAGACGATCAGCGGGGCGCGGCCTTCAGGGAAGAGGTCGGCTTCGATGATTTCCACCTGGCCGGCCAGGCCAAGCCGTTCGATATTGGCGCGCGCGTTGCCAAGCGCGCGTGCGTCCTGATCGGTGCCCACCACCCGCTTCACGCCGCGTTCGGCCAGCAGCGCCGCCAGCACGCCGGTGCCGATGCCGATGTCGAAGGCGAGGGTGTCCGCCGGCAGCGGCTCCTTCGCGACGAGGTCGATGTACTCGCCGCGCACGGGCGAAAACACGCCATACCACGGATGGATGCGCTCGCCGAGCGCCGGAATCTCGACACCCTTCTTGCGCCATTCAAAGGCGCCGATCAGGCCGAGCAACTCGCGCATCGATGCCACATAGGGCGCATCGGCCGGGCCGTAGACCAGTTCGCACGCTTCATGCACATCGGGTGCGCGGCGCAGCGGCACCACGTGGCCGGCCTCGAAAGGCAGCAGCAGCATGCCGAGCGTGCGTGCGCGTTGCGACTGTGCAAGCCGATGCTTGTGGAATGCCTCGGTAATGTTGGCAGGCGGCTTCGGCGCCTTCTTCGGCTTGCGATCGACACGCCGGGCCATTGCCTGCAGCAACTGGCGCGCGTTCTGGAAATCGCCGCGCCAGAGCAGCGCGGTGCCTTCGCTGGCCAGACGGAATGCTGTATCGGCCGGCGTCTGGTCGTCGGCAATCACCACGCGCTTCGGCGGCGGCAGGCCGGCTTCGGAACGCCACAGCGCGCTGCGCTCGGCGCCGTCTTCGGTCCAGTGGATCGTAGGGAGGGAATCAGTCACGGGTATATACAGAGAAAAAAGGGGGCTGCGCGTGATGCTTACAGCTCGTACGCCTCATGCTCGCCCGACATCGCCTGTTCCACGAGCTTGCGGTTCAGCGTCGGCGAGAACAGTTCGATGAACGTATAGACGAAGCTGCGCAGGTACGCGCCCTGCTTGACGGCCAGGTGGGTGACGTTGGTGCCGAACAGGTGGCCGGCCGGGAGCCCGCGCAGGTTGCGGTCGCGCTCGGGATCGTAGGCAAGGCCGGCCACGATGCCCACGCCCAGGCCAATCTCGACGTAAGTCTTGATGACGTCGGCGTCGATGGCCTCCAGCACGATGTCCGGTTGGAGATGGCGCAGTTCGAACGCCTTGTCGATCTTGGGCCGGCCGGCGAAGTTCACGTCATAAGTAATGAGCGGGTAAGTTGCCAGGTCTTCCAGCGTCAGGTGCTTCTTTTCCAGCAGCGGATGGTCAGGTGGCGTAATCACCATGTGCTGCCACTGGTAGCCGGGCAGCGACACCAGGCTCTTGTCGCCCGAAATGCCCTCGGTGGCGATGCCCAGGTCAGCCTGGTCATGCATGATCATATCCGCGATCTGCGCGGGGTTGCCCTGCTGGATCGACAGCCGCACCTTCGGGTAACGCTTGGTGAACTCGCCGATCACGCGCGGCAGCGCGTAGCGGGCCTGCGTGTGGGTGGTGGCGATCGTGAAGTTGCCCTGGTCCTGTGCCGCGTAATCCTTGCCCACGCGCTTCAGGCTTTCCACTTCCTGCAGGATCTTCTCGACCGAGGTCAGGATGCGCCGCCCCGGCTCGGTCAGGCTGCGAATTCGCTTGCCGTGTCGCGTGAAGATATCGACACCCAGCTCTTCCTCAAGTTCGATAATCGCCTTGGAAACGCCTGGTTGTGATGTATAGAGCGCCTTTGCGGCCTCCGTCAGGTTGAAGTTCTGCCGGACGGCCTCACGCACGAAGCGGAATTGGTGGAGATTCATATAACTGCGTCCGTATAAACAAACAACTTCTTATTAGTTTGAGGTATGAGGCGAGTTTATTACGATTCTCGAACTTTGTTAAACGTTCGGCTTGCCCGTATTGCGTCCGCACCCCAGCCTGAATAGGTGATGCAGACGACACGGTGGCAGGCAAATTCGAGAAGCCCCCAAATGTCGCTTGCCTACACCGTCTCCGGTCTGCTGGTAGGTCTCCTGGTCGGATTGACAGGAGTCGGCGGGGGTTCGCTCATGACGCCGCTGCTGACGCTGCTGTTCGGCTTCTCGCCGGCCACCGCGGTGGGCACCGACCTTGCGTTTGCTTCGATTACCAAGGGCTTTGGCACGCTGGCCCACCGCGCCCACGGGCATGTGCAGTGGCGCGTGGTGCGCCGCCTGTGCCTTGGCAGCCTGCCCGCCGCGCTGGCCGCGATCCTCGTGCTCAAGAGCGCCGGCGAACTCGATGCGCAGTGGCTCCATGCAATCCGCGTGACGATCGGCGTCTCGGTGCTGCTGACCGTGCTGTCGCTGCTGTTCCGCAAGCAGATGCTGGCCTGGCTGGCGTGCAATCCGCGTTTCCAGCTGGAAGGGCGCAAGCAGCTGGTAGCCACCGTGCTGGTGGGTGCCGTGATCGGCGTGCTTGTCACGGTGTCTTCGATTGGCGCCGGCGCCGTGGGCGCGACGCTGATCCTGCTGCTGTACCCCCATATGAAGCCGGCCGAAGTGGCCGGCACCGATATTGCCTACGCCGTGCCGCTCACGGCCGTGGCAGGGCTGGGCCACGTGTGGCTCGGCACCGTCGACTGGAATTTGCTGCTGGCGCTGCTGGTGGGTTCGATCCCCGGCATCTGGCTCGGTGCGCAACTGTCGCGGGCACTGCCCGAACGACTCGTGCGCGCCGCGCTGGCCACGACATTGACCCTCGTCGCCATCAAGCTCGTTTCCTAAGAGGCTGTTTCAAAATGAAGCGGAGCGGTTCTGGCTAGGCGTGGGGCCGCAGACAGTACAAGCAGTACGGCAAGGCCCCGCAACGACGCCAGAATCATTTTGAAACGGCCTCCAAGCATTCAACGAATACTGAACGGACCCATACCATGTATCAGTACGATCAATACGACCAGCGCATCGTCCAGGAGCGTGTCGCCCAGTTTCGTGACCAGGTGCGTCGCCGCCTGTCTGGCGAGCTGACCGAGGAAGAGTTCCTGCCGCTGCGCCTGCAGAACGGCCTGTACATGCAGCGTCATGCCTACATGATGCGCGTGGCAATTCCGTACGGCCTGCTGGCATCGAAGCAGCTGCGCATGCTGGCCCATATCGCCCGCACGTACGACCGCAACTACGGCCACTTCTCGACGCGCCAGAACATCCAGTACAACTGGATGGAACTGGAGCGCGTGCCCGATGTGCTGGCCGATCTTGCCAGCGTGGAGATGCACGGCATCCAGACGTCGGGCAACTGCGTGCGCAACATCACCACCGACCAGTTTGCCGGCGTGGCGCCGGACGAGACGGTGGACCCGCGCGTGCTGGCCGAGCTGCTGCGTCAGTGGAGCACGTTCCAGCCCGAATTCGCGTTCCTGCCGCGCAAGTTCAAGATCGCGATCTCGTCGTCGGCCGATGACCGCGCCGTGGTGCAGGTGCACGACATCGGCATCTACGCGTACAGGAACGACGCCGGCGAAACGCGCCTGCGTATCCTGGCCGGTGGCGGCCTGGGCCGCACGCCGATCCTCGGCACGATCATCAAGGAAGACCTGCCGTGGCAGCACATGCTGACCTACGTCGAATCGGCCATCCGCGTGTACAACCGCTATGGCCGCCGCGACAACAAGTACAAGGCCCGCATCAAGATCCTGGTGAAGTCCCTTGGCGCCGAAAAGTTCGCTGCCGAAGTGGAAGACGAGTGGAAGTTCAGCAAGGACGGCCCGGGCACGCTGACGCAGGCCGAATTCGACCGCGTGGCGCAGTACTTCCAGCCGCCCGCCTATGAGAAGCTGGCCGATACCGACGCTTCGTACGAAAAGCACCTGCTCGAGAGCAAGGCCTTCGCGCGCTGGGTCAGCCGCAACGTGCACGCCCACAAGGTGCCGGGCTACGCAGCGGTGACGCTGTCGACCAAGCCGGGCCCGGTGTCGCCCCCGGGCGATGCCACGTCGGAGCAGATGGACACCGTGGCCGACCTGGCCGACCGCTATGGCTTCGGCGAACTGCGCGTGGCGCACGAGCAGAACCTGGTGCTGCCCGACGTGAAGAAGCGTGACCTGTTCGCGCTCTGGGAAGAAGTGAAGAAGGCCGGCCTGGCCACGGCCAATATCGGCCTGCTGACCGACATCATCGCCTGCCCCGGCGGCGATTTCTGCTCGCTGGCCAACGCCAAGTCGATCCCGATCGCGCTGGCCATCCAGGAGCGTTTCGACAACCTCGACTACGTCTACGACCTTGGCGACATCTCGCTGAACATCTCGGGCTGCATCAACGCCTGCGGCCACCACCACGTCGGCAATATCGGCGTGCTCGGCGTCGACAAGGATGGTTCCGAGTGGTACCAGGTCACCATCGGCGGCGCCCAGGGCAATGACACGGCGCTCGGCAAGGTGATTGGCCCGTCGTTCAGCGCCGAGGAAATGCCCGATGTGGTGTCGCGCATCATCGACACATTCGTGGCAAACCGCATCGGTGACGAGCGCTTTATCGAAACCGTTGGCCGTATCGGCATCGCCCCGTTCAAGGAGCGCGTGTACGCCGACAAGCAACGCGAAGAACGCGCCGAAGCCTGACGAACGGAGTGACTGAACATGGCAAAGATTATTCAACTGCAACGCGACGACGCCGCCCAATTCCGTCCTGTCATCGTTGACGACAACTGGACCGTGCTGCGCGCCACCGAAACCGAGCCGCTGGACGAAGCGCGGATCACGGCGGCGGCGCAAGGCGGTGACGCAGTGCTGTTCCCGCTGTCCGTGTGGAAGGCCAACGAATCGCTGCTGGCTGGCCGCGACAAGGCCATCACCGGCGTGTGGCTGGCCCCCGAGGACGAACCGGGCGATGCCGAAGCGCTGTTTGACCGCGTATCGCTGGTAGCAGTGGACTTCCCGGTGTTCCGCGATGGCCGCGGTTTCTCGTCGGCCTACCTGCTGCGCACGCGTTACAACTGGGCTGGCCAGCTTCGCGCCATCGGCGACGTGCTGCGCGACCAGCTCAATTTCATGAAGCGCTGCGGCTTCGATGCCTTCGCGGTACGTGCCGACAAGAACATCGACGACGCGATCAAGGGCTTTACCGAATTCACGGTGGCCTACCAGGCATCCGTGGACGAACCGCTGCCGCTGTTCCGCCGCGCACGCGCTGACGTGACGGCCCGGGGTGAGGCATGAGCTCCGTGATTGCCGATATTCCCGTCGTCGACGGATCGGTCTCGTCGCTGCGCCCCCCGGCGCTGTGGACGAAGCCGGAGTACACGGGCACGACGGAAGCACTGCTGGCCAAGGAACGTGAACTGGCCGAGCGCCTTTCCGGCATCGCTGCACGCTTCTTTCGCGCGCGCTTTGCCACGAGCCTGGCCGCCGAAGACATGGTGCTGACCGACGCGATCCTGCGTGGCAGTGCGGCCGTGCGCGCCGGCATCCGTGTGTTCACGCTGAACACCGGCCGCCTGCATGCGGAGACGCTCGAAGTGCTGGACAAGGTCAAGTCGCACTACGGCTACACGATCGAGCAGTTCACGCCCGATCAGGAAGCCGTGGAGAACTACCTGAAGAAGAACGGCCTGAACGGGTTCTACGACAGCGTGGACCTGCGCAAGAGCTGCTGCGGCATTCGCAAGGTGGAACCGCTCAACCGCGCGCTGTCGCACGCCGACGCGTGGATGACGGGTCAGCGCCGCGAGCAGGCCGTGACGCGTGCCGAACTGCCGTTCGAGGAAACGGACGAGGCGCGTGGCATTCCCAAGTTCAATCCGCTGGCCGACTGGACCGAGGCAGAAGTGTGGGCGTACCTGTCGCACCACAACGTGCCGGTCAACGCGCTGCACGCCAAAGGCTACCCGAGCATTGGCTGCGAGCCCTGTACGCGGGCGGTCAAGGCTGGCGAGGACGTACGCGCGGGCCGTTGGTGGTGGGAGTCCAAGGATTCGAAGGAATGCGGGCTTCACGAACAGAATATCAAGCATTGAATTGAGGCCGAGAACGACATGGGCATCATGAACGACATCGCAAGCGCAGGCGTCGCCGCCAACGTGGAACACCTGCTGCAGGTCCAGAACGACCACCTCGACCGGCTGGAAGCCGAATCGATCTACATCATTCGCGAAGTGGTGGCGGAGTGCCGCAACCCCGCGCTGCTGTTCTCCGGCGGCAAGGATTCGATCGTCATGCTGCACCTTGCGCTCAAGGCGTTTCGCCTGGGTGAGCGCAAGGTGGATCTGCCGTTCCCGCTGGTCCATATCGACACCGGCCACAACTATCCGGAAGTGATCCAGTTCCGCGACCAGCGCGTGGGCGAACTCGGCGCGCGCCTGGTGGTGGGGCACGTCGAGGATTCGATCAAGCGCGGCACTGTGCGCCTGCGTAAGGAAACCGATTCGCGCAACGCTGCGCAGGCCGTGACGCTGCTGGAAACGATCGAGGCGCACAAGTTCGACGCGCTGATGGGCGGCGCCCGTCGCGACGAAGAGAAGGCCCGCGCCAAGGAGCGCATCTTCTCGTTCCGCGACGAGTTCGGCCAGTGGGACCCGAAGGCCCAGCGCCCGGAACTGTGGAGCCTGTACAACGCCCGCATGGCGCAGGGCGAGCAGATGCGCGTGTTCCCGATCTCGAACTGGACCGAGCTCGACGTGTGGCAGTACATCGCCCGCGAGAACCTGGCGCTGCCGCCGATCTACTACGCACACGAGCGCGAAGTCGTGCGCAAGAACGGCCTGCTGGTGCCGGTGACGCCGATCACGCCGAAGCAGGATGGCGACGTCAGCGAAGTGCTGTCGGTCCGCTTCCGCACCGTGGGCGACATCAGCTGCACGTGCCCCGTGGCCAGCACCGCATCCACGCCGGTGGAGATCATCGCCGAGACCGCGGTGACCGAGATCACCGAGCGCGGCGCCACGCGCATGGACGACCAGACGAGCGAAGCGTCGATGGAGCGCCGGAAGAAAGAAGGCTACTTCTGACACCGGACGTCGGGTAAAGAACAGGAAAGACCAAATGTCGCACCAATCTCAACACCAAGGCCTGCTGCGTTTCATCACTGCGGGTTCCGTCGACGACGGCAAGAGCACGCTGATCGGCCGCCTGCTGTTCGATAGCAAGGCTGTGCTGTCGGACCAGCTCACGGCGCTGGCCAATGCCAAGAACAAGCGCACGGCGGGCGAGGAAATCGACTTCTCGCTGCTGACCGATGGCCTGGAGGCCGAGCGCGAGCAGGGCATCACGATCGACGTGGCGTACCGTTATTTCTCGACCGCGCGCCGGAAGTTCATCATCGCGGACACGCCGGGCCACGAACAGTACACGCGCAACATGGTGACGGGCGCTTCGACAGCGCACGCCGCCATCGTGCTGGTGGATGCCACGCGCGTCACGGTCAAGGATGGCCGCGCCGAACTGCTGGCGCAGACCAAGCGTCACTCGGCGATCCTGAAGCTGCTGGAACTGCAGCACGTGATCGTCGCCGTGAACAAGATGGACCTGGTGGACTACAGCGAAGAGCGCTTCAACGAGATCCGCACCGCCTACAGCGAACTGGCCGAGCAACTGGGTCTGAAGGACGTGACCTATGTGCCGGTGTCGGCGCTGCGTGGTGACAACATCGTGCACGAGAGCGATGCCATGCCGTGGTACCAGGGCGAGTCGCTGCTGCCGCTGCTGGAAGCGCTGCCTGTAGAGGATGCCGCTCCGGAAGGCGATGCCGCATTGCGCTTCCCGGTGCAACTGGTGGTTCGCCAGGATGGCTCCGCTGCTGACGACTTCCGCGGCTACGCGGGCCGTGTGGAAGCCGGAACCGTGCGCGTGGGCCAGAAGCTGCGCGTACTGCCCGCGAACCGCGAAGCCGTGGTGGCCGAGGTGCTGACGCCGAACGGCTCGGCCGAATCGGCCAGTGCCGGCGACACCGTTACGGTGCGTCTGGCCGAAGACGTCGATGTATCGCGTGGTGACATGTTCGTGGCTGCGGACGCCGCGGCCGCGTCGGCGAAGAAGCTGACCGCCGACCTGTGCTGGTTCGACGACCAATCGCTGAACCCGTCGCGCAAGTACGTGCTCAAGCACACCACGGCCAGCGTGTTCGCGCGCGTTTCGGCGGTGGATCGCGTGCTGGACGTGCACACGCTGTCGCACGAAACGGGGCGCCACGAGATCAACCTGAACGACATCGGTTCGGTGCAGATCTCGCTGCAGAAGCCGATCGTTTGCGACACGTATGGCGACAACCCGGCCACGGGCGCGTTCGTGCTGATCGACGAGGCGACCAACCACACCGTGGCGGCGGGCATGATCCGTGCGTATGCCTGATATCGTCCAGGCTGGACAACGAGCGTAACGGTGGCAGATATGAAGGCGCAGAAGGCAACGTCGACCGGAAAGGTGTACCTGATTGGTGCAGGCCCCGGTGCGGCTGACCTCATTACGGTGCGTGGCGCACGGCTGCTGGGCGAAGCCCAGGTCGTGCTGCACGATGCGCTGGTGTCACCCGAGATGCTGGCCTGGTGCCCGCAGGCGGAACTGGTCGAGGTTGGCAAGCGCTGTGGTCAGCGTTCCACAGCCCAGCTTTTCATCAACCGGCAGATCGTCGACCTGGCGACCAAGTACGAACGTGTCGTGCGGCTCAAGGGCGGCGACCCGATGCTGTTCGGTCGTGCCGACGAGGAACTGCAGGCGCTGGAAGCGGCCGGCATCGAGTACGAGGTGGTGCCCGGCATCACCGCCGCGCTTGCGGCCGCCAGCGCCATCGCACGTCCGCTGACCAAGCGTGGTGTATCGCGCAGCGTGGCATTCGCCACACAGGCCAAGGCCGCCGATGCCATCGACGTGGAGGCCGATGTCAAGGCCGATACGATCGTCTACTACATGGGCCGCGACCAGGCGGCGAACATCGCGGCGCAACTGATCGCCCGCGGCAAGCCGGCATCAACACCCGCGTGGGTAGTGGAGGCCGCGACGACGCCGCATCAGCGCAGCCACCAGTTCACGCTGGGCCGGATGGCCGCCGGCGAGGCCGCGCGCTGGATGGACCCGGTGCAGCCGAGCCTGCTGATGATTGGCGAGGCGCTTGGGAGCAGGGCGACGGAATGCGTGGAAGCCGTACGCGCGGCGTGATCCTGTTGCCGGGATGAAGAAAGGCCAGAGGTTGACTCTGGCCTTTTTGCATCTTGAACGGCTTTTCCCTCTCCCTAACCCTCTCCCGCATGCGGGAGAGGGGACGTGCTCTCAGTAGTTCAAGTGTCGCCGGTTTGCTCCCCTCGCCCGCTTGCGGGAGAGGGGCTGGGGGAGAGGGCCAGCGCGCAATATGCCGCAATGGCATCGAGCACACTGTCGACTTCGCCAACCGCATTCGAAGCGCAGATCTCCACACCGGGATGCTTCGCGCGGCACGCATCGACCAGCACCGGAAAATCCCGCCGCAGATGTCCGCCCTGGCCAAAGAACACCGGCACGATGGTGATCGTCTGGATGCCACCGCCTGCCAGTTCATCGATGGCCTCGGGCAGCGACGGCGCCATCAGTTCAAGAAACGCCAGGCGCACCGCGCAGTCCGGCAGGAGTGTGGATAGCTTGCCGTGCAGCCGGTCGAACGGCTCGCGCCAGCGTGCATCGCGCGCGCCGTGACCGAACAGGATGAGACCTTGCCTGGCGCCCATGGTCAGTGGCGATCGACCCAACGTAGCGCGCCAAGCGCAATAGTCAGGTACAACGTGCCAGGCACCAGCGCCGAGACGATCGGCGGCCAGGTGTGCAGCAGGCCGACGTGCGAGAACAGCGTGTTGGACAGGTGGAACGACAGCCCGAGCATGATGCCGCCGAACACCTTGACGCCCACCGCGCCGGCACGGGCGTGCAGGTAGGCAAACGGCAGCGCCAGCGCAACCATCACGAACAGCGTCAGCGGATACACCACCTTCTTCCAGAACGCGATTTCGTAGCGCTGGGTGTCCTGCTTGTTGTCGCGCAGGTGGCGGATATAGCGGAACAGGTTGACCGTGGACATGCTCTCCGGCTGCACCAGCAGCACGGACAGGATCTGCGGCGTCAGCTCGGAGTGCATCACCATGTTCGGGAACTGCACCTGCTCGCCCCGGAAGTCGGGCGCCAGCGCGTCCCGCTGCCCGGCGGCCTGCCCATCGCGCAGCTCGATGAAGCGTGTCTCGTTGACGTCATTGAGTTGCCACGACTGCCCGCCCTGGTAGTGGCCGTCCTTGGCCACGCGGATCACGCGCAGCCGGTAATCCTTGTCGAACTCGTAGATCGTGATGCCGGTGATCGACTGGTCCGGCCTCAGGCCCTGCACGTTGACGAAGCGCGTAATCTCGCCCGGTCCGCTGACCTCGCTGTCCCGGTCGCGGTCCTTGACCCAGACACCGGAGCGGAACCCCGATGACACCGTGGCGCCAATAGCCTCGAGTTTGACCTTCTGCGCGTACTGCTCGGCCGCCGGTCCGATGAATTCGCCGAAGATAAACGTGGCCACGGCCAGCGGAATGGCAAGCTTGAACAGCGAGAACAGTGCCTGCCGCGTGTTCAGGCCGGCCACGCGGAAGATCGTATACTCGGACTGGCTGGCCAGTTGCGAGAACACGTAGATCGCGCTGATCAGCACCGCGATCGGCAGCACCTCGTAGATCCGCGTTGGCGCTTCCAGCATCACATGGAAGAACGCAACCAGCGACGTGTACTTGCCCTGCACGCTCTCCAGTTCACTGAGCATGTCGAAGAACACGAACAGCGCCAGCACCGCGAACAGGATAAAGGCGAAGACCCCGTAGATCAGCCGCGCGAAATAGCGCTCGTAGACGCTCAGCAGTCTCATGCCTGGCTCCCGTTGGTCTTGCGGCGCAGGCCGAAGACGGCACGCCAGCCACCCAGGCTGCGGTTCGCGCGGTAGCGGAACATCACCAGCGCACACAGGAACACAATCAGGTGGATCGGCCAGATGGCCATCCAGAACGACATGGCGCCCGAGCGGACCCATGCCTGTGCCAGGTTGATCAGGTTGCTATAGGTCAGGTAGATCAGCACGGCGAAGACGAGCGGGGTATAGCGGCCCAGGCGCGGGTTCACGTACGCCAGCGGGATTGCGATCATCACGAAATTGAACGCAAGGATCGGCAGCGAGATGCGCCAGAGCAATTCGCCCAGGTTCTCGCGGGTCGGGTTGCGGATCAGGTCGATGGTGTCACGGGTCTTGGTCGGCTGGTCGGCGGCGGTATCCTGCGGCTTGTTGTCGACCTTGACCGCATATTTGTCGAATTCGACGATCCGGTAGTCAAGCTGGCCGGGAATGCCGGCGTATCGGCGGCCATGTTCCATGACCACCAGCCGGTCGCCGTTCGGCAATGTCTCGAACTGCCCCTGGTGCGCCAGCGCCACGCCGATCTTGCCAGCTTCGGAATTGGCAACGAACACGTTGCGGGCGTGCTTCATATCAGCGTCAATGCCTTCGATGAACAGCACGTAGTTGGCGTTGGCCGGCTCGATGAAGCGGCCCGAGGAAATCATCGACAGCACGCCGCGCTGCTCGAAGCGGTCGCGGAACAGCGCGGTCTGCTGGTTGGCCCATGGCCACGCGAACAGGCCAAGCAGCAGCGCCATGACGAAGAACGGCGCGGCGAACTGCAGCACCGGCCTGACCAGGTCGCGCAGCGAGATGCCGGCCGAGAACCACACCACCATCTCGGAGTCCTTGTACCAGCGGGTCAGGACGATCAGCGTGGAGATGAACAGCGTGGCGGAGAGCAGGATCGACAGATAGCCGATCGTCGCCAGGCCGATCAGCATCAGCACGTCGTTGGGGCTGGCCTTGCCGTTGGCGGCCAGGCCCAGAATGCGGATCACGAGTGACGTCAGCATGAACGTCAGCATCACCAGGAACACCGCACCGGCGGTGTAGGCGAGTTCGCGTCGCAGGGCTTGTTGGAAGATCATGCGAGATCGCTTCCGGCTACCGGCCGGCGCGGGCGATATACCGGGGGCCGAGAGACTGGCAGGACCGCGCGCTGTCAGCTTGCAGGATCGGCGGTGGCAGATCGCGGATAAAAATCGCGGATAATGGGGGCTTTCTTTTCGACGAGCCCCTGGAAGGAAGCGCGATGGAATTTAGCACAAAAGCCCTTGATCTGACCAAAGCAGGCCAAAATGGGTTCCTGGCCACGAAGACCGACTGCCTGGTGGTTGGCCTGTTCGAAGGCCAAAGCCTGGCCGGCGTGGCCAAGGCGCTGGATATTGCCACCAAGGGGCTGGTGGCGCGTCTGGTCAAGCAGGGCGACTTCGAAGGCAAGCGCGGCACGCAACTGATGCTGCACGAGGTGGCCGGTATCGGCGCCGCCCGTGTGCTGCTGGTGGGTCTGGGCAAGGAATCGGAATTCACCGACAAGGCGTTTGCCGAGGCCGTCCGCACGGCCATGCGTGCCCTCGGCGGCACGCGCGCCGCTTCGGCGCTCTGGTGCCTGGTCCAGCAGCCGCCCCAGTCGCGCGACGTGGCCTGGGCCGCCATCACCACGATCACGCTGGTCCGGGACGCCGGTTATCGCCTGCTGGAGCGCCATCCGGAACTGAAACGCGCGCCCAAGGGCGCCGCCGCCAACGACAAGCCGTCGCTGCGCAAGATCGTGCTGGCCGTGGATTCCGCCGATGCCAAGGCGGCCGCGCAGGGCGTGGTGCGCGGCACCGCCATCGCCAACGGCATGGAACTGACGCGTGACCTGGGCAACCTGCCGTCCAATATCTGCACGCCGACCTACCTGGCCAACGCCGCACGCGGCATCGCCAAGCGCCACAAGCTCAAGGCGGAGATCCTGGGCCGCAAGCAGATCGAGGCGCTCAACATGGGCGCCTTCCTGGCTGTCACCAAAGGTAGCGTCGAGCCGCCGCAGTTCATCGTGCTGCGCTACGACGGCGCGGGCGCCAAGCAGGCGCCGGTGGTGCTGGTTGGCAAGGGCATCACTTTCGATACGGGCGGCATTTCGCTGAAGCCGGGCGAAGGCATGGACGAGATGAAGTACGACATGTGCGGCGCCGCGTCGGTACTTGGCACGATCCAGGCCGTGGCCGAGATGGGCCTGAAGCAGAACGTGATCGCCGTGGTGCCGACCTGCGAGAACATGCCCAGCGGCATCGCCACCAAGCCGGGCGACGTGGTGACCAGCATGTCTGGCCAGACCATCGAAATCCTGAATACGGACGCCGAGGGCCGCCTGATCCTTTGCGATGCGCTGACCTATGTGGAACGCTTCAAGCCGGCCGCCGTGATCGACGTGGCCACGCTGACCGGCGCCTGCATCATCGCGCTCGGCCATGTGAACAGCGGCCTGTACGCACGCAGCGACGCGCTGGCCGAACAGCTGCTGGGCGCCGGCCGCAAGGCAATGGATACCGCCTGGCGCCTGCCGCTCGACGATGACTACCAGGACCAGCTCAAGTCGAATTTCGCCGATATGGCCAATATCGGCGGCCGCCCGGCCGGCAGCGTGACTGCCGCCTGCTTCCTGGCGCGCTACACCGAGAAGTACGACTGGGCCCACCTCGACATCGCCGGCACTGCCTGGAAGAGCGGCGCGGCCAAGGGTGCCACGGGCCGCCCGGTGCCGCTGCTGGCGCAGTTCCTGATGGACCGCACGGCGTAATCGGGACGGAAAAGGTAAGAGGGACGGAAAAGAGGGACTGCAGGGATGACGCGCATCGACTTCCACAGCAACGTGCCGGACACGCTGGCCTACGTCTGCCGCCTGGTTCGCAAGGCCTATGGGGCAGGGCAGAAGGTGGTGGTGTTCGGCGCGCCGCAACAGCTTGCGCAACTCGATGCGCGGCTGTGGTCGTTTTCGCCGCTGGACTTCCTGCCGCACTGCGGGCTGGACAGCCCCAATGCGGCGGTGACGCCAATCATCCTGGCGGCCTCGCTCGACAGCGTGCCGCACCATCAGCTGCTGGTGAACCTTGCTCCGGAGGCGCCGGCGCAGTTTGCCAGCTTCGAACGGCTGATCGAAGTCGTCGGCTCCAGTCCCGAGGCACGCGATTCCGGGCGCGAGCGCTACCGTTTCTACCGTGAGCGCGGCTATCCGCTCACGCACCATGACATCGGCCAGGCCAAAGGAGAATCGGCATGAGCGAACGCACGACATCGCGGGTCATTCCGCGGCTGGGCCCCAACGACAGCGTGCCGCTGCTGACCGAGGTGGTGGAACTGCCTGACGCTGCCTTCGAGCCCCCTGCACCGGCCCAGGCCACCGTGATCGACACGGCGGACATGCCGGAATCTGGCGTGGTGACTGCGGTTGGCGATACCGAATCATCGATCGAGGAATCGCCGCCAGCCATGGTCGACCCGGCGCCGTTCCTGCCGGGCGACGACGACCTGCGCGCTGTCAGGACCGAATTGCTGACGCGCGTGATGATGCGCTTTCGCACCGAATGGCCGCAGGTGGTGGAGGCCCATACCGAAGCCACGCTGCAGTCGCGGCTGGCGCCGCTGACCGCGCAATTGGCCAGTGAACTGACGCAGGCACTCGAGGCACGGCTGGTGGAGTGGCTCGATGCGACGCTGGAGGAAATCGAGCGGGACCCGGGTGGGATGTAAAAGGAGATGGTTGTCTCCCCTCTCCCACTTGTGGGAGAGGGGCGGGGGAGAGGGCCAGCGGTTCAAATTTCGACAAGTCGCAATCTGAGCCGCAACGCCCTCTCCCCCAACCCCTCTCCCGCCATGCGGGAGAGGGGAGCAGGTCAGCAGTACTTCAAACTCAGTCCGTCACTGCGCCCTTGCTGGCCGTCGAGGCCAGTTTCGAGAACTTCGCCAGCACGCCGCGCGCGTAGCGCGGAGCCGGCTGCTTCCAGGCGGCGCGGCGGCGGGCCAGTTCTTCGTCGGACACGTTCAGTTGCAGCAGCAGCTTGTGCGCGTCGATCGTGACCGAGTCGCCTTCCTGCACCAGTGCGATCGTGCCGCCCACATAGGCTTCCGGTGCGACGTGGCCAACCACCATGCCCCAGGTGCCGCCCGAGAATCGACCGTCGGTGATGAAGCCGACCGATTCGCCAAGCCCCTTGCCGATGATGGCCGAAGTCGGCGCCAGCATTTCCGGCATGCCCGGGCCGCCCTTCGGGCCCAGATAGCGCAGCACGAGGATGTCGCCGGCATTGATCTTGTCCGCCAGGATCGCTTCCATGGCGCTCTGCTCGTCCTCGAACACGCGTGCCGGGCCGGTGATGACCGGGTTCTTCAGGCCGGTGATCTTGGCCACGGCGCCTTCCTCGGCCAGGTTGCCCTTCAGGATGGCCAGGTGGCCTTGCTTGTACAGGGCCTTCGAGATCGGCAGGATCACGTCCTGGTCGGCGCGCGGCTCGTTGGGTACGTGCTCGAGTTCTTCAGCCAGCGTGCGGCCCGTGATGGTCAGGCAGTCGCCATGCAGCAGGCCGGCGTTCAGCAGGATCTTCATCACTTGCGGAATGCCGCCTGCGCGGTGCAGGTCGGTGGCCACGTAGGCACCCGACGGCTTCAGGTTGCAGATCACCGGCACGTTGCGGCGGATGCGCTCGAAGTCGTCGATGGTCCATTCCACTTCGGCCGAGTGGGCGATGGCCAGGTAGTGCAGCACCGCGTTCGTGGAGCCGCCGGTGGCCATGATCAGCGTCACGGCGTTTTCGATCGACTTGCGCGTGATGATGTCGCGCGGCTTGATGTCCTTCTTGATGGCTTCCACCAGCACGCGGGCCGATTCGGCGGCGCTGTCCACCTTTTCCTGGTCCGGGTTGGCCATCGTCGACGAGTACAGCAGCGACATGCCCAGCGCCTCGAACGACGAGCTCATCGTGTTGGCCGTGTACATGCCACCGCACGAGCCGGTGCTCGGGCAGGCGTTCTTTTCCACGCCTTCGAAGTCTTCCTGGCTCATGCGGCCGGCGGTGAATTCGCCCACGGCTTCGAACGACGACACGATGGTCAGGTCCTTGCCCTTCCAGTTGCCCGGCCGGATGGTGCCGCCATAGACGTAGATGCCCGGCACGTTGGTGCGCGCCAGCGCGATCATGCCGCCAGGCATGTTCTTGTCGCAGCCGCCGATCACGACCACGCCATCCATCCACTGGCCCTGGGCTGCCGTCTCGATACAGTCGGCGATGACTTCACGCGAGATCAGCGAGTACTTCATGCCTTCGGTGCCCATCGACATGCCGTCGGAGATCGTCGGCGTGCCGAAGATCTGCGGATTGGCGTCCGAGGCCTTGATCGCTTCCACGGCCGCATCGGCCAGGCGCTGCAGGCCGGCGTTGCAGGGGGTGATCGTCGAGTGGCCATTGGCGATGCCCACCATCGGCTTGTCGAAGTCTTCCTTCTTGTAGCCGAGCGCGTAGTACATCGAACGGTTGGGGGAGCGTGCCACGCCTTGCGTGATGTGCTGGGAACGTTTGTTGAAAGCCATGATGGGGTCTCTCCGGGGATTTGGCGGCGGTTGGCCTTGCCGTGTAGTGGGCAGAAGGATGCCGCTTGCGTTTTATCGTGTCAAATATATTATTTGACCTTTATTGAGTCGAAAAACATATCAAAAAACATCGTGGATCTGCGCCAGCTACGTTACTTCGTCACGGTGGCCGAAGAACTCCATTTTGGCCGCGCCGCGCGCCGCCTGGCGATGACGCAGCCGCCGTTGTCGCAACAGATCCAGGCGCTGGAAGAGGAAATCAGCGTCCAGTTGTTCGTGCGCACGCGCCGTTCGGTGATGCTGACGCCGGCTGGACAGCAATGGCTGCCCGAGGTGCGCCGCGTGCTGGCCGATGCCGCCGCGCTGCCCGGGCTGGCACAGCGGCTGGCTCGCGGCGAAGTGGGGTCGCTCGCGCTGGCGTTCGTCAGCACGGCCGACTACGGCATCCTGCCCGAACTGCTGCGCCATTTCCGCGCGCGTCATCCGGAAGTCCAGCTGCAGTTGCGCGAGGCCACCAGCGACGTCCAACTTGAAGCGCTGGTCGAGGGGACGATCGATGCGGGCCTGGTCATCCGTCCGCAGCTTGCCGTGATGCCGCATGGGCTGTCCTATCTGCCGCTGGTGCGCGAGCCGCTGGTGCTGGCCGTGCCGGACGGCTGGCGCCCCGCAGGCAGCCCCGCTGGCAGCACCCAGGCGCCACAGTCGGTATCGCTGAAGGAAGCCGCGCATGAACCGCTGATCATCTTTCCGCGCCGAAGCGCGCCAGCGTTTTATGACATCATTACGGGCTACTACGCGCGCGACGGGCTTACGCCGGTGATCGCCCAGGAGGCCATTCAGATGCAGACCATCGTCAGTCTTGTCTCGGCCGGCATGGGGGTGGCGCTGGTGCCCGCGTCGCTATGCAACCTGCGCCGGACTGGCGTGTCATATCTGGCGCTGCGCGATGCGGGGCCCGAAATCGAAACCGGTCTGGTCTGGCGCGAAGGCGCGGCAGGCGTGGCGCCGGTGCTGCGTTCCTTTATCGATATCGCGATGGAACTGGCCAGCGCCATCGGACTGACGCAAGACAATGGCATAAAGGCATAAAGACCTGGCGTCGCTGCCCCCCGAACAATTACCGATACTCTCTCGATCCGCCATGCTCGTTCATCCCCAATTCGACCCGGTCGCCATTCACCTCGGACCGCTGGCCATCCGCTGGTATGGCCTGATGTACCTGGCCGGCTTCATCATGTTCCTGTGGTTTGGCCGCCTGCGCATCAAGCAGCCGCATATCACGGCGCGCGGCTGGGCGGCGCGCGACCTTGACGACATGCTGTTCTACGGGGTGCTCGGCGTCATCCTTGGCGGCCGCCTGGGCTACGTACTGTTCTACAAGCCGGGCTACTACCTCACGCATCCGCTAGAGATCTTCAAGGTGTGGGAGGGCGGCATGGCCTTCCATGGCGGCTTCCTGGGCGTGCTGATCGCGATGTGGGTGTTCGCGAAAGTTCGCCGTCGCCACTGGATGGAAGTGACTGACTTCATCGCCCCGATGATCCCGTGCGGACTTGCCGCCGGGCGAATTGGCAACTTCATCAACGGCGAGCTGTGGGGCCGGCCGACGGACCTGCCGTGGGGCATGATTTTCCCGCAGGCCGGCGACAACATTCCGCGCCATCCGTCGCAGCTCTATCAATTTGCCGGCGAAGGCGTGGCGCTGTTTATCATCCTTTGGCTGTTTGCGCGCAAGCCGCGGCCGATGGGCGCGGTATCGGGTGTGTTCCTGATCGGCTACGGCACGTTCCGTTTCCTGGCCGAATTCGCGCGTGAGCCGGACAACTTCCTGGGCCTGCTGGCGCTCAAGCTTTCGATGGGCCAGTGGCTGAGCTTGCCGATGGTCGTGATTGGGGTGGCGATGGTGATCTGGGCGTACCGTCGGCATGCCAACGGGGCAACGGCAGGGGCACGCTAAGGCCTGGTTGACCGTGGTTTTCTCCCCTTATATGA
>NZ_ALOU01000109.1 GCF_000292345.1 Cupriavidus sp. BIS7
GGTGTTCATATAAGGGGAGCCGGTCAGCAGCATTTGAAACTCCACGCTTCACTCCCCATACTGCCGCAGCCCCTCCAGATCGAGCACCTCGATCACGCCGTAATCCACACGCACCAGCCCCTGCTGCTCCAGCACCTTCAGTGCCTGGTTCGCGCGTTGCCGCGAGATGCCTGCCAGCAGTCCAATCTCTTCCTGCGAAATCTCCAGCGTCGTGCCGATGCCCGGGTAGAGGCTTTCGTTGAACAGTGACGACACCGCGCGCGCCACGCGCGAATCGATGTCGAGCAGTCGTTCGTATTCCACCGCCGCGATGAACTGGCCGAGCCGGTCGTTCAACTGCATCAGCAGGAAGCGCGTGAACGGCAGGCTGGTATCCAGCAGCCACTGAAAAGTGTCGCGCGGAATGAAGGCGATGCGTGAACGGCGCAATGCCATCACGTCGTACTTGCGGATCTCGTGCTTGAGCACCGCGCCTTCGCCAAACCAGCCGCCGGTGGGAACACCCGTGAACGTGACCGACTTGCCCGATGGCGACACGGTCGTGATCTTGACGATGCCCTCCACCACGCCAAGCCAGTGCTCGGCCATTTCACCCTTGTGACACGCGTAGTCGCCCTGCGAGTACTCGCGCACCGTAGTCACGCGTTTGACACGCTCGCGCTGCTCCAGGGTCAGGCCGGCGGCCCACGCGCATCGGTCGATGAAGTCGTTGTCTGCGGTACTCATCTGGCTCCCGTAGGGATTAACCCCGAATTGTCATCGGCGTGACAACCCGGGGGGATGGCATCGGCTATCTTACGATCACGCGGAACCGGCCTTTGCCAGCACTTCTATACCAACAAGGCAAGACGGGCATGATGCAGTGCGGCAGCGCCGTATGTGACGTGCCAAGTATAACGACCGGTCCGAGGGCTTGATACCCGGCGTGTCCCGTAGTGTGAAGCGACCAGCGCCCCACGGTGGAGAGGAGACAGCGATGCAGGAATCGTCGGCAACGACCTTCCCGCGATGCCTGCTGGCGCACGCCACGCAGCGGCCGGATCATCCGGCCCATCGCGAGAAGGATCTCGGCATCTGGCAGACATACAGCTGGTCGCAGGCCGCGCGCGAGGTGCGCGCGCTTGCCTGCGGGCTCGCGGCGCTGGGGTTCCGGCGCGGCATGAACCTGGCCGTGATCGGCGACAACCGCCCGCGCCTGTACTGGGCCATGACCGCCGCGCAGGCGCTGGGCGGCGTGCCCGTGCCGCTGTACCAGGACGCCATCGCCAACGAGATGGTCTATGTGCTTGACGATGCAGAGATCGAGTTCGCAATCGTCGAGGACCAGGAGCAGGTGGACAAACTGCTCGAGGTGGAATCCCAGCTTGCCTCACGCGGGCGCGCCGTCCGTCACCTGATCTATGAAGACCCGCGCGGCCTGCGCGACTATGATCACCCGTCGCTGCTGTCGTACGAACGCGTGCAGGAAATCGGGCGCGAATTCGACCAGGCGAATCCCGGCTTCTTCGATGCGGGCGTGGAGGCCGGCACTGCCGACGACACGGCCATCATCCTCTATACGTCCGGCACCACCGGCAAGCCCAAGGGCGTATGCCATTCGCATGCGGGCCTGATCGGCGCGGCGCGCAATGGCTGCCAGTTCGACGGGCTCGGCGCCGATGACGACGTGCTGTCATACCTGCCGATGGCCTGGGTGGGCGACAACCTGTTCTCGTACGCGCAGGCCATGGTGGCGGGCTTCACCGTGAACTGTCCGGAATCGCGCGAGACCGTGATGACCGATCTGCGCGAGATCGGCCCGACCTACTACTTCGCGCCGCCGCGCATCTACGAAGGGCTGCTCACGCAGGTCATGATCCGCATGGAAGACGCGGGCTGGATCAAGCGCCGCCTGTTCCATTGGGCGATGGGTGTGGCGCGCCGCTGCGGCGCGGACATCCTCGACAAGCGGCCCGTGCCGACGATGGATCGCCTGCGTTATGCGCTGGGCGAACTGCTGATCTACGGGCCGTTGCGCAACGTGCTCGGCATGAGCCGCATCCGTGTGGGCTACACGGCGGGCGAAGCGATTGGCCCGGACCTGTTCCGCTTCTACCGGTCGATCGGCATCAACCTGAAGCAGTTCTACGGCCAGACCGAAACCTGCGCATACGTGTGCCTGCAGCCCGATGGCCAGGTCAAGTTCGACACGGTGGGCCCCGCCGCACCAGGCATGGAGATCCGCATTGCCGACAACGGCGAGGTGCAGGTGCGCGGCGTGGGGCTGCTCAAGTCCTACTACAAGCGCGACGATGCCACGCGTGAGGCGATCAACGACGAGGGTTACTTCCTGACCGGCGACGCCGGCGTGATCGATGCCGATGGACATCTGAAGATCATCGACCGCGCCAAGGACGTAGGCAAGCTGGCCGATGGCTCGATGTTCGCGCCCAAGTACATCGAGAACAAGCTGAAGTTCTTCCCGTACATCAAGGAGGCGGTGGCGTTCGGCACCGATCGCGATCGCGTCTGCGCATTCATCAATATCGACTTCGATGCCGTGGGCAACTGGGCCGAGCGTCGGCATCTGCCTTACGCGGGCTACGTGGACCTGGCGGGCCAGCCCGACGTAATCGCCATGATCGGCGAGTGCGTGGAGCAGGTGAACGCCGACCTGGTCAACGATGCGATGCTGGCCGGCTCGCAGATCGCGCGCTTCCTGATCCTGCACAAGGAGCTAGATCCGGATGACGACGAACTGACGCGCACGCGCAAGGTGCGGCGCGGCTTTATCGCGGAGAAATACGCCGTGCTGATCGACGCGCTCTATGCGGGCAAGCCGGAGCAGTTCATCGAGACGCGCGTGAAGTTCGAGGACGGGCGCGAGGGCAGTGTATCGGCCACGCTGAAGCTGGTGGATGTGAAGCGCTTCCCGCCCGTAGGCGGCGCGCGAGCGGCCTGAGGACGGAGGCACAGCATGACAATCACCCAGACAGCCTGGCAGAGCGGCATGGCCCGCGTGGATGCCTCCGGCACGATGGTGTCGCCAGGCGCGATCGCCCCGGCCGGGCATGCCGAAGGCGCGCACGGCGATGGCCTGCGCACCGGCGACGCGCACCAGCCCGAGTCCACCGCGCATGTGCGCACACGTGGCGATGTGATCCTCGATCTGCAGAACATCTCGCTGTCGTTCGGCGGCGTGAAGGCGCTGACCGATATCTCGTTCGACGTCTGCGAGCACGAGATCCGCGCGATCATCGGCCCGAACGGTGCAGGCAAGAGTTCGATGCTGAACGTGATCAACGGCGTCTATCACCCGCAGCAGGGCCGCATCGTGTTTCGCGGGCAGGAGCGGCGGCAGATGCATCCCACGGCTGCGGCACGCCAGGGCATCGCCCGGACGTTCCAGAACATCGCGCTGTTCAAGGGCATGACCGTGCTCGACAACATCATGACCGGCCGCAACACGCAGTTCCGCACGGGGCTGTTCGCCCATGCGCTCTGGTGGGGGCCGGCGCGTGCCGAAGAAATGCGCCATCGCCGCAAGGTCGAGGAGGTGATCGACTTCCTGGAGATCCAGGCAATCCGCAAGACACCGGTCGGCCGCTTGCCGTATGGCCTGCAGAAGCGCGTGGAGTTGGCGCGCGCGCTGGCCGCCGAGCCGTCGATGCTGCTGCTCGATGAACCGATGGCCGGCATGAACGTGGAGGAAAAGCAGGACATGTGCCGCTTCATCCTCGACGTCAATCATCAGTTCGGCACCACCATCGTGCTGATCGAGCATGACATGGGCGTGGTGATGGATATCTCCGACCGTGTGGTCGTGCTCGACTACGGCAAGAAGATCGGCGACGGCACGCCCGACGAGGTCAAATCGAATCCGGACGTGATCCGCGCCTATCTGGGTGCATCACATTGAGTGCATTGAGGCATTGAGAGGATAGCGGCGATGAGTTTCTTCTTCGAAATCCTGATCGGCGGCCTGCTGTCAGGGCTGATGTACTCGCTCGTGGCGCTTGGCTTTGTGCTGATCTACAAGGCGTCCGGCGTGTTCAACTTCGCGCAGGGTGCAATGGTCTATTTCGCCGCGCTCGCCGTGGTGGGTCTGATGGACAAGGGCCTGCCGATGTGGGCCGCAGTGATCGGGGCGTTTATCGTCATGATCATCGTCGGCATGAGCACGGAGCGCTTCGTGTTGCGCAAGCTCGTCAACCAGCCACCGATCACGCTGTTCATGGCCACGATCGGGTTGTCGTTCTTCCTGGAAGGGCTGGGGCCGCTGCTGTTCGGCAACGAGGTGCGGCCGATCGAGCTGGGTATCGTCGACGAGCCGATCGAGGCCATCCTCACACGCTTCAATATCGTCGTGTCGAAGTTCGACCTGGCCGCGGCGCTGATTGCCGCAGTACTGGTGGCGGGGCTGGCGCTGTTCTTCCAGTACACGAAGGTAGGCCGCGCGCTGCGCGCGGTGGCGGACGACCATCAGGCAGCGCTGTCGCTCGGCATTCCGCTGCAGAACATCTGGGCCATCGTGTGGGGCGTGGCGGGCTTTGTCGCGCTGGTGGCCGGCATGCTGTGGGGATCGCGCAATGGCGTGCAGTTCGCGCTGACGCTGACCGCGCTGAAGGCGCTGCCGGTGCTGATTCTCGGCGGCTTCACGTCGGTGCCGGGCGCGATCGTGGGCGGTCTGATCATCGGCGCGTCCGAGAAGCTGGCCGAGATCTATATTCCGCCGGTGTTCCAGTCGGTGTTCGGCGGCAACTTCGGGGGGATCGAAGGCTGGTTCCCGTATGTGTTTGCGCTGCTGTTTCTCCTGGTGAGGCCTGAGGGCCTTTTCGGGGAGAAGCATATCGACCGCGTCTGACGGAGGACCGAGACATGCTCTATCGCGAATCCGGCCAGTTCAAGACCAGCTACGTTGCCGACAGCCAGATCTTCCCGATCCGCCAGGACCGCATCTTCTTCGCGCTGCTGATGGCCGTGGCGTTCGTCGCCATTCCGCTGACAGGCACCGAGTACTGGCTCAGCGCCATCCTGACGCCGTTCCTGATCTTCGCGCTGGCGGCGCTGGGCCTGAACATCCTCACCGGTTACGCGGGCCAGCTATCGCTTGGCACTGCGGCGTTCATGGCCGTGGGCGCGTACGCGGCCTATAACTTCCAGCTTCGCATCGAAGGCATTCCGGTGCTGCTGACGTTCATCCTGGCCGGCGCTTCGGCGGCCGTGGTTGGTGTGGCGTTTGGACTGCCGTCGCTGCGCATCAAGGGCTTCTATCTTGCCGTGGCCACGCTGGCCGCGCAGTTCTTCGTGGTGTGGGCGCTGACCAAGTTTCCCTGGCTGTCGAACAACAGCTCGTCGGGCGTGATCACCGCGCAGCGGCTCGACCTGTTCGGTGTGCCGATCGACACCCCGGTAAAGAAGTACCTGTTCGTGCTGGCCATCGTTACCGTGCTGGCGCTGACTGCCAAAAACCTCGTGCGTTCGGCAACGGGCCGCGCGTGGATGGCGGTGCGCGACATGGACGTGGCGGCCGAAGTGATCGGGATTCCGCTGATGCGCACCAAGCTGCTCGCGTTTGCGGTCAGCTCGTTCTACTGCGGCGTGGCCGGCGCGCTGTATGCGTTCTGCTATCTCGGTTCGGTGGAGCCCGATGGCTTCTCGCTCGATCTGTCGTTCCGCATCCTGTTCATGATCATCATCGGTGGCGTGGGCAGCATCCTGGGATCGTTCCTCGGCGCGGCGTTCATCCTGCTGCTGCCGATCTTTCTCGACAACGTGCTGCCCGCGCTGGCGGCGATGCTGCACCTGCCGTTCACGAACGCCACGGTGTCGCATATCCAGCTTATGGTGTTTGGCGGGCTGATCATCTTCTTCCTGATCGTGGAGCCGCATGGGCTGGCCAGGCTCTGGCAGATTGCCAAGGAGAAGCTGCGTCTCTGGCCGTTCCCGCATTAGTTCCGAATCCGCTTTCTACGTCGTTCCCATTACAACGCCCGTTCGAGGTGAAGGAGACTGTGATGACAACCGTGTTTCGCAACGTGCAGCGCGCCGCCCTTGTGGTCAGCGTCGCGGCTGCATTGCTGGCGCCCGCGCTGCCGGTGCTGGCGCAGGCTAATGATCAGTTCGTCGCGCTGCCGAGCTACCGCGTTGGCCCGTATGGCGCGAACGGTCAGTCGTTTTATGGCGGCTTCGTGGATTACCTGAACTACGTCAATCTCAAGGACGGCGGCATCAACGGCGTCAAGCTGACATGGGAAGAGTGCGAGACCGAGTACAACAACGCCAAGGGCGTGGAGTGCTACGAGCGCCTGAAGGCCAAGAACGGCACGAGTAAGGGCACGGCCTATCACACGATGTCCACCGGCATCTCGTACGCGCTGGTCGACAAGACCGCTGCAGACAAAGTGCCGCTGGTGATGATGGGCTACGGCCGCACCGATGCGGTGGATGGCTCGGTGTTCCCGTACGCGTTCCCGCTGGTGACGACGTACCAGATGCAGGTATCGGCCATCGTCAAGTTCCTGGCGACGAAGAACGGCGGGTCGCTGGCCGGCAAGAAGATCGTCTATCTCTATCACGATTCGGCCTACGGCAAGGAGCCGATCGTCGCGCTGGAAGCGGAGGCGAAGCTCGGCAAGTTCAACCTCGTCGAGATTCCCGTGGCGCACCCCGGCAACGAGCAGGGCGCGCAGTGGCTCAAGATCCGTCAGGAGAATCCTGACTACGTGATCTTCTGGGGCTGGGGCGTGATGAACCAGACCGCGCTTAAGGCCGCACAGAAGGTGGGCTTTGCGCGAGACAAGATGATCGGGTCGTGGTGGGCCGGGTCGGAGGAAGACACCGTGCCGGCCGGTGAGGCCGCCAAGGGCTACATGAGCGCCACCTGGAACGTGGCAGGCAAGAACGTGCCGCTGATCGCCGATATCGATAAGGTCGTCTATGGCGCGGGCAAGGGCAACATGCAGGACCGCAACAAGGTCGGCTCGGTGCTCTACAACCGCGGCGTGTCGGCGGCCGTGGTGACCGTTGAAGCGATTCGCGTAGCGCAGTCGAAGTTCGGCAAGGGCAAGGTGATGACCGGCGACGAGATGCGCTGGGCCTTCGAGAACCTGAACCTGACCGGCGCGCGTCTGCAGCAGCTTGGCGCCACCGGCCTGCTGCCCGAAATCAAGACGAGCTGCGACAACCACGAAGGCTCCGGCAAGGTGAAGATCCAGCAGTGGGACGGCACGAAGTGGGTGGTGGTGTCCGACTGGATCGAAGGCAACAAGAACCTGATCCACCCGCTGTTCAAGGCCACGGCGGCGCAATACGCGAAGGAGAAGGGCATTACGCCGGCGTGCCTGAGGTCGTGATGGACTCCCCTCTCCCGCAAGGCGGGAGAGGGGTCGGGGGAGAGGGCGCAGCAG
>NZ_ALOU01000110.1 GCF_000292345.1 Cupriavidus sp. BIS7
TGTTCAGACCGGACACATAGGTGACAGGTGTGCGAGGACATGGTTGACACTTCCGGACGGTTCGCCGTCCGGAGGTTCAAACCATGCCTTGGAACACACGAGACACCATGAGCCTGCGTCTGGAGTTCATTGCATTCGCTACGCAGCCTGACTGCAATCGCCGGGAGTTGTGCCGGCGCTTTCACATCAGCCCCCAGACAGCCTATAAATGGCTGGCCCGGCATGCGCAGGAAGGCGCCGAGGGGCTGCAGGATCGATCCAGGCGGCCGCAGCAGACGCCATCGCGCACGCCTGCCGAGATTGAGAAGCGGGTGGTTCAACTGCGCGAGCAGCATCCCGCGTGGGGTGGGCGCAAGATCAGCCGGCGTCTGGCCGACCTGGGCTTGGCCGATACGCCAGCCCCCAGCACGGTCACCTCGATCCTTCATCGCCACGGATTGATCGCGGAGTCCTCCGCAGGCCAGCACAAGGCCTGGCAACGCTTCGAGCATGCCGGCCCCAATGAGCTGCTGCAGATGGACTTCAAGGGCTATGTGCGCAACGAGCACGGTCTGTGTCATCCGCTGACGCTGCTCGACGACCATTCGCGCTACGTCCTGTGCCTGGACGCCTGCGACGACGAGCGTCGTACGACTGTCCAGCAGTGCCTGACGGCGGTCTTCCGTCACTATGGCCTGCCGCGGCGCATGACGATGGACAATGGACCGCCATGGGGTGGCGATGAGGATGGTCTGGGATATACACGGCTGACGGTCTGGCTGCTCAGGCTTGGCATCCGGGTCAGCCACTCACGCCCCTATCACCCGCAGACCCAGGGCAAGGACGAGCGATTCCATTTGACGCTCAAGTCCGAACTGCTGCAGTACCGGCGCTTCGCGGACAACACCGAGGCGCAGCGGGCGTTTGACCGGTATCGGACCCTCTACAACCATGAGCGCCCGCATGAGGCGCTGGGCATGGCCGTGCCGGCCACTCGCTATCAGCTCAGTCCCGTACCGTTCCCGGAAGACCTGCCTGAGCCGCAGTACCTGCCGCAGGATCGGGTCTATAAGGTAGACAGCTCGGCGCGGATCATGATCGGACACCGGCGAGTGAAGATCGGCAAGGCGTTCATAGGACAGCGCATCGCGCTACGTGAAACACAACACGATGGCGTTTATGCCATCTGGTTTGGACCTATTCGGATCGGAGAAATCGACTTGAGCGCCCCAGAAGGCGCTCAAGCCTCATCTACTCCGTCCTAGAATGTGTCAACCATGTCCTCGCACATGTGTCAGCCATGTCCCCGGTCTGCACA
>NZ_ALOU01000111.1 GCF_000292345.1 Cupriavidus sp. BIS7
GGGGAGAGGGCCGGCGCATCCACAGCGAGAAATTTTTTACATCGCGTTAGCCGAAGTTATCGGCGTGTAGCAGGTAGTGGGGCGAAGTGCGCAGCACTGCGGCCGGCAAGTTCGCGCAACGTCCGTCAAATTGCACTCAACAAGCGCAGTGCGGCCGGTTTGCCAATCCGGCGGGGACCTTTCTACCATGAGCTTCCCAAATCCGTCCGCAGGCAAGAACCGGACGGGCAACGTAGGAGAGTCCCCTTGACACATCCTGTCCCCAATCCCGAAGGCGGTGACACGTCGCTGGCGGCGCGTAGCCAGCGCGCCGTATGGCACCCGTGCACGCGCCTGCGCCCCGATGCTGGCGCCAACGAGCCGCCGCTGGCAATCGCGCGCGGCGAAGGGCCGTGGCTGATCGACGCCAGCGGCAAACGCTATTTCGACGCCATCAGCTCGTGGTGGGTCAACCTGTTCGGCCACGCCAATCCGGCGATCAACGCCGCGCTTGCTGCGCAGCTGCAGACGCTGGAGCACGTGATGCTGGCCGGCTGCACGCACGCACCGGCCGTGGAACTGGCCGAGCGGCTGGCGGCGCTTACCGGTGGTGCGCTCGGCAATGTGTTCTATGCATCGGACGGTGCATCGGCCGTAGAGATCGCGCTCAAGATGAGCTTTCACTACTGGCGCAACACGGGCCTGTCGGCCAAGCGCGAGTTCGTCTGCCTGCGCCACGGCTATCACGGCGAAACGGTGGGCGCGCTGGCGGTGACCGATGTCGAGATCTTCCGTGACGCCTACGACCCGCTCACGCGCCGCGCCCACGTGGTGATGTCTCCTGACGCGCGCCAGGCCACTCGCGGTGAAACCGCTGCCGACGTGGCGGCCCGCGCGCTGGCCGAACTCGAAGCGCTGCTGCGCGATCGTGCGGGCCAGATCGCCGCGCTGATCGTCGAGCCGCTTGTGCAGGGCGCGGCCGGCATGGCGATGTATGACCCGTCGTACCTCGAAGGTGCTCGCGCACTGTGCGACCGCTACCGCGTGCACCTGATCGCCGACGAGATCGCCGTGGGCTGCGGCCGCACCGGCACGTTCTTCGCTTGGGAGCAGGCGCGCGGCGGTGAAGCGGTGCCTGCCCATGCGTGGCCGGACTTCCTTTGCCTGTCCAAGGGCATTACCGGCGGCTACCTGCCGCTGTCGCTGGTGCTGTCGCGCCCGGAGATCCAGCGGGCGTTCATTGCCGACGACATCGCGCGCAGCTTCCTGCATTCGCATTCGTACACGGGCAATCCGCTCGCCTGCCGCGCGGCACTGGCCACGCTCGACCTGTTTGCCTCGGACGATGTGCTCGCGCAGAACCGCGAGCGCGCGCAGTGGCTCGGCAGCGCCATGGCGGGCATCGCCGCCGATCCGCGCGTCAGTAACGTGCGCCAGCGCGGCCTGATCTGGGCAGCCGATGTCGATGCCGATGCGGCCGGCGCGGACTTTGCCGCGCGCTTCCATCTGGCGGCGCGCGAACGTGGCGTCCTGGCGCGGCCTATCGGGCACACGCTGTACGTGATGCCGCCGTACGTTTTCGATGCCGGGCTGGCCAACTGGCTCGGCGAACAATTGCTGGACACGCTGCAGGCAGTGCTGAATCCGGCCGAGGAGGCACGCCATGCTGCTTGATCACCTGAAACGCGCCGCCGCGGAACGCGAGGCCCAGTCGCTGACGCGCCGCCGCCGCATTGCCCACACGGCCTGCGCGCCACACCAGTCGGTTGGCCAGATCGACGCCACGCCCACGCCGTTGCTCACGTTCTGCAGCAACGACTACCTTGGGCTGGCCAATCACGGATCGATCGCCCATGCGCTGGCCGAAGGCGCGCATCGCTATGGCGCGGGCAGCGGCGCATCGCATCTGGTCAGCGGCCACTCGCTCGCGCATGCGCAGCTCGAACACGAACTGGCGCGCTGGCTGGCACCGTACATTCCGCAGGCGCAGGCGTTGTACTTCTGCACCGGCTATATGGCGAACCTTGCCGTGCTGACGTCGCTCGGCACTGCCGGCGCAACGCTGTTCTGCGAGACGCTGAACCATGCATCGCTGATCGATGGCGCCCGCCTGGCGCGCGCCGATGTTCAGCGCTATCCGCATGGCGATACTGCCGCGCTGGACGCGCTGCTGGCCGCCAGCGCCAGTGAACTGAAGCTGATCGTGACAGACAGCGTGTTCAGCATGGATGGCGACATCGCGCCGCTGGCCGCGCTGCTGGAAGTGGCCGAGCGCCACGACGCGTGGATCATCGTCGATGACGCGCACGGCTTCGGCGTGCTCGGCAAGAACGGCCACGGCGTGCTCGAACTGCTGGGGCTGCGCTCGGAGCGGCTGGTCTATATCGGCACGCTCGGCAAGGCGGCCGGCGTGGCGGGCGCATTCGTGGCCGCGCACGAGACGATCATCGAGCATCTCGTCAACACCGCGCGCCCGTACATCTACACCACGGCCGCGCCGCCGGCCGTCGCGCATGCACTGCTGACGAGCCTGGAGATCATCGCCGGCGAGGAGGGCCACTCCCGCCGCGCGCATCTGGCCGAATTGATTGCACAGTTGCGCGCGGGGCTTGGCGTGCTGGCGGCGCGGGCAGGCTGGACGCTGGGCCAGAGCGAGACGGCCATCCAGCCGCTGATCATCGGCGACAACGCCGCGGCGCTGGCGCTGTCGGCCGCGCTGGAAGCCGATGGCATTCGCGTTGGCGCGATCCGGCCGCCGACGGTGCCTGCCGGCACCGCGCGGCTGCGCATCACGTTGTCGGCGTCGCATACGGCGGTCGATGTAGAGCGGCTGCTGGAGGCGATCGCCCGTGCGATGCCGCAGCAGCACAAGGAGGCGGCATGACGGTCATCGCCAACAAGCCGGAGCGCTTTTCCTGCTTCATCACCGGCACGGACACCGGCGTTGGCAAGACACACGCAACGGCCACGCTGCTGCATGCGCTCCACGAAGCCGGCTACAGCACCGTGGGCATGAAGCCCATTGCTGCCGGTGGCGAATGGCTCGACGACCGCTGGCAGAACGACGATGTCGATCAGCTTCGCGCAGCGGGCTCCGTCATCGTGCCGCAGGAAGAGATGTGCCCGTTCTTCTTTCGCACCCCGGCATCGCCGCACCTGGCCGCCGCGCTGGAAGGCGTGCGAATCACGCGCAAGCCGATTCGCGACGCGTTCGATTCGCTGCGCCAGCAGGCGGAGGCCGTGGTCGTTGAAGGCGTGGGCGGATTTATCGTGCCGCTGGACGTGGGCGCCGTGCGGTGGAACACGGCGGACCTGGCCGTGATGCTCGACGTGCCGGTGATTCTGGTGGTCGGCATCCGGCTGGGCTGCCTGAGCCATGCGATGCTGACCGCCGAAGCGATCCGGGCGCGCGGGCTCAAGCTTGCCGGCTGGATCGCCAATCGCATCGATCCCGACATGCTGCTGCCAGAGGAAAACATCGTCACGCTGCAGGATGCGCTCGATGCGCCGATGCTCGGCGAACTTCCGTGGCAGGTCGCGCCGGCCGTCGCCGCCCAATACCTGGACCTCGCGCCGCTGCTTTCCGGCACGCCACCCGTCGTATCCCCACATAACGATAACGCCGCTCCGCACCGCATGTGAGCTGCCCCAACCGAACCCTCAATCGATCATGACGCAACGAACCAATTACACCATCGCCACCGTCTCCCCTGAATCGCTGCGCCAGTCGGCCCGCAACATTGCCGCCGCCGCGCCGAAGGAAGGCGATGCCTGGCGTGTCGACGATGTCGCCGCGCTGTTCGCCCTGCCGTTCAACGACCTGCTGTTCCGCGCCCAACAAGTGCACCGCGAGAACTTCGACGCCAATACCGTGCAACTGTCGACGCTGCTGTCTATCAAGACCGGTGGCTGCGAGGAGGATTGCGGCTACTGCTCGCAGAGCGCGCACCACGAGGCCGGTGTGAAGGCCGAGAAGCTGATGGATCTGGAGGCCGTGCTCGATGCCGCCAAGTCCGCCAAGGCCAACGGCGCCACGCGCTTCTGCATGGGCGCCGCCTGGCGCAGCCCGAAGGACCGCCACCTGGAGCCGGTGATGGACATGGTGCGCGAGGTGAAGGCGCTGGGCCTGGAAACCTGCATGACGCTGGGCATGCTCAAGGCCGATCAGGCGCAGCAGCTTAAGGAGGCGGGGCTGGACTACTACAACCACAACCTCGATACCTCGCCCGAGTACTACGGCAAGATCATCACCACGCGCACCTACCAGGATCGCCTGGACACCATCGGCCATGTGCGCGAAGCGGGTATCAACGTTTGCTCCGGCGGTATCGTGGGCATGGGCGAAACGCGCGAAGCGCGCGCAGGGCTGATCGCGCAGCTGGCCAATATGAACCCGTACCCCGAATCGGTGCCCATCAACAACCTGGTGCCGATCGAAGGCACGCCGCTGGCGGGCACCGAAGCGCTGGACCCGTTCGAGTTCGTCCGCACGATCGCCGTGGCACGCATCACGATGCCGCGCGCCATGGTGCGCCTGTCCGCTGGCCGCCAAATCATGGACGAGGCACTGCAGGCCCTGTGCTTCATGGCCGGCGCGAATTCCATTTTCTATGGCGAAAAGCTGCTGACGACCGGTAATCCCCAGGCGGAACGCGACCGCGCGCTGCTGGCGCGGCTGGATATTCGGGCGGAGGGGTACGCGGGCTGATTCGGGGGGATTGTTTGGCTCCCCTCTCCCGCTCGGCGGGAGAGGGGTTGGGGGAGAGGGCCAGCGCATCAAGACGCGACGGCGGCAATTTGAACCTCAATACCCTCTCCCCCGACCCCTCTCCCACAAGTGGGAGAGGGGAGCACACAAGCGCAGATGGGCGCCGCCGATCCGCCATGCAGAACGCCTTTCCGCAATCCAAGCGCTGACCGGCGACCTCTGCCAAAATGCTTCATCACACCCCAAAAAGAACACTGGAGTCGAGATGAAGTTGCAGCTGTACGTGCCCGATGGCCGGTATGCGCCGTGGATTGAGGGCTTTGCCGAAGTACTGCCGGAAGCGCAATGCGTGACCTGGGAAGACAGCCAGGGCCAGGCTGCCGATTACGCCGTGGTGTGGCGTCCGCCGCTGGAGATGCTGCGCGGCCGCACCGATCTGAAGGCCGTCTTCAATCTCGGCGCCGGCGTGGACGGCATTCTGAGACTGCGTGACAAGGCTCCCGATGCGCTGCCGGCCGGCGTGCCGATCGTTCGGCTCGATGATGCGGGAATGGCCGCCCAGATGGGCGAGTACGTCACTGCAGCCGTGCTGCGCTACTTCCGCAAGCTTGATGCGTATGACACGCAGGAGCGCGCCGGCACGTGGAAATTCCTGAAGCCGCATCGCCGCGCCGATTTCACGATCGGCGTGATGGGTATTGGCGCGCTGGGCTCGCATATCGCGCGCACGCTGGCCGGCTTCGGCTTTCCGGTGCGCGGCTGGAGCCGTTCGCCGAAGACGGTGGACGGTGTGCAGTCATTCCATGGCGATGATGGCCAGGTTGCATTTCTCGATGGCCTGCGCGTGCTCGTCAACGTGCTGCCGCTGACCCCAGAGACCGAGGACATCATCGACACAGGCCTGCTGTATCGTCTGGCTCACGGTGCCTATGTGATCAACGTGGCGCGTGGGCAGCACCTCGTGGAAGAAGACCTGCTGGCCGCCGTGCAGGATGGCCAGATCGCCGGGGCCACGCTCGATGTGTTCCGCACCGAGCCGCTGCCTGCCGATCATCCCTACTGGCAGGAGCCGCGCATCACGATCACGCCGCATATCTCGGCGCTGACGCTGCGCGAGGACAGCATCGCGCAGATCGCCGGGAAAATCCGTCTGCTCGAAGCCGGCAAGCCGATTGTCGGTGTCGTGGATCTGCAGCGCGGCTACTAAGCCGCGACGCGATGACAAAAAGGAAACCAAATCCATGAGCGAATCCATGGGCGAACCCAACGCGCTCCCCGAAGCCGCGCAACGCGTGGCTGACCTGCTGGCCGGCATCGGCCACGATCGTCCCGTGGTGATGCTGCCAGCCACCGGCAAGACCTCGGCAGAGGCGGCCGCCGGCCTGGGCTGCAGCGTTGCCGAGATCGCCAAGTCGATCATCTTCCGCCGCGTCGAAGACGACGTGCCCGTGCTGGTGATCGCCAGCGGCAGCAACCGTGTCGATGAAGCCAAGGTGGCCGCGCGCGTGGGGGTGCTGGGCAAGGCCGATGCGAAGTTCGTGCGCGAAAAAACCGGCTATGCGATCGGCGGTGTCTGCCCGATCGGCCATGCGGTGGCACCGGTGATGCTGCTGGACCAGGACCTGTTCCGCTACGAGAGCGTATGGGCCGCCGCAGGCCATCCGCACGCCGTCTTCAACCTGACGCCGCAACAGCTTCAGGCGATGACCGGCGCGGAAGTGGCAGATGTTGCGCAGGCGAATCCGGCATGACGTCCGCACAGCGCCGCCTTCTGGCCGATCTGGTCCGCGGTGCCGCCGCGGCGCAGATCGTCGCGCCCGTGCCGTCGCCATGCCGCAGCGTCTGCAAGATGGATGCGGCCAGCGGCTATTGCGAAGGCTGCCTGCGTACGATCGACGAGATCGCGGGCTGGTCCAAGGCCGATGACGAGGAGCGCCGCCGCATCTGGGCCTTGCTGCCCGCGCGCGTGTCGCGCCTGTGCGCGGCGGGGAGCGAAGCATGAGCGCGCCGATACTGCCACCCACGATGCGCGTGCTCGAGCGCGGCTGGCTCTCGGCGAACAACGTGCTGTTCGTCGACGATGCCAGCGGCGAAACGGCACTCGTCGATACCGGCTACGTGACGCACGCCGCGCAGACGGAGGCGCTTGTGGCGTCGGCGCTCGACGGCCGGCCGCTGCACCGGATCATCAACACCCATCTGCATTCCGATCATTGCGGCGGCAACGCGGCCTTGCAGGCGCGCTGGCAGCCCCAGACCGCGATCCCCGCCGCGGAGGCCACGGCTGTCGCGTCGTGGGATCAGGCCGCGCTGTCGTTCCAGGCCACGGGCCAGCAATGCGCGCGGTTCGGATTCGATGCCGTGCTGCACGACGGCGACCGTCTGCGTCTCGGCGGCATCGACTGGGATGTGGTGGCCGCGCCGGGCCATGATCCGCACGCCGTGATGCTGTTCGCGCCTTCGCTTCGCATCCTGATCTCGGGCGATGCGCTCTGGGAAAACGGGTTCGGCGTGATCTTTCCCGAGCTCGATGGCGAAAGCGGATTCATCGAGCAGGCTGCCGTGCTCGCCCGGATCGAGACGCTTGACGCGCGCATCGTGATTCCCGGGCACGGTCGCGTGTTCGACGACGTGAGCGGCGCCATCGCGCGCGCGAAGGGCCGGCTCGATTATCTGCAGAGCGATGGCCTGCGCAATGCCACGCACGCCGTGCGCGTGCTTGTGAAGTTCAAGCTGCTGGAGCTGCAATCGATCTCGCACGATGCACTGTTCGCGTGGATGAGCGGCACGCCGCTGATGCAGCGGATACATGCGCGGTTCATGGCCGCGCAGCCAATCGAGGTCGTGTTCGACCAGACCCTGCAAGCGTTGGCCAAGGCTGGCGCACTGGCCGTCGAAGGCGATCGGGTGATCAACCGGGACTGAGCATGCTACCGCTGCGCGGCAAGGACTTCCTGTTGCGACCGTTCCGCGCCAGCGACGTGGCGCCGTTCGTGGCTGCCGTGCGGGAATCGATGGCCAGCGTCGGCGTATGGATGCCGTGGGCGCATCCGGACTACAACGCCTACGATGCCCAGGAGTGGTTCGCGCGCTGCGCGGCCAACATGGACGAGGGCACCGCGTACGACGTGGGCGTGTTCTCGGCCGATGGGCGCACGTTCTACGGCGGCGTGGCCATCAACCAGATCCGTCGTGAGGACAACCTCGGTAACCTTGGCTACTGGATCCGTCAGGGCCATCAGCGCCAGGGGCTGGCGTCGGGCGCCGCCACGATGATGGCGTGCCACGGGTTCCACGCGCTCGGGCTCACGCGGCTGGAGATCGTGGCAGCGGAGACCAACCTCGCAAGCCGCGGCGTTGCCGAGAAGATCGGTGCGGAGTTCGAATGCATCGCCCGGAACCGCCTGATCCTGCACGGACGGCCCGTGGCGGCTGCGGTGTATTCGCTGGTGCCCGAGTCGTTTGATATTTCGCGATAGCCGTGACTATGCGCTCCCCTCTCCCATGCGAATGGGAGAGGGGTGGGGGAGAGGGCGTTGAGTTTCAACGAAGTGCGGCGGTGTTGGAATCGCTTGCCCTCTCCCCCGGCCCCTCTCCCGCCGTGCGGGAGA
>NZ_ALOU01000112.1 GCF_000292345.1 Cupriavidus sp. BIS7
CGGGAGAGGGGAGAAAACAGTGCGGCATTTCAAGCCACACGCCGCAACTGCCGCACCGAGTTCGCAAAAAGTGGCGCGGCGCGTTCTGCCGCCAGCGCAATCCGATCGGCCAGTGCCTTGCTGCCCACCTGATAACCATCGAAGTCGGACGTGGACGCATATACGCCGATCGGCAGTGTCAGCGCCTGCAGGAAGCTGAACAGCGGGCGCAACTGGTGCTCCAGCACCAGCGCATGGCGATCGCTGCCGCCGGTGGCGGCCAGCAGCACTGGTTTGTCGGCCAACGCATCCATGCCGACCAGATCGAACAGATGCTTGAAATGTCCCGGGAACGAGCCGCGATACACCGGCGCGGCGGCGATCAGCAGGTCGGCCGATTCGATTGCGGCCAGTTGCGCGGCGATGTCGGCAGGCAGTTCGTCTCGCGTCAGCGATGCGCCAAGCTGCCGGGCAATACTGCTCAGGTCGACGACCTGCGTATCGAACACTAGCCGCCGGTCCAGTTCAGCGAACAAGGCCTGGATCAGGACAAGGGTGCGGGACGGCTGATGGGCACTGCCGTTGACGGCGACGACTTTCAGGGGCGTGGACACGTTGTGGCTCCGGTTGATCAACCCTTACCTTAGCGCCGTGCCCGGCTGTTGCGAACGAAGCAATTCGACTATGGATAGATGCAAAAACGGCGGCCCTGGGGCCGCCGTTCTTCGCTTCACGCAATGGTATTCGCCGGTCGATGTTTAGAACGAGGGCACCATCGCGCCCTTGAACTGAGTCTTCATGAACTGGCGCACTTCTTCCGAGTGATACGCCGCCACGAGCTTCTTCACCCACGGCTTGTCCTTGTCCTGCGTGCGCACGACGATGATGTTCGCGTACGGGCTATGGATGTCTTCCATGGCGATCGCGTTCGTCGTCGGCTGCAGGCCGGCGGCCAGCGCGTAGTTCGTGTTGATCACGGCAGCAGCCACGTCAGGCAGCGCGCGGGCGAGTTGGGCGGCGTCGAGTTCGACGATCTTGATCTTCTTCGGGTTGTCGGCCACGTCCAGCGGCGTGGCGTTGACGCCATTGGTGCCCACGCCCGGCTTCAGCTTGATCACGCCCTGCGCGGCCAGCAGCAGCAGCGCGCGGTTCTCGTTCGACGGATCGTTCGGGACGGCAACCTTGGCACCTTGCTGCAGGTCCTTCTGCGACTTCAGGTTCTTCGAGTAGATGCCCAGCGGCGAGATGTAGGTGTAGCCAACGCTGACCATCTTGTACCCGCGCTGCTTGATCTGGCTATCCAGATACGGCTGGTGCTGGAAGCTGTTGGCGTCCAGGTCGCCCGCGTCGAGCGCGGCGTTCGGCTGCACGTAGTCGTTGAATTCCACCACCTTCACGTTCAGGCCGTTCTTCTTGGCAACCTTCTGCACCACTTGCCAGACTTCGGCGTCCGGCCCGCTGACGGTGCCCACGCGGATGGTCTGTTCCTGGGCTGCCGCGCTGCCGGCGGCTACGACACCCAGCGCCACGGTTGCGGCAGCCAGGGTCTTCGAGATCGAGAGCATTTTCATAGGTCTTGTTTTTCCTGGGAATCGAGGAGCTGCCATCTGGTTTGGATGACAGTCAGGCCACGCCGGATAGAGGCGCGGCCGAGGCCGAAGCTTACATTAATGTCCCCCGGCGTGTTCCGCAGGCTGCATCTCGTGGGGGTATTCGCAGAACTACAGGCAGACCTATTGGCAGAACGCCTGCGGGGGCGCTGACTTCGGGCCAGCGCCCCCGCATGTGACTGTGGCGGCTTCCGCCGCGATGCTTCAATCAGAAGCCCCTAGCCGTGGTGGTCCTCGTGATGCTCGTCGTGGTGGTCGTCGTGGTGGTCGTCGTGGTGCTCGTCGTGGCGATGCTGGTCATGCGGATGGTGACGGTTCCACTCGTCGCGTTCCCACCAGCGGTGACCGTCCCAGTAGCGGTCGCCATGCCAGCCGATGATCACTGTCGGACCCGCCACCACAGCGGGGGGCTGTCCATAGACCACGGGCGGGGCCGGCTCCACATAGACGGGGCCACCCTGTGCTTCCACATACCCAGCCGCAAGTGTGACGGTGGAGGCGCCTGCGGCAAGTACGCCAAGGGTGAGGCAAGTTGCGTAGCGTCGGAACATGATGATCCTCTCTGGAAAAGAACCAGGTACCTTCAATCTACGGCGGCAAGCTCGCCGGCTGTCTGCTGCGCAGGCTGAAAGGCTTGTCGGTCCTTGTCCTATATCGCCTTGCTGCGCCAAGCGCCGTAAAAGGCGCTTGGCGCGATCCGCGCGATCAGTATCTTCCCGTAGTTGCGGTTAAGAACTTCTTTCATCGCCCGTAAATGGATAAGATCCCACGCCATCGAAAACGCACAAACGGCGAGAACGCAGTCTAGCCATCACATCATCAGGAATGGGCAAAAGCGACGAGGAATCGCTTCGATTAACACTTATCGCCGAACTGGCCGCTGGCCGGAGCGGTCCCGAGGCGCCTGCCGAACATCCTGGCCCGATATGTGAGTGGCAATACGACCATCGCAACGCAATGTTCCGGTTTGATCCGGACTCCGCCGGCGGCGCCTGTCTCGGTGACGCGTGTCGGCAGGCCGTTGCGCTCCAGACGATTGCCGAACGCGTGCCCGAAGACGAACGCGCCGGATTTATCGGCACGTTCCAGCATTGGCAACCCGGCCAAGCGCCAATTCGCCTGACACACCGGTTGTGGAACCCACGCAGCTCGCGCTGGATGGACGTACGGACGATTGGCTATCCGTCCGCTGATGGCTCGCTGATCGGCTTTTCCGAAGACATCTCCAGATCGAACGATAGCGAGGAGATTCTCAGCCGCTATCGCACGCTTCTGGTTACGTCTGGCGTCTTCGGCAACATCTGCTACTGGACGCTTGATTATGCCGATGCCGTCTACCAGGTCAGCGACGACCTGGTCGAGCAGATTGGCTTTCCGCCAGGCACCTCGCGCATCCCTGAATCGGATTTCAGTTCCCGCATCCATCCCGACGATATTGCGCATACCGTTGCCCTGCGGCGAGCGGGGACGCGGGACGACACCGCCACGATTCTCGAATATCGCCTGTGGAAGGCCACGGAGCAACGCTGGATTCACGTGCGTTCCCCGCTGTTCTTTGTGCGAGACCCGCACGGCAAGCCCGTGACAATGTATGGCTTCACCCAGGATGTGACCGAGCAGAAGGAGGCGGAAGCCAGGCTGCGGCGCGAGCATCAACGCATCGAGTCGGCACAGATCCTCGGACGCATGGGAACCTGGACGCTCGATCTGGCCACCCGCATTTTCCGTAGCAAGGCCTTCGCGCTGGAGATGAGCGGCATCCCTGCCAACGGTGAACTCGAGGTGAACATCGAGGAAATCCTGAGCGAAGTACACCCTGACGACCGCGACGCATTGGCCAATATTCTTGATCGGGCAAACCAGCCGATCGAGCCGCAGGAGTGTGAATTCCGGCGCTGGCACCCAACCGATCGGCGCTGGGTGCATCGCAGGCTCGTGGCCCAGGTGGCCTGCGATGTCGAAGGCAAGCCATATGAGCTGCAAGGATTCACCCAGGACATCACAAGGCAGAAGGAAACCGAAGAGCGCCTGCGAGTATCGGCATCGGTCTTTGAGCACAGCCGCAGCCTGATCATGATCACCGATGTCGACCGGCGCATCATTCAGGTCAACCCGGCATTCTGCGAACTGCTGGGATATGCCGAGCACGAAATCATCGGCCGCACCCCCGACAGCCTCAATCGTCTGAAGCTGACCAAAGACATGTGGCACGGCATCATCGAGAAGCTGACGGGCGCAAGCTACTTCTCGGGAGAGATCTGGGCCACGGACAGGGCGGGACAAGACGTCCTGATTGCGGTCACGATCTCAGCCGTCCGGGACAGCCACGGCGAGATCGCGCATTTCATTTATGTCGGTGAGGACATCACCCAGCAACGGGCAGCGGAAGCGCAGATCAACCAGCTTGCCTACTATGACGCGCTGACCAGACTCCCAAATCGCACATTGCTCCGTGAGCATGCCGATGCGGCACTGGCCGAGGCGCGACAGTGCTACGGGGAGGCTGCACTCGTCTTTCTCGATCTCGATTACTTCAAGAACGTGAATGACTCGCTTGGACATGCCGCCGGCGATCAGTTGCTCAAGGAGATCGCGCGAAGGCTGCAAGCCTGCGTAGGTTCGATGGGGATGGTCGGGCGGCTGGGCGGTGACGAGTTCCTGATCATCATGCCGAGCGTCGGCATCGAGCCTGCCCGTCGCGTTGCCGGGCAACTGGCCGAGACGCTTTCGCAGCCCATGGTCATCGAAGGCAACAACCTGGTTGCTACATCGAGCATCGGTATCGCCATCTATCCGCGCGATGGAGACAACTACGCCGAGCTGATGCGTGCGGCCGACGCGGCCATGTACAAGGCCAAGCAGGACGGGCGCGGCACAATTGCCGAGTTCGCGCCGTTGATGCGCAACAAGGCGCGCAAGTAGCACCTCGGGTAACCCCTCGCCAAAAGCCAGCCTGCAAGCCGTTGCTGGTCAAAGACAACGGATGTGACGCCTGATCTACACGAATCCCGGCCGCGAACGTGTAAACTCCCCGTTTTTTTCCAACCTGGCGACATGACGCAAGTGCCACAGCGCACGGGTTTCAGCGGCCCGAAACTGATACGCCTGCTGGCCCGCCTGACGGACGCCGAGGCTTCCGGCGCCGCGCCATCGCTGTCCGCCGAGATAAGCCGATGGCTTGGGTGGACCGACGCCATCGCGCTGTCGGCCGCGCTCAAAGGCAGTCCGCCGGAAATACCGTCCGGCGCGCCGGCGCGCGCGGGTATTGGCGCAAATCATGGCGGCGGGAGTATTGGCGAATCCGCCGGCACCCATGTGCGCGCCATGCTGACCGCTGCGATCACCGGGCAAGGCGTATCGTCCGACAGCCGCCGGCGCATGCCGACGCGTACGGCCGCGCCTGATCCGGCCGAGTCCGACTTCGCCGTCCATCGCGGGCGCTACATCGCGCTGCAGCAGCAGATGGAGCGCGAGATCGCCGGGCTGCGCGGGCGGCTGCGCACGGCCCTGGCGTCGCGCACGCCGCAGGCGGCACAGTTGGCCATGCTCGATGCCGTCATGGAGCAGGTGCTCGGCGCACGCGAACAGGCCGTGCTTGCGGCGGTGCCGGGGATGTTGGAACCGCATTTCACAAGGCTGCGCGCCGCAGAGGGCGCGTGGCTCAACGTATTTCGCAGGGACATGCAGAGCGTGCTGCTGGCCGAGCTGGAGATCCGCTTCCAGCCGCTGGATGCCCTGCTGGCCGCCCTGCGCGAAAGCTGACCGATCGACATGAACAGACACCTCACACCACTCGCCGCACTCGTAGTATTTCTCGCGGGCCTCGCCGTGGTCGGCTGGGTTGGCGCTGGCTACGCGGGCACGAATGCGCTGGCGCTGGCCGTCACGCTGCTCATCGGCGGCTTCTACGTGGGCGGCGCGTTCGAACTGCACCGCTACCGGCAGGCCACTCCCACGCTGACCGTCGCACTTGCCGGCCTCACCGCGCCGCCGCCAAGCCTTGGCGCGTGGCTTGACCGCCTGCATCCGAGCCTGCGCAACGCCGTGCGCCTGCGTGTGGAAGGCGAACGCGTGGCGCTGCCGGGCCCGGCAATGACGCCGTACCTGGTGGGCCTGCTGGTGCTGCTGGGCATGCTCGGCACGTTCCTCGGCATGGTGGGCACGCTGCGCAGCACCGGTGTGGCGCTGGAAAGCGCCGCCGACCTGCAAGCCATTCGGGCCTCGCTCGCGGCGCCGGTCAAGGGCCTTGGCTTCGCGTTCGGGACGTCGGTGGCCGGTGTAGCCACGTCAGCCATGCTTGGGCTGCTCTCGACGCTTGCCCGCCGAGAGCGCGTGCAGGCGGCGCAGTTGCTGGACGAACGCATCGCCAGCACGCTGCGCGTGCATTCCCGCCATCACCAGCACGACACGGTCTTCGCGCTGCTGCAACGGCAGGCCGAACTGATGCCCTCGCTGGTCGATCGGCTTGACACCATGGCCGCGGCAATGACCCGCCAGAACGAAGCGCTCGGCGAGCGCCTGTCGGCCAGCCAGGACGCCTTCCACGCGCGCACGGACGCAGCCTATGCGCGGCTGGCCGATAGCGTCGGGCTGTCGCTGAAGGATGGCATCGCCGATAGCGCCCGCTCGGCCAGCGCAGCGATCCAGCCCGCCGTGGATGCCACGATGGCTGGCCTGGCCCACGAAGCGGCCACCATGCGAGACGCTGTCACGCAGACCGTGCAGCGGCATCTGGACAGTCTCTCCACCCGCTTTGACACCACCACCACCACCGTGGCCGACACCTGGCACCATGCCCTTGCCGAACACCGGCAGGCCAACGCCGCCCTCACATCGGACCTGCGTGCATCGCTCGACGGATTCGGCGAAACGTTCGCACAACGCTCGGCAGCGCTGGTCGACGGCATCGGCACGCGCCTGGACACGGCCACTGCCGGCGCGGCCCGGACGTGGGACGCCGCGCTGTCGCGCCTCGAACACACCGGCGAATCGCTCGCCAGCGCCAACCGCCAGGCGATGACCGACGCCTCGGCCGCCTTTGCGCAGCATGCCGCCGGTATCGCCGGCACGGTCAGCCAGTCGCACGCCAACCTGCAATCGCAACTGGCCGAGCAGGAGACGGCCCGCCAGACGGCACTCGCCACGCGCGATGAAACGCGCCTCACTGCGTGGCGCGACACGCTGGCCAACATGGCCGCCACGATGCGCGACGAGTGGCAGCAGGCAAGCACACAGGCAGCAGCGCACCAGCAGGAGGTGCGCAACGCCCTGTCCCAGAGCGCCCGCGATATCTCCACGCACGCGCAGGCCCACGCCACCGGCACCGTTGCCGAGATCGACCGCCTGCTGCATGCGGCCACCACGCTGCAGGCCGAACTGGCCTCGCGCGACGAGACGCGCCTCACCGCGTGGCGCGACACGTTGGCCGGCATGGCCGCGACGATGCGCGACGAATGGCAGCAGGCAAGCACGCAGGCCGCAACGCACCAGCAGGACGTGCGCGACGCCCTGTCGCAGAGCGCCCGCGACATCGCCACGCACGCGCAGGCCCACGCCATCGGCACCGTTGCGGAGATCGACCGCCTGCTGCACGCGGCCACCACGCTGCAAGCCGAACTGGCCTCCCGCGACGAACAGCGTCTTGCCGTCTGGCGTGACACGCTGGCCGGCATGGCCGCCACAATGCGCGACGAATGGCAACAGGCAAGCACGCAATCCGCCGACCACCAGCAGGAGATCCGCGAAGCCCTCTCCCAGACCGCCCGCGACATCGCTACGCACACGCAGCAGCAGGCCAGCGGCACGATCGCCGAGGTTGCCCGCCTTGCACAGATTGCGACCGAGGCGCCCAAGGCCGCCGCCGACGTCATCGCCGAACTGCGCCAGAAGCTGACCGACGGCATGGCGCGCGACAACGCGATGCTGGAGGAGCGCGGCCGCCTGCTGGAGACGCTTGGCACCCTGCTCGACGCCGTGAACCACGCCTCCACCGAGCAGCGCGCGGCGGTGGATGGGCTCGTTACGACGACGGCCGATCTGCTGGAGCGCGTCGGCACGCGCTTCACCGAGCAGGTGGCGCAGGAGACAGGCAAGCTGGACGGCATCGCGGCGCAGGTCACGGGCAGCGCCGTCGAGGTGGCGAGCCTTGGCGAAGCGTTCGGCATGGCGGTGCAGGTGTTCAGCGCATCGAATGACAAGCTGGCCGAGCACCTCGCCCGCATCGAGGCCGCGCTCGACAAGTCAATGGCGCGCAGCGACGAGCAGTTGGCCTACTACGTGGCGCAGGCCCGTGAGGTGGTCGACCTGAGCATGCTGTCGCAGAAGCAGATCCTGGAAAACCTGCAGCAGTTCTCCGCCCAGCAGGCGGGCGCCGAGGCAGCATGACGGACGATATCGACGCTGGCGTGGAGCCAACCGTCCCGGCCTGGGCGGTGTTTGGCGATCTCATGTCGGTCATGCTCGGGGCCTTCGTGCTGGTCCTGCTGGGCGTGATCGGCGTGCAGATGGAGCTGTCGGCCCGGCTGGAGAATGAGGTCAAGCAGCGGCAGGAGGAGCTGAAGCGCCGCCAGACGCTGGAGCAGGCGCTGGCCGGGCCGCTTGCGGCCGGACGGGTCACGCTCAAGGACGGGCGCATCGGCATCAGCGGCAACGTGCTGTTTGCCGTGAACTCGGATCAGTTGCAGCCGGAGGGCCGCGCACTGCTCAAGAGCCTTGCCGCACCGCTATCGGCCTACCTGGGCGCGCGCGACGAGATCCTGATGGTGAGCGGCTTCACTGACGACCAGCAGGTCAAGGGCAGCAACCGGCGGTTTGCCGACAACCTCGAACTGTCGGCCCAGCGCGCGCTGACCGTGACCCGCGCGCTGATCGAAGCGGGCGTGCCGCCATCTTCGGTCTTCTCGGCAGCGTTCGGCTCGCAGCAGCCGGTGGCGCCGAATGCCACGGAGGAAAGTCGTGCGAAGAACCGGCGCGTGGAAATTGCGCCGGTGCCGAGAGTGCCCGCCAGCACCGCCGCCGCAGCCGGAACCGCGGCCACGAAACCCCATGCATAACGACGGCCCGCGCGATCCTCGCGACTTGCTCGACGGCTGGCGCGACAGCGGCGCCGACCGCGCGGACCCGGTCCGCTTTCGCTTCATCGAGGCGATGGCGCGCCGCGCCGCCGACTACAGTGGCGAAGCAGGGCAACTGCTGGAGGCGCGGGTGGCCCAACTGGTCGCCGATTATGGCGAAGTGCTGGCACGCGCCTCTGGCGAGGTACCGGCACCCGAGACACCGCCACAGCAGCCCGGCGCCCTCGCCGATCTTGCGGCACTCAGGGAACGCCTCGACCGGCGCACGCACCAGGCTCTCGTCCCCACGACCCACGCGCCCACGGCGCCCGCCGGCCCCGCCCCGGCTCCGCACCGTCATCACCATGCCGAACCGGAACTGGCCGACTACTTCCGCGACACCTGGGCCCGCGTCAGCGTCGACCGGCAGTTGCGCCAGTCGCAGGCTAGCGTGCCCGGCAACGCGGGGCCGTTGAACACGAACCATCTGGTGCATCGCTCGCTGTCACTGATGCGCGAGGTATCACCCGGGTACCTGGAGCAGTTCCTGTCGTATGTCGAAGCGCTGTCGTGGCTGGAGGGCATGCACGCGATCTCGCTGCTGCCCGACCGCGAGGCGCCACGCGCACCGGCGCCGCGCAAGACGAAGGCCAAGCCAGGCAAGACGGGTACCCGCACCGGCTGAACAGGCCGGCCGGATCGGCCCGGATCGGTCCTCCCCCGACCGCCCGCTGCTCAAGGCGTTATCGCCGTTCAAATTGGACAGCCAAACGCGAAGTTCCGCCATAGACTGAGTTGAACGCTGTCCGTCACCCGACGAGCGCCGGTTTGCTTCAGCCGTGACACCAGGAACTCCGTGGCCAGGACTGACCCATGCTTGCCCCGCGTGCCCGAAAAGGCACCCACCGAGGGCCTTCCTGCGTATCGAGGCGGCTTTCTCAGCCGCCTCGTCTCGCTGGTCATGGGCATCATCGTTGTCACCGCCACGCTGGGTGGCTGCGCGGGGAGCAAGCCAACTGCATCCGACCCCGGCTATCAAGAGCGCGCCGTGACACGCACGGAGGGCGGGCTTCGCGTATCGACAGCGGTGCTGTCGCCCGAAGAAAGCCTTGCCGTTTATGGCGTGCCGCTTGCCGACAAGAACATCCAGCCGGTCTGGATCGAGGTCCAGAATCGCGAGGATCGTAACTACTTTCTGCTGTCGCCTGGCCTGGACCCGAACTTTTTTCCCGCATCGGAGGCGGCCGAAGCGTTTGCCGGCAATACCTCACGCGATCAACTTGCCGAGCGCGACCGGCGTTTTCGCGATCTTGGCTTTCGCAACCCGATCCAGCCCGGGCAAACGGTCTCCGGATTTGTGCTGACCAACCTCAACGAAGGGGTGAAGTTCGTGCAGATCGACCTCGTCGCGAAAGGGCGTGCCAGGACCTTCTCCATATTCGAGGCCGTACCGGGATTTCAGGCCGACTACAAGAAGAGCCAGGTTTTCAAGCGGGCCAACGATCCCCAGGCGCCCGTCGTGAACTACACGGACGACGAGAGCTTCCGTGCCGCGCTTGAAGCCCTCCCATGCTGCCTGACAAACGAGGATGGCTCGAAGAACGGCGACCCGCTCAATCTGGTGATCGTCGGGGGCCTGGAGGACGCCTTTCCGGCACTGGTCCGTCGCGGCTGGAGCGTCACCGAGGAAAAATGGTCTGGCGCGATCCGGCGAATGGTCAGCGCAGCGCTGTCTGGCGAGCGCTACGTCAACGCACCCGTAAGCGACCTCTACCTGTTTGGACGCGCCCAGGACCTTGCACTGCAAAAAGCGCGGGACACCATCCACCAGCGCAACCATATGCGGCTCTGGCTCAGTGACATCCGCTATCACGGCAAACCCGTCTGGGTAGGACAGATCAGTCGCGATATCGGCGTTCGTCTTACGATTCACTCGCCGACGCTGGTGACGCACAAGATCGACCCCGATGTCGATGAGGCACGCATTGCGCTGACCGAAGACATGGCGTACTCGCAGAACCTCGTCCGGATCGGGCTCGTGAACGGCGTGGGCGCGGCACCGCAGAGCGCGCCGCGCGAAAACCTGACGACTGACCCCTATTACACCGACGGCTATCGCGATGTGCTCGTATTCGATCGGGAACCGACCGCGCTTTCGAAGATCACCGTTTTTCCGTGGATCACGCCATACAAGATCCTGCACGTGGATCCCGGAGCAAAACCATGAGCCACTCACCGCCCCGGCATCGTGCGCTGGCCCGTACGGCGTGCCAGTTTTGCCTCGCACTCATACTGGCAGGCTGTTCGACCTGGCACGCCCCGGCTCAGACCGACATTGAAGCGCCGCGCGACCGTGCGGTCAGCGAGACCAGCCATGGCGTCCGGACAAGCGCGGCCGTGCTTGGGAGCGAAGACAGCATGCGGATGTTTGGTGCCGACGTCAGCAAGTCCGGCGTGCAACCGCTCTGGGTCGAGGTGCAGAACGGGACGTCACAACCGCTCTGGCTTCTGCGCGCGGGTACCGACCCCGATTATTATTCGCCGCACGAAGTCGCGTGGTCCCTGCACTCGATGCTCGGCGGAACAACGAATGCAAGCATCGATCAATACTTCGGAAAGCTCGGGTTCAGGAACCCGATCCCTCCGGGAGAGACGCGCACGGGGGTCCTGTTCACCAACCCTGACCACGAGCTCAAGCTCGCCAATTTCGATCTGCTTGGCAACCAGACCTTGATTCCGTTCTCTCTGCTGCTGCAGGTCCCCGGCGGCAAGATGGATCCGAACCTGGCGCAGATTCCCTTCCCTTACCCCGAATCGGTGGCGCCGAACTATCAGGATCTCGCCTCACTGCGTGCTGCGCTCGAACACCTGCCCTGCTGCGCCACGGACGCAAGTGGAACAGTGCAAGCGGACCCGCTCAATGCCGTTGGCATTGGCCAGCTTACGGATATCGGCGCGGCTCTGGTGCGGCGCAACTTCCGGCGCGACGAGCACCCGTTCGACCAGGCCCAAAGGCTTTTTGGACGAGCGCCTGACTTCGTCATGCGCAAGGAGGCACAGGGCGGCGCGCCTGCCACGTGGATACGCGGCTGGCTGGCTCCTATGCGCTTTCAGGGCCAACTGGTTTATGTCGCACAGGTCGGGCGTCCAGTAGGCGGACGATTTCTGCCGCGTGGCGAGTCTCATCAGATCCTGCATGAGAACGTCGACGAGGCGAGGAACCTGCTGATCCAGGACCTCATGTACTCCGGTGGGCTGGAAAAGCTTGGATTCGTGAATGGCGTCGGCCCGGTATCGGAATCGCACCAGCGAAGCACGGCGGGCGGCGCAGCCTATTACACAGACGGTCTGCGCGCTGTTCTCTTCTTTGCAACGCGCCCGCTCAGCCTTTCGGACGTGGAGTTCCTCGACTGGGTACCGTACCTTGAAGCGCCCCCTGTTCGTCAGTACGGAGGAGCCGGCAATGCGCGCCAATGACTCGAACCCCAGGCCATCCGTCTCGATGGGGTCGGCAATCCGGCAGGCTTTTGCCATGCTGGCGGCAATTCCTGTGTGCGCCCTGCTCGTTGCATGCGCTGCCGATCCTCTGTTGCCCTATTCGACCGAGACGATGCCGCTCGCGCTTGTCCCGGCATCTCAGGCAGGGGTTGTCGACAAACGGGGGCGCTTCCGCGAGATCTACTGCGCGGTGCTCGAAGCGCGGGGACAAGCGCTGCCCGATTACCGGCCGTGCGACGAAGCACTGACGCGCCTTGGCACTGAACCCGCTGGTACCGGCAAACCCGTCGACCTGGGCCCGTCCCGGCGGCATCTTGTCGCAGCGGTTGTACCGGGGATCGGCTACGACTGCTTCAGGCGCTGGCTCGATTCGCCCGGAACCGTCATGACGCACCTGCGGCAGTTTGGCTTCGACGCAATGCTGCTAGACGTCGATGCGCTATCAAGCTCGACAAACAATGCGCGTCAGGTGCGCGACGCGATCCTGGCAATGCCAGTGCAGGATGGCCCGCCGCGCCTGGTGCTAGTTGGTTACTCGAAGGGCGCCCCTGACATCCTCGAAGCTCTGGTCGCATATCCCGAAATCAGAAGCCGCGTGGCGGCCGTAGTGAGCGCGGCCGGAGCGGTTGGAGGATCGCCACTTGCCAATGATGCCAAGCAGTATCAGGCCGATCTTCTGCGCCACTTTCCGGAAGCGACCTGCACCTCTGGTGATGGCGGCGGCGTGGAAAGCCTGAGGCCGGCAACGCGCATGGCATGGCTCGCACAACATCCGCTTCCGGGCGACCTGCATTACTACTCGGTCGTGACGTTCCCGGCGCCGGAACGCATTTCATCGATTCTGGAATCGAGCTACAAGAAGCTTTCGCGTGTTGATGCCCGAAACGACAGCCAGGTCATCTTCTACGATGAAGTCATCCCTGGAAGCTCGCTTCTCGGTTACATCAATGCCGATCACTGGGCGCTGGCGGTGCCGATTGCGCGTACGCATCCAACGGTTGGAGCACTCTTCGTGACGCAGAACGCCTACCCGCGTGAGGCCCTGATCGAGGCAATCCTGCGCTTCGTGGAGGAGGACCTGGCGGCGTCCATCAAGTAATGGTTGCGCGCATGGCGCCTGCAGGCCCGCTCCAGCGCCACTTCAAGCGACTGGAGACGGGTTCCCGGCTGGTGCCTTGATCAATAGGGGGCGTTCACCACGACGTATTGCGATCCCTGTGGCTGATACCACGTGCCGCCGCACTGCTGGTAGACCATGCCGCCGTAGTTGACCGGCACACAGCCCGGCGGCACCGTGCGGACCATCGAGCCGATCACCGCAGACGTCACCGCCACCGTCGCCGTGACGGCCGCCGCCGTTGCCACCGGGTGGTAGTCGTTGTCCCATCCGCCGCAGCATCCGCCATGGTTCTCGACGTTCACGTTGACGTTGGTATTCTTGTTGACGTTGACGTTGCGGTTTGCGTTCACGTTGTTGACGCTGTTGACGCTGCTGCTCCGCACGTTGTTGGTGCGCGCGTCCGCGTTCACGTTGTTGACCTGCCGCGCGCCGCCCGCACCACCGCCTCCTCCACCTGCGCGTGCGCCGGCCACCTGCCCGCCGCCACGAGCTGCCGCCGCCGTGGGCGCCCAGCCCGATGCAGCCAGAACCAGCGCGGTAGAGCACACCGTGAACAGCTTGCCGAATGCGTATGTCATGGCGGGCTCCTTAACGGGACTTCAGGGGAACGAACTCGGCGGACTTGGCGCCCGGCGGCGGCGTGAACGCGAAGGTGGCGTTGCCGAACTTCGGGTTCAGGTTCCACCTGTAGAGCGTGATCGACTGCGGCCGTGCCTCGTCCGTGCGATTCGTGATGACGAGCTTGCGCGGCAACGGGCGTGCGCCAGCGGAAATCCAGATCTGCCAGTCGAACTGGCCCTGCCGGAATGCATAGTGATTGCACAGGTCACCGGCAATGATGTCCTGCCCGGCGTTCATGGCCGACGTCATGTTGTCCACCGGGGCGGCGGGCGTACCCCAGAGAAACAGATCGGCCGACGGCACTTCGACGCCGTAACGGTCCCTCAGCCTATCGACCAGCGCGGCAAGGTTCTCGCTGAACTGCGCCTGCGAGTAGTACTTCTGCTCCGGCTGATAGAGCGTGACGGTCTTGCCGTCGTAGATCAGGTCGCGCTGCGAGCGCGCACTGCGCATCTGCGCACGGATCTTGTTCGGCTGTACCACGTCGAGGTTGGCGGTAGCGGTGTGTTGCAGCTTCTGTCCATCCTGCAACACCCGCTCGCCGGTCAGGCTGATGTCGACTTCAAACTGCTTGAGAGTCTGCAGGCTGGCGCCCATGTCCTGCAGCGCCTTGATGGCGGCCGGGTCCACCGCGTTGGCGTCGGGCTGCGCGGGGCTCGTCTGGGCTGCCGGGGCGGGCGCAGCCGCAGGTGGATTGACCGGCTGGCTGGATGTCGCCGGCGGCGTGCTGCTGCAGGCCGCCATGGCGGCGGCGGCGAGCAAGCTCAGGACTAGCTTACGGGGCATGGTGAACTCCATTTGAGAAGACAAGCTTGAGGCGGGAGCCGGGTCAGTGCCCGTCTC
>NZ_ALOU01000113.1 GCF_000292345.1 Cupriavidus sp. BIS7
AATTACTTGACCACTACAGAGGGCCAGCGCATCAATCCCCGACCACGCTTCAAACCAACTACTTGCTCTTCTCGAACTGGAACGACGGCGCCGCCGGCTCGCTAGAATCGCCGCCGCTCGGCAGTTCCAGCGTGCCAGGCGTGGAAGCTGCCCCCCCGCCGTCCTGCCCGCCAAGCGGGATACTGACCTCCGCTGCGTTGCTATGGTGCAGTGACCCCTTGTCGAGCAACCCGGTCACCATGCCCGGCCAGAACATCACCAGCAACACCATCACAAGCTGCAGGCCCACCCAGGGCAGCGCGCCCCAGTAGATGTCCGAGCTTTTGACTTCCTTCGGCGCAATGCCGCGCAGGTAGAACAGCGCGAAGCCGAACGGCGGGTGCATGAACGACGTCTGCATGTTGACGCACAGCATCACGCCGAACCAGACCAGCGCGGCAGTGGCGGCTGCTTCGGGGTTGCCGCCCATCGAATCGGCCACCACCGGCGCCAGCACCTTGACTGCCACGGGCGCCAGCATCGGCACGACGATAAACGCGATCTCGAAGAAGTCGAGGAAGAACGCCAGGAAGAAGATGAACAGGTTCACCACGATCAGGAAGCCAATCCAGCCGCCCGGCAGCGAGGTGAACAGGTGCTCCACCCACGCGCCGCCGTCCACGCCCTGGAACACCACCGAGAAGCAGGTGGAGCCGATCAGGATGAACACCACCATCGCGGTGATCCGCGCGGTGGACTGGTAGGCTTCGACGATCAGCAGGCGCAGGTCGGTCAGCTGGCCCGCGCGGATGATCAGCCAGAGCACGACCAGGTAGGCAACCGCCAGCGGAATCCGGAACGCATGCGAGCCGAACGCGAACACACCCACGGCCGCCGCCACCAGCGTGGCCGCAATACCCACGCGATAGATGTTGCGATCGATCCGGTTAAAACCCTTGTCGCGGATCACGGCCAGCACCAGCGCACCTACCGCACCCATCGCACCGGACTCGGTCGGCGTGGCAATGCCGAGCATGATCGTGCCGAGCACCAGGAAGATCAGCACGGCGCACGGGATGATGCCGCGCAGGCATTTGCGCCAAAGCGCCCAGCCGCGCAGCGTGCGCGCTTCTTCCGGCACCGGCGGGAGCCAGTCGGGCTTGATGCGGGCCAGCACGAACGTGTACAGCGCGAACAGCGCGATCTGGACGACGGACGGGCCCCAGGCGCCCAGGTACATGCTGCCGACATCGGCGCTGCCGGCCGGAGTCTTGAGCTGATCGGCCAGGACCACCAGCACCAGCGACGGCGGCACCAGCTGCGTGATCGTGCCCGACGCGGCCAGCACGCCCGTGGCGTACTTCATGTTGTACCGGTAGCGCATCATCACGGGCAGCGAGATCATCGCCATGGCGATCACCTGCGCGGCCACCGTGCCGGTAATCGCGCCCAGGATGAAGCCGACGATGATCACCGAATAACCAAGGCCGCCGCGCACCGGGCCGAACAACTGGCCCATCGAGTCGAGCATGTCCTCGGCCAGCCCGCATTTCTCGAGGATGGCCCCCATGAAGGTGAAGAACGGGATCGCCAGCAGCAGCTCGTTGGCCAGCACGCTGCCGAACACGCGGCTTGGCACGGCCTGCAGGAACTGCAGCGGGAAGTAGCCCCATTCAATCGCCAGGAAGCCGAAGGCCAGACCCACCGCCGACAGCGAAAACGCGACCGGGAACCCGATCAGCATAAATACCACCAGGCCGCCGAACATTAGCGGCGGCATATATTCCAACGGAATCATTGCACCGGCCTTTCGTATTTCGATTCGATGCGCACCAGGCCCTTGAGGGCGGCAACGCGCTTGATCAGTTCGGAAATCCCCTGCAGCGTGAGCAGGGCAAAGCCGATGGGCACGACGAGCTTGATCGGATAACGGGGCAGGCCGCCCGAGTTGCCCGATTGCTCGAGGATGCGCCACGAAGGCAGGAATAGCGATTCCCACGACAGCCACGTGAACAGGATCGTGGAGGGCAGCAGGAAGACGACGATGCCGAAGATGTCGATCCAGTGCTGCGCGCGTTCGGACACGTTGCCGTAGATCAGGTCCACGCGCACATGCTCGTTGCGCTGGAACGTGTACGACGCGCCGAACATCACGGCAATGGCGAACATGTACCACTGAAGTTCCAGTGGCCAGTTGTCGCTAAGGTTGAAGCCGTATCGAAGCAGGGCGTTACCTGCGCTGATCAGGCACGACAGCAGGATCATGATGTTTGCAAGCCTGCCCGTGTGCTGATTCAACCTGTCGATCTGTCGTGACAGACCAAGCAAGTAGTTCATGGGTTGTCTCCCCCGGTTTTTTGCGCCGATTAGTGTATCTGTAACAAAACTTATCGGCGCTTGGGGATTGTCCTAGCCATCACACATTCAAGAGGGTTCCTCTTCTGCATGGCAGGACTGGGCAGGGAGGAGGGCGGGGAGATAGGGCCGCCGCCAAAAACAAAAAGCCGCTGGCCCTACGGCACAGCGGCTTTTTTACGACAGAGACTTACGCGAAACTTACAGCGCCTTGCGTGCGGCAGCAATGGCGGCGCGGACCTGGTCCGGCGCGGTGCCGCCGATATGGTTGCGCGAGGCCACCGAGCCTTCGAGCGTCAGCACGCTGTGCACGTCGTCACCGATCAGCGACGCCTTGTCACCAAGGCCCGACACTTCGCGCAGTTCCTCGACGGTAAGATCCGCCAGGTCGCAGCGGCGGTCGTCGCAGGCACGCACGGCGTGGGCCACGGCCTCGTGCGCATCGCGGAACGGCAGGCCGCGCTTGACCAGGTAGTCGGCCAGGTCGGTCGCGGTGGCGTAGCCCTGCAGCGCGGCAGCGCGCATGTTGTCGGGCTTCACGCTGATGCCCGGCACCATGTCGGCGAAGATGCGCAGCGTGTCCACCACGGTATCGACCGTATCGAACAGCGGCTCCTTGTCTTCCTGGTTGTCCTTGTTGTACGCCAGCGGCTGGCCCTTCATCAGCGTCAGCAGGCCGGTCAGGTGGCCGTACACGCGGCCGGTCTTGCCGCGCGCCAGTTCGGGCACGTCGGGGTTCTTCTTCTGCGGCATGATCGAGCTGCCGGTGCAGAAGCGGTCGGCGATGTCGATGAAGCCGACGCGCGGGCTCATCCAGATCACCAGCTCTTCCGAGAAGCGCGACACGTGCGTCATGATCAGCGACGCGGCGGCCAGGAATTCGATCGCGAAGTCGCGGTCGGACACGGCGTCCAGCGAGTTGCGGCACACGCCGTCAAAGCCCAGTTGCGTGGCCACGAACTCGCGGTCGATCGGGTAGCTGGTGCCGGCCAGTGCGGCGGCGCCCAGCGGCAGGCGGTTCACGCGGCGGCGGCAATCGGCCATGCGCTCGGCATCGCGCGTGAACATTTCCACGTAGGCCATGAGGTGATGGCCGAACGTGACCGGCTGCGCCACCTGAAGATGGGTGAAGCCGGGCAGGATCGTGTCGGCGTTCTTCTCGGCCAGATCGAGCAGCGAGCCACGCAAGTCGCCCAGCAGGCCGATGATGTTGTCGATCTCGCTGCGCAGCCACAGGCGGATGTCGGTGGCCACCTGGTCGTTACGCGAACGGCCCGTATGCAGCCGCTTGCCGGCGTCGCCCACCAGCGCGGTCAGGCGCGCTTCGATGTTCAGGTGCACGTCTTCCAGGTCGAGCTTCCACTCGAACGTGCCGGCCTCGATTTCGCTGCGGATCTGCGTCATGCCACGCTCGATCTCGGCGCGGTCGGCGTCGGCAATGATGCCCTGCTTTGCCAGCATGGCCGCATGGGCCAGCGAGCCCTGGATATCGAACAGCGCCAGGCGCTTGTCGAAGAAGACCGATGCGGTGTAACGCTTCACCAGGTCGGACATCGGTTCGGAGAAGCGGGCGGACCAGGCTTCGCCTTTCTTGGCAAGTTGGGAGGTCATGGCGGGGCAGGGCGGAAAATCGGAAACAGCGATTATATCGCCTGGGGAGCCATCAATTGCTGATGGTTGGCTCCCCTCTCCCGCTGCGCGGTGTGCAGACCGGGGACATG
>NZ_ALOU01000114.1 GCF_000292345.1 Cupriavidus sp. BIS7
CTGCTCGACGAGCCGACCAACCACCTCGACGTCGAGGCCATCCGCTGGCTGGAAGACCTGCTGATGGGCTTCCGCGGCAGCGTGCTGCTGATCACCCACGACCGCGCATTCCTGGACCGCGTGGCCACGCGCATTGTCGAGCTCGATCGCGGCCGGCTGGTCTCGTTCCCGGGCAACTTTGCCGCGTACCAGACGCGCAAGGCCGAACTGCTGGCCAATGAGGCCGTTGAACAGGCCAAGTTCGACAAGCTGCTGGCGCAGGAGGAGGTGTGGATCCGCAAGGGCGTGGAAGCACGCCGCACGCGCAGCGTGGCGCGCGTGCAGCGGCTGGTGACGATGCGCGCGGAACGCGCCGCGCGTCGCGAGGTGCAGGGCAACGTCAAGCTCGAGGTCTCGCAGGCAGACCGCTCGGGCAAGATCGTGGCCGAAATGATCGATGTGTCGAAGGTGTATGGCGACAAGGTTGTCGTGCGCGATTTCACCGCAACGATCATGCGCGGCGACAAGGTCGGCCTGATCGGCCCGAACGGCGC
>NZ_ALOU01000115.1 GCF_000292345.1 Cupriavidus sp. BIS7
TGCGGGAGAGGGGAGAAAAGAGAAAACAGAAGAAGTTTTTAAGCTTCGCCCTTCGTTTTCTTCTCCAGCACTTCCCAGCGCTCCAGCGCTTCCAGCAGTTCCATCTCGATCTCGTCGTGCCGTGTGGCCAGATCGGCGGCGCGTTTCGGATCGGTGGCGTACATCGAGCCATCCTCAAGCTGCGTAGAGATGGTTTTCTGCTCGGTCTCCAGCGACTGGATGCGCTCCGGCAGGCCATCCAGTTCGCGCTGTTCCTTGTACGACAGCTTGACGGTACGGTTCGCGCCGCGCGCCTCGCGCGTGCTCTGCTTCGGGGCCTCGGCCTGCTTCTGATCGACTTTGGCGGCCTGCAGCGCCTGCGCGCGAGCGGACTGTTCCAGCCAATCCGAGTAGCCGCCGACCGATTCGCGCCACATGCCGTCGCCTTCGGCGGCGATCGTCGAGGTCACCACGTTGTCCAGGAACGCGCGATCGTGCGAAACCAGGAACACCGTGCCGCTGTAGTCCTGCAGCAGTTCCTCAAGCAGTTCCAGCGTGTCGATATCAAGGTCGTTGGTTGGTTCGTCGAGTACCAGCACATTGGCGGGCCGTGCGAACAGGCGCGCCAGCAGCAGCCGGTTGCGCTCGCCGCCCGAGAGCGACTTGACCGGCGAACGTGCGCGTTCCGGGGCAAACAGGAAGTCGCCCAGGTAGCTCATCACGTGCTTGCGCTGGCCGTTGACTTCCACCCAGTCGCTACCGGGGCTGATGGTGTCGGCGAGCGACTTTTCCAGATCCAGCGACGTGCGCATCTGGTCGAAGTACGCCACCTGCAGGTTGCTGCCGTTGCGCACCGTGCCGCTGTCGGGCGGCAGTTCGCCGAGAATCAACCGCAGCAGCGTGGTCTTGCC
>NZ_ALOU01000116.1 GCF_000292345.1 Cupriavidus sp. BIS7
GCGGGAGAGGGGAGCAAGCCGACAGGGTTTGAAATACCGATGGTGTTCTCCCCTCTCCCGCTTGCGGTGTACAGACCGGAGACATGGGTAACGGGTGTTCGGGGACATAGGTGACACGTGATCTGCGCACATCATGATGTGCGCAGGTCGATTTCTCCAATCTCGAAACGGCTGAACCACACCGCGAAGCAGCCATCCTCGGCCTTGGGCCGCAAGGCGATGCGCTGCCCGATGAACGGCGGTCCTGGTGGGGGCCGCCGCGTCACGGTCGGCTAGGATGATCTGGGGCGGGTTCGCATCCAGTCGTCGAGCGGGTTGCTTGGGAAGGTTGCGCAGTGCTCACGGCGTACCGCCATGCTGGCGGTGGCCGGTCGCGATGCCCCCTCGTTGCGTGCTGCGCGCGCACTGCGTCTGGCGCGTCCCAGCGTAGCCGCGGCGGCTGCCGCGGCCTGCTGGGCCTCGCTTTCCACTGTGGCGGCCAGCGCCGCGAGTTGGGCCTGCTTGTCGGCGTGCTGAGCCACGCCGATCTCGAACACATCCTGCAGCGCACCGAGCTCCTGCGGCGCTGGCGTGGGGGCCTTGAGGGCCGACACCACCATCGACGTCAGTTGCGCCAGCACCTGCGCATCGCTCATCCGCCTGCCCTGCGTGAACGCCGGCATCAGGTTGCCGAGTTCGTCGCCGGCCAGCACGCCTGCAAGCGCCTTGAGCGCGAAATGCAGGCGCCAGCCCAGGTCTTGACGCGGCACGTCCGGCAACGCGCGGGCGAACGCTTCGAAGAAGCGGCCGAACACGGGTGCGTAGTGCCCCATCAGCCAGGACTGGATGAACGGGGATGTATCCGAATACACGCGCCCTAGCAGGCGCAGGAACGATGGGCCGCCGATCTCGGGCTCGCGCGCCATCTGGAGCGCGGGCACGAACAGTGCGCCCATCACGTGCTCGCAGCGGATGTCGTTACCCGGCCAGCGCGCTTCGCAAGCATCCAGCAATGCGAGCCGACGGGTATTGAGCGGATCCAGCCGGCGACCAAGCACCGACTGCATCATGATTTCCTTGCTGCGGAAGTGGTAGTTGACGGCGGCCAGATTGACGATCGCCCGAGACGTAACCTGTCTGAGCGATGTCGCTTCGTAGCCTACCTCGATGAACAGCTTTTCGGTCGCATCAAGGATACGAGCCTTGGTGTCTCCTGCCGTGGTCTTCCCGGTCTTCATGGGGGCGTCTCTCGCTATGAATCAGCAGTGGACCCCTGCAATAAAAAATAATCCACGACCGCTGCAGCTCCGTGCTCTATCGGCATACGGATGCTTAAAACGGTTGTGAGGAGCCTACCCAGCGCCTCGTCTGTTTAACAAGACTAATATTCGAGCGGTTCCTCTAAACTGCAGGCCCGATTGCTCGGGCCCGTTTCAATCACGACGTGATGTTTTGCACCAGTGCCGACACATTCTGCGCCGTGAGCGCGAACACTGACAACTGAGGGTTCGCACCAATACTGGTTGGGAAGACCGAGCCATCGAACACGGAAAGATTTTCCAGTTGGTGGTGGCGCCCTGCGCTGTTGACCACGCCGCGCGTCGGATCGTCGCTCATGGCACAGCCGCCCATCAGGTGCGCGCTGAACAGCAGCGCGCGGAATTTCTTCAGCGGCAGCTGGCCGATAGCCTCGCGCGCCTGGGGCCAGCTGGTGTAGTCCTGGCCATCGAGGTGTGCGGGACGTACCCGCTTCGCGCCGGCTGCGAACTGCGCCTCGGCCATGCTCAGGTACGCGCGGCGCACGCCGTCCCAGACGTAGTCACTCACGTCGTAGTCCAGCACGGGGCTGCCGTCGTCGGCAATGCGCACGCGCCCGCCCGGGCTGTCCGGCACGAAGCCGTCGCGCAACAGCGCCAGCATGGCGTTGGTGTGCGGCAACGCGGCCATCTGGCGTTTGAGGTCGTCGCCCAGCGCATTGAACACGCCTGAGCTGATGCCCGGGAACAGCGGCGGTACTTCGAGCTTGTAACCCATCGGCCCGGTCGCGCCGTCTCGCCACTGGAAGTGGTCGGAGGCCACCGATTGCGGCGCCCCATAGAACGGTTCGATTTTCTCCGGCATTTCCGCAACACTCAAATTCACCGGATGAATGAATGTCCGCTGGCCGATGCGCCCATTCGGGTCCGGCACGCGCGAGCGCAGCAGCAGCGCGGGCGTGTTGATGGCGCCGCCCGCGGCGATCACATGCTTCGCGCGGACGGTGACGGTAATGCCGCTGGCCGTGTACCCATCGCTGCGCAGTGCGTCGCCGGTCAGACCGCTCACGGTCTTGCCGTCATGGTCGATCGTGCGCACGCGCAGCCGATGCACGAGCGTGGCGCCGCGTGCGAGCGCGCTGGGAATCGTCGATACCAGCATCGACTGCTTGGCGTTGACCGGGCAGCCCAGGCCGCAATAGCCGGAGTTCCAGCAGCCCTTCACGTTGCGCGGAATCACGTGCCATTCCCAGCCGAGCTTTTCGCAGCCGCGCTTGAGCACGGTGTTGTTCGGATTGGGGTCCATCGCCCATGGCGCCATGTTGAGGCGCGCTTCGATCTTTGCGAACCACGGGGCCATTTCGGCCTCGCTGTGCCCGGTCACAGCGTGTTCCGCCGCCCAGTGCGCCAGCGTCTTTGGCGGCGTGCGAAAGCTCGACGACCAGTTCACGGTGGTGCTGCCGCCCACCGAGCGGCCCTGCAGGATCGAGATGGCGCCGTCCGATGTCGCGCGTGCGGCCGCTTCCTGGTACAGCTCGCGATAGGCGCGTGCTTCGTCCATGTCCTTGAAGCTGTCCGAGGTATGAAGCCCGCCTTCTTCGAGCAGCAGCACCTTGAGCCCCGCTTCGCTGAGTACTTCCGCGGCGATGCCGCCCCCGGCGCCGGTGCCGACGATGGCGACGTCGGCTTCAAACGTGCGTGGCGCGGTGAAGGTGGCGGCGTCGAGCACCTTCCAGCCGGACGCAATGCCGGCGCCGTAGATATCGTTGATGGCCATGGTGTGGATCAGCTATGGATGGCGCGATAGACCGCGGGATTGGGGCCGGGATAGCCGCTTGCCGCCCAGGCATCGGGCAGCACGAAGTAACCGACGCTGGCCAGCTTGACCAGCACCACGCCGCCCGCATTGAGCGTTGCAAAGCGGCTGGTGCGCCAGCGTGTCAGGAACGTCCGCATCTGCTCCGGCGTGGCCTCCTCCCATGACGTGCTCACGCCGGCCAAAGCCCAGCGCAGCGGCGTGCTGGAAAGCAGGTCGAACAGTTTGCGCAGTTCCTTCTGACCGTTCTGGACCATGGCGGCGATCGTGCCGTCGATGTTAAGGACGGCCGCATTCACACGCTTCTCGCGCTGTGCCGGGTCAACCGTTTCGAGGTCGCTGACAACGGCCGGCAGCAGCGCGCGCAACAGCGCGACGTCGGCGGGCCGCAGGAACGCCATGCCCGCCTGCGGCACTGCACTGGCAGGCGAGCAGCCCGTCAGCGATGGCAGCAACGCCGAGCAGGCGATCGCGACCGAGAACCCGGCGCCAACCTTGAGGAACTGGCGGCGCGTCGAATCCTCGACAGCTTGTGGGGCCGGTATGGGCATCGTGTCTCCGTGGTGGTCTTCGTTTTCCGATATTGGTTTTATGCCGGACAGGGTACATCCAGCCGAGGGTGTATTGCGATTCTGCCGAAGTGCGGAATTTTTTTTCCGCCTTTTCAGCAGTTTCAAACGCACGAATGACTGCTATTTGCGATGCGGCTCTCTCGTCGCGAGCCTCGTTTGATGTGCGCGCAACGCGGCTGGAAATCGCCGAAAAATAGAGCAAATCTACAAACCAGCGGATTGACCCTCGGCACGGACTGCGGCGTGTCGGCGACGACCGTGCTAACCGAGTCGGCAACGTTACAATGCGGCATCACCGCCCGCTGCCCCCATGCATATCCGTTGGCTCGAAGATTTCGTCTGCCTGGCCCAGGCCGGGAGTCTCGCGCGCGCCGCCGAGCTGCGCAACGTGACGCCGCCCGCGTTCGGCCGGCGCATGCAGGCGCTTGAAGTCTGGGCCGGTGCGCCGCTGATCGACCGCAGCGAGTTTCCAGTGCGGCTGACTGCCGAAGGCCGCCAGTTCCTGGAGGCCGCGCAGGCGGCGCTGCGCACGCTCGATGAAGCGCGCCTGTCGCTGCGCGCGGCACACCGGGCCGATGCCAGCACACTGACCATCGCCACTGGCAAGACGCTGGCGCGCTCGATGGTGCCCGCATGGCTCGCCGGCCTGCGCGACGCGCTGCGCGGTGACCCGGTCGGCGCCGGATTCCGTACCCGGCTTTCCACACACGCCACGCATGACGCCCTGGAAATGTTCACCGAGGGCGATGCCGATTTCCTGCTGTGCTACAGCCCGCATGACCTGCCTGTGATGCTCGACGACGCACGCTATGCGTTCCACCCGGTGGGCGTGGAGCGGCTGGTCTGCGTGTCGGCTGCCGATGCGCGCGGCGGCCCGGCGTTCCGGCTGCGGCGTCCCAAGGCGGGCGCGCGTCCTGTGCCGGTGCCGATGATCGCCTATGCCGAAACGCTGACGATGGGCCGCATGGTCAACCAGGAGATCGCGCGCCGCAAGCTGGCGAGCTGGCTCGACGTCATTGCGGTCAGCGATTTCGCAGAATCGGTGCACGAGATGGTGCGGCAGAAGATGGGGCTGGCCTGGCTGCCGGCCCGGCTGATTGCCGACGATCTCCACGCGGGGCGCCTTGTGCGTGCCGACCTTCAGGGCGGTGATTCGGCAGACCTTGCGCTCGACATCCGCCTCTACCGCCCGCGCGCGCAGATGCGGCCGCTGGCCGAGGCGTTCTGGCGCGCGGCATCGATGATCTAGGTACGGTTCTCTCCCCTCTCACGTGTGCACGAGAGAGGGGAGCATTGAAAGCCATTGCCAAAATGGCAACCGGCATTGCCAAAGCCGCATGTCACCGGGCGCGCGCCTCTTTACCATCGGCGCACAACATTCCTAGAACTGCCCGGAGAAATCATGAAGACCCTGCTGCGCGCGGCTGTGGCCGCTACCCTTGCCAGTTGTGCCTTTGCCGCAGGCGCGGCCGGCAGCTACCCCACCAAGCCGATCACGCTGGTGGTGGGTTATACGGCGGGCGGCAGCGTCGACCTGGTTGCGCGTACCGTTGCGCCGGAACTGGGCAAGCGGCTGGGCCAGAGCGTGGTGATCGAAAACCTTGGCGGCGCGGGCGGGACGATTGGCGCACAAAAGGTGGTCAAGGCCGATGCCGACGGCTACACGCTGCTGCTGGGCTCGGGCAGCGAGGTGTCGATTGCACGCCTGACCAATCCCGCTGTGCGCTATGACGGCGAGAAGGATCTCGCGCCGATCACGTTCGTCGGCACGCAGCCGATGGTGCTGGTTGGCAAGCTGCAACTGCCGGCCAAGGACGCGGGCGAACTGATGGCCCTGGCCAAGGCGCAGCCGGGCAAGCTGTCCTATGCATCGTCCGGTATCGGCACGCCGCTGAACCTGGCCGGTGAGCTGATCAAGCAGCAGGGCAAGGTCAGCATCACCCACGTGCCGTACAAGGGCGCCTCGGCGATGTCCACCGACCTGCTCGGCGGCCAGATCGACCTGGCGGTGATGGTGCTGTCATCGGCGCTGCCGCATATCCAGGCCGGCCGTGTGCGCGTCTATGGCGTGACCGAGGCCAAACGCGCCAGCGTGGCCCCGAACGTCCCGGCGCTGGCCGAGACCCCGGTGCTCAAGGGTGTCGACATGGGAGTATGGTTCGGATTGATGGCGCCTGCGGCTACACCGCGCCCTGTTATTGATCGCCTGAATACCGAGATGCAGGCCGTGCTGGCGCTTCCTGAAGTTCGCAAGAAGCTGGCCGAGGCCGGTGTGGAAGTGGCGCCGGGCAACCCGGCCCAGTTCGCGACCTTCGTCAAGCGCGAGACCGGCAAGTACCGCGCAATCGTGCAGGCCGCCAATATCCACGAATAACCGCAAGGCAGTCACGCAAGGAAGCCCCATGACGCAGACCGCCACCGCCTTCGACGCCTACCCCGTCGAGGTCGAGTTTCCCGATATCCGTCCCTATGCCGATGGCAACACCGGCATCGCCTACGTCCACACGTTTGACAGCGGCGTGCCCGGGCCGCATGTGATGGTCAACGCGCTCACGCATGGCAATGAAGTGTGCGGCGCGATTGCCGTGGCCGGCTTGCTCGACCATGGCCTGCGCCCGCGGCGCGGCAAGCTCACGCTGTCGTTTGCCAATGTCGATGCGTATGCCCGCTTCGATGCGGCCGTGCCCGATGCCTCGCGCTTTGTCGATCAGGACTTCAACCGCGTCTGGACGTCGGCGGTGCTTGATGATGTATCGCGCGACTCGTCGGAGCTGCGCCGTGCGCGTGCCATGCGTCCCGTGGTGGACACCGTGGACCTGCTGCTCGACCTGCACTCGATGCATGAGAAGAGCCGCCCGCTGATCGTGTCCGGCCCGCTGGACAAGGGCATTGCGCTGTCGCGTGCCATCGGCGCGCCGGCGGACGTTATTGTCGACGAGGGCCATCCGGAAGGCCGCCGCATGCGTGATTACGCCGATTTTGGCGACGCCGCCAGCCCGCGCAATGCGCTGCTGATCGAGTGTGGCCAGCATTGGGAGATTTCGGCGGTCGACGTCGCACGTGACAGCACGGCGCGCTTTCTGCTCAGCGCGGGCATCGTCGAAGAAGCGGACCTGCCTGCTGGCTGGCTGCGTCCGCTGCCGGCTGCACAGCGCGTGATCCGCGTGACCGAACCCGTGGTGGCCAGCAGCATGGACTTCCGCTTTGCCGGCCCCTACACCGGGCTGGAAACGTTTGCGGAGGCCGGTACCGTGATCGGCTGGCGCGATGGTGAGCCGGTGGTCACCCCCTATGCCAACTGCGTGCTTGTGATGCCGTCGCTGCGCCAGTTGCGGCCTGGCGTCACGGTGGTGCGTCTGGGGCGGCTGGAAACCTGAGCGCCGCGGCACCATTCAACGATTGACTTCGGCGTGCCGGCAAGATGCCCCCTCAAGAGGCGTCCCCCGGCCCCGACCTTTGAAAGCCTGTTCAGGCTCAGGCAGCCGGACCCGCGCCCGTTGCGGGATTCGCAGCCGGTGCCGCCTGGGATGTCGCCGGTTGCGGCTTCAGGCCCGGGAACAGTTGGTCCACCAGTTCCTCGATCTTCATGTCAGGCGGGATCAGGTGGCTCAGGTTGATGCCTCCTGCGCTGCGATTGGCGTTGTAGATGGCCTTGCCGACTCGCTCGCCGTTGCGGAAGACCGTGATATCGGCCGAGACGAGGAACGGCGTCAGGTAGGTCGAACGTTGTGCGGTGTAGGTGGCTGCCATCGGGCACGATGACACCGACGAATACACCGGCAGGATCTTCACTTCGAAGTTGCGCGCACGCAGGGCGTTCGCGAACGTCTCCACATAGGCGTTGCCGTTCACCTCGTTGGTGATGACGCAGAACAGCGCGCCATCGGCGCCGACCACGCGGTTGCCGTCGACGCGGATCTGCGCCGGTCCGCCGTAGGGACCGGGCTGGTAACTGGCGATCGGGTCAGCCTGGGCCGCGCGCTCGACCGGCGTGACCGCCTGGTAGGTGGAACAGCCCGCGGCCAGCAGGGCCAGTGCGGCGGCAATCGTTACTCTCTTCATCATGTGTCCTGAATCGCGTCGGCGAGGGCGCCGGCGGCCCGGACTCGGATGAGGGGCGCATTGCCGGCAGCATGCCTGCGTACTGTAGGCGTACCGGCGCGCGGTCAAAGCGCGGAACAGCGGGGCACAGATACCGCAAATCGCCCGTGTGACGGATGCGTCAGGTTGGAATGGGTGTTAGTTGGCGCCGCCCCGGATCAGGCAGTCTGCCAGCAGCGGCACGCCGCCCTCTCCCAGCCCCGCGCCCGTGCATTCGACGGCAACCTTCTGGCCGCGCCGGACCATGGTGGCCCGCGCCTCGACCTCGCAGGTGCGGCCGGCCGGCCCGCAGATCTGCTGACGCAGCAGGACCGCGCGGACCAGTTCGCCCGGATTGCTCGTGCGGATTTCCAGGAACACGTTGCTGGCGTCGCGGCGGATACCGCTTGCTACGCCTTCGACGATGAAGTACTTGCCGCGATAGCGGTCGTCGGCCCCGCCGGCATTGTCGCGGTAATCGGCAAACAGGTTGTCGGCCTGATACTCGGGCAGCACGTCGGCGGGACGGTTGGGATCGATGCTGATCGGATCGAGCGTACCGTTGCGCGGCACGCCGCGCGGCGTGCTGGCGGGCGCGGTGGCTGGAGCGACGGAACTTTCAAGCGGAACGACGTCGCCCCTGTCATTGCCAACAAACCACAGCACGCCAAGGACGGCCACGGCTACAAAGGCGACAAGGGTTTGCTGCAGGCGACTCAACATCTTGGTGGGCGGGCTCCGGCGGAACCAGGGAAATGGGGCAAGGCCGCCAGTGTAACGCGCCTGTTACTTGCCGACGTGCGCCAGCAGATACGCCTTGGCCGCGGCGAGTACCTCATTGGACAGCGGCGTGCCCTGCGTGGCGCGCGAAAGTACCAGCGCGCCCGCCAGCGTGGCCATCTGCGCGAGGGCAGCGGCACGGTTGGCTTCCGCATCGCCATCTGGCTGGACGCTGGCCAGGATATCCAGCAGGTTGTCGAGCCCGTCATGGAAGGCGGCCCGAACGGGTTTGTCGTCGGCCTCGCGTGCGACGTCGTTGGCCAGCGCCGCTACCGGGCAGCCCGTGCCGGCCGCATTGCGGTTGCGCGCGGAAAGGTAGCCGTCGATCAACGCCGACAGCGCGCCGGCCTTGTCCGGCGCATCATCCACACGCTTGCGCCAGCGCGCTTCCGATTCCTCGAACGCCCGCGCGCAGGCGATGGCCGCCAACGCGTCCTTTGATTCGAAATGGCCGTAGAAGCCACCGTGCGTCAGCCCGGCCGCGCCCATGAGGTCGGCCACGCTGATGCCGTGAAACCCCTGCTCGCGAAACAGCCGGGACGAAACCTGTTCAATCGCTGCGCGGTTCTTTTCCGCTTCCGCCTTCGATACCCGCGGCATGTCGTACTCCTGTCCTGGCGGACCCGATTCAATTGCTCCGTGCCGATGGTCGGTCACATCGCCGGGCAAGTCAACGCTGCGCCGGCTACACGACGGTCGGGCCGCGCGGAGCGTCCGGCAATTGTCCTAGCGCGGCGAGATACTGCGCGACGCCGTATGGCGCTGCCTGCCCCATCTGCGCCAGGAAATAGTCGCGCATGATGTCGCCCTGCTGTTCGAGCTTGTACGCGGTGAGCGGCTTGCCGGGCTCCAGCCGGTACTTGTACTGGTTGAAGCCAAGAAAATGCCGGATCTGCTCGCCCATGCCCCTGAACAGCACGTTGACGCCGCACTGGTGCTGCCAGACGTGCGTCATCTCGTGGATGAAGAACGCCTGGATGGGCAGGCTCGCGGCGCTGAAGTCGGTGTACCGGCGCAGGTTCCTGCCAAGGTACATCTGGCCATTGGGCGTGACGATGTAGTTGGCGCCCTGCCAGAAGATGTAGTTCCTGACGTGGATGCGGACTCGGGTGTAATCGATGCTGTTGGCGAAGACGCGGCGCGCGAGTGCGATCTCGCCAGCGGTGAGTGAGCGGGTTCCGACGAGCAGGTTGTCCGGCGATGCCTCACCGGACCGCGGCCTTGCCATCGAGGCAAATCCAGGCGAATCCGGTGTCAGAGCGGGGCCGGCGGGGCCGTCTGCG
>NZ_ALOU01000117.1 GCF_000292345.1 Cupriavidus sp. BIS7
TGAACTGACCCCCAAAAGTTGGAGACAACCTTTGGGGGTTTTTACATGGCGAAGTACGCCGCGCAGTTCAAGTTAAGGATTGCCGAGGAGTACGCCTCGGGAACGGAAGGGTTTCGGCTGCTGGCCCAGCGTTATGGGCTGGATCGCGGGACATTGCGCGAGTGGGTCGCCTCGTATCAATGCCATGGGGCCGAGGCCTTCAGGGCTGGGCCGCGGCGTTATGACGAGGCGTTCAAGGTGTTGGTCCTGCAGCACATGCGCGACGAGGGTCTGTCGTTGCGGCAGGCGGCGGCACGGTTCAATGTCCGGGGCTACGCCACCATTGCCGAATGGCAACGCCGGTATGATGCCGGAGGTGCGGAGGCCCTTGCTCCGCGAAGATTGCGAACCCGCCGGTCCATGCAAAAGCCACCGAACCCGAAAGCCAAGCCTGCCAAACAAGACGAAGCGCGCTCGCGCGAGGAACTCATCGATGAGCTGGAAGATCTGCGCGCGGAGGTGGCGTACCTAAAAAAGTACCACGCCCTGCTTCAGGCCAAGGAAAGAGTTGCGCAGCAGAAAAAGCGCAAGTAGTGCTTGAACTCAGGGCGCAATACCCGTTGGCCCGGCTGCTGAAGGCGGCCGGTTTGCCATCCAGTACGTTTTACTACCAGCTCAAGGTGCTGCAGGCGGGCGACCGGGACCATGACCTCAAGGCCAGCATCCAGCAGGTGTTCGAGGCGCACAAGGGGCGCTACGGCTATCGCCGCGTCACGGACGACATCGGCACGCAGGGGCCGCGGGTCAATCACAAGCGCATCCAGCGGCTGATGCAGGAAATGGGGCTGAAGTCATGCGTGCGCGTGAAGAGATTCCGGACCTACCGGGGTGAGTGTGGCCGGGTTGCGCCGAACCTGCTGGATCGACAGTTCGAGGCGCAGCAGCCGAACCAGAAGTGGGTGACGGACGTGACCGAGTTCAAGGTCAAGGACGAAAAGCTTTACCTGTCGACCGTTCTGGACCTGTGTACGGGCGAGATCGTTGCGCACGAGATGGCCAGGCGGCCGGTCTTTGCACTGGTCACCAACATGCTGGACAAGGCGTTTGAGCGACTGACCCCGGGCGATCAGCCCGTACTGCATTCGGATCAGGGCTGGCACTACCAGATGAAAGGCTATCAACACCGGCTGGAGCAACGTGGCGTGCGGCAGAGCATGTCGCGCAAGGGCAACTGCCTGGACAATGCCGCCATGGAGAGCTTCTTCGGGACGCTAAAGGCCGAGTTCTTCCACCTGGAAAAGTTCGACAGCGTCGAGCAACTCGAATCCGGGGTGAATCGCTACATC
>NZ_ALOU01000118.1 GCF_000292345.1 Cupriavidus sp. BIS7
GCCCCAACCCGCCGGTGTGTTTTTGCCTGCCTTTGGCGACACAATCACTGCGCCAAGCGCGCCAGATCGATACAATGGCTCCCGCAATCCCCTGCCCGGAGAGCCGATGAACAAAGAATTCGAAGCGGATGGCATGGTGGCCGACAAGGCGATCCCCAACCCCGGATCGCAGGCTGCTGACCCCGCATCCAGCCCCGAAAGCCGCGCTGCCGAAGTAGCCGCCACCATTGCCCGCGCGGCCGTCGACCAGGCCGACCATGCGATGCGAAACTGGACCGACCCAGCTGAAGGTCCAGTGCGCATTGGCTCCACCGAGCACCTGCGCATGTTTTCCAACATGCTGCTGCAGACCCACAATCCCTACAAGCCAGCCGTCATCGAGTGGCCTAAGCTGTCGCCCGATGCGCTGGAGCGCGTGACGTCGCTGCCGATCTGGGACATCGCGGTGCAGACCGAAGGCCGCGCGTCGGTGCGCGTGCACAGCTTTGCCGGACTCCAGCGCGACCCGCTGCTGCGTAGCGCACTGGAAATGGATGGCGACGAGGAAGCGCGCCACAAGGTGGTGCTGTCGAAGCTCGTCGAGGCGTACGGCATCACGCTGGAACCGGAGCCCGAGTACCTGCCGCCGTCTGACATCGAATGGGGCTGGCTGGTTACAGGCTACAGCGAGTGCATCGACAGCTTCGCCGCGTTCGGCCTGTTTGCCGCCGCCAAGGATTCGGGCTTCTTCCCGGCCGAACTGGTCGAGACTTTCGAGCCGGTGATTCAGGAAGAGGGACGCCACATCCTGTTCTTCGTCAACTGGGTGGCCTGGTATCGCGCCAACCTGCCGTGGTGGCGCCGGCCGGCCTTTGCGTTCAAGGTATTCCGCGTCTGGCTGTTCCTGATCCGCGAGCGGATCGGCCTGGCCCGCCAGATCGAGGTGGACGAGAACGGCGGCGCGCAGGATGCCAATTTCCCGCTGAACGCAGCCGAGACACTGGCCGAATCGCTCTCTGCCGGTTCGATGATCGATCTCTGCCTGACCGAGAACGACCGCCGCATGGCAGGTTATGATGCGCGCCTCCTGCGACCTACGACCGTGCCGAAACTGGCCCGCTTTGCGCGCCGCTTCGTCAAATAACTCGCCATGCTGTTTGGATTTTCCCTGCTGACCCTCGTGGTCTGGTGCGTGCTCGTCTTTGCGCGCGCCGGTTTCTGGCGCGTGCGCAAGCCCGCGCCCTCCCCCGTCCCGGCCGAATGGCCGCCCGTGGTCACCGTGATCCCGGCCCGCAATGAGGCCGATGTGATCGGCCGCGCCGTGACCGGCGTGCTGAGCCAGCACTACGCCGGCCGGCTCCATCTGGTGGTGGTGGACGACCACAGCACCGACGGCACCGCCGATATCGCCCGTGCCGCCGCCCTGTCGATCGGCAAGGCCGATGCGCTGACGGTGATTGGCGCGCGCGACCTGCCCGCGGGCTGGAGCGGCAAGGTCTGGGCGCAGTCCGAGGGGCTGGCTGCGGCGGATGCGCAGATACCCGACGCGAAGTTCGTCTGGCTGACCGATGCCGATATCTGGCACGGCCCGAATGCCGTGGCCGAACTGGTGGCGCGCGCCGAGGCCGAGCAGCGCGATCTGGTGTCGCTGATGGTGCGGCTGCGCTGCGATTCCGCGTGGGAACGCATGATCGTGCCGGCTTTTGTGTTCTATTTCGCCAAACTGTACCCGTTCGCGAGCATTGCCAATCCGCGTAGCCGGGTGGCGGGCGCGGCTGGCGGCTGCATGCTGGCAAGGCGCTCCGCGCTGGCCCGGATCGGCGGGTTCGAAGCCATTCGCGCCGAGTTGATCGACGATTGCAGCCTGGCCGCGAAGATCAAGGCCGGCGGTTCTATCCGGCTTGACCTGGCCGACGACAGCATCTCGCTGCGTCCGTATGACGACTGGCAGAGCCTCTGGAACATGATCGCGCGCAGCGCCTACACGCAGCTGTATTACTCGCCGTGGATGCTTGCTGGCGCCACGCTGGGCATGGTCCTGACCTACCTGGCACCGCCTGCGCTGGCACTCGTGGGCGGCGCTGCGGCGTGGCCCGCCTGGCTTGCGTGGATCCTGATGGCGATCAGCTACCGCCCGATGCTGCGGGAGTACCGCCAGCCAGCCTGGATGGCCCCGCTGCTGCCGCTGACGGCCGTGTTCTATCTGGGTGCCACGCTTGATTCGGCGCGCCGCTATTATCTGCGTCGCGGCGGCCAGTGGAAGGGGCGCTCGCAGGCGCCCGTGCGGTCCTGACGGTCCCCCGTCAACTCAGGTAACCGGCCTCGCGGAACCAGCTGAGGGCGTCGCGCAGGCCCTCCTGATAGGGCCGCGGCGCGTAGCCAAGTTCGCGCTGCGCCTTGGCGGATGTGAAGAACATCCGGTATTGCGACATCTTCAGCCCGTCCACGGTCACGAACGGCTCCTTGCCGGTGAAACGCGCCACCGTTTCGGCCACCCGCGCGACCGGATAGAGCGGCCAGCGCGGCAGTTCGATGGTCGGCGCCTTGCGGCCGGTCATGCCCGCGATATCGGCCAGCATCTGCCGCAGCAGCACATCCTGGCCACCGAGGATATAGCGCTCGCCGATGCGGCCCTTGTCCAGCGCCAGAAAATGTCCGGTCGCCACATCGTCCACATGGGCCAGGTTCAGGCCGGTATCGACGAAGGCCGGGATCTTGCCCGTGGCGGCCTCGACGATGATCCGCCCGGTTGGCGTCGGCCGCACGTCGCGCGGCCCGATCGGCGTGGACGGATTCACGATCACCGCCGGCAAACCCTCTGCCACCAACCGCTCCACCTCCCGCTCGGCCAGCACCTTGCTGCGCTTGTAGGCGCCGATTGCCTCATGGCCCGCCATGGCCGCCGTTTCGTCGACCGGCGCGGTGGCCCCGGCCACCCGCAGCGTCGCCACGCTGCTCGTATAGACGACGCGCTCCACACCGGCCGTGCGGGCCGCGTTCATGACCGTCACCGTGCCTTCGACGTTAGAGCGCACGATTTCCTCGGGATCTGGCGCCCACAGCCGATAGTCGGCCGCCACGTGGAACAGGTAGCGCACCCCGGCCATGGCCCGCGCCATCGATGCCGGATCGCGCATGTCCCCTTCGACGATTTCCACCGGCAGGCCGGTCAGGTTGGCCCTCGGGCTGGTCGAACGAACCAGAACCCGCACCTGGAACCCGCGCTCAAGCGCTTGTCGCATCACAGAAGAGCCCAGGAATCCCGAGGCACCTGTAACAAGAATGCAATTGTTGATTTCAAATCCCCTAACAATGTTGCGCGCACATTCCGCGTTTCCGGCCGCGGATCGCGGCCCGGCGCGGATTTGCGGTGCGGCATTCTCGCCGGAAAAGCCCTGTTGGCAAATTCCCACGTCCCGACAAGAAAAGCGACCCCGGTATATAGTAACCACCGTGAGCCGGAAATGTGATGCCGGGAATACCAGATACTGATGTCATCAAATTTTCACAAGCGTTTTCACGAACGTTTTCACAGTTTTCACAGTTTTCAGAAGAGGGTCGGGAGAACATCTCAATGCAGGTGATACTTGCCCAACCTCGCGGCTTTTGTGCCGGTGTGGTCCGCGCCATCGAAATCGTCGACCGCGCGCTCGTCAAGCATGGCGCCCCCGTCTATGTTCGACACGAAATCGTACACAACAAGCACGTCGTGGAAGGGCTGCGCCAGAAAGGCGCGCGTTTTGTCGAGGAACTCGACGAAGTGCCCGGCAATGCGGTGACGATTTTCAGCGCGCACGGCGTATCGCGGGAAGTGATCGCCGAGGCCGGACGCCGAGACCTGCACGCGATCGACGCCACCTGCCCGCTGGTCATCAAGGTCCACAACCAGGGCCGCCAGTACGCGGCCGCTGGCCGGCACGTGATCCTGATCGGCCACGCCGGGCACCCGGAGGTGGAAGGCACGATGGGCCAGATCCCGGGCAAGGTCATCCTGGTGCAGAGCGAGGCCGAAGTGGCAACGCTGGACCTGCCGGCCGACGCTCCAGTCGCCTACATCACACAAACCACGTTGTCCGTAGACGACACCCGTAATATCATTGCGGCGCTCGGGGCACGATTTACCGATCTGGTAGGCCCAAGCACCCGTGATATCTGCTACGCCACTCAAAACCGGCAGAGCGCGGTACGCGAATTGTCCACCCGTGTGGACGTCATCCTTGTGATTGGCGCCACCAACAGTTCCAATTCGAACCGGCTGCGCGAAATCGGCAACGAGAGTGGCGTGCCGAGTTACCTGATTGCCGACGGCAGCGAGCTGGACCCCGCCTGGGTCCGTGACGCTGATGTCGTAGGCATTACCGCGGGCGCCTCGGCGCCCGAAGAAATGGTGGAAGACGTCATTGCGGCCTTGCGCCGCCTTGGTCCGGTCGAAGTATCGACCATGGAAGGGATCGAGGAACATGCCGAATTCCGCCTACCGGCTGAACTGGCCGATGCAACGCTGGCCCCAGGGGCCAGGAAAACAACCGATATCAGTGATGCTCAGCTTGCCGACCACACGGCGGCAGGCTGAAGCAAGGAACTGAACCTAACTGGAAGCACCCCCTTGGCCATTCCATTTCTGCAGGTCGCCCGCGTAGGCGCCTACATCGCACGCAAGCACCTGTCCGGGCAAAAGCGTTACCCGCTCGCACTGATGCTGGAACCCCTGTTCCGCTGCAACCTCGCCTGTTCGGGCTGCGGCAAGATCGACTATCCGGACCCGATCCTGAACCAGCGCCTGTCCGTGGCCGAATGCCTGGAAGCCGTGGACGAGTGCGGCGCGCCGGTGGTCTCGATCGCCGGCGGCGAGCCGCTGCTGCACAAGGACATGCCCGAGATCGTGCGCGGCATCATCGCCCGCAAGCGCTTTGTCTACCTGTGCACCAACGCGCTGCTGATGGAAAAGAAGATCGACCAGTACGAGCCGAGCCCGTACTTCGTGTGGTCGATCCACCTGGACGGCGACCAGGAGATGCACGACCACTCGGTCAACCAGGAAGGCGTGTACGACAAGTGCGTGGCAGCCATCCGCATGGCCAAGGAGCGTGGCTTCCGCGTCAATATCAACTGCACGCTGTTCAACGACGCCAAGCCCGACCGCGTGGCGAAGTTCTTCGACTCGGTCAAGGCAATGGGCGTGGACGGCATCACGGTGTCGCCGGGCTATGCCTATGAGCGCGCCCCGGACCAGCAGCACTTCCTGCACCGCGGCAAGACCAAGCAACTGTTCCGCGACATCCTCTCGCGCGGCAACGCCGGCAAGAACTGGGCGTTCAGCCAGTCCACGATGTTCCTGGACTTCCTGGCCGGCAACCAGACCTACAAGTGCACGCCGTGGGGCAACCCGGCGCGTACGGTGTTTGGCTGGCAGCGTCCGTGCTACCTGGTCGGCGAAGGCTACGTCAAGACCTTCAAGGAACTGATGGAAGACACCGACTGGGACGCATACGGCGTTGGCAACTATGAAAAGTGCGCCAACTGCATGGTCCACAGCGGCTTCGAGGCCACTGCCGTGGCCGACACGTTCTCGCACCCGCTCAAGGCGCTGGGCGTGAGCCTGCGCGGCGTGAAGACCGACGGCCCGATGGCGCCGGACATCCCGCTGGACAAGCAACGCCCGGCGGAATACGTGTTCTCGCGCCATGTGGAAATCAAGCTTGCCGAGATCGGCAACCTGAAGAAGGCCCAGGGCAGCCGCGCCGAGGCCGTGCAGGCCCAGGTGCACTAAACCTGGTGAGGTGAAAACAACTCGGGGTCGGCATGCCGACCCCGATTGTTTTCATGACTGCAAGACGTCAGGTCCGCGCATTGTGATTAGTCAGGTACTTCACCAGCCCATCCACACCGTCGCGCGCGACGATGTCGGCGAACTGCTTGCGATACACCTCGATCAGCCACGCGCCCATCATGTTGATGTCGTAGATGCGCCAGCCTTCGGGCTCACGCTGCAGGCGGTAGTCGATCAGCATCTCGTCGCCATTGTTCATCACACGCGTGGCCACCACCACGTCATTGGCATTGCTGCCGGTTTTGGCCGGCTTGTACGAGAACTTCGGGTTCTGCTCGCGCAGTTGCGAAAGCGACACCGCGTAGCTGCGTACCAGCAGCGCGGTGAACTGTTCCTGGAGTGTCTTTTGCTGTTCGGGCGTCGCCTGTTTCCACGCATTGCCGACAGCCAGCCGCGTGGTACGGCCAAAATCGGTATAGGGAAGGAATTCCCGCTGGACCACGGCGGTGATCTTTCCAAGATCGCCGGCGCGGGTTTCCGGGTCGGTCTTGATCTTCGTGATCACGCCCTCCACGGCGGACTGCACAAGCTTGTCCGGCGAGGCGTTGGTATTGACCTGCGCATGCGCGGTGGTGACGACGACCACGGCGGCGATCGGGGCAATGAGGGCGGCGGGAAGGAATCCGTGACGGTTCATGACTATCTGATGCTCAAGGGGTCGGCCGGCTGGCCAGTCGGGCCAGTATATAGCGGATCGATATCGGGTCGGGCCGCATGGTCCATACGACTTCCCGAGCCAGCAACGGTTCCTCCACCCGCTATACTCCGTGTGCCGCCAACGCGCCCCCCGATCGCCGGGCGCTGAAGAATTCATACACATGATCAGACAGTTGCTCGTTCGCACCGTCAAATTCGCCACCGCTCAACCGTGGCTGGTAATTGGCATTTCCTTGCTGCTGACCCTGGCCAGCGGCATTTATGCAGCCCGCAATTTCGCGATCAATACAGATATCAGCCGCCTGCTTGAGTCGGACGCACCGTGGGCAAAGTACGACCAGTCCATCAGCGACGCCTTTCCGCAGCGCGACAAGATGATCCTGGCCGTGGTGCAGGCCCCGGCCAAGGAACTGGCCGACGCGGCCGCCAACGAGTTGGCCGAGGCACTGCGCCAGCAGCCCAAGCGCTTCCGCGCAGTCGGGCAGCCCGGCTCCGGGCCGTTTTTCGAACGCAACGGCCTGCTGTTCGCCAACGCTGCGAGCGTCGACGACATGGCCGACAAGCTCACCCAGGCCCGGCCGCTGATCAACAATCTTGCGCACGATCCCACGCTGCGCGGCCTGTCCGACCTGCTGACCACCACGCTGACGCTGCCGCTGCAGTTGGGCCAGATCAAGCTCGGCGATATGGAAAAGCTGCTCGATCAGAGCGCAACCACCGTCGACGGCGTGCTGGCCGAACATTCGGTGGCCCTGTCGTGGGCCGGTCTGGTCGACAACAGCCTCAAACCCAACGCAGACGGCAACGCGTTCAGTTTCGTGACGCTGTCGCCGGTGCTCGATTTCAGCGACCTGCAGGCTGGCTCCGGCGCCAGCGACGCCATTCGCGCGGCGGCTACGGAACTCAAACTCGCGGAGCGCTACAGCGCCGTGGTGCGCCTGACCGGCCCCCAGCCGCTGGCCGACGATGAATTCGCCTCGGTCAGCGATGGCGCCGCGCTCAACGGCATCATCACGCTGGTCATCGTGATCGGCATTCTCTGGCTGGCGCTGCGCTCGGCCCGGTTGATCACGGCGGTGCTGCTGAGCCTGATCGCCGGACTGATCATGACGGCCGCGCTTGGCCTGCTGATGGTCGGCGCGCTGAACATGATTTCGGTGGCGTTCGCGGTGCTGTTCGTCGGCCTTGGCGTCGATTTCGGCATCCAGTTCGGCGTACGCTACCGCGCGGAACGGCACGAGAACGACGACATCGGCGAAGCGCTGGTGCTGGCCGCGCGCGACGTGGCGGGCCCGCTGACGCTGGCCGCCGCGGCCACGGCGGCAGCGTTCTTCTGCTTCCTGCCCACCGACTATCGCGGCGTGGCGGAGCTTGGCAAGATTGCCGGCGTCGGCATGTTCATCGCGTTCGGCACCACCTTCACGCTGCTGCCGGCGCTGATCCGCGTACTGGCGCCGCCGGGCGAGAACGAGGTTCCCGGCTTTGCCTGGCTGGCCCCGGCCGATACCTTCTTCGAGCGCCATCGCAAGGGCACGCTGGTCGGCGTGCTGGCCTTGCTGATCGCGGGTGCGCCGCTGCTGCCGCACCTGAAGTTCGACTTCGATCCGCTGCACCTGAAGGACCCCGAATCCGAATCAATGTCGACGCTGCTTGCGCTCAAGGACGCGCCGCAGGCCGGCACCGACGACGTCAACGTGCTTGCCCCGTCAGTGGCGGCCGCCCAGCAGGTGGCCACCAGGCTGAAGGCGCTGCCCGAAGTGGAGCGCGTGGTGACGCTGAAGACGTTTATCCCGGACGACCAGACGGTCAAGCTGGCCACAATCGCCGGGATGTCGAAGAACCTGATGCCGGTGCTCACGCAGACCCGCTCCGAGCCAGCCGATGACGTGCGCCGCGTGGCCTCGCTGCGCAATGCGTCGCGCCAGCTTGCGCTGGCTGCCGAGGATCACCCGGGGCCGGGTGCGGAAGCGGCCGATCACCTGTCGCGCTCGCTCAAGAAGCTGGCTGACGCCCCGGCCTCCGCGCGCGACCGCGCCGAACAGGCAATTGCGCTGCCGCTGCAACTGGCGCTGGCTTCGCTCCAGAAGGCTCTGCAACCCGAGCCGATCACGCAACAGACGCTGCCGCCCGAACTGGTGCGCGACTGGCTGGCCCCCGATGGCCAGGCGCTGGTCAGCATCAGCCCGAAGCTGCCGCCCCCCGGCGCGAAGAACGACGAAGCCCGCGAGGCCGCGCTGAATCATTTCATCGACACCATGGCGCGCGTGCAGCCTGACGCCACGGGCGGCCCGATTGCAATCCGCGGTTCAGCCGACACCATCATGTCCGCGTTCCTGCACGCGGGCCTGTGGGCCGTGCTGTCGATCACGGTGCTGTTGTGGATCACGCTGCGGCGCGTGGGCGACGTGCTGCGGACGCTGATCCCGCTGCTGGTCTCGGGCATCGTGACGCTGGAGTTGTGCGTGGTCTTCGGCATCGCGCTGAACTTCGCCAACGTCATTGCGCTGCCGCTGCTGCTCGGCATCGGCGTGGCGTTCAAGATCTACTACGTGATTGCCTGGCGCCACGGCAAGACCAAACTGCTGCAATCGAGCCTGACCCACGCCGTGCTTTTCAGTGCCGCCACCACGGCCACGGCGTTCGGCAGCCTGTGGCTGTCGCACCACCCGGGCACCGCGAGCATGGGCAAGCTGCTGGCGCTGGCGTTGGTCTGCACGCTGACCGGCGCCGTGTTCTTCCAGCCGATCCTGATGGGACGCCCGCGCCGCCAGCCTCTGGGCCGCGCCGAGCCGCTCGGCCCGTCACTACCCCCACTGTCGGTGGCTACGACAATGGCCCAATCCGCCGATAAGACAGCAGGACCGGATCATCGCCACCCAGGACGGTAGGCGGCCAATTCCGACAAGAACCCGAAAGGTCAAACGTTTCCCGATGCTCTTCCGTTTTTTGCCCTCGCGCGCTTTTGCGCCGCGTCAGTCCCGCTTTGCCAGCACGCTGGCGGCCGCCTCGCTGTCCATCCTGGCCACTGGTTGCGCCACGGGCCCGCAAGCCAATCCGCAGGACCCGCTCGAGCCAATGAACCGGGTGATCTTCACGGTCAACGACAAGATCGACACCTACGCGGCCCAGCCGCTGGCCAAGGGCTACAAGGCGGTGACGCCTGAACCTGCGCGCCTGGCCGTGACCAACTTCTTCTCGAACCTGGCCGACGTCGGCAACTTCGTGAACAACGTGCTGCAGGGCAAGGGCGTCGATGCCACCGAGACGATGATGCGCGTAGCCATCAACTCGGTGCTCGGCATCGGCGGCCTGATCGACGTTGCCACGGCAGCCGGCCTGGACCGCCATTCGCAGGACTTCGGACTGACGCTGGGCACATGGGGCGTACCGACGGGCCCCTACCTGGTTCTGCCGATCTACGGCCCAAGCTCGTTCCGTGACGGCGTGGGCGTGGCAGCCAGCATCTACCTGGACCCGGCACACTACTTCGATCCGGCCTGGCGCAACACGATGTTCGGCGTCAACGTGATCAACACCCGAGCCAACCTGCTCGGCGCCACAGACCTGCTCTCGCAGGCGGCGCTGGACAAGTACGCGTTCGTGCGTGACGCCTACACCCAGCGGCGCCAGTACCTACTCAACCAGGGCGAAAACGCGCTGCCGACGTATGACGAAGTGGACGAGTCGGACAAGGGTACGGAAGCCAAGCCTTCGGCGCCGGGTGCACCGGCTTCGGCTCCGGCTGCTCCGGCTGCCCCTGCTTCTGCTCCGGCTGCTCCCGCACCTGATAGCGCGAAGTAGTGAACACTGGCGGGCCTTGAAACGCCCGCCCTCTCCCCCAACCCCTCTCCCGCATGCGGGAGAGGGGAGCAAACCGACGGAATCATTTCAAATGCCAGCGGGGTTCCCCCCTCTCCCGCGTGGCGGGAGAGGGG
>NZ_ALOU01000119.1 GCF_000292345.1 Cupriavidus sp. BIS7
GCGTGCGGGAGAGGGGAGACAACAGTCGGTGGATCTCCCGCCTACTTCGCCGCCAGAAATCCCGCTTCCTTGATGATGTCCTTGTGGCGGGTTTCATCGGCGGTCAGGAAGTCAGTCAGCTTCTGGCCCGTGAGGAATTCGTTCTTGAGCGCGTTCTTCTCGAGGTATTCCTTCCACTCCGGCGTTGCCACCACCTTCTGCATCAGGTCGACGTAGAACTTCTGCTGGTCTGGCGTGACCCCGCCCGGCAGCATGAACACGCGCAGCATCTGGTACTGCACGTCCAGTCCCTGTTCCTTGCAGGTGGGAATATCACCCCAGCTTTGCGTGCCGGTGATCTTCGCCGTGTACTGCATGCGGTCCGGCGCAAACACGCAGAGCGCGCGATGCTCGCCCGCGCGCCACTGGCCGATCGATTCGGAAGGATTGTTGACGTTGGAGTCGATATGTTTGCCGGAGAGCTGCGTCGCCGCTTCACCGCCGCCCTTGTACGGGATATAGATGAAGCGCACGCCTGCCTTGCGTTCCACCTGCGCGGTGATGATCTGGTCCTCGCGCTTCGAGCTCGTGCCGCCCATCTTGAGCTTGCCGGGCTGCTTCTTTGCCTCGGCGATGTAGTCGGCCGGCGTCTTGTATGGCGCCTCGGCGTTAGTCCAGAGCACGAACTCGTCCATCGCCACCATCGCCACCGGCGTCAGGTCGCGCCAGTTGAACGGCAACTGGCTGATCATCGGCACCGTGTACAGCGCTGACGACGTCACCAGTAGCTTGTGTGCGTCACCCTTCGATGCCTTGGTGTCCATCAGCCCTTCGGCCCCGCTGGCGCCAGCCTTGTTCACGACGATCATCGGCTGGTTCATCAGCTTGTGCTTGGCGATGATGCCCTGGATCGAACGCGCCATCTGGTCCGATGCACCGCCCGCGCTGAACGGCACCACAACTTCGACCGGCTTGGTTGGCTCCCACGCAAATGCGGGGCTGGCCAACGCGACACCTAGCAACGAAGCGCACGCGAGCGCGCGTGCGGCATAACGCAACGTCATGGTTTGTCTCCTTGGGAATGGCGGGACGACTCTTGCGGGCGCCCTCGATTTGAATTCACTGCTTGTTTGCTCCCCGCTCCCATGGCATGGAAGCGGGGAGCGCATGACAACTGAATCGGCCTACGCTGCGCGCAGCGCGGGCTGCAATGCCGCGGCGCGCAGGCTGTCCATCGCCGCCAGCACGCCGCCTGCGTGATGCGGCACTCCCGCCAGCGCAAGACCCATCTCCACGCCGGCCAGCGTGCCCATCAGCGTCAGGTCGTTGAAGTCGCCCAGATGCCCGATGCGGAACACCTTGCCGGACAGCTTGGACAAGCCCTGACCAAGCGACATGTTGAATGTCTCGAGCACGACCTTGCGGAACGCATCGGCGTTGTGGCCTTCGGGCATTACCACGGCTGTAAGCGCCGGGCTGTACTCGGCCGGGTTCTGGCACAGGACCTCCAGACCCCACGCGTTGACACAGGCGCGCGTGGCCTCGGCGTGGCGGCGATGGCGCGCGAACACGTTCTGCAGCCCTTCTTCCAGCAGCATGTCGCACGCCTCCGACAGCCCGTAGAGCAGGTTCGTCGCGGGCGTGTAGGGCCAGAAGCCGTTCTTGTTGGATTCGATGATTTCATCCCAGCCCCAGAACGCCTTGGGCAACCGTGCGCTGGCCGATGCAGCTATCGCCTTGGCGCTGACGGCGTTGAACGAGATGCCCGGCGGCAGCATCAGACCCTTCTGCGAGCCTGAGACCGTCACGTCCACACCCCATTCGTCATGGCGATAGTCAACGGAGCCGAGTGAGGAGATGGTATCGACGAGCAAAAGCGCGGGGTGCGCGGCTGCGTCGATGGCACGGCGTACCGCGGCAATGTCCGAGGTCACGCCGGTCGACGTTTCGTTGTGCACCACGCAGACCGCCTTGATCTCGTGATTGCGGTCTTCGGCCAGGCGCGCGCCGATTGCTGCGGCGTCCACGCCATGCCGCCAGTCGCCAACGATGAATTCTGGGTTCAGGCCGAGCTTGTCTGCCATCTTCTTCCACAGCGATGCAAAGTGGCCGGTCTCGTACATCAGCACCTTATCGCCAGGCGACAGCGTATTGACCAGTGCCGCCTCCCAGGCACCCGTCCCTGATGCCGGGTAGATCACCACGGGCTGGCTGGTCTGGAAGATCTTGCGGATGTCGGCTAGCACCTTCTTGCCCAGTTGCTGGAATTCGGGACCGCGATGGTCAATGGTCGGATAGTCCATCGCGCGCAGCACGCGATCGGGCACGTTGGTGGGCCCCGGAATCTGGAGGAAATGCCGGCCGCTCGGGTGGGAATTCAATCGGATCATGTCGCCTCGTATCCTTACGTTTGAATTTTGTATTCAAAAAACAGGGATGCACTGCGGGTCCGGCATGCGGGATAATGTTGGCGGGCACAAGCGCCGCACTCACCGCATAAAAGCCTTGTAAATCAACAGATACTTGGCTTTTACGCCGTCCGTTGCATGGTTTCTGGCAGGGCCAGTGACACAGAAACACAGTTCGTGCTTGCCCCAGAGTAGTTTTTGAATACAATACTGTCAAGCCACACGACCCCTGATGAGTGCAAACCCGACCACCCCTTCGCAAGCCGTAGACCGCCAGATCCTGCATGTGGCGGTGGCCCACCGCCTGCGTACGATGATCATGGAAGGCGACCTCGCGCCGGGCACGCGGCTCAATGAGCGCGTGCTGTGCGATCTGCTCCAGGTTTCGCGCACGCCGCTGCGCGAAGCCTTCAAGGTGCTGGCCGGCGACGGGCTGGTGACGCTGCTGCCAAACCGCGGCGCCGAGGTGGTGGTGCTCTCTCAGGAAGCGATCGACCACCTGTTCGAGATGATGGGCGCGCTTGAAGCGATGTCCGGCGAACTGGCCTGCCAGCGCATCACGGACGCCGAACTCAGCGAGATTCGCGCGCTGCACTACGAGATGCTCGCCTGCCATGCGCGACGCGATTTGCCCAACTACTACGCCCTGAACCGCCGCATTCATGACGCCATCAACGCTGCGGCGCGCAACCCGATCCTCGAGGAGACCTATCGACGCATCAACCTGCGCATTCAGGCGTTGCGCTTCCGCTCGAACTTCGACCAGGACAAATGGGACATGGCCGTGCGCGAACACGGCGAGATGCTCGATGCCCTGTCCAGGCGCGATGGCGCCACGCTGCGTGAGATCCTGCGCGCGCACTTGCAGCACAAGCACGACGCGCTGATTGCCGAACTAGAACGCGCACAGGACGCCGCCGCCTGACCTGCCGCTGCCCGCCCGGGCGCGAACGCAAGGCCATGGCGACGTCTCTCAGTGCACGCAACCGGAGACATCCACGGCCATGGCCTTGCCAACCACCCCCACGCCGCCCGGCGTGCAACCGCTGCGCTTCATGCCCGGCGCCGCCGCGCCCGCGCTGCAATCACCGCTGTACCGGCGCCTGGCCGCCGAACTGCGCGGCGAAGTTCTGTTCGACAACGCAAGCCGTGGCCGCTACGCGACCGATGCCTCGATCTACCAGATCATGCCGATCGGCGTCGTGGTGCCACGCGACGAGGCCGATGCACGGCTGGCGCTCGATATCGCCCGTGATTTCAAGGCACCGCTGCTGCCGCGCGGCGGCGGTACCAGCCAGTGCGGCCAAACCGTTGGCGAGGCGCTGGTCATCGACAACAGCAAGTACCTGAACCAGGTGATCGATTTCGATCCCGTGGCGCGCACAGCGACCGTGCAGCCGGGCATCGTGCTGGACCACCTCAACGCGTGGCTCAAGCCACACGGCCTGTGGTTCCCTGTCGATGTGTCGACCTCGGCGCAATGCACGATCGGCGGCATGACCGGCAACAACTCGTGCGGGTCGCGCTCGATCCAGTACGGCAACATGGTGCATAACGTGCTCGGCGTCCAGGCCATCCTCGCCAGCGGCGAGGACGTGCGCTTCGACACGAACTGGCCGGCGGATGCGGCGCCGCACCGGGCGATTGCGGACGGCGTGCAACGCATCGCCGCCCGCGAACGCGAGGCCATCGCGCAGATGTACCCGAAGGTGCTGCGCCGGGTTGGCGGGTACAACCTCGACATCTTCGCGCCGCGCAATGAGCGGCCCTATACGGCCGATGGCCGCGTCAACCTTGCGCACCTGCTCGTGGGATCGGAGGGCACCCTTGCCTACTTCCGCCACATCACGCTGCAGCTTGCTCCGCTGCCGATGCACAAGACGCTCGGCGTCGTGAATTTCCCCACGTTCTACCAGTCGATGGACCTGACGCGGCATATCGTCGCGCTGAAGCCGGCGGCGGTGGAACTCGTCGATCGCACGATGATCGACCTGGCCCGCAACAACCCTGCGTTCCGTCCGGTGATCGAAAAAGCGCTGGTCGGCGAGCCGGAGGCGATTCTGCTGGTCGAGTTCGCCGGAGAGGACCGCGCAGCCACGCTGCAAGGCCTGGCCAGGCTCGTCGAGTTGATGGCCGATCTTGGCCTGCCGGGGTCTGTTGTCGAAATGCCGGACGCCGGCGCGCAGAAGGCGCTCTGGGAGGTCCGCAAGGCAGGGCTCAACATCATGATGAGCATGAAGGGCGACGGCAAGCCGGTGTCGTTCATTGAGGACTGCGCCGTGCCGCTCGAACATCTGGCGGAGTACACGTCACGGCTGACCGAGGTATTCCACAAGCACGGCACGCGCGGCACCTGGTATGCGCACGCGAGCGTCGGCACGCTGCACGTGCGGCCGATTCTGGACATGCGCCGCGATGGCGCAGCGAAGATGCGTGCGATCGCCGAAGAAGCCGCGGCAATGGTGCGTGAGTACAAGGGTGCGTATTCGGGCGAGCATGGCGATGGCATCTGCCGTGGCGAATGGGTGGCATGGCAGTTCGGCCCTGCGCTGGCCCGCGCGTTCGAAGAGGTCAAGGCACTGTTCGATCCGGAGAACCGCTGCAATCCCGGCAAGATCGTACGCACGCCGAAGATGGATGACACCAGGCTGTTCCGCTTTCCGCCGGGCTACACGGTCAGGCCGCTGCAGCCCGCGCTTGACTGGTCAGCCTGGAATGTCACGCGAGACCCCGTCACGGAGGCCGAGAGCGCGCCCGGCACCGGCACCGATCCGGCGAACGGCCTCGCGGCCGCCGTCGAGATGTGCAACAACAATGGCCACTGCCGCAAGTTCGACGCCGGCACAATGTGCCCGAGCTACCGCGTCACGCGCGACGAGCAGCACCTGACGCGCGGCCGCGCCAATACGTTGCGGCTTGCGCTATCGGGGCAGCTTGGCAGCGAAGGCCTGCTGGACCCCGCCGTCAAGGACACGATGGACCTGTGCGTATCGTGCAAGGGCTGCAAGCGCGACTGTCCGACCGGCGTGGACATGGCGAAGATGAAGATCGAAGTACGCGCTGCCCACGCCCGCGCGGGACGCCTGCGCACGCGCGACCGGCTCGTGGCGTTTCTGCCGCGCTACGCGGCGATCGCCAGCGCGCTGCCGTGGCTGTTCAACCTGCGAGATCGCGTGCCCGGCCTGCCTTGGTTGACTGAAACGCTGCTTGGGCTGTCGGCACGGCGCTCGTTGCCGCGCTGGCAACCCGCGTTCCTGCGCAACGACTACGTGCCGAAACCAGTCGGCGGCAAGGAGGTCGTGCTGTTCGTCGACACGTTCAACAACCACATGGAGCCGGAAAACGCACGCGCTGCACAGCGTGTGCTGGAAGCCGCTGGATACACCGTGCATCTGTCGGGCGTGCCCGGCGAGCGACCGCTGTGCTGCGGCCGCACGTTCCTGGCCGCGGGCCTCGTCGATGAAGCAAAAGCGGAAGCAAGACGCGCAATTGATGCACTGCTGCCTTTCGTATCGCGCGGTGTGGCGGTCGTCGGTCTGGAACCGTCCTGCCTGCTGTCGATGCGCGACGAGTTCCTGCAGTACGGCTACGGCGATGCGGCACGCGTGCTTGCCGACAATGCGTTCCTGTTCGAAGAGTTCCTGGTCCGGGAGCATGCCGCCGGGCGATTCACGCCGGCGCTGAAACCGATTGGCCGCACGCAGGCATTGCTGCACGGACACTGCCATCAGAAGGCGTTCGACGCCGTGCGGCCCGTGGAGCAGGTGCTGGGCTGGATTCCTGAACTCAAGACTGCGCTGATCGAATCGTCATGCTGCGGCATGGCAGGCAACTTCGGCTACGAGGCCGAGCACCATGACGCGTCGATGAGGATGGGAGAACTGTCACTGCTGCCAGCCGTGCGCAAGGCCGATGCGCAGACGCTGGTAGTGGCCGATGGCACAAGCTGCCGCCATCAGATTCACGATGGCGCAGACAGGGAAGCGATGCATGTGGCGAGGGTGCTGGAGATGGCGCTGGCGGATTGAAGCACTGGCGGTTTGCTCCCCTCTCCCATGCAAATGGGAGAGGGGTGGGGGAGAGGGCAAAGCCTTTCGTCACTGACCAACGTGGTTGGTGCTTCAGTCGCTGGCCCTCTCCCCCAACCCCTCTCCCGCTCTGTATAGACCGGGAACATAG
>NZ_ALOU01000120.1 GCF_000292345.1 Cupriavidus sp. BIS7
GGGAGAGCAACCGTGTCAAGCCGGGAGTCTGTTCTCCCACGGCTGACCGGTTTTGATCATGGAGTTCAGGATCGTCAGGATCTTGCGCATGCAGGCGGTGAGGGCAAGCTTTGAGGGCTTGCCCACCGCCTTCAGGCGCTGGTGGAATTCCCGTATGACCGGGTTGTGGCGGATAGCGGTAACCGCTGCCATGTACAGGATGTTGCGCACCTCCGTGCGCCCACCCCGGATATAGCGCTGGCCTCGCCGTTTGCCACTATCGTCGTTGAACGGCGCAACTCCAACCAGCGCTGCGATCTGCTGGCGATTGAGTTGCCCCAGCTCCGGCAGCCGGCCTAGCAGCGTGAACACCGTCACCTTACCCACGCCGGGCATGCTGTCGAGCAGTTCAACTTTCTGCTTCCACGCCTCGCTGGTGCGCAGGGCATGGGTCATATCGATGTCCAGCGACTTGATCCGCGCGTCCAGCCACTCGATATGCTCCTTCAAGCTCTTGAGCGCTACGACGGGAGCCGTGACGACCCGCGCCTTCTCCTGCGCGCGCATTGTCACCAGCTGGCTGCGCCGGTCCAGCAGATCGGCAAACTCGCGCTGGGCTTCGCTTGGCAGCGCTCGCACCGGAGGCCGGATCTGCTGTCCAAAGCGCGCCAACACGTGCGCATCCAGCCGGTCCGTCTTGGCCAATATCCCGCACGCCTTGGCAAAGTCCCTGACCTGCTTGGGATTGACCACCACCACCGGCAGGCCTGCGCCAGCCAGGGCGATGCTGGCCCGGGTTTCAAAGCCTCCGGTCGCTTCCAGCACGACCCGCTCGATCTGGCCCTGTCCGTTATGCTCGGCAAGGTAGGTCAGCAATGCGCTGATCCCGGCGTCGTCATTCGTGAACTGCCGGGCTGCCCGTTCGGGTAGCGTGTCCACATCCAGCGTCGTCTTGCTGACGTCAATCCCTACTGCCTTGATATCCATTCGGCTTGTCCCATCCTTGTGTCAATGCGGCGTGCTGCCTTCCAACCGTTCGGGCTTAGGCTAAACGCTACCAAGAAATGGATGCACCGATCCTCGCTCTCCCTCGAACTTGGGCTCTCGCCCAGATCCTGGGGCCATCGATCTGATGCATCCAGACCGAATTGTGCGACATACAAGGGGC
>NZ_ALOU01000121.1 GCF_000292345.1 Cupriavidus sp. BIS7
CACTCGTGGGAGAGGGGAGCGAGGTAGGTGCCAGGATCAGCATCTCAATCAGCTACCTTGTCGCTCGGGAACTTGAACGAATCTCGCAGCAGGTAGCTCATCGGGATATCCAGCGTGATCCCGTGGGGCGGGATCGGCTGCTGGAACCACTTGCGGTAGAGCTTTTGCGTGTCCTGGTCGTAGATGGCGCTGACCATGGCCTTGTCGACGATCTTCTTGAACTCGGTGTCGTTCTTGGACAGCATGATCGCGTACGGTTCGATCGTCAGCAGGTCGCCGGTGACGGTGAACGATGCCGGGGTCTTCGCGTTGGCGCGCAGGCCGAACAGCAGCACGTCATCCATCACGAACGCGTCGGCGCGGCCCGATTCCACCATGGCAAAAGCTTCGGCATGGTCCTTGGCTTCCACGACCTTCCAGCCCATGGCGCCGGATTCGTCCATCTTCCGGAGCATTGCCAACGGGGTCGTGCCGGTGGTGGAGGCGACTGTCTTGCCGCGCAGGTCGCTCCAGTTGCGGATGCCGGAATTGGCCTTGACCAGCATGCGGCTGCCGGCGATGTAGTGCGGAATCGTGAAGGCCACCTGTTCGCGGCGCTCGCGGTTATTGGTTGTCGATCCGCATTCGAGATCGGCCTTGCCGTCCACGATGGCCTGGATGCGATTGGCCGGCGTCACCGGCACCCATTCCACGCGCAGTTGCGGCAGCTTGAGCTGCGTGCGCACGGCGTCCGCCACCTTCAGGCACAGGTCGACGGCATATCCCACCGGCTTGCCGTCCGCAATGAACGAGAACGGCACGGAGCTTTCCCGATGTGCGATGCGGATGGCGCCGGTCTGCTGGATGCGCAGTACGACGGAGTTGGACGCCGCCTGTGCCGCCGGTACGGCCGGCAGGCTCAGCAGTGCGGCAATGGAAAGTACGACAGACGCAAGGCCTCGTGACGAGGCGCGGCGTGGCAGGCCCGAATTGGTCATGGATGACATCCGTCGAAAATAGTCAGAAATAACCCAGGCGGCGCGTGGCCGCCGATTGGCCGGATCGTTCCGGCTCTGTGTTCCGTGGTACTTCGTGGTGCTGCTCTTGTTGTGCTTCTTGTTGTGCGTTCGGAGAAGTCCGACGTCGCCGATTGTTCCACGGGCGGCGGCGGAGACACAACTGCAATTGCTAGTCGCCCGCCTCAAGGCCTTGCAGGCGTTCCCGGTACGCAACGCTTCGGTCTGACCCGGGTTGACGGGGGCTTTCCCTTACGGACTTATCCGACTTCTGGGGCGTGCGGGGAGTGGATATTCTTCAATCGTGCCTTGCGAGCAGGGCACCGAGGAGAGACTCTTGGGCCCGTGTGCGAACGGGCCCTTCTTTTTTTTGGGCGCGAGAGCGGGGTGCCGTCAGGCGATTCCATGACTCGGGGTTCGGCGGCCCGGCGACTCGTCTACAATCTTGGGCCTACTCCGTCTTACCCATCATGGCCCTGTTTTCCATTTCCGATGCCCAACTGGCCTTCGGCCACGTGGCATTGCTCGACCACACCGATTTTTCCATTGAAGCAGGCGAACGCGTCGGCCTGATCGGCCGCAACGGCACGGGAAAGTCGTCGCTGCTGCGGATCGTGGCCGGCACGTCGGCGCCCGATGACGGCCTGATTGCGCGCCAGAGCGGCGTGACTTCCACATATGTGGCGCAAGAGCCGCAATTTGAGCCGGGTTTGACCGTGTTCGACGCGGTAAGCCAGGGGATGGGCGAGGCCCACGACCTGCTGCTGCGTTATGACGCCGCGCTCGAGAAGCTGGAAACCCACAACGACGAAGCCACGCTGGCCGAACTGCACCGTGTGCAGGCCGAGCTGGACGCCGCCGACGCCTGGAAGCTGCGCACCCGCGTGGAAACCACGCTGGCCAAGCTTGGGCTCGACCCCCATGTGCGCGTGGACGCGCTTTCGGGCGGCCTGCAGAAGCGGGTAGCGCTGGCACAGGGCCTGGTTGCCGAACCGGACATCCTGCTGCTCGACGAGCC
>NZ_ALOU01000122.1 GCF_000292345.1 Cupriavidus sp. BIS7
CGCAGACCACCCGGTTTCGATTGCATCGTGCGCGGCATTCGCCAGACGCGGCCGTGGGGCATGATCGAAGTGTTCATGATCGGCGTGCTGGTCACGGTGGTGAAGCTGTCCACCATCGCACAGGTGCTGCCGGGCGCCGCCCTCTGGTCGTTCGGCGCCCTCGTGGTCGTGCTTGCCTGCATCCTGTCCTTCGATCCGCGTGAACTGTGGCACTACATGGACGCGCACGGAATCGATGACTTACCGCCTTGTTCGCCGGATGCCGCATCATGACCTCGGCTCGATCGACTTACGCCACGGCCACGTCGCGCGGACTGCTGTCGTGCCACGCTTGCGACCTGCTCAGTCCGATGACGGCCGAGGCCGAAGCTTGTCCGCGCTGCGGCGCCGTACTGCATCATCGCAAGCCGGCCAGCGTAACGCGCGCCTGGGCCTTTCTGCTGGCAGCCTACCTCCTGTATATCCCGGCCAATCTGCTGCCGATTATGGTGACGCAGTCAATCTTCGGCACGCAGCGCGACACCATCATGTCCGGCGTGGTCTATCTGTGGCTGTCCGGCTCGCACATGCTCTCCCTGGTCGTGCTGACCGCCAGCATCGTCGTGCCGCTGCTGAAGATGATGATCCTGACATTGTTGCTGCTATCGGTGCGCCGCGGGTCGACCTGGCGCATCCGCGAGCGGACCCGGCTCTACGCGCTGGTCGAAGTCATCGGCCGGTGGTCCATGCTCGATATCTTCGTAGTGGCAATGCTGGCCTCGCTGGTGCGGGTCGGTGCGCTGGCCACGATCATGCCCGGTGCCGGGGCCCTGGCCTTTGCCTCCGTTGTCGTACTAACCATGCTCGCGTCAATGAGCTTTGATCCCCGCCTGCTGTGGGATGCGCTCGAGACGTCGTCTTCCCTCATCGAATTTCCGCACTCAGAACATGCCAGAACTCATTGACCATCCCCCGCCCCACGATCTACCGGGTCTATCGGGTCTATCGGGTCTACCGCAGCCTGAACGCAAGCCTCCCTCGCGCTGGCTACCCTCGCTGGTCTGGCTGATTCCTCTCGTTGCGGCGGTGGTCGGACTCTCGCTGCTGATCAACACGCTTGCGTCGCGCGGGCCCGAGATCACGGTCACATTCCGCACCGCCGAAGGCCTGACGCCGGGAAAGACTCCCGTGCGCTACAAGGACGTCGATATCGGACTGGTCAAGACGGCACGGCTGGCGGCGGACCGTTCGCATGTGATCGCGACGATTGCGCTGACAAAGGATGCCGCGAGCTTCGCCGTGGCGGATACACGCTTCTGGGTGGTACGGCCACGCTTCGCCATCAGCGGCGTGTCGGGGCTGGAGACGCTGCTGTCTGGCGCATACATTGGCGTGGATGCAGGAAACTCCGCCGAGACTACACACAGCTTCACCGGACTCGAAGTCCCGCCAGCCATCACCACCGATGCCTCGGGGAGGCAGTTCGTGCTCCGTGCACAAGACCTGGGCTCGCTCGACATCGGATCGCCGGTCTACTATCGTCGCGTGCAGGTCGGCCATGTAGTGGCCTACCAACTCGAGCCGAATGGTAGAGACATCACGCTGCGGGTCTTTGTCGACAAGCCCTA
>NZ_ALOU01000123.1 GCF_000292345.1 Cupriavidus sp. BIS7
CTCCCCTTATATGAACACCGCCCCGGATGCAAAGGTTCGAAGCTTGAGTCTTGTGGGAGTCGTAGGAATCGGCTGCGGTCTTATATACGGCCTCGTGCGGAACTGACCGCGGGCCTCAATGGAAGCAGCTGGGAACGTCCTCATCTCTCCCGCGGGCTCTGGGCCCAAGGGGAGTGTCAGGTTTGGGTTCCCACGGTCCGACCTAGTTCGCCATTTGACTCATTCCTAGCCTATGCAGCCGTGAAGGATATATAAGGGATCGAGCCAGCGGCCGGGGCCGAGCAGTTCAGGCCGGTCGCTGGCTCACATAGTTGGGATCGTATTGGCGACCATGGGCAAGCAGCGCCCAGGCCGCTCGGGCCATCTTGTTGGCCAGTGCCACGACGACCACATTCGTCGGTCGTCGCGCCAGCAAAGCCTCGGCCCAGGCCGGCCGGTGCCTCGATCGCGTCAGGACAACGCGCGCGCCATGGATCAGCAGTCGTCGCAGATAGGAATCCCCACGTTTGCTGATATGGCCCAGGTGCACGCTGCCGCCCGTGCCGGATTGGGTGGGAACCAGACCCAGGCTAGCCGCGAAGGCTCGGCCTGAGCGGAAGGCCTGGGCCGCGCCCATGGTGGCCACCAGGGCCGTGGCGGTAATGGCGCCGATGCCGGGAATTGCCTCGACGGTCTGCGCTGCAGGCTCGGACTGCAGCCACGCCGTGATGTCGCGCTCAATCAGCTGGATCTGTTCATCGAGTTGGCGCAACGCCATCAGTTGCCGCTCGATGGCGCGCAACAGCGTGGGCGGTACGCCCTGCTCGATCTCGGCCCGGCGGGTCCGTAGCTCGGCGAGCAAAGCCTTGCGCCCCTTGGCGAAGTACAGGCCGTACTCGCCCAGCAATCCGCGCAACTGATTGCATTCCCGGGTGCGCGTCTGCACCAGACCTTCACGAATCCGGTGGAGTGACAACAAGGCTTGCTGCTCTTCGCTCTTGACAGCTACCACCGGCATGCCGGGTTGTTGGGCCGCGGTCCAGATCGCGCGCGCATCGGCCGCATCGGTCTTGTTGGTACGCACGAACGCGCGCACGTAGCGCGGGTGAATCAGGACGGGCTCATGGCCCAAACTCCGGATCTTGCGTGCCCACCAGTGTGCGCCGCCACAGGCCTCAAGCGCCACCTTCCCTGCCGGGCAATTGGACAGGAACTCAATCAGCTCCCGGCGTTGGAAGCGACGGTTGTGAATTTCCCCGCTGGATGGGTCTACCCAGTACATCTGGAACACTGACTTTGCAATGTCCAGCCCATATGTCATAGCATTCATTTGGGCTCTCCTCGACCTCAAGTGATAGTCGCACTTTCACTTTGGCACATCGATGCCGTCGGTCAAGCGAGAGCCCCTTTGTCATTTCCGGCGCTCTGAGGCGTGGCTTGGCGGTAGGGAGTGGGCGGTGTTCATTCCATCTCTCCCGCCGTGCGGGAGA
>NZ_ALOU01000124.1 GCF_000292345.1 Cupriavidus sp. BIS7
GCTGCTGCTCGACGAACCGTCCGCCGCGATGGACTGGCGCAACCAGGCGTTGACGCTGCGGCTGCTGGCCGACCTCGCCGCTGACGGAATCACCACGCTGTTCAGCACCCATTCGCCACAGCATGCGCTGGAATTTGCCAGTCATGCGGTGTTGCTGTTCGGGGAGGGCAGCCATGCCTTCGGTACGCCGGACACGGTCATGGACGAGGCTGCACTGTCGCGGCTGTATCGCATGCGCGTGCGCCGCGTCCGTCTGGAGGAACTTCCCGGAGCCGGCACAGCCGTGCCGGTGTTTTCACAACCGTTGATGGAGAACCCGAAATCATCACCATGAACAACGTCCTGCACGTCCGTGCCATCTCTCACGAGCTGCCGGCCTTTACCGCGCTGCTGCAGGCGCGCGGCATGGAGTCCCGCTCATTACGCGACCTGCGCAGCGAGGATTTCCAGGGCCGTCGCACCATCCTGATCGAGGCGCATATCGACCAGCGTGCGCTGCTGACCCATCGCGCCATGCTGCGCACGCATCTTGATGCCGGCGGCACTTTGGTCTTCAACGGCCATCTCGTCTATCCGGTCTTCGACGAACTGGAACCTTATCGCGTGGCGGCCGGCCGTGGCGTTGAAGACCTGATGGTGGAGCGCGTGCATGCACACCCGGTGTTCGAAGGTGTTGCATGCGAAGACCTGAGTTTCCGGCGCGGAGTGGCCGGGTTCTACGGCCGGGGCGCCAATCCGGCTCCGCGCGGCGCCGTGGTGCTGCATCGCCTGCGCAAGGACGGTTCGCCGCTGGACTGGGTGTGGCAACGCCCGGCCGGTGGGCAGGTCTTCATGCACGGCGGCAACACCTGCTGGATGTACATCAACGATCAGACCTCCGCCGCGCGCATCGCGCCACAGATGCTGGACTGGATCGAGGCGGGCGC
>NZ_ALOU01000125.1 GCF_000292345.1 Cupriavidus sp. BIS7
CAGGCGTACCCATTTCTGCGGGGTGCGCCCTGCCTAGCTGGCTGTTTCAGCATTGCAACAAGGTGCACAGGGGACTTTGGCTGCATCAGCGGACATAGGGCAACGACTTCCCCGGGGCTCGCCGTGCAATCGGGCGCCGGATGAGGCGGTGGACGGCAAATGCGTCTCACATAGATCCCCGAAATTGGTCTGCGCGTCCCACCGGCACGCCCTGCGCCAAAGCCAGGCCACCCCGAACCGTCCAGAGTCGCCTGGTTGGGCTGTTGCACATGTGCGCGCGCTTCCGGCCGACTTTCCGGCCCGCGGTTACAACGGCGTAACCGAACCTGCCGGCATGCCGCACCGCCACGCGGATACGTGGCGCGCCAACGGCCTGCAAGCCTTTCAGAACAAGCAGTTGCATGACACTGGCACGCTTGTCGCTCTGTATCGGCCGTGAGTATTACGAGCCAATGACAACAATACGAATAGAACGCCGGAGAGGACACAGCCATGCGTCATCCGCCAGCGCGAATGACGGCACGCAGACGCGCCTATCGGCTTGCGGGCCCCGCCCC
>NZ_ALOU01000126.1 GCF_000292345.1 Cupriavidus sp. BIS7
GGGAGAGGGGAGAAAACCTGCTACACCGACGGATTCTTCGACAGCGGCGGATTCTTCGCGAAGTACGCCTTGATGCCTCGCAGGATCGCGTTGGCAAGCTGCTCCTGATGCGCGTCGTCGTTGAGCTTGCGCTCTTCCTCGGGATTGCTGATGAACGCGGTCTCGATCAGGATCGACGGGATATCGGGCGCCTTCAGCACCGCAAACCCGGCCTGTTCCACGCTGCCCTTGTGCAGCCTGTTGATACCGCCGATCTCCTGCAGCACGGCCTTGCCCACCTGCATGCTGTCGTTGATCTGCGCGGTGGTGGACAGGTCCAGCAGCACGCGTGACACCTGGGCGTCCTTGTTGCCCATGTTGGTGCCGCCGATCAGGTCGGCGTTGTTTTCCTTGTTGGCCAGCCAGCGTGCGGCCGAACTCGATGCGCCGCGCTCGGACAACGCAAAGACCGACGCGCCGCGAGCCTCGGGCGATACGAAGGCATCGGCATGGATCGACACGAACAGGTCGGCCTGCACGCGGCGGGCCTTCTGCACGCGCACGTTCAGCGGCACGAAGAAGTCCGAATCGCGCGTCATCATCGCGCGCATGTTCGGCTCGGAATCAATTTTCTTGCGCAGGCGCGTGGCGATCTGCAGCACCACGTCTTTTTCGCGCGAGCCCGCCGCCCCAATGGCGCCCGGGTCTTCGCCGCCGTGACCCGGATCCAGCGCCACGGTCAGCAGCCGGCGCATCTTGAACTGGCTGGGCGGCGGCACGTTGGTCTGCGCCATCGGTGGCGGGGCCACTGGCACGGGCGCAGCGGACGGTGTGGACGGTTTCGGCTTTACGGCGGCCACGACAGGCGGCGGCGCGGTGGTCGGGGCCGGAATCTGGTCGCGGTCCTCGAACTTGCGCACGATCGCGCCAATCGCGTCCTCTTCCGCGCCGGCGGGCGCGCCGGAGACACCCTCGCTGCCCGAAGGCGGCGGCGTCGCGGCGAAGCGGCGCTGCTTGTCCTCGGTATCGCGCACCAGCTTCCAGAGCGGATCGGGCGGATTGACCGGATACAGGTCGAACACGAGCCGGTTGCGGTAGTCGCCGATCGGCGCCAGCGTGAACACCTGCGGCGAGACGTCTTCCTTGAGGTCGAACACCATCCGCACCACGCGCGGACGGTTCTGCCCCACGCGCACAGACTGGATATACGGATCGTTCGGCGTAATCTTGGCCACCAGCTCGCGCAGCGTGGGCGAGAGATCGAGCCCGTCGATATCGACCACGAGCCGGTCCGGATTGCGGATCATCTGATGCACGGCCACGAGCTTCTCATCGGATTCGATGGTCACGCGCGTGTAATCCTCGGCCGGCCAGACGCGCACGGCGACGATGCCGGCGCCAAAGGCAATCTGCGGCCCGGCAATGGTCAGGACAACGGTACCGGCACCGAGCTTGAGCGCCTGCGCCATCCATTTGCGGCGGGCCTGCAGCAGTCCATCGGGTCCATCGGGTCGGTCGGTGGCGAGTCGCTTGATCAGCATGCGTTCAGCAGGGTAAGTCCAGTGGCAGTATAGGCGTGCAGTGTGGCCATGCGGCGATCCTCGCCCGCATCGCGCTCGCCACTGGCCGATTGCGAGACACGATTGTCCGATTGGAGCAACACATGGAGGTCCGGTTCCCCAAGCAGGGAGCCCGCTTTCTCCGGCCACTCCACGAGGTTGAAGGCCGGTTCCGCGAAGCAGTCGCGGAATCCGGCGTCGATCCATTCCTCGGGGTCGGCAAATCGGTAGAGATCGAAGTGATAGACCGTCAGCGGCGAGCCATCGGCGCGCGCAACCTCATAGGGCTCGCACAGCGTATAGGTGGGGCTGCGTACCTTGCCGGCATGACCGAGCGCGCGCA
>NZ_ALOU01000127.1 GCF_000292345.1 Cupriavidus sp. BIS7
CGTCGGCGCGCTGGCTATCACTACACGTCCCCGATAGCGCTCACCGGACTGGCGGGTTTCCTCGAGGGTGTCGTCCAGTTGCCCCAGCAGCCGTTCCAGCGCCGGCACCAGCGCCGTTCCGGCGTCGGTCAGCACCACCTCTCGTGTCGTGCGATCGAGCAGGCGCACGCCAAGTGCTTCTTCAAGCTCGGCCACACCCCGGCTCACCGCCGGCTGTGTCAGCCCAACGGCATCCGCTGCCCGGCTGAAACTGCCATGCCCCGCTACCGCCAGAAAGACCCGCAACTGCCGCAGTGTGTAATTCATGCAACGATGAGATGAATGGATGAAATAAATGAATTTGCATTCTAGACACGACCAGAGTCCAATACCAAGCGGAAACCCTTACGCACTATCCCCAACCAATGTCTGCCATTCTCGCCCCCTTCAAGAAGATCTATGACCTGATCGACGGGTTCGTGCTGATCATGCTGACCGCCATTGGCGTGGCACTGATCGCACCGGAAGTCGGTACAGGAAACGGCCCGCTGCATCTTGGCGTGGTCACCAATCTCGGTGTTGCGCTGGTGTTCTTCCTGCACGGCGCCGCATTGTCGCGCGACAAGCTCGTTGCCGGTGCAAAACATTGGCGCCTGCACGCGTTCGTGCAGGCGTTCACGTATATCGTGTTCCCGATCATCGGCGCGCTGCTGATGCTGTCGCTGCGCAACACGTTGCCGCCCGAACTGCTGCTTGGCGTGTTCTACCTGTGCGCGCTGCCGTCTACCGTGTCGTCGTCGGTGGCGATGACGTCGATGGCACGCGGCAATGTGCCCGGCGCCATCTTCAACGCCACGATCTCGGGCCTGATCGGCATGGCACTGACCCCGCTGCTGATGGGCCTGGTGATCAGCGCCAGCGGCGCGTCGATGCCGCTGGGCCGCGCGCTGATGGGCGTGGCGCTGCAACTGCTGCTGCCGTTCGCGCTGGGCCAGGCTGCACGTCCGCTGATCGGCAACTGGCTGGCGAAGAAGAAGCAGATCACCAACAAGATCGACCGCGGCGTGATCGTGCTGATTGTCTATTCGTCGTTCTGTGATGCCACGGCTGCCGGCCTGTGGCACCAGTACCACTGGCAGACCATCGGTGCGGTGATGGGTATCGCTGCCGTGCTGCTGTTCGTGATCCTGGGCACCACCACGTTCACCGCGCGCCGCCTGGGCTTTTCGGTGGAAGACGAGATCACGGCCGTGTTCTGCGGCTCGAAGAAGAGCCTGGCCAACGGCATCCCGATGGCCAAGATCCTGTTCGCGGGCCATCCGGCCCTGGGCCTGCTGGTACTGCCGTTGATGGTGTACCACCAGTTGCAGTTGATCGTCTGCTCGGTGATAGCCGCACGTTACGCGAATCGCGATGACGTGGATGCTCGCGACGCCGTACGGGCTTGATGGTTGTTGCTCCCCTCTCCCGCAC
>NZ_ALOU01000128.1 GCF_000292345.1 Cupriavidus sp. BIS7
CAGCGGCAGCAGGATCGAGAGGATCACGGCCGCCAACAGCGCAGTGCCCGGAATGTCGATGCCTGCGGCATTCTCGCGTCGCGTTTCGGGGATCACGCGATGCGACAAGGCAAGAATTGCCACGCACACGGGCAGGTTGATCAGGAATGCATTGCGCCAGCCCAGGCCGCCGATATCGGCATCGACAAGGAAGCCGCCGAGTACCTGCCCGATGATGAACGCGATGCCACCAATCGACGCAAACAGCGCCAGCGCGCGGGAATGCGCATGTCCGCGCAGGCCCACGTGGATCGTCGCCAGGATCTGCGGCACCAGTAGCGCCGCCGCCGCGCCCTGGAGTGTCCGTGCGGCCAGCAGCATTGGCATGGACGCGGCCACGCCGCACAGCAACGATGCAATGCCAAACAGCAGCACGCCAATGTTGAAGATGCGGCGGCGGCCGAAGTTGTCGCCGAGCCGGCCGCCCATGGCCAGGCATACGGCGAACGCCACGCCATAGACGGCCACCAGCAGTTCCAGCTCGGAAGGCGTCGCCTGAAGCGAGTGCTCGATGGGATGCAGGGCCACATTGACGATCGAAAAGTCGATCTGCGGCAGTAACTGGCCAGCCAGCAGGACATACAGCCCTGCACGGCCAAGGGAGGGATTGGAGGAGTGTGATTGCATGACGATTCTGGCCTCGACAACGCTTGAGGACCGGAGTATGGTGGCTCAACCAGACTGGTACAAGAGTCCAGTTAGACTGGTATAAATAGTGTCAGCCTTAGTGTCAGCTTAGCCAGGGAGTGACTTGTCATGAACGCACGCCAGGAAACGCGCGCACTGCTGGATGTGGACGAAACCGAAGAGCTTGCCAGCACCGGTCGCGAGCAGGAACTGGGCGCATTCCTGCGCGCGCGTCGGGAGAACCTGGACCCGGCACGGCTCGGCCTGTCACGCATGGGGCGCCGGCGCACGCCGGGGCTGCGACGCGAGGAAGTGGCCGCGATGGCCGATATCGGCATCACGTGGTACACGAAGCTGGAGCAGGGCCGGCCGATCCGCGTATCGCCGAAGGTGCTCAACGCGGTGGCTGCCGCGCTGCAATGCACGCCGACCGAAACCGAGCACCTGTTCACGCTGGCCGGCATGCAGCGGCCTGCACCGCTGGCCGGGACATCGGTCTGCGAAACAGTGTCCGCGACGACGCAGCGGATTCTCGATCAACTCGACCCGATCCCGGCATTGGTCCAGAACGCGCGGTTCGATATCGTCGCGCATAACCAGGCCTACTGCAGGCTGCTTGGTGTCGATCTGCCGAACTTGCCGATCGAGGATCGCAACTGCATCTATCTGGCACTGACGCACCCCGCGTGGCGCGCGATCGTGGTGGACTGGCACGACATGATCGCCAGCATGGTGGCGCTGTATCGCGCCGCGATGGCCGAGCATGTGCACGATCCCGTCTGGGAGGCGCAGCTTGAGCGCTACATGGAAGTGTCGGAGCTGTTTCGCGACCTGTGGCAGCGCTATCAGGTGCGTGGCATCCAGAACCACGTCAAGCAGTTCACCCACCCGGAAACCGGGGCATTCAACCTGACGCAGACGAACTGGTGGACCGCACCGCGCAACGGTGCGCGGCTGCTGGTCTATGTGCCGGGAGACGAGGCCGCCGAGGCGGCGCTGCGCAAGCTGCGGC
>NZ_ALOU01000129.1 GCF_000292345.1 Cupriavidus sp. BIS7
ACAGCATAACGGCTATGTCAAGAGGCACTGCACTCTGCACACGCATTTGGCTGCGATCCGCATGATCCGGTACAAGCCATTGATTCTTATGAACTTTCGGTTGGTGCAAAAAACAGGCAACGTAAGAGAAAACCTTACGCGTCAACGACTTACCGGATGCGCCCTCGGCTTGTTCACAAAGTTATCCACAGAAGCTCTGGATAAATGATTTGTCAAGGGTCTGGGCTGTGGACAAATCACGCAACCGCATCGGACATACGCTGGAGCAACGTTTGTCGTGCCGGATGTCGACCTCGCCGCACCGCGCACCGGATGCACCCGGATTGCCTATTTTTTAGGCACGCCAACACAGGTTCAATCAGATCAATGGTTTACGTACCTTCTCCCGCGCTTATCCACAGTCGGTCCACAATGCTGTCCTGCCGGTATGTGGAAAGCGGTCGACATCTCCAGCAGGTTCCGGTGGCCAGGTTCCGCAGGCGCTGCACATTTTTTCAGCATCGATACCTTCCCCTTTACCAATCAATGGGTTAGCACATTTCTCCGATAGCTTTCCACAACCGATCCACAATCCTGTCCCGTTTCCGTGTGGAAAGTCCCCGCCGGACGGGCTCGAATTGCCGTGGGCTGGCACCTGCCGCCCATGTGCCGCCATCTGCCCAAAAATCAGGCAGACCGTATACACCCCTTGCCAATCAATGAGTTAGCGCGCTTTTCCGGCAGCTTTCCACAACCGTTCCACAGTCCTGTCCCGTGCCTGTGTGGAAAGTTGCAGACGGGCTGCGACGCGCGCGGCAGACACCGCGTACTTGCGCGGCTTGCCGCGCGCCGAGGCGCGGGTTAGAGTGGCGCCTGCAATTTTTCGAGCATGCCGCTACGCGCGGGAAGATTGGCGCGTATCAAAGGCTGCCAAGCCTCATCTGTTCTGATTTCGGGTCTGTCGTTCGTTTGTAGAATTCGGGGGTCCACGTGTTTTCCATCATTCAAGCGGCCGGCTGGCCGATCTGGCCGCTGCTGCTCGCATCGGTGATCGCGCTTGCGCTGATCGTCGAACGTTTCATGTCCCTCAAGCGCAGCAAAGTCCTGCCGCCAAAGCTGTACGAGGAAGCCCTGTCGGCCGCCCATCAGCGCAAGGCAACGCCTGAGGTCGTCAACCATCTCGAGAAGAGCTCGCCACTTGGCCGCGTGCTGGCCGCTGGCCTGCGTCATGTGGTGCTGCAGCCGCAAACCTCGCGCGATGCCGCCAAGGACGTGGTCGAGGAAGCTGGCCGCGCCGTGGCGCATGACCTCGAACGCTACCTGAACGCGCTGGGCACGATTGCCTCCGTGGCGCCGTTGATGGGGCTGCTTGGCACCGTGATCGGCATGATCGAGATCTTCGGCAACCAGGGCGGCACCGGCGCCAATCCGGAGCAGCTTGCGCACGGCATCTCGGTCGCGCTCTACAACACGGCATTCGGCCTGATCGTCGCCATTCCCGCGCTGATTTTCTGGCGATACTTCCGCCGCCGCGTGGATGACTACGTGGCCGAGCTGGAATTCCGCGCGACCACGTTCCTCGACGCCATCCTGCCGCAGCGGCGGGCGTAACGTCGCGGGAGCGCGCCATGCATTTCCGTTCCCGACAGCGGCGCGAGGAGCCGGAGATCAACCTGATCCCGCTCATCGACGTGTTGCTGGTGATCCTCATCTTCCTGATGATCACTACCACCTACTCGCGCTACACCGAACTGCAGATCCAGCTACCCACCGCAGACGCCGAGCGTGCGCAACAGCGCCCGACCGAGATCGTCGTGTCGGTCTCGGCACGCGGGGTCTATTCGATCAACAAGCAGGTGCTGGAGCAGAAGGACGTCACCAGCCTTGCCGACCAGCTGCGCAGTGCCGCCGGCCCGGCCGGCAACGGGCAGCCGCCCGTGGTCATCGTCAACGCCGATGCCCAGGCCACGCACCAGGCCGTGATCAATGTGATGGAAGCCGCGCGGCTGGCAGGCCTGTCGCGCCTGACGTTCGCCACCCAGAGCAGCCAGCAACGCTAGGGGCTTCCGGCCGCCGATGGCGGCGGGGTTGCGGCATGCGCCGCGCAATGCCCATAATGTCCGCATTCGCCCGGCGCCACCCCTGCGGTGGCGCCGTCCGCTTCCATCCCCGATCCTTCATGGCCGCTCCCCAACACACCCTTGCCGACTTCGTCACCGCCCAATGGCAGCGCCGCGGCTGGTTTGCGTGGCTGATGTGGCCGCTGTCGCTGCTGTTCGGCCTGATTGCACGCATTCGCCGGCATGGCTATCAACAGGGCTGGTTCAAGTCGACGCGCCTGCCGATGCCGGTAATCGTGGTGGGCAATGTCACCGTGGGCGGCACCGGCAAGACTCCGGCAGTCATCGCGCTGGCCCATGCGCTGACCGAGGCGGGGCTTCGCCCTGGCGTGGTTTCGCGCGGTTACGGCGTGAAGCTGAACCATCCGCGGCGCGTCAAGCCAACGTCGAAGGCATCGGATGTCGGCGACGAGCCGTTGCTGATTGCACGCGCCGCCGACGTCCCCGTGTGGGTCTACCCGGACCGCGCGCTGTGCGCGCAGGCGATGCTGGTCTCGCATCCAGGCATCAATGTCCTGCTGCTCGACGACGGCCTGCAGCACTACAAGCTGCAACGCGACTTCGAGATCGTCATGTTCGATACGCGCATGGGCGGCAACGGCATGCTGCTGCCCGCCGGCCCGCTGCGCGAGCCGCTGACCCGGCCGCGCGACGCCACGCTGATCAACGATCCGAACTTCCGCGCCACACCCGACAAGCCCGACGTCTACGGCATGCGCCTGGAACTCGACGAGGCCTGGCAACTCAATGATCCGACGATGTCGTGCGCGGTGTCCAAGTTCGCCGACCGGCGCGTGCTGGCGGCAGCGGGCATTGGCCACCCGGAACGCTTCTTCGCCAGCCTGCGCCAGGCGGGCCTGTCCCCGGCCACGCTGCCGCTGCCGGACCACTATGATTTCGTGGAAGACCCGTTCGCGGACAATCCCGCCGCGCTCGAAGCCGACGTGATCCTGATCACCGAGAAGGATGCCGTAAAATGCGAGCGCTTCGACGACCCGCGAATCTGGGTCGTCCCCACCACGCCCGTGATCGACGCGGGCCTGATCGATAAAATCCGCCGCGTCGTGCAGGCGCGCAACCCGGCCATCGCCACCCCCGTCACCGTGGGGCAGTCCGCTGCCACCGGCATGGCCGACAGTCTCGACAAGGAACACCACGATGGACAACCGGCTGCTTGAAATCCTCGTTTGCCCGCTTTGCAAGGGCAAGCTGGAATACGATCGCGCCGCCCAGGAACTGATCTGCCACGCCGACAAGCTGGCCTACCCGATCCGCGACGGCATTCCGGTCATGCTGGCCGACGAAGCGCGCCAGTCGGTGCCGGGCCGCGTGGTTCCGGTCGAGCCCTCCGCACCGGCCGGCAACTGATATCCGCGCGATGAGCATTCCCGCCTTCACCGTCGTCATTCCGGCACGACTGGCCTCGACGCGCCTGCCCAACAAGCCGCTGGCGGATATCGGCGGCCATCCGATGATCGTGCGCGTGGCCGAACGCGCGCACGCATCGTCGGCGCAACGCACAGTGGTGGCCACCGACTCCCCCGAAGTGGCCGAAGCCTGCGCGGCGCGCAATGT
>NZ_ALOU01000130.1 GCF_000292345.1 Cupriavidus sp. BIS7
GGCGTACACTGGCCTGAGGCAGCGCCGACCGCGCGCGCGCCGCAGCCGCTGGCGGGCAAGACCTTCGTGCTGACCGGTACGCTGCCGACGATGTCACGCGAGGATGCCAAGGAGAGGCTGGAGGCGGCCGGGGCCAAGGTGGCTGGCTCCGTCTCGAAGAAAACCGACTACGTGGTGGCCGGGGCCGAAGCGGGCAGCAAGCTTGAAAAGGCCCAGTCGCTAGGCGTGCCGGTGCTGGATGAAGAGGGGATGTTGAAACTGCTGGCCGAGGCCGGCGCAGCCTGATACGGAGAACGCGCAATGATCCGGGACATTCTGAAGATGGGCGATCCACGCCTGCTGCAAAAGGCGCGCCCCGTGACGCAGTTCAATACGCCTGAACTGCGTCTGCTGGTCGATGACATGTTCGACACGATGGAGCACGCCAATGGCGCGGGCCTGGCCGCACCGCAGATCGGCGTGGATCTGCAGGTGGTGATCTTCGGGTTCGACCGCAACCCGCGCTACCCCGATGCGCCGACCGTGCCCAAGACCGTGCTGATCAACCCGGTGCTGGAGCCGTTGTCGGACGACATGGAGGATGGCTGGGAAGGCTGCCTGTCGGTGCCCGGCCTGCGTGGCGTGGTGCCACGCCACACGCGCCTGAAGTACACGGGGTTCGACATGAACGGGAACCGGATCGAGCGCGTGGCCGACGGCTTCCACGCGCGGGTGGTACAGCACGAATGCGATCACCTGATCGGCGTGCTGTATCCGATGCGCATCAAGGATTTCACGCGTTTCGGATTCACCGAAATCCTGTTCCCCGAGCTGCCCGCCAGTTACGACGACTGAGGCGATGCACGCGCGGCCAGCACAGGTTGGCCGTGCCGGTTGTGATAGATCAGCGCGGCGGCAACCAGGGCCGTCATCAGGCAAAGTTCGGCAGCAAAGCTGGCGAGCGTGGCATCCAGGTACGTCGCCCCATGGTGCAGCCGCTGCGCGAATACCGTGCCCAGCAGCGCCGAGCCGAGACCGAGCGAAGCCTGCTGCACGGTAGTCAGCGCGGCGCTGCCCGCACCAGCCTGATCCGCCGGAATGTCGGCCAGGCCAATTCGGTAGTAGCAGCCCACGACGAGTGCATTGCCAAATCCGATCAGCATGGTGGGCATCGCCAGGTCGAGGATGCCGGGATGGGGCCAGACGTGGCGCAGCGTATAGCCTAGCGCCGCGATACCAGCCATCTGGATCAGGCAGCCCGCAATCAGCACACGCGTACGCCCCCACGCGTTCACCGCGCGTGGGCTGTACAGCGAACCAGCGAAGAAGGCCAGCCCAAGCGGGATAAAGGCATTGCCGGCGGTGGTCGGCGTCATGCCCGCGCCGCTCTGCAGCGCCAGCGCCAGCACGAACATGAACCCGCTCCAGCACGCATAGAACAGCGCGGCGAGGGTGAATCCAAATCGCACGCTTGGCAGCCGCACCAGCGAAGGCGGCAGCAGCGGATGCACGCCGCCGCGTTCCTGGCGTAGCTCGACTTTCCAGAGCAGCGACAGCAATGGCGCGGCGGCGGCCAGGATGGCCAGCACC
>NZ_ALOU01000131.1 GCF_000292345.1 Cupriavidus sp. BIS7
CCTTAACTGAACGGCATTACCCGCACGGGCGGGGCTTCTCACTACCAGCGTTCAGCTGGATTTCGCTCAGACACTCAGGCGAAGTTCTTCGACGCGAAGTCCCAGTTCACCACGTTCCAGAATGCCTCGACGTACTTCGGACGGGCATTGCGGTAGTCGATGTAGTAGGCGTGTTCCCACACGTCGCAGGTCAGCAGCGGCTTCGCGTCGGTGGTCAGCGGGGTGGCTGCGTTCGAGGTCGACACCAGGTCCAGCGAGCCGTCGGCCTTCTTGACCAGCCAGGCCCAGCCCGAACCGAACGTGCCAACGGCCACCTTCGTGAATTCTTCCTTGAACTTGTCGAACGAACCCCACTTGGCGTTGATCGCGTCAGCCAGGGCGCCGGTCGGCTGGCCACCGCCGTTCGGCTTCATCGATTCCCAGTAGAACGTGTGGTTCCAAACCTGGGCGGCGTTGTTGAAGATGCCACCGGACGACTTCTTGACGATTGCTTCCAGCGTAGCGCTCTCGAACTCGGTGCCCTTGATCAGGTTGTTCAGGTTCGTGACGTAAGTCTGGTGGTGTTTGTCATGATGGAACTCCAGGGTCTCCTTGGAGATGTGCGGAGCGAGGGCATCATGCGCGTACGGAAGAGGAGGGAGCGTGTGTTCCATTGTTCTGTCTCTGCGGTTTGTGGGTGGGGAGAACTGCCGATTGTAGGTGACTTGCCAGACCCGCGCAAACGCCGGCGGAAAGCCCCCTGGTGTCATGTTAGTTTCCCTGGGGGCGGCCGGATCGACTATCAGAAAGTACCTAGCTTGGCCTGCACTCCGGCGATCTCGATGTCGGCCACGCCCTCCGCCAGATGGGCCTCAACCACGCTGCCCGCACGCAAATCGCCGGGCGACCGTAATGCCCGGCCTCGATTGTCGAGCAACACCGCATAGCCGCGTTCGAGCGTGCGCTGTGGTGCCAGCAGTTCCAGCGCTCCGGCCATGCGCGCAAGATGCGCCGACTCGCGCTCGTGACGCCTTGCCGCCGCGGCGTCCAGGCGTGCTGCCAGGCGGCCAAGCTCCGCATGCGCCGCGCCGATGTCGGGCCGGCAGGCGCGCCAGCGCATCGCCAGCACGTCTAGCCGGTGGCGCTGCACCGATACCGTATCGCGCAGTGCCGCGCGCATATGCCGCGCCAGATTGTCGACCTGGGCGCGGCGTTCCTGCAATTGCGCCTGTGGGCTGCGCAAACGGCGCGAAAGCCATTCCAGGTGCTGGGCACGGCGTTCCAGTTGGCGGTCCATCGACTGCGCCAGCGCGTCTCGTGCGCGGCGCGTGGCCTGCAGCAGGTGCGCGCGGTCCGGGCTGACAAGTTCAGCGGCGCCTGTGGGCGTCGGCGCGCGCACGTCCGCGACGAAGTCGGCAATCGTGAAATCGGTTTCATGGCCGACACCCGACACCACGGGCACCGCACAGCGCGCGATCGCGTGCGCCACTACTTCCTCGTTGAACGACCAGAGGTCTTCGATGCTGCCACCACCGCGGCACAGGATCAGCACGTCGCACTCGCGCCGCGTACTGGCCACATCGAGCATCGCCGCGATTTTCTCGGCCGCACCCGCGCCCTGCACGGGTGCCGGGTAGACGATGACTGGCACGTGGGGCGCGCGGCGCTGCAGCGTGGTCAGTACATCGCGCATGGCTGCAGCCTGCAGCGAAGTGACCACGCCAATCGAACGTGGGTGGCTCGGAATCGCGCGCTTGCGTTCGGTATCGAACAGACCTGCCTGCGAAAGCTTCTCCTTGAGCCGCAGGAAGGCCTCGTACAGATTGCCAAGGCCTGCCCGGCGCATGGCTTCGACGCCAAGCTGCAGTTCGCCCCGCGCCTCGTACATCGACACTACGGCACGTACCTCGATGGCCTCCCCTTCACGCGGTGCGAAATCCACGTACTGGTTTCGCCCACGGAACATCACACAGCGAATCTGCGCGCGCGCGTCCTTGAGCGAGAAATACCAGTGCCCGCTTGCCGCGCGCGTGAAATTCGAGATTTCTCCCCTTACCCATGCGAGCGGAAAACTTCGCTCGAGCACCCCCGCAATGGCGTGATTCAGTTCGCTGACCTGGATCACATCACGGGTGCGCGTGGGCGGCTGAGACGGCATCGGGCGCGAAAAGTTCTCGTTCTCTGGCATGGTGCACAACCGCGCAGGCGGCGTGAGATGGACATGTC
>NZ_ALOU01000132.1 GCF_000292345.1 Cupriavidus sp. BIS7
TACTGGGGCGCGCGCAAGCTGGCGCGGCTGCTGCAGAACGCCGGGGCACCCGAGGTGCCGGCGGCCAGCACCGTCCACGAGATCCTGCGCCGCCACGGCCGGCTGGGCGAAGGCGAGGCTGCCGGACGCCCGCCCTTCCTGCGCTTCGAGCACGCGGCGCCCAATGACCTGTGGCAGATGGATTTCAAGGGCTACGTGCGCAACGCACGCGGGCTGTGCCATCCGCTGACGGTGCTCGATGACCATTCGCGCTTCAACCTGTGCCTGGCGGCCTGTGGCGACCAGCGCGGCGCCACGGTCCAGCCGCGACTGATCGCGACATTCCGGCGCTACGGGCTGCCCCAACGCATGACCATGGACAACGGGCCACCCTGGGGCGGGGACGCCGACGGGCTGGGCTACACGGCGCTGACGGTCTGGCTGATGCAGCTGGGCATCGCGGTCAGCCACTCGCGGCCCTATCACCCACAGACGCAAGGCAAGGACGAGCGGTTTCACCGCACGCTCAAGGCCGAGTTGCTGCAGCATCGCTGCTT
>NZ_ALOU01000133.1 GCF_000292345.1 Cupriavidus sp. BIS7
GGGTCCAGCCAGATCCGCATTGCATATTCGGTGCCGAACAGGTCAGCCGCACCGACGCCGGGTACGCGGCGGATCGAGTCCACGACCTGGGCCGACACGAAGTTGCCGAGCTCGATCGCGTCCGAATTGCCGGACTTGGACGAGACCGTGATGAACATCATGTAGTTGTTGCCGGCCTTGTCGACCCGCACACCCTGCTGGCGCACTTCCGCCGGCAGGCGCGCTTCCACGCGCTTCAGGCGGTTCTGCACTTCCACGGAGTTCAGGTCGGCATTCGAGCCCGGCGCGAACGCGATGTTGATCGTGGCCAGGCCGGACGCTTCACTCTGCGACTCGTAATAGAGCAGGCTCGGCGCGCCGTTGAGCTCCTGCTCGATCGGGGTCACCACCGTGTCCTCGATGGTCTTGGCCGATGCGCCGGGGTAGGTCGTGCTGACCGAGATGATCGGGGGCGCGATATTGGGGTACTGCGCGATCGGCAGTTGCAGGATCGCAAGCGCGCCGCCCAGCACGATGATCAGCGCAAGCACCCACGCGAACACCGGCCGGTCGATGAAAAACTTCGCCATGAATCTGGCTCCCTATGTGTTGCGTGGTCAGCCTTGCTTGGCCGGCGACTGCTCGGCGGGCTTGGCTTCGTTGCTGGCTTCCGACTTGCCG
>NZ_ALOU01000134.1 GCF_000292345.1 Cupriavidus sp. BIS7
CGCCAGACCAGGCCCTTGCCGAGCCGCGTCTTCGATGTTTCCTGCTTGGCGCCGGGCCATGGCGCATCGAGCAGGGCCTCGTCGATCTCCTCGAGGCCCCGGTTGGCGTCGAGGTAGCTGCGCGGAAAACCAGCGCAGAGCAGCGGGATACCGCGCGCGGGCGCGTCGGCGTAGAGCTCGTCCACGAACGTGTCTTCCGCCTGCCGCAGCAGCGGCAGCGGCAGGTTGCCGGCGTAGTGGAAGTCCGCCGGATACGTGGTGCAGCTATGCGGGGAGTCAAGAAAGAGCGGGCCGCACTCGCCCTCCGGCATTTGCAGGAAGAACGGGCTTTCCGAGGTCTTTCGGTCTGCTTCGGTCATGCTGAATTGCCGGTGATTAATCCAGGGAGATCTTGGCGGCCGCGGCCACCTTCTTGTTCTTGGCCACTTCGCTTGCAATCTGCTGCGCGAAGTGCTGCGGCGTGTCGCCCACCGGCGTGGCACCGAGCTTCTCCAGCTTGGCCTTGACTTCCGGCATTGCCAGCACCTTGATGGCGGCGGCGTTCAGCTTGGCCTGGATGTCGGCCGGCAGCTTGGCGGGGGCGATCAGGCCGAACCATGCGGCGTCGTTGACTTCGGGCAGGCCCAGTTCGGCGAAGGTCGGCACGTT
>NZ_ALOU01000135.1 GCF_000292345.1 Cupriavidus sp. BIS7
GAGCTTCAGTGCGGCATCGACGGCGGCCTGGCCATCGGCCTCGGACGCCACATCGCATTTGACGAACTGGCCGCCCAGTTCCGCGGCCAGCGCCGTGCCGGCAGCCTCGTTCAGATCGGCGATCACGACCTTGCCGCCCGCGGCCGCCAGCATGCGCGCCGTACCTGCACCCAGTCCCGATGCGCCGCCGGTGACGATGAATACGTTGCCCTGAATGTCCATGCGTCTGTCTCCTCGTTGTGAATGCCGTTTACGTTAACGTAAATCAGCGCCTATTCTACGAACCATACGAACCGATCGGCAAATAAAAAAGCGGCCCGGTTGCCCAGAGCCGCTTTCCTGTTGAAGCACAGCGTGCCTCGTGACTTACTTCAGTGCTTCGAACACGCTCGCCGTGATCTTGTCGACATCGCCAAGACCGGCAATCTTGCGGTACTTGGGCGCCGCAACCGTGGCCGATGCATCACCGTTGGCGGCCCAGTTCGAGTAGTAGTCGACCAGCGGACGGGTTTGCTGCGAGTACACGTCCAGACGCTTGCGCACCGTGTCTTCCTTGTCGTCGTCGCGCTGGATCAGCGGCTCGCCGGTTTCGTCGTCGACCATGTCGACCTTCGGCGGGTTGTACTTGACGTGGTAAGTGCGGCCCGACGCCACATGCACGCGGCGGCCGCTCATGCGCTCGATGATCGCGTCGAACGGCACGTCGATTTCCAGCACGTAGTCGATCGCCACGCCGGCTTCCTTCATGGCTTCCGCCTGCGGGATCGTGCGCGGGAATCCGTCGAACAGATAGCCGTTCTGGCAATCGCCTTGCTTAAGACGGTCCTTCACCAGGCCGATAATGATGTCATCCGACACCAGTCCGCCCGCGTCCATCACCTTCTTGGCTTCGATGCCCAGCGGCGTACCGGCCTTCACCGCGGCGCGCAGCATGTCGCCGGTGGAGATTTGCGGAATGCCGAACTTCTCGCAGATGAACTTGGCTTGCGTGCCTTTGCCGGCGCCAGGCGCGCCCAACAGGATCAAACGCATTTACGGGTCCTCAAGGTATTTGAATTCGGTCTGGCGGGAGGTATGGAAGGAGGGTAACGCCGCAACTTGACGCAAGACTTACGCGGCGATGCCTGACTGTGCCGGTCTAGGCATGTGCCGGAGTCAGGTCATGCTCGACGCGCCGGGTGCGCTGCATTTGCCAGGACAGGCAACGGCGCACAACCGGTCGGGCTCGATCTCTATCTCCCCACCGAGTCTTTGCAAGGCGCGTCTGGCGCGCCTTACTGGCTCTGTTTCGGCAAGCATTATGCCATGGGCCGCGCGGATTCGGCCCCCGCCGAGGTTGCAGCAGTGTGAACTTCAGCGGGCGACTGCTGTCACGGGCCTTCCTGTGCCATGTTCTGTGCCCAGAGCGCGCGGACGCGTTCCAGATCGGCCGGTGTGTCCACGCCCGGAGCAGGTGCGGCCGCTGTCACCATGACCCCGATCCGCTCGCCGTGCCACATGGCGCGAAGCTGTTCGAGCGCTTCGGTCTGCTCGATCGGCGCGACTGCCAGCGCCGGGAAGCGGCGCAGGAAGCCTGCACGATAGGCGTAGATGCCGATATGGCGCAGCACCGGCATGGCCGGCAGCGGCACCTGCGCCGTGGCGGCAGGCTGCGCCGGCACGGCTGACCAGCTATCGCGCGCCCACGGAATCGGCGCGCGCGAAAAATAGAGCGCGCGGCCCGCGTTGTCGCAGACCACTTTCACGACGTTCGGATTGAACACCTCGGCCACGTCGTCGAGCGCATGGGCGGCCGTGGCAATCGCGCAATCAGGATGAGCGGCCAGGTACAGCGCCACCTCATCGATCAGCGTGGGGTCGATCAGCGGTTCGTCGCCCTGCACGTTGACGACGATCGCGTCGTCGGCCAGCCCAAGCTTCGCCGCCACTTCGGAAAGACGGTCGGTGCCTGACGGATGATCGGCGCGCGTGAGCACGGCCTCGACATTGCGCGCCGCGCAGGC
>NZ_ALOU01000136.1 GCF_000292345.1 Cupriavidus sp. BIS7
CGCCTGGCCAGAACCGCTTCAGCAAGTGGGCAGGCGCGTCACGGCGCACTTGCCCCGAGGTTTCACCAACCGGTATTTCCATCATGAACGCGCCGCGCCAAGACCTTCGTGCCCGCCAGACCCGGCTGCAGGACTACCAGGCCATGCTGGCCCGACGCCTGCGCGAGGCGCGCAACCTTCCGGCCGTCGACAGCTACCTGGGCGTGCTGGTGGGGCAGCGCGGCTGGCTGCTGCCGCTGATGGAAACGGGCGAGGTGCTCGAGATGCGCCAGCCCGCCAGCGTGCCGCTGACCCAGCCGTGGTATCGCGGCCTGGTCAATGCGCGCGGCAACCTGCTCGGCGTGATCGACTTCGGCATGTATTGCGGCGACGGCCCGACACCGGTGCAGCCGGGCAGCAAGATCGTTGTCCTGTCGCGCCATGTCGAACGTGCATGCGGGATCATCGCCACGCGCGTGGTGGGCCTGCGCCACGCCGTTGACCTGACGCCGGCTGGCGGGGACGCGCCCGAGGGCTGGCAGGGC
>NZ_ALOU01000137.1 GCF_000292345.1 Cupriavidus sp. BIS7
GGCGGGCGCTCCCGCCGTTGCTGGCGAGAAGGAGGCGTAGACCATGCGTATCGCATTCGTGGATGGCGGCACCTATTACCATCACGCAACGTTCAACGACCCGGCACTGCGCAGGTACTTCGATCTCAATATCTACGCTCCGGATCTAGCGCGGGCGGAGGTGGAGCTGCGCCAGGTCGATTGCCTCTATGTGGCCAGCCGGCAGAACCCGGTGGACCTGATCGCGGCCCGCGAGACGATTGCGCGGTTTCTGGCGGACGGCAAGATGGTCGTGGCGCTCGGCGAAAGCCGGGCCGATCTCTGGCTGGACGGCGTGCAATGGCGACAGGGCGAAACCAATTTCTGGTGGTGGCTGGAGCCGGGCGCCGATTCGGGCCTGCGCGTGGGCGATGCCGGTCACGGCCTGTTCGCGCGCCTCAAACTGGCTGACGCCACGTGGCACCGACATGGCGACCTGATCGCGCCGCCGGGTGCGGTGTCGGTGGTGGATACCGTCGAAGGTCGCTCGATACTTTATGACGATGCGGCCAGCGGCCCGGGGCGCCGCATCGTCGCGACGCTGGACCCGTGCTATCACCACGGCAGCTATTTCATGCCCGCGGCCTCGCGCTTCCTGCACGGCTTCCTTCCATGGCTGAAGGATGGAGCGCCCGCCATTGCGCGGCCGGGCGTGCAGCCGGGCTGACAACGTGAATTGCTGCTGCCGGGGCGGACGCCCTGGCAGAAAGCAGAACGCCCGATGCTCCTGAAGGAAGCATCGGGCGCATAGGCCGTATCGGGCGCATCGGCGCCGCAGAGGATTACTTTTCGGTCTTGGCGCCGTCTACGTACGGATCAAACTTGCCAGCGCGCGCGCCATCGGTGTACGGATC
>NZ_ALOU01000138.1 GCF_000292345.1 Cupriavidus sp. BIS7
GGATCGGCTTGGTCGGATAGCTGCTTTGCGCGTGCGCAATCGACGCCACGGAGGCAACTGCCGCGATGGCCAGGGTCAGTGCGGTTTTGCGAGCTTGCATGTGGAAAGGGTCTCCCGTCGAGAAAGCCGGGCGGATCGCGCCCGGAGGGTTTGAATCGCCGATGTGCCGTGCGCGGATTGGCGCGGCGCGTCGGCGTGCTTGGATCAGCCGCCCAGCAGACCGCGCTTGAGACTGCGGTCTACCGGGTGTTCGCCCAGGAAAATGCGCAGCACGGCCTGGTAGAAGTCCTCGCCAGGAATGGCCTGGCCGCGTGGAATGCCGTTGAGCGCCACGATCGTGCCGCCTTCGGGTGTGAAGTCGAAATTGATGATGTCGCCGCGTCGCGCGGTGCCCACCTGGTTCATGGTCTGCTCGAGCTGCGCCACGCGATCGGCCAGCACATTCATCTGCAGCTCGGAATGGTTTTCGCGCAGCCCTTCATTGAGCGCCTTGACGAACGTGGCCGAATCCACTTCGCGCAGCAGGCGCAACTGCAGCCGCTTGGGCCCGCGCGTAGCCAGCGCCACCGTGGCATTGCGCGCGCGCTCGGGCAGGTACAGGCCGGCTACATAGCCCTTGATCACGAACACGGAGCGCAGGCCGGTGCCGTTGAGCAGCAGTTCCTTGCCGCCGAGCCGCGCTGCTTCGTCGAAGCGCACGCCCTCGATCTCCATGGCAGATGCCGGTGGCGCCAGCACCAGCACGCACAGCGCCAGCGTTGCGCACAACGTGGCGGCACAGCGCCGAAGTGGGCGGGAGAGTGCGGTCGGGCAGGACGGAGACATCAGGGACTTCATGGTGCGACAGGCGGCTGCTAAACCGCGGGCAAGACGAAATTCAGCGTGCCATGCTGCCGGAATTCTGAAAAAATACCCATCCGTATCTGCCCTAGGCTGCACATTTCATAATGCAAGGCGAAGGCGCAGGTGTGACAACTACCAAAAAACAAGAGAGACAATGTCCTCCGCCCTTCTGCTGGTGCCGGATTTCAGCCTGATCCTGATTGGCTGGCTGCTGGTTCGATACACGTCGTTCGACCGCGGCTTCTGGGCCGGCGTGGAGCGC